>NZ_JBFBLU010000009.1:0-136967 GCF_040686795.1 Specibacter sp. NPDC078709
CGGGTCATGACGGTCTTATAAGACCGTCATGACCCGCCAACGCCGTCTTTTTTCACGTGGGCTGCTCAGTCCTCTGCGTGCGTGGCCCCCAACAAGTCTCGGACACGCGCAGAGATATCGCCAAACTCCGGCAAAGCCAGTGTTTCGCCAAAGTCCCGATTGCTGCCGAATGGGACGTCGATGATCTCCTGAATCCGGCCGGGCCGAGGACTCATGACTACCACCCGGTTGGCTAAGTAGACCGCTTCCGAAACCGAGTGCGTCACCAAAATGACAGTGGTCCCGGTTTCACGCCAGATCCGGTGTAGCTCAATGTTCATTTTCTCCCGAGTGAGGGCGTCAAGAGCACCAAACGGCTCATCCATGAGCAGTACATCGGGTTCATGTAGCAGCGCGCGGCACAGTGAAACACGCTGCTGCATGCCGCCGGAAAGCTCGTGCGGGAGTGATTTTTCAAAGCCTGTCAGTCCCGTCATGGCGATCAGTTCATCAGCTCGCCTGTTTGCGTGAGTCCTGTCCATGCCACGCATCTCTGCCTGCAGCAAGATATTGGCCCGCACATTACGCCACTCCAGAAGCGCTGCCCTCTGGAAAACGTAGCCAATGTCCTGACGCGGGGCCGTCACTTCGGATCCACGCAGACGCACAGAGCCACTCGTAGCTCGGGTCAGTCCGGCAACCACCTTGAGCATGGTGGACTTTCCGCAACCAGACGGTCCTGCAATCGAGACAAATTCTCCTTGCCGAATGGTCATCGAAGCGTCCTCGACAGCCACCACCCGGTGTCCTTTCTTGGAGGAAAACGTGACGTTGAGGTGCTCAATTTCAACCACAGGATCCACCTGCAGCTTTGATTTCTCCGGTGACATTGCGGTCATGACCATTCCCTACTTAGGTGCGAATGCGGCATTGAAGTACTTGCTGGTCTCGCCACCAGAATCGATTAGACCAGCATCTGCAAGTGTCTTGATCGTGGCAGTCCAGTCCTCGTCTGCGTTGAACCCAGGGCGCTTGCCCTCAGTGTTCGTGGTGGTCAGCAGTTTGATGGTCTGCTTCCACTGTTCCTGGACCACATCCTGGGCCGGAATCTGCGGGTCCTTGCCGTCCATGGCCTTGGCTGCTTCTTCCGGGTTCTTGATGGCTTCCTCAAACGACTCGGAAACAGCGGCAACCATCGCCGTGGCCAGTTCCGGGTTCTTCTCGAGGAATCCGTCAGAGGCCACCAGACCGTTGGAGAAGAAATTCACACCCGCATCCGAGTAGCGCAGATACGTCATTTCCTTGCCGCTCTTCGCTGCAATGGTTGGACCCTGATCGTGAGCGAAGCCAATCAATCCGTCCACCTTGTTGGACAACAATGCCGCCATTTTCCCCGCCGCGTCGAGGTTCTGCTGGTTGACATCACCTTCGGCCAGACCAGCAGCCTTCAGGAAGATCGGGAATGTGGTGGTGGGGGCGTCTCCGGCCGAAACGGCAATGGTCTTGCCTTTCAGATCCGCTGGAGTCTTGATACCGGAATCTGTGAACACCTGAACAGCTGACGGGGTTGTTTGTAGGAACACGCCAATGCTCTTGACCTTCACACCCTTGTCAATATTGGCCAGCAGAGCCGGAGTGTCCGCCCATCCGAAGTCGACCTGATCCTGGCCTGCCGCCTGAACAGTCTTGGTGGATCCCTGGCCAGCCTTAATGCTCAAGTCAATGCCGTGCTTCTTGAAGATTCCCTTTTCAACGCCGTAGTAGAGGGCTGCATGTTCACCATACGGGTACCAGTTGAGCATCAGTGTTGCTGCGGTGGACCCACCCTCTTCTGGCTTCGGCTTGGCAGCGTCATTGCCACCACAGGCAGCTAAGCCCAGAGCAGCGGCTGCAGCGAGGGAAGTAGTGAGGACAGAGCGACGTGAAATGTTCATGTTTTCTCCCATTTGGAAATTCTGTTGGTGCTGTTTGAACTGCTGCTAAATGATTCTTGCTGGGCAATCAGCCTGCCGTGGCGGCCGATCCCGTGACCCTCCGTGAGGAGTGCCACGGGATCAGGAACCACTCGGCGATTTGGATAAGCGCAAAGAGGAGCACTCCCATGAGGGACATGATGATCAGTGCTGCGAAGAGCATCGCCGTGTCGATATTGCCGTTGGCTTGGAGAATGACGTAACCAAGTCCTTCGTTTGCCCCCACAAATTCACCGACGACGGCGCCAGTCACAGCGAGGGTGGCCGCCACCTTCAAACCCGAAAATAGTTGGGGCAAGGATGCCGGCAGCCGCACCTTCAAGAATGTTTTGATGGAGCTTGCACCCATAGTGGAAGTCAGTTCCAGAATCTCCGGGTCAACCGATCTCAGGCCGGCCATACCAGAAACCACGATTGGAAAGAACGCCATGAGGACAGCAACCACAATTTTTGGTTCCATGCCGAATCCCAGCCACACCACGAACAAAGGGGCTACTGCAATTTTCGGAATGACCTGCGCGAACAAGATGAGCGGATATGCGGTTTTTTCAATGGTCTTGGAGTAAATCATCAGGACGGCAACAAGTTCTCCGATGACCACCGCGATGGCAAACCCGATGACGGTTTCAATGGTGGTAACCCAGGTATGACCGCCCAAATAGGCAGCATTTTCCACCATGGTGGTCCAGGTATCCACCGGACTGGGGAGGATATAGGGAGCAACCCAACCGTTTTCAGTGACCATCCACCAAGCGCCAAACAAGATGACGACAAAAACTACGGGCCTCCAGAGATCCAAGAGCCAGCCACGAGCCTTAGAAGGCTTTTTCAAACGTGGGGCCGGGGGAACAGTCGACCGTTTTGCTTCATGGGCTGACGAATTCTCGACTTCGCTCGCAAGCTGCATTGCCTCTACCTTTACATCTTTGTGAGGGCCATTCATGATCACTTCTTCCCGGATAGCCACTTGGGAAAGCGCTGTCCCGGTATGCAGAACACTATGTGCCGAACATCACAGATGTCAATTTGGAGTAGTCTCCGAACATTGTGGATGCCGTTTTCACGTGGGCTGCTCAGTCCTCTGCGTGCGTGGCCCCCAACAGGTCCCGGACACGCGCCGAGTTATCGCCAAACTTCCACACCCCTAGCCAACAGGCACGTGCCCGCCATAGTGTGAAAGCTGAAAACACTGCAACTTTTTCATGAACTCAGGAGAACCCCATGGGATTCAGCATCAGCAACGCCGCACTACGACTGGTGTCCGGAGCGTTCATCCTCAACTCCGGTATTGGCAAGCTCAAACTCGCACCCGAACACGCCGCGGGCTTGCAGTCAGCGGCGGAACGGGTCATTCCCCTGGTGAGCAGCTGGACCCCGGCAGAATTTGGCAGCCGGCTCGCTTACTCCGAGATCGCCGTTGGAGCAGTCGTCTTGGCCCCGTTCGTACCGAGCCGTCTGGCCGGGCTGGCGCTCGGAGCATTCTCCGGCGGACTCGTGGCCACCTATCTGAAGTCCCCCGGGATGACCGAGGACGACGGCATCCGCCCCACCTCCGCCGGGACAGCAATGGCCAAAGATTTTTGGCTGGCCGGAATCGCCGTGGCGCTCCTATTCCACCGCAAGAAGCGGCCGATGGCAGGCTGAGCCGGGATCCGGCGTCGGACTTCAGCGGTGGACTTCAGCGTGAACTTCAGTACGGGCCCTAGCCAGATCAGCCCAGCGGTGACAGGCTTGGAAACAGGCCGTCTGGGGGCCTGACGCATTGTGCGGCGGCCTTCATTGAAAGGGCATCATGGAATCGCCTCAAGCGCCGGAACCCGCCACTGTCCCCACCATCGATTTTGGCGCATTGGGCCGCAATCTAGCCGGTGCGCTCTTTGAGCCGGGCGCCCCCGTGTACGACGAATTAGCCACGCCATGGAATCTTGCCGTGCAAACCTCTCCGGCCGCCGTGGTGGAAGCCGCCAACGCCGCAGACGTGGTTGAATGCGTGAAATTTGCGGCCGCGAACTCACTCCCCGTCGCCGTACAGGCAACCGGACACGGCATTGCCAGCGACTTCGAGGGCGCCCTCCTCATCCACACCCGGTTGCTAGACTCCTGCACCCTCAACAGCGACAGCAACACGGCGCGGACAGGTGCGGGAGTCACGTGGGCGACCGTCCTCACCCAGGGCGCAGACCTCGGCCTGATCGGCTTATGCGGCTCGGCGCCCGGAGTTGGTGTGGCAGGCTACACGAGCGGCGGCGGCATCGGCCCCATGGTGCGAACTTTCGGCGCGGCCTCCGACAAAGTGCGCTCCTTCGATGTGGTCACCGGCGACGGGGAATTGCGCCATGCCACGGCACAATCGGAGCCCGATCTTTTCTGGGGTCTGCGCGGCGGCAAAGGCTCCCTGGGCATCATCACGGGTATGGAATTCGAACTCCTTGAACTCCCCGTCATCTACGCCGGCGCCCTGTTTTTCGACACGGCCCACGTCGAAAACGTACTCCGCACCTGGGCCCAATGGTGCCCCACTCTCCCCCACACGGCCACCACCTCGGTAGCCATGATGCAATTGCCGCCCATGCCCGGCGTGCCCGAACCACTCGCGGGCAGGTTCACCATCGCCGTGCGGTACGTCTTCGTCGGAACAGCGGACGAGGGCGCCACTTGGCTTGCGCCGATGCGCTCGGCTGGGGTGTTGCTGATGGATGCCGTAGGGCCCATGCCTTCCTCCATGATCGGGTTGGTCCACTCCGATCCTGAAGATTCCCTGCCCGCTGCGGAGAGATCCACGCTGTTAGCTGACTTCCCCCTTGAGGCCGTCGAGACACTGTTGGAGGCTGCCGGACCCGACAGTTCCTCCCCGCAACTGATGGTTGAGATCCGGCAACTTGGTGGGGTCCTGCCTCAGCTGCCGGAGGCGCCAAGCGCGCTGTGCCACCGGGAAGCCGGGTTCGGGCTGCACTCGGTCGCGGTTGGTCCACCTCCGGAGTTGCCAGCCTTTGGCGCGCACGCGGAGGCGATGATCCAAAATATGGCTCCCTGGGCACATGGAGGAAGTCTCGCCAACTTCGCAGCTGGCAACGGAAGTGGCGCATTTGCCGAAAGCTACACGCCTTCCGTCCTGGAGAAACTATCCACCCTGGCCCGGCACTTTGACCCAGGGAACGTCTTCAGATTGGGTCAGGTCCCGACCCGGTAGGCTCGTAAGCGCCCCACCGGCCAGCCTTCAGGAGTCCGCAGTGCCCAGCAAGCCCACAACGCCCGCGTCACCTGCGTCTCCCGCGTCACCTGCGTTTGAAGCTATCCGCTCGCGTCGAGACGTGACGGTCAGCCGCGACAGACTTGCCCTACTCAACACGGCTGGAGTTACACCCCAAGAGGCCATGGTCGCCGATCTTTTGGCCGTTCGTGCGGCGCTGGATAGTGGCGGGATCGAGTACCTGCTGGTGCGCGGCAACGACGAACGGCCAGTGCTGGCGATCGAGCGTTCCCTGCGCGAACGCCTCGAACGGTGCCTGACGGCCGCCTTCATCCAAGAACCGTTTTATGCGCGCAGCGTTGACACCCGCAAATCCACCGTGTTGTTGGCCGAGGGATTGCTGGCCAAACTGCCCGAAACACAGATCGTGCGTCTCTTCCGCCCACGAGTAGCTCCCACTGGAGGGCTGTATTACGGGGCGGCATGGGGAGTACAAATTGAGTTGTGGGCCTTTTCCGCGGACCACATTGACCTGCCGCTGGAAAACTCGCTCACGCGCCGAACGGTGGAACGTGGGGAAGCTAAGCGCAGCACCGTGGAGCTTCACGGATTGAACTGGCCCACCATTGAGAACATGTTCATTGATCATGCCTTTGATGTCCGCTTCGACATCGACATGGTATTTTCCTGGGTTGACGGCAGCGCCGCCTCTTACCAGTCAGCGCGCCGGGAGCTTGAATCAGAAGCGTTGCTAGGCGAGGGCGATGACCATGAAGCCCGGTTTCGCCAAGTAGATGAACTGAAGTACGCACTACGTTCGGTGCATCTTTTTGCCCCGTGGATCCGGCACATCTTCATTGCCACGGATTCGCCGGCTCCGCAGTGGCTTGCCGAGCACCCGAAAGTCTCCCTGGTCCGCAGCCAGGAGCACTTTGCCGACACCTCAGTCTTACCAACGCACAATTCCATGGCGGTGGAGTCTCAGCTGCACCACATCGAGGGCCTAGCGGAACACTTCCTATATTCCAATGACGACATGTTTTTGGGTCGCCCGCTTTCACCGGACCTCTTCTTTACCCCTGGAGGAATCACCCGCTTCATGCTCTCCCCCAACCGGATCGGGCTGGGCGAAAGCGATGTGCAACGCAGTGGTTTTGAGAACTCGGCCCGCGTCAACCGCAGGCTTTTATGGGAGCGCTTCGGCACCTTCACAACCCATCATCTGGAACACAGCGCGGCGCCGCTGCGTCGTTCGGTCCTAGCTGAACTGGAACAGGAATTTGCGCCGGAGTTCGCGGCCACGGCCGCCAGCACATTCCGGGCAGCAGGAAACATTTCGGTGACCAACTCCCTGTACCACTACTACGCCTTGCTGACCGGCCGGGCCGTCATGCACAAGGACGGTCGGGGCGTTTACGTGGATACGGCAAATATGGCAGGGCTCGCCGACTTGCCGCAGGTGCTGGCCCGGCGCAATGCGGATTTTCTGTGCCTCAATGACGGTAGTTTTGGCGACGCCGACCCCGAAAGGCGCAGGGCACTAGTCACCGACTTTTTGGAACAGTACTTCCCGTTCAATGCGCCGTGGGAAAAATGATGGGGGGCAGGCAAACGCCGGTTCAGCTGAGCCGAGGTTTCTCGCAAAAAGCCAAACCGGCGTATGCCTGCCCAAGGCGCCTGAACAACCTTAGTTAGTTGCAGCGCCTAGTTGCCCTGCCTAGTCCAGGTAACCGTTGGGGTTCAGGACGTATTTGGTGGCTGCACCGGCGTCGAACTCGGCATAGCCGCGCGGCGCGTCGGTGAGGGAGATGGCCTGGGCGTTGACGTTCTTGGCGATGGAGACCTTGTCATGCAAGATCGCCATCATCAGACCGTGGTTGTACTTCATGACCGGGCACTGCCCCGTGGTGAAGGCCAACGACTTTGCCCAGCCGGTGCCCAAACTCAACGACAAGGAGCCCTTCTGAGCTGCCGCATCGATGCCGCCCGGATCGCCGGTCACATACAGCCCGGGAATGCCAAGGGAACCACCGGCAGCCGTGATGTCCATGAGGTCGTTGAGCACCGTGGCCGGCGCCTCACCGGCCCCGTCGCCGTGGCCCTTAGCCTCAAACCCGACGGCGTCTACGGCACAGTCGACCTCGGGCCTACCCAGGATCTGCTCAATTTGCTCCGCCGGCCCACCCTTGCTGAGGTCCACGGTCTCACAGCCGAAGGACCTTGCCTGGGCGAGGCGGCCCTCGTTCATGTCAGCGACAATGACGACGGCGGCACCCAGCAGATGGGCGGACGTTGCCGCGGCGAGGCCAACCGGTCCGGCACCGGCAATGTAAACGGTGGAACCAACACCTACCCCTGCTGTGACGGCGCCATGGAATCCGGTGGGGAAGATGTCGGAGAGCATGGTCAGGTCCATGATCTTCTCCAGTGCCTGATCCCTGTCCGGGAACTTGAGCAGGTTCCAATCGGCATAGGGAACCAGCACGTACTCGGCCTGCCCACCGACCCATCCACCCATGTCGACGTAACCGTAGGCGCTGCCTGGCCTGTCGGGGTTGACGTTCAGGCAGATGCCGGTCTTGCGCTCCTTACAATTACGGCAGCGGCCACAGGCGATGTTGAAGGGGACCGAGCAGATGTCCCCCACCTTGATGAATTCGACGTCGGGGCCCACCTCGACCACTTCGCCGGTGATTTCGTGGCCCAGAACCAGATCCGACGGAGCCGTGGTGCGTCCTCGCACCATGTGTTGGTCGGAGCCACAAATGTTGGTGGCCACTGTGCGCAGGATGACGCCGTGAGGAACTTTTCTTCCCACATTGGCAGGGTTGACGCCCGGCCCGTCCTTGAGTTCAAATGTTGGATAGTCGATGTCAATGACCTCGACGACTCCGGGTCCCTTGTAGGCAACTGCTTTGTTTCCTGACATGGTTTTTCCTTCCCAGTTAGTTCAGAAGACACCTAATTGGCGCTTCAAGTGCAACGAGAAATCAACCCCTGCCGTGTAGAGCGGCACACTGAAAATGCGCGCCTAGGGCGCGTGATTAGTAGTGGTTAATGGGGTCGTTGTCAGTCTAGGTCTGGGCGGGGAAATATGTAAGGGGCTCCGGTCTCGACACGCTCGATCACCGGCGGGGCTCCACCTGAAGCGAGTACGCAGGCGCCTGAGCGTCCGGCGCACAAGCTACAAACTTTGCATCCGCGTGTTATGCCGATATCGGCATAATGCGTACGGTTACAACGTAACGGTGCGCCACTCGTGAAGCTGCGCACGGTTACGTGCTAACCAGACACAGCTCCAGTGCCATCTCCGGCTGCGCGGAATGGGCAGTTGCAGCAACCGTTTGAGTCAGCTGATTGCTGGGTTTCCAAAAAGCCGGCTCAGGACTTTAGTTATACGCGGGCCGGTGGGTCTGCGTTGCGGTGCTGTAAGAGTGGCGCAGCTCAGCCGGGCGTGGCGTGCGTATAACCTAAGTGGATCTTCTTGGGCCAGCAACGACACCTCGCACCTCGCACCTGCGTATTATGCCGATATTGGCACAATACGTACCGTTAGGCCGTAACCGTGCGCAGCTCATTGAGTGGCGCCTCATTGTGTCTTAACCACGCGCAGGCGCAAAGTCACTCTGAGTCAGCAATCCCTTGACATAGGCCGCCTGACCGCCGTGTTGCACGCAGTCATCGAGAATGCTGATGAGCCGAACACCCAGCGTCACCGGCGGATCCCAGCGTTCATCCACGATTTGGTCCAGCTCGGCATCGCTCAACCCACCAACATATTCCAAACTTCGGGCCAGAACCGCCTGCAGGTACTCGCGCAGCAGTTCCGTGGAATCCACATGAACGGCCGCCGCCTGCTCTGCCGTGTGTCCGTAGCCGGTATCGGCGGGGTCCAGCCCAAAAGCAAAGCGGGCAGCGTACTCTCCGCTGCGCCACACAGATTCAGTCCCGGCCACCTCGGCAATTTGTTCGTCTTGCCCGCGCGACAGGTGCCACACAAGCCAGGCTATGGAATTGCCGCTCCCGCCCGGGCGCCAATTCGCGTTCTGTGGCTCCAGACCGTGCAGGACACCGCCAACAATGGTGCCAATCCTGCCGAAAGCGTCAGTCAACAACTCCGAAGGTCTCATGACGTTCATGCTTTCACCGGGAGCGGCAACTGTCGAGAGGTGGCCTCGACAGGCTCGATCGCCGGGACCCGGCGATCGAGCAGCGGAGACGCTACGTCAGGATGATGACGTCCAGGGTTCGCGGCCCGTGGACGCCCTCAACACGTTCGAGTTCAATATCGCTCGTGGCGCTGGGCCCGCTGATCCAGGTTTGCGGTCGGGTTGCTTCCAAACGGGCAATCGCCTCCGGCAGCACCTCCACAATGTCCCCCGCACGCAGGATGCAGATGTGCCGATCCGGAACGAGGGAGATGATACGCCGACCCTGATCATCACTGCCATCCAGCATGATGGTTCCGGTCTCGGACACGGCCGTCGCGGCAGCGGTGACCACGGCGTCCACAGCATCCAGTTCCGCTACGGTGAGGCGGCTCTCCGGCGAGTCAACATGCACAGCCAACGTCCCGGCGTCGTTCTTCAAAGCTGCAAGCCACTCCTGCTCCAGGCCATGCGGCACCACAATCGAGGCACTGCCGGCGAGCAGTTCGGCCAGCCGCGCGGCAACGTCGGCGACGGGCGTGAGGAACACGTTCGCCTTGTAGTCCACCAGCCTGTCCACGAGCTGCTCCAGGCGCTGCGCCGCGGTCATGTCCGAGCTGCGGCGGTAACCCCGGGGCACCACGGGCGTCACCGGCGCATCCCGCAGGGCCGATTTGATGCGGTTCATGATGTCCTCGCGGGCGCTCATGCCTGCTCCCCTTCGCTCTTTGTTGAGCCAAGTACGACGGCGGCGCCTGGCTGATGTTCTTTGTCCCACCACTGGCGGAACGACTGGCTGGGTGGGGCCGGGATGTTCCTACTTTGGGTCCAGCCGCCAGCGATGCCGGGGAGCCGTTTGATGACTTTGGCGCGTCCGGCAACGAGCTTGCCCAAAGGCAAGCCCTTCTCCAGCAGGGCCAAATGCGAGCCCTTGGAGAACGCCCATTCGGCGCCCTTCATCATGAGGTCCATCTGGGTGGGGATCTTGACCTTGGCGCGTTTGGAATCAACGTCTTCGCCGCGTAAGTGGACCAGGATTTCGGGGATGTTGATCTTCACGGGGCAAGCGTCAAAGCAGGCGCCGCATAGTGAGGAGGCGTAGGGCAGGGAGTTATTTTCCTCGCTCTTGATACCTGTCATTAGGGGTGAAAGGATGGCGCCGATGGGACCCGGGTAGGTGGATCCGTAAGCGTGTCCTCCGGTGCGTTCGTACACGGGGCACACGTTCATGCACGCCGAACAACGGATGCAGTTCAGTGCCGTGCGGCCGTATTCATCGGCGAGTGCTGCGGTGCGGCCGTTGTCCAGCATGACCAGGTGGACGTTTTGTGGGCCGTCGCCGGGGGTGACGCCGGTCCACAGCGAGGTGTAGGGGTTCATGCGCTCGCCCGTGGAAGACCGGGGCAGCAATTGCATGAATACTTCAAGATCGGTCCACGACGGCAGCAACTTTTCAATGCCCATGACGGTGATGAGCGTTTCCGGCAGGGTCAGGCACATGCGGCCGTTCCCTTCGGATTCCACCACGGTCAAGGTGCCGGTGTCGGCCAAGCCGAAGTTGGCACCCGAGACGGCCACCTTGGCGGAGAGGAACTTTTTGCGCAGGTGTGTGCGGGCGGCTTCGGCCAGACGGGCCGGGTCATCCGTCAGGTTTGGGTCCACCACGGGCATTTCGCGCAGGAAGATTTCGCGTACCTGGCTGCGGTTTTTGTGGATAGCCGGGACCAGGATGTGACTGGGCTTGTCGTGGTCTAGCTGGACGATCAGCTCAGCCAGGTCAGTCTCGTAGGCCGCTATGCCCTGCTCTTGAAGGTATTCGTTCAAGCCGATTTCCTGGGTGGCCATGGACTTGACCTTGACCACTTCAGTTTCACCGGTCTCGCGGATCAGGCAGGTGACAATCTCGTTGGCTTCCTGGGCGTCGCGGGCCCAGTGAATGATGCCGCCGCGGGCGGTGAAGTTCGCTTCGAACTGCTCCAGCAGGGCTGGCAAATTCGCCATCGTGGCGTCCTTGATGGCGCTGCCGGCGTTGCGCATGTCTTCCCAGTCGGGAAGTTCGGCAACCACTTTCAGCCGCTTGTCGCGAATGGTGTGGGTTGCGTGGCCCAGGTTGGCCCGCAATTGCTCATTGCCGAGTTCGCGGTGCGCGGCCTTCGGGAAGGGCTCGGTGGCGTTGAGGTTACCGCTGCCAAAAACAGGCAGTGTGGGCATGCCCAAAAAGGTATTGCTCATCGCTTGCTCCCTGCCAATTTCACGTCGCCAGTGACTGTTATGGGGTTTTCAAGAGTGCTCGCCAGGATCTCAGCAAAGTGCAGGGTGCCCACCTCGCTGCCCTGCCGCGAGAGCCCGCCGCCAATGTGTAGCAGGCAGCTGGCGTCACCACCGGAACACAGCTCGGCGCCGGTGCCGCAAATATTTGCTGCCTTGTCGGCGTTCATGGCGGCGGAAACATCGGCATTCTTCATGGAGAAGGTACCGCCGAAGCCGCAGCACTGATCAGCTTGAGGCAACTCCACCATCTCGATGCCACCCACGCTTGCCAGCAGGGTCAGCTGGCGGTCTTCCAGACGCAACAGCCGCATACCGTGGCAGCTGGGGTGGTAGGTGACCTTGTGGGGGAAGTATGAGCCCAGCTGCTCGGCCGCGTTGGTGATGCCGAGGACGTCAGTCAGCAGCTGCGAGAGTTCATACGTTTTGGCGCCTACCTTGGCAGCTCTGGCCTCAAGTGCAGCATCACCACAGCGGCGGGCCACCATCTCATGCTGGTGCTTAACACTGGCAACACAGGAACCTGAAGGTGCCACGGCGACGTCGTAATCATCGGTGTCGAAGGCTTCGACATGGTTGGCCACAACGGCGTGGGCTTCCTTGAAGTAGCCGGAGTTGACGTGCATCTGACCGCAGCAGGCCTGCCCAGAGGGGAACACAACCTCATGTCCGAGCCGTTCCAGAAGGGCCACAGTGGCCTGTGCCGTGCGCGGGTACATGGCATCGACAATGCAGGTGGCGAAGAGCGCAATTTTCATGATTTCAACTGTAGGGCAAAACACATTGAATGTGGACTGACCACACCCTAACTTCAATCATAGCGCCACTCCATGGAGTCACTTTTGTACCAGGGCAGGTCCACAAAATCCGGGGCGTGGAGACTAGAGCGGCAGTCCAGCTCCTGGTTTCAGATTCTTCATGACAAGGGTGGAACTGACGCGCTGCACACCCGGGAGGACCGTCAGCTCATTGTCGAAGCACTGCTGATAGTCACTGAGATCCTTAGCCATGACTCTCAAAATATAGTCAGGGTCGCCAAATAGTCGCTGGGCTGAGGTAATACGAGCATTGGCCGAAACCTGCGCCTCGAACTCGTCCATGGTGGAACGGTCAACGCGCGCAAGAGTCACAAACACCAGCGCCTCAAAACCCAGTCCTACAGCAACCGGATCAATGATGGCGCGGTAACCACTAATGGCGCCGGACGACTCTAAATCTTTGAGCCGACGGTGACATGGCGCAACGGTCAAACCCACCTCAGCAGCCAAGGCAGTCGCACTCATTCGACCGTCGTTTTGAAGTGTGCGCAAAATTTCTTTATCAATGGCATCAATCACAGATATATCTTATCGCGGCAGTCGTATTTATGGACAAAAAAGGTAAGCACTTGTGTCTCCATTTTCCCTAAGCTTGCCGTAGAAGATCAACAACAATGATCAACAACCGCAGTGATCACGACGAATCTAGGCAGCAGGAGCATCATGGAACCGCAGGCACTCGTAGGCTTCCTCATAGTCGCCATCACCCTGACCTGCACACCTGGCCCGGATTGGGCTTTTGCGATCGCTTCCGGTCTGGGAAAACGCAGTTTCGTGCCTGCCATTGCAGGGCTTTGTGGCGGCTACGTCCTGCATACCATCTTGCTGGCGGCCGGGATCGCGGCACTCATGGCAGCCATGCCTAGTTTGTTGTTGTGGCTGACAGTTGCCGGAGCCCTCTACCTTTTGTGGCTCGGCTTCATGACCACCAGATCATGGCGAGGCGCCGGATTTGTCACCGTGGGACCGAACGGAGAACTGCCCGTGAATCCGGCTGCGGGAAAAGCCATGACGCCTGAGGACTTGACCCCTACAGCCTCCGCACTCGGCAAACCCAACTCAGCCTGGGGACCGTTCCTGCAAGGCTTTGGTACCAGCAGTATCAACCCGAAGGGGCTGCTGCTGTTCGTTGCCCTCACCCCGCAGTTCATCAAGGTCGACGCCGCATTTTCAGTACCACTTCAGTCGGCCATTCTGGGGCTGTCCTTCGTCGCTATGACCGCCGTCATTTACTCGCTCGTGGCAGTCGGCGCTCGGAAATTGTTGCGATCACGTCCAGCTGCGGCTCGCGGCGTGACACTGACAAGCGGCCTCATCATGTGTGCACTAGGCACCCTCCTACTCATCGAGCAGGTGGGCCCGGTGACACAAGCGGCCGGGGATCTGCTTGCCCTCGGCTAACTTCCCGCCAGCCACGTTGATTCTGCCCGACCATATCCAGCGCACGCCACGAAGAACTCAGTCCTGTGCAGCACTCCAAGCAGCAAGCTCACCCAGCAGTTGCTGCTTGCGCTCGTCAGAGGCAAAAGAGGAGCGGATGGAGTTGGCCGCCAACAGCTCAACTGTCGCCGAGTCCCATTCAAACTCCGCCACGAGAGCCGCAAAGTTAGCCCCAACGTAGCCGCCAAAATATGCGGGATCATCGGAGTTGACGCAGACGTTCAGCCCCGCCGTAATCATCTGCGGCAGCGGGTGGGCGGCCAGGGTGTCCACGGTACGCAGCCGGACGTTCGAGAGCGGGCACACCGTCAAGGGAACCTGCTCAGCCACCAGCCGCTTAACCAAGTATTTGTCTTCTACAGCCCTAATTCCATGGTCGATCCGCTCCACACCGAGCAGGTCCAACGCGTCCTCAATATAGCTGGGCGGGCCCTCTTCGCCGGCGTGAGCAACCAAGCGCAGCCCTGCTTGTGCGGCACGCTTGAACAAGCGGATGAACTTCGACGGCGGATTGCCCACCTCTGCTGAGTCCAGGCCAATGCCGATAATGGGCGCGTTCATAGCCAGCAGCTGCTCCAGAACGGCAAGCGCAGACTCTTCAGATTCATCACGCAAGAATGCGGCGATGAGTCCTGTCGTGATACCAAAGTCTGCCTCGCTGGTGGCGAGGGCAGCGGCGATACCGTTGACCGCCGTCGAAAGTTCCACTCCGCGAGCAACATGAGCCTGGGGATCAAACATGATCTCCGCATGGCGGACTCCAGATTCCTTGGCGCGGGCCAAATAGGCCCCCGTCATGTCGGTAAAGTCAGCCTCCGTGATCAGCACGGCCATGTTGGCGTAATACAGGTTCAGGAACGATTGCAGATCGGTGAACTCATACTGTTCCCGTAATGCTTCCAGTGTGGGAAACGGCAGTGTGATGCCGTTGCGCGCCGCCAGCGCCAGAATCAATTCCGGCTCGAGGGTGCCCTCAATGTGCAGGTGCAGTTCGGCCTTGGGAAGCGCAGCCACGGCTGCAGGATCAACGTTTTCAACAGGAGCCTGGGTCATGAATCCAGTCTATGTGGGAGCCCAAGACCTAGCCGACCGCAACAACCCTCCCCCGCGCCCCGCAAATACGGCCCAAAACACCCAATGTCGGAGGGGTACGGCAAGATGATGCTCAGCAGATTCAATGACAACCGGGAACTTTTCGGAACGGCCAACCATTAGGAATATGTAGCGTGAATGGAGATAATTGAATTTGAACAATCCGGGCCCGTGCCGTGAGGCTTCGTGGCACCGAATCCAGATCGATGAAATCCCTGATCCGTGGCAGGTCTTAGGATTTCCTGAGGAGCTTTTTAGCGCGTGTTCATGAGAACTTTTGGCTGGTCCTTCGGGATCACCGCAGTAGCGCTCACCCTCGCCTTTTTCTACGGCGGCATCGAAGCGCTTATCCTCTGTGCCATCCTCGGTGTTTTGGAAGTCAGCCTCAGCTTTGACAATGCCGTAGTTAACGCCCGCATCTTGGAAAAGATGAGCGCGTTCTGGCAAAAAATGTTCTTGACGGTCGGTATTTTGATCGCCGTTGTCGGTATGCGCATCGCGTTCCCGCTCTTGATTGTTGGCGTCACGGCCAACCTCAACCCGATCCAAGCCGTGCAACTGGCGCTGGAAAAGGGCGACATCCATACAGAAGGCAGCTACGCCTACCTGTTGCACGACGCGCACCCGCAAATCGCTGCCTTTGGCGGTGTCTTCCTGCTCATGCTATTCCTCGACTTCATGTTCGAGGAGCGCGAAATCCACTGGCTTAAGTGGCTCGAGAAACCTCTAGCTTTCATTGGTCGCCTGCATGGCGCATCAATGGTCATCGCCCTGCTGATCTTGGTGGCCTCCGCCGCCATGGTCCGCCCCGGCAAGGAAATCGACGTTCTCATCGCAGGCATTCTGGGCATGGTCACCTACATGTTGGTGAACGGCCTCGGTGACCTCTTCGACGTCGACGGTGACGGTGATTCGGACGCAGACGATATTGCTGCCGAGGCGGCAAAAATCACCAAAAAGTCCAACAAGGGCGTCGGCAAGGCAGTGGGCAAGGCCGCGTTCATGCTGTTCCTCTACCTTGAAGTCATTGACGCCTCGTTCTCCTTTGACGGCGTCATCGGCGCCTTTGCCATCACCTCCGACCCCATCATCATCGCCCTTGGCCTCGGCCTGATCGGCGCCATCTTCGTCCGCTCACTGACGGTGTTCCTGGTCCGCGAAGGAACCCTCGATGACTACGAATACCTGGATCATGGCGCCCACTGGGCCATTGGCGCCCTGTCCATCATCTTGCTCTTGACCATCAGTATCGAGGTCAACGAGGTCATCACCGGAATCATCGGCGTGGTCTTCATCGGCGCCTCATTCTGGTCTTCCATTGTTCGAAACAAGCGAGCTGCAGCAGCAGAAATCAAGGTTGAGCAGCTCACTAATTAGCATCAACACCCACGTTTTTCCACACCTATTCACCAAGGAGCTACACGCTATGGGACTTAGTTTGCAAAAGGGCCAGGCCCTTTCACTGAAGAAGAACGACGGCGCCGCCCTCACCCGGGTGCGGATGGGACTGGGCTGGGATTCTGCAGCCCCCGTCAAGCGCGGACTGTTTGGCGGCCTGAAGAAGGCAGCCGATATCGACCTAGACGCCTCAGCCATTTTCTTTGACGCCAGCGGTAAGGCCCTTGACACGGTCTTCTTCAATCAGCTGAAGAGCAAAGACGGCTCCACCCAGCACACCGGTGACAACCTGACCGGTGAAGGCGACGGTGACGACGAGACCATCCTGGTTGATCTGGCCAAGGTCTCACCGGCCGTGTCCCAGATTGTGTTTGTTATCAGCAGCTACAGCCGCCAGACCTTTGACCTGGTAGAGAACGCATTCTGCCGCCTCGTTGACGATTCAACGGCTGGCTCCCCTGAAGTTGCCCGTTTCCAGCTGACCGATTCAGGCACCCACACCGCCATGATCATGGCCAAGGTGTCCCGCGAGGGCACCGGCTGGGCGTTCACTGCTATTGGCGAGCGAGCCAACGGACGCACCGCGATGGACCTGATCCAACCGGCAGCAAACTCACTGTAGGGTTTCGCCAAAGGCTATTTCGTTTTAGTTTGTAAGTGGCACTTCAGTTATTAGAGGAGTTCAGTTCAGATGGCATCTTTGACACTTTCCAAGGGCAGCAACCTTTCCCTAACCAAGGCTGATCCCGGCCTGCAGATGGCCATGGTTGGCCTGGGCTGGGATCCGCGCACCACCAGCGGTCACCAGTTCGACTTGGACGCATCAGCATTGCTGGTTACCGCCAGCGGCAAGGTCCGCAATAACGATGACTTCATCTTCTACAACCAGCTGGAATCCAAGGATGGCTCGGTTGTTCACCAGGGCGATAACCGCACGGGTGAAGGTGACGGCGACGACGAGCAGATCCTGATCAATCTCGCCACGGTTGCCGCCGATATTGAACGTGTGGTCATTGTGGTCTCAATCGACCAAGCGGAAGTCCGTGGCCAGAACTTCGGTCAGGTTCGCGACGCCTACTGCCGTGTGATCAACCAGGAAAACGAACAAGAAATTGTTCGCTACGACCTTTCCGAGGACGCCGCGTCGGAGACCACTATGGTTTTCGCTGAAATCTACCGCAACGGCGCAGAATGGAAGTTCCGCGCCGTCGGCCAGGGCTACGCCAGTGGCTTGCACGGCATCGCCACCGACTACGGAATTGTTCTGGACTAGTTCACCGTGGTGCGCGGAGGAATCCGCGCACCACACCGCTTTGACGGTAACCGGCAACCCGCCGGCAGCTCACAAACCATTTACAATGTAAGGACGCGATTTCATGGCTGGACTTTCGCTTGCCAAGGGCAACAACCTTTCTTTGACCAAGACCGACCCCGGCCTGCAACAGGCACTCATTGGCTTGGGTTGGGATCCCCGCACCACCACGGGTGAGGCTTTTGACCTGGACGCCTCAGCTCTGCTGGTCGCCGCATCCGGCAAGGTCCGTTCCGGCGATGACTTCATTTTCTACAACCAGCCTGCTGCCAAGGACGGTTCGGTGACTCACCTCGGTGACAACCGCACTGGCGATGGCGCAGGTGATGACGAGCAGATCCTGATCGATCTGACCAAGGTTGCCGCAGATGTAGAACGCATTGTCATCGTGGTTTCCATCGATCAAGCCGAAGCCCGAGGCCAGAACTTTGGCCAGGTTCGCGGAGCCTACTGCCGCGTGGTCAACCAAGGCAACGAGCAGGAAATTGTGCGCTTCGACTTGAGCGAAGATGCTGCTCCCGAGACGTCCATGCTGTTCTCGGAGATCTACCGTAATGGCAGCGAATGGAAGTTCAAGGCCGTAGGCCAGGGCTACGCCTCCGGGCTGGCCGGCATCGCCACCGACTTCGGCGTCCCTCTGGGCTGACCCCTCACCGTTTCGGCCTTCTCCGTTTCAGCAACGCTTCAACAACCTCCAACTACTTGGAAATTGGATCTCACCATGACTTCACCTTTGACCCCGCCCACCGAAACCGAAACCGCACTGGTACTGAAAGCCCCCGACGCTCCGGCGATCGTCGCGGCTGAAGAAGCCCCCGGCATGGTTCCGGTGCCTGCCGAACGCCAGGCCGAGATCAACCGTCAGGCCAAGGACTACATCGCCGAGATCGCCACGTTCGATGCCCGCAGCCCCGAGTTCACCTCCAAGGTTGATGGCATCTCCAAGCTGGCCGGTTCGGAAATGACCAACTCCTCGAATGCTTCCAGCCGCATGTTGGAGCGCTCCTCAACTTCTGTTGCCGGAGCCAAGAAGAGTGGCAACAGCGCCCAAGCCCAGGTTGCGGGCACTTTGAATGATCTGCGCAGCACGGTGGAGGATCTGACCCCGAACAACGCAGATTTGACCGTTGGCCGGAAGATTCTCGGTTTCATTCCGGGTGGCAACAAGCTGGCCAAGTACTTCCAGAAGTACGAGTCCGCCCAGACCCAGCTCGATGCCATCATCAAGTCGCTCATGGCTGGCCAGGACGAGCTCCTCAAGGACAACGCCAGCCTGGCCGGGGAAAAGGTCAAGCTCTGGGAGACAATGCAGAGCCTGAGCGAGTACGCCGTGTTCGCCAAGGCCCTGGACGCTGCCTGTGTTGAGAAGATCGACTCTACCCGCGCTTCGGGTCAGGTTGAGCAGGCGCAGAAGCTTGAAGCCGATGTGCTGTTCCCCATCCGCCAGCGCCACCAGGACATCCTGACGCAGCTGGCTGTTTCGGTGCAGGGCTACCTAGCCATGGATCTGATCCGTAAGAACAACCTGGAACTCATCAAGGGTGTTGACCGGGCCCGTACCACCACCATTTCGGCCCTGCGCACTGCCGTGATCGTGGCCCAGGCCCTGGCTAACCAGAAGATGGTGCTGGACCAGATTGACGCCATCAACACCACCACCAACAACATGATTCTCAAGACCAGTGAGATGCTCAAGGATCAGACGGTCCGCATCCACCAGCAGGCGTCAACATCCGGCGTCAGCGTGGAGACCTTGCAGAAGGCCTTTGATAACGTCTTTGAAACCATGGACGCCATCGACACCTT
This sequence comes from Specibacter sp. NPDC078709, assembly GCF_040686795.1. Taxonomy (NCBI): domain Bacteria; kingdom Bacillati; phylum Actinomycetota; class Actinomycetes; order Micrococcales; family Micrococcaceae; genus Specibacter; species Specibacter sp. NPDC078709. Next base: position 19,425 of record NZ_JBFBLU010000009.1, read on the forward strand.
CCGCGCCTCGGCCGCCAAGAACATGGAAGGCACCGTGGTAGCCCTGGAAGCCGGCCTGGAGCGGGCCAAGCCTTACTTGGAGCGCTCCCGCCAGTCGGAACGCGAGTAGGCTAAAACGTACGACGACGAAACTAGGGTAATGCGATGATTGGCCGTTTTGTGGGGGGCAGGTTCGGCGGAGGCCAGGCGCCCCAAGTACCTGCCCCGCCGGTAGTTGACCCGGTCGCGGAGGAAATTGCCCAAATGGGTGCCTCCGTGGACAGTTTGCGCGCCGCCGTGCGCCGATCCGGCAGCAGGCTGCCTCCCTTGCTGACTTCACAGTTGCGCCATTTGGGCGACCTCATGCGTGAGGCAGTGGCGGACATTAGCATCAGGGGCTGTTCCACGGAGCAGCGCGTCCTGCTCAACGCCATGATTTGTAGTTACGTCCCTACGCCGTTGCAGTCGTACCTATCGCTACCTCCGGCACACCACGACGAGGAATCGTCGGCAACCTTCATGTTCGCCGAGCAATTGGCCACGCTGGAGGAAACTTTGGCGGATCTACTCAACCAGATCCGCATTGGCGCGGTGGAAGAACTATCTACCCACGGCCGCTTCTTGGCGGATAAATTCTCCGCTCAGGATGCTGCCCTGCAGCTTCAACAACCAGCATCAGAGAGGGACCCATTGCGTTTGGAGGGCCAGTCTTGGCAACACTAGTGGCAGGGGCCAACGCGGCCCTAACGGCTGAAAATCCGGGCCTGGATCAGGTCCTTGTGGCCATGGGGTGGGACATCATTCCCAGCCGCGGCCCCCAGGCCGAGCTGGTCCCTTTCGCTATCATGTGCGATTCAGATGGCAAGGCGGTCTCCAATGAGCACCTGGTGTACTTCAACCAGCTTGCCAGTGCCGATGCCTCGGTGACCTTTGTGGGCTCCGGCGATCAGGAGCAGATCGATGTCGAGCTGGGCAGGATCCCGGCGGACATTTCCAAGATCATCTTCCTGGCTTATGTGGACCCCGAATTTCGTGGTCAGGGCACCTTTGGCGCGGTACGAAACGCCCACATTCGTGTGGCCACGGCAGAGAACCGCGAACTGGTCCGCTTTGACCTGGCCGTCAGCCAGCTGGATTCAGTCACGGCCATGATCTTTGGTGAGCTGTACCGGCACCGCGAGGACTGGAAGTTCCGTGCACTGGGGCAGGGCTACAGCACAGGTCTGGCCGGAGTGGCCAAGGACTACGGAATCAGCCTGTAGGGCCTCACCGTGAATAATCCTTCAGCTCCGCGCACCGACCTGCCGTTTCTGCGTCGCCGAATCAAACCAGGCCCAGCCCAACCGGTTCAGCCCTGCGTTACCTCGGCTATGTCCTCGGCACAGTCGCCGACACAGGTCCCTCGGCAAGCCCCGGCGACCGCACCCGCCGCACCTATGCAGCCATCGTCCGGACCGTCCTTGACTCTGCGCCACGCATCGACACCGGCCACTGCACCCGCGCAACCCTCGGTCCGGCCCCAGGTTTCTGCACCCGCACAGTCATCCTCAGGGCCTTCCTTGACGCTGCGTCAGCCTACTCAGCCGCCGTCTTCCAGCCAGCCTGCTCCGGTGGCTGCCCCCCGTCTGCAACCGAGCGCGCCGGCAACCGCCCGCCCCACGTCGCAACCATCCGCACAGGCGGCTTCCGGCGTAGCCTCGCCTCCCAGGACCAGCCCGTCCGGGTTGGTCCTGGGAGGTGCGGCTCCGGCGTCGTCCACGAGTCCCCGTGCCAAGAAACTGGCAGCACAGCGAGAAAAGGCGAAGCTGGAGGATCATGAGGTTCGGCTGTTGTTCCCGGCCCCCGGGATCCGGGACATCTACGAGCTGAACCTGGTGGACCGTGTGCTCAGGCTGACGGTGCTGGAATCGTCGGTGGGCACCTTGGTGGTCAGCGGCAGCACGGCCGTTGCGTGGGAGGATGTGCGCCGGGTGACCGGCGGAGCGACGGTGGATGGCCACAAGGCCGGGACCTCCGTTATGACTTCCGGGAACCGTGAATTGGTGGGTTACCACGGCCGCGATGCGCTGGTTTCCTTGCGCCATGTGCGTGAACTGCGCCGGGCCGTGTTCATCAATCGCAGCAGTGCCGCCATGGGTGTGCGGCTATTCTCCGGTGAATCCGTGGCGCTGCCACCTGCGGCCGATGGCACGCAGATGGTGATGTTGCTACACAGGATCGGCAACGTCCTAGAGATGCGGGCGGAGCCGGTGCCTCATACCTGGACCGACCAGCAGATCTGGCACGAGTTCGACTTGTCCATGACGCATAGCGCGCCCGCCTCCGCCTACGGGCGCTAGGGCATATGCCTCGCGGGCCATATTTTATTTCAGGATTACTTTGAAAGGGCCAATGCGACATTTTCGCTCCTTGACCGCGCTCCAATCCTCTACCCTTTTTCATCGTCTACCTGTGGAATTGACGGCTCATAGCTCGCCCGAGCTGCAGGCCGTTGCCCTTGGCGGGACGCTATATACTCCCGCTAACCGGCCGAATCTAGTCAAGGACATTCTGCGCCAGCGCGATCTCGGCTGCGTGTCTATGGTGCTGTGTTTGGAGGACTCCATCCCCGATGCGGATGTAGCCAGCGCAGAGGACAACGTGGTCTCCACGCTTGAAGTCCTCGCCGAATATGACGAGGCCCTGCCGCTGCTTTTCGTCCGGGTCAGAACGCCCGAACAGATGCTCTCGGTGGGCCGCCGGGCCGGCGCCGCCACAGGCGTACTGACCGGCTTTGTGATCCCTAAGTTCGATAACGAATCAGGGGTAGCTGCGGCCTTCCTCGAAGTGTTGCACATCATTCAGGCCGAGCTGGGCCTGGACGGCAACCACTCAAGCAACACTCGCAGGCTGCGTGTCATGCCCATCTTGGAATCACCGTCCGTGATCCACATCGAGACCCGGGCCGCCGCGCTGACCAACATTTACACGCTGCTCGCCGCCAACCGAGAGGATATCCTCTCGGTCCGGATTGGCGCCACGGACATGTCCAGCGCCTTTGGCCTTCGCCGCTCACGGGATCTAACCATCTATGACGTCAACGTGGTGGCCAGCGTCATTGGCGACATTGTGAACGTATTGGGCAGGCCCGACGGCGGCTTCGTCATCTCCGGCCCCGTCTGGGAGCACTTCGCCAACACCGAACGCGTGTTGCGCCCACAATTGCGCGTCACCCCGTTCGTGGGCCCCCAGGAAATTGAGCTCCGTCAACGCATCATGACGGCAAACCTGGACACCCTCATTCGGGAGATCGAGCTCGATCTTGCGAACGGACTGCTCGGCAAAACTGTCATCCACCCCACCCACGTGGCCCTGGTCCATTCCATGAGCGTGGTCAGTCACGAAGAATATTTGGATGCCTTGGCCATCGCCGGCAACACCAACGGCGGCGCCGCGGCCTCCCCCTACGGCAACAAAATGAACGAGATGAAGCCGCACCAGGCCTGGGCGCAACGTACCCTGCTGCGCGCCGACGCCTTTGGTGTGGCCGCCGCCAACATTAGTTTTGTCGACCTGCTGGAAGCGAGCATGGCGTGAGTGAGCCGGGCGTAAGTGTCTGGAGCGGCGGTTTTGTTGCCGATCAACTCAACGTCGCCATCCACAGTGACCCCTCCAGTGCCGTTGCCATCGAGGATCTGGTGGGTCTGGCCCTGCGCCGCAACCCCAAGCGCGCCCACCTGCTGGTCTCCCGGGTGTTGGCCAAGCATGTGCCCACCGAGCCGGGTTTGGTCATCGCGGCCGGCGAGCTGCTGGGGGCGTTTGTCGCAGCTTGCCTCTCCACCCTGAAGCACGACGCCGGGACCCCACCTCTGGAATCGGCCCGCGCCGAGGCCATTGCCTCGGCCGCGGACCTGCTCACCGCAGCCCTGCGGGAACGGCCCGGACAGCGGCAGGCGGCCATCGCGTCCCTCACCGCCGCGGTGGCGTCGTTGCGCACACAGGCGCCAGACGCCGTCGTGATTGGCTACGCCGAAACGGCCACGGGTTTGGGGCGGTTGGTGGCTAATGCACTGGGCGCCTATTACATCCATTCAACCCGGCATGCCACGCCCGAGGTGGAGTCGGTGGCCGGGTTTGAGGAGGGGCATTCACACGCCACATCGCACGCCATGGTTCCCACGGATCCGCAGTGGTTGGCGACGAGCGGGCCGGTGGTTCTGGTCGATGACGAGTTCAGCACCGGTTCCACCGTCATCAACACCATCCGCGAGCTGCATGCCCTGACGTCGCATGAGATTTACGTAGTGGCCGCACTCATTGACCTCCGCAGCGCCGCCGACCGGGCTCGCTTCGACGCCTTGGCGACGGAGTTGGGTTGTCAGATCCAGGTGACAGCGTTGGGCACGGGATGGATCGAGCTTCCCGACGATGTGCTCATCCGTGGCCAAGAATTAGTGGAACAAATGCCTGCCGCGGAATCTACCGAGCCCACCGACGAAACTGCCGGGGAAGCTGCCGGGCGGGTGTCCTTCCTTGAGTTCGATGCCGGTTTCATTGCCCCGGTGCGCAGCGACCGCTTTGGCAACATCGCCCCACCTCCGCCGGCCACCGTTGAGGCCATTGCCGGGCATTTGGCTGAACAACTTGCTAGGACCGGCTGCCAGGGTCCGTTCGCAGTGTTGGGCTGTGAAGAAAACATGTCTTTGCCATTAGCCGTGGCACAGGTCTTGGACCGATTGCGCCCGGACGATGACGTGCGTTTTTCCACCACGACGCGCTCACCCATCGCTCCCCTCGACCGGGCTGATTACGCCATTGCTGGCTCCTTGAGCTTCGCCAGCCACGATCTCACCAACGACGGCCCCGGCCCCCGCTTTGCCTACAACCTAACGGGTTCTGGGCAACGGCCCGGAACCATTGTGGCTTTCCCTGAACCTGGCACGGACCGAGAGCAGCTGCTGCACAGCTCAGTCCCGGGCCTTCCCCCACTGACTGTGGTGCTGGCCGCAGCAAGTGATGACACAGTGGTGGTTCTGCTTCCCGTTGATTCCCCCACAGCCGCAGCTCCCAGCCACGCCGCTCCCAGCCAGACAGTAGCGACCCCCACACACCCCAGCCAAACAGAGGATGCTCCATGAGCCTGCCTGCCCTGCCAACACCCCTAACCGGGCCGGATTTTGGCTCCTACGCGGCCGAAGAGGTCACCTGGCTACTGAAGGATTTGAGCCATCTACAGCTGGAAGCACCCACCGCGGAGCGGGAGCGTGCCATCCAGTCCGGTGCCGCCAGCTACGCCGAATCGCTGCCGGTGGAGTACTCGCCCAGTTCCGAATACCAGGAGCTGTACCAAGTTGCTGTGGAGCGTGCGGGTGAGCGAATTGCCACAGCCGTAGGCGTGGTGACGGAGTTGGCGCTGGCCGCCCGCAACAACCAGCCCGTGCTGGTTTCGCTGGCCCGTGCGGGCACCCCCATTGGCATCTTGATGCGGCGTTGGGCTAAGGAGATTCACGGCCTGGATTTGCCACATTTCACCATGAGCATTGTGCGCGGTGTGGGCCTTGACCCAACGGCATTGCGGTATCTGGCTGCCAACTTTGATCCGGATAGAATCCTTTTTGTGGATGGTTGGACCGGCAAGGGCGCCATTTCCCGAGAGCTCACGGCTGCCTTGGATGACTTCGCCGCCAGTTCCGGCACCCGCTTCCCCGACGATCTTGCCGTCCTGGCAGATCCCGGACATTGCGTATCCATGTTCGGCACCCGCGAGGACTATTTGATCCCCTCGGCTTGCTTGAATTCCACGGTTTCGGGGCTGGTCTCGCGCACCGTTTACAACGTGGAGCACATTGGCCCGCACGAATTCCATGGCGCCAAGTTCTATGCGGAATTGGCTCCCAACGATGTCTCCAATGACTTCCTGAACGCCATTGGCGCGCACTTCCAGCGCATCCACTCGGAGGTACTGCGCCTGACCGCCGAACACCAGGCAGCAGCACCGCAACCGAGCTGGATCGGTTGGCAGGCCGTGGAACGGATCAGCTCCGAGTACGGCATCAACAACGTGAATCTGGTCAAGCCCGGGGTGGGCGAAACCACCCGCGTGCTGCTGCGCCGAGTGCCGTGGAAGGTGCTGGTCAATCCTGAGGCGATGACCGACGTCGCACATGTACTGTTGCTAGCCCAACAGCGTGGAACCCCTGTGGAGGAAGTCCCGGGCCTGCCGTACAGCTGCGTCGGGCTGATCCATCCGCAGTTCGACAAGAGCGCCGTGGGCGCCGACGGAAAGGCCGTGCCGAACGCATGAGCACCCCCCATGTTGTTGCCTGCGACCTTGACCGGACGCTGATTTACTCCAAAAACTCGCTCTGGCTCAGTGGTGCCGATAAGGATGCGCCCGCGATGGTGGTGGTGGAGGTTTATGAGGGCGCTCCGCTGTCGTTCATGACGCGCGCCGCCGAAGAATTGCTCATTGGCGTCAAAGCGGCGGCCACGTTTGTTCCCGCCACCACGCGCACACAGGCCCAGTACGAACGTGTTCAGCTGCCCGGTCCGGTCCCCGAATACGCCATCACCTCCAACGGCGGGGTGCTGCTGCATCACGGTGCGCCGGACACCGCGTGGAGTGCGCAGCTCACGGCCCACATGGCGGCAGATTGCGCGCCCCTGGAAGAGATTGAAGCGCATCTGGCCAAGCCGGAATTCGCGCCGTGGATCCTGCGACTGCGCCGCGCCGAGGACCTTTTTGCCTACGCCATCATTGACCGGGATGCCATGCCCTCCGCCTTCTTGGCGGAGCTCGTCGAGTTGTGTGACGCGGCAGGCTGGAGCGTTTCGGTGCAAGGCCGCAAGCTCTATTGCGTTCCAAAACCCATCAACAAGGCGGCGGCTTTGGCAGAAGTTATCCGCCGGACAGGTACCGAGAACGTCATTGCAGCCGGCGATTCGCTGCTGGATGCGGGCATGTTGGACGTTGCCCAGCTCGCTTTCCGTCCCATTCATGGAGAACTGCACGACGCCGGACACATGGCTGAGCAGCTCCGTCTCACCTCGGTGCGCGGGGTTCTTGCGGGCGAGGAGATCCTTCGTGAGATCCTGGCCGAAGTCACCGCAGCCTAGCTCACCATCTCCCGCCGTCCCCTCCCGGTCAGGCCGCGAAAGGTCAGTAGTGGGCCCGTCGTGGCAAAGCAATGTCAGTACTCACCGATAGGCTGGAAATTACCGCTGTTCCTAGCTTGGGGAGATCTCCGTCTTGTCTGTACCACGCCCGACTCGCTCATTTGGGGCCGTCGATTTCATCATGATCCCGCTGTTTGCTTCCGTATTGCTGATGACCACAGCGTGCGGTGGCGCAGCGACGCTTGAGGTGGCGCCGGCGTCGGCCGCGTCAGCACAGAGCGCAACTCAGAGCACCACACCAACCCATACCCCGAGTTCCACCCCCACTGCAGATGACGTAGCTCCCCTCGACGGTGAGGAAGTCCCCGATGCCGGTGGTGCCGATCTGGCGTCGAACCAGCAACCCGCCTTTGCCGCGAAGGCGCTTGAGGTGTTGGCGACGCTGCCTGTCAAGGGCCGAGCGCCCAAGACCGGCTACGACCGGGCCATGTTTGGGCAAGCGTGGGCGGATGTGGACCGCAATGGTTGCGATACCCGCAATGACATTTTGGATCGGGACCTGACCGCAAAAACCTTCAAGCCCGGCACGCGCGACTGCCTGGTTCTCACCGGTATTTTGGCCGACCCCTACACAGCCACCACGATTGATTTTGTGCGCGGCTCCGCGACCAGCAGTGCGGTCCAGATCGACCATGTGGTGGCCCTCAGCGACGCGTGGCAGAAGGGAGCGCAGCAGCTGAGCGTGGAGGTGCGTACCGCGTTCGCCAATGATCCACTGAACCTTTTGGCCGTTGACGGTCCCAGCAACCAGCAAAAAGGAGCGGGCGACGCCGCCACCTGGTTGCCGCCGAACAAGAGCTATCGCTGTGACTACGTGGCTCGGCAGATTTCCGTCAAGGCCACCTACAAACTCTGGGTAACCCAGGCCGAACATGACGCCATGGCCAAAGTGTTGGACGGGTGCGCTGGCGTTGAGGTTCCGACGAACCAGACGGCGCCACCAGTTGAACACGTTACCTTGCCCCCTGTTGCCCCGGTTGCGCCGGTGCCCGCAGTGGAGGCGGCACCCGTTGCGCCGGCGGCACCGGCTCCGGCCCCGGCTCCGTTGGTCCAGGCACCAGCACCAGCGCCGGCCCCAGCGCCTTATTACCAGAACTGCTCCGCAGTCCGGGCTGCTGGAGCGGCACCCATCCGTGTGGGCCAGCCGGGGTTCCAGTCCAAGTTTGATCGTGATGGTGACGGGGTGGGCTGCGAATAAGCGTCTAGGGAACTTGGAGTGCCGCCGCCGCGCAAGTCAGCTCTGGCACCCCGTGTAGTTCTGACTAGACTTAAAGTGTGAGCTCCCCTAGCGACCAGCCGCTGATCCCAGCTGTATGGCAGCGTCATGACACGGTGATCCTGCCGTTGTGGCGCGAAAGGTTGAGCGCCGAAATGGGCCCGGTGGTGGCAGCCCGCTACGCTGCCGGACTGTTTTTTGAGGACCGACGCAGGCCTATCGCCCAATGGTTTAACCCGGCGTTGGGTGCTGCCCTGCTGGTGGGCATCGAGACCTCTGCTGAATGGCCAGTGCAGCGTTTTGCCCTTTTCTATGCCCCTGCAGGCGGAGGTGTCACCCGGGTCCATACGAACCTCCACGAGTGGTATCTGCGCACTCCGAAGAAATCTCCCACGGAAGAAGAAGCGTTCGCCGGGGCAATCCGTTCTGCAGAGTCATTCCTGCAAGTGGAGATGGACTGGCTCTGAGCCGTCACGCCCCCAAGGCCATCTTCACACCAAGAAAGAGCATGATGGCGGCAATCAGCCCGTCCAAGACGCGCCACGCACCGGGCTTGGCAAAAATGGGCCGCAAGAGTTTTGCCCCGTACCCCAGGGCACTAAACCAGATGATGCTCCCAACAGCAGCTCCTGCACCGAACCACCAGCGCAATTCGCCGTGTTGGTTGGCTAGAGTTCCCAGCAACAGCACGGTGTCCAAATAGACGTGAGGGTTTAGCCAGGTCAGCGCTAGGGCAGTGACCAGGACTGCTTTGCGGCTCAGGCTCCCCTGCCGGTCCCCGGTAGTCAGCACCCCGGGGCGGAATGCGCGTTTAGCGGCAAGCCCTGCGTAGGCGATCAGAAAGGCAGCTCCACCCAATCTGATCACCACAACAACGGCAGGCACCGCAGCGATCACGGTTCCAATTCCAAAGATTCCCGCGCCGATCAGGACCACATCGCTGAGCATGCAAACCAAGACCACCAAGCCGACGTGTTCGCCACGAATGCCTTGCCGCAGCACAAAAGCGTTCTGAGCGCCGATGGCAATGATGAGGGCCAAGCCGGCGCCGAGCCCGGTAGCCAGGGTGGCAAAAATATTCAGTGTAGTCACAAGCATTGAAACTACTAGACTGAACATCAACAGTACAGCTAATGTTTTTCATGCTACCTAAGGAAATCTAATGATCAGGTTTCAGTCAGAACAACTCCGGACCTTTCTGGCGGTACTGGAGAGCGGCACTTTTGATGCCGCTGCCCATAGCCTGCACGTCACAGCCTCGGCAGTGTCGCAGCGCATCAAGGCCATGGAACACGTTGCCGGACAGGTCCTCCTGCTCCGGGGCACGCCCATCACCGCCACGCAAGCCGGGGACGTGGTGCACAAGCTCGCCCGGCAACTGCGCCAGCTAGAAGACGATGCGGCCGCAGAATTGGGCCTAAACACCGGCAACCACGGATCCATCGCCGTCGTGGTCAACGCCGATTCCCTCGCTACCTGGTTCATGGACGCCCTCGCCCTGCTGCCGCCAGAGAGAAACATGAGCCTGGAACTGGTCCGCGAGGACGAACAGCACTCCGTCAATTCGCTGCGCTCCGGCGCGGTCATGGCCGCCCTCACCGCCACGGCAACACCGGTTCAGGGCTGCTCCTCAACCCCGCTGGGCACCATGGACTACCGGGCCGTTGCCTCCGTCAGCTTCATGCAAAAGTGGTTTCCAAACGGTTTCAAGGCCGAAGCATTCGCAGCCGCCCCCACCGTCCAGTTCGACCGCAGCGACACCCTCCAAGACAACTTCTTCGCACAAGTCACCGGCCGGCGCCGCTCCGGCACACAACATTTCATCCCCGACACTATCCAATTCGCTGAGGCCGTGAAGCTCGGACTGGGCTGGGGCCTCATGCCCGAGGCCCATTGCCGGGACGGGCTGCGCTCTGGCCACCTCGTGGAATTAATCCCCGGACGCCTCTCCCGAATCCCGCTATTCTGGCAGCGCTGGAAGGTCCAATCGCAAGGACTCGATACGCTCTCGGCGGCCGTGGCCCAAGCCGCCGCCCAGGCCCTCGGCTAGGATCCACTTATGATTTCTCTTGACCGTCAGCGCCGCAACCAAGGTGTGCTGGTTGTTGGCCAATTGCTGTCCGGCGTGGGTGTCGCCTCGGGAGTTGCCGTGGGCGGAATCTTGGCCGCTCAATTGGCAGGCACGACGGCGGCCTCCGGTTTTGTGCAGACGGCGTCGGCTCTGGGCGCGGGGCTGGTTGCCGTACCGTTGGCCAACCTCGCCGTTCGGGCCGGGCGCCGCTGGGCTCTCAGCACGGGCTTTGCGCTCGGTGCCATGGGTGCCGGACTAGTGTTGCTGGCCGCCTCGCTGGGTCAGTTCTGGCTCATGGCGGCCGGCATGTTGTTCTTCGGTTCGGCCACGGCGTCCGGGCTGCAGGCACGCTACGCCGCCGTTGACGGTGCCGCCCCAGAAAAAGCGGGCCGCGCCATGGCCATCGTTATCTGGGCCACCACTATCGGCTCGGTGGCTGGACCCAATTTGTCCGAACCTGGCCGATTGTTCGGCATCTCGCTGGGCCTGGTGCCACTCTCCGGCCCCTTTGTCTTCTCCCTGATCGCCTTCATCACCGCAGCGCTCGTCATTGCCGTCTTCTTCGTGGCGCCGGCAGCCAGCACAGCGGCAGGTGACACAGCTACGGCACTAGCGGGGCCGGCGTCGTCCGCTCCCCAACAAGCCAAGCCAACCTCCCCCGCCAGCACAGAAAAGCCGAAGAACCGGGCGAAAAGGGCGAAGCGCCATGGCGCGTGGCGGGCGCTTCGGCTGGCGAGCCACAATCCACGAGCGCTCTTTGCCCTCGCGGCAGTCACGGGCGGGCACGCCATCATGGTGGGCGTGATGGTGATGACCCCCGTAGCCATGGACGCGCATGGGCATTCGCTGGAGATCATCGGTATTGTCATCAGCCTCCATATTCTGGGCATGTATGCTGCCAGCCCGCTATTTGGTTGGCTCGTGGACAGGCTCGGTGCGATGCCCGTGGTCATGCTCGGCTGCGGCATTTTCCTGGCCGCCATTACGCTGGGGGCCATCGTCTCGGAGGGCAACGATCCGGTCCTGATGTCGATGGCGCTGACTATGCTGGGGTTGGGCTGGTCGGCATGTTTGATCGGTGGATCGTCCTTGCTGAATCAGTCCGCACCTGAAGATTTGCGTGTCCCGCTGCAGGGCGCCAATGACATGACCATGAACTTCGCTGCCGCTGGCATGGCCGCTTTGGCCGGGCCAGTGTTGGCGGCCGGCGGATTTTTCTGGGTCAATATGATGGCGCTGGCGGTCCTCATCGTCATGGTCACACTCGGCGTGCGCGCTTGGCGAACGACGCCGGATCCTGCCACCATCGAGCACGTCACCGATGCTGTGAGCTAGGCCAGCTGGTAATCTGGCGGGCATGTACCCGCCTCCTCCACCCAAACCAGCATCGACCACCGGGCCCAAAATTCTCACCTTCAGCGGCATCGCCGTCCTGCTGATAGGACTCGTGGCATTGATCTTCGCCATCACCTCAATGGTCTCGACCCTTCCACTGAACGTCATTACTTCCCAGGGTCAGCCCGGCAGCGGAGCTCTTGCCGGCCTGACGGTGGACGAAGACCATGAGTTCACTTCCCCTGGTGGTTTGTCCTACGATCTGTGGGAAGTCCAGCAGAGCCCGAATGGGCAATTTGGTTTGGACCGTAAGAGTGTCACCGTCATCGGTCCGGATGGCGCCCGCGTGACCGTCCGGGGATCCGAGGTCAGCGGAAGTAGCACGCTAGGCGGCTTCAAGGCACAGTCCTTTGCTTCCTTCTCCGCGCAGCAGGCTGGCAGTTACACCATCACCATCACCCCGGGGCCCCGCTATTCCGGTCCCAGCAGCAACTCTTCCGGCGCCGAAGGATTCGACGCCAACGACACCGAAACGGTCGACGCCGTCATCACCGAAAGTTCTGAATTCACCACTCTCTTCACTGGTGTCTTCACGTTCATCGGCGGCATCATGGTGGGAATCGCTGGCCTCCTGCTCGGGGGCGGCCTGACCATTGGCGGAATAGCGTGGTGGATCAACGCCAATGGGCGCCGCAAAAGAGGATTCGCCCCCGGAGTTTGATGCTCTGCCGTAGTTTTTGCCGCCCGTTTGCCGCCCGTCAGTGCGACTCTTTGGCGCCCAGAATGTGGCGCAGGGCCGATTCGAGGTCCGTGTGACGGAACTCGTATCCCGAATCTTGGATCTTTTTAGCGGAAACGCGCTGGCTGGCGAGGGCCAGTTCAGCGGCTCCCTGCGTCCCTAGCAGCAGCTTTGGACCAATGGACGGAACCGTCAGCGCGGCGGGACGGTGCAGTACGCGGCCCAGGATGCGCGCAAACTCGCCTGCTGTTACGGGATGTGGCGCAACGCCGTTGACCGGGCCGTTGACCTCCGGTGACAGTGCTGCGTGGGCAAAAATCCCGGTAATGTCATCGATCCCCACCCAGCTTTGCCACTGCTTCTCTCCGAGCGGGCCACCCACGCCAGCCAGATACAGCGGGAGCAGCCGCTGCAAAACGCCACCACCGGCAGAGAGCGCAATGCCTGTGCGGACATTGACCACCCTGACCCCGGCTTCGGCTGCTGGCGCGCACGCGGCTTCCCAGTCTTGGCAGACCTTGGCAAGGAAGTCACTGCCAGCAGGATCGGACTCCACGAGTGCCGCGGGCAGCCGACCCTCAGTGGAGGCGTGCGGATCCGCGCCGTAGTAGCCCACGGCGGAGCCGGAGACCAAGGTGCGTGCCACGCCGTCGGACGCTAGAGACGCCAGAGTCTTGGCCAGCAACCCGGTGCCGCGAACCCTGCTCTGGTGAATGGCCCCCTTGTTGGCCTCCGTGAACCGCCCACCGATGGGGTGCCCGGCCAGGTGGATCACAGCGTGGCAGCGGGCCAGCGCGGCGGAGTCGATCACGCCAGCGTCCGGGTCCCAGAAAATCTCATCATTGGCCCGCGGCGCATGCCGAACCAATTTCAACACCGTGTGTCCGCCGCCGCCCAGCAGCGCACAAATCTGGCGGCCCAGTAAACCCGACGCGCCACTGACCGCGATGACTTGCGGCTCGCCCGCATGTGCGGCATGAAACGCCAGATCAGCCTGCAATTGCCGCTCACGGAAGGCAAACATGCGCCCAAGTTCGCCCTGCATCTGCCGGTGCGTCCAGCTTCCGCGGGCTAGTTTTGGCAGCTCGAAGCGCATCTCGTCGTGCATCAGCGTGGTGCCAGGTTCACCGTCGGAAAAGGTGTGGGTGTGGCTGCTCGATGCCAGTGGCCCCTGGTCCATGACATCGGTGAAGCTGACATCGGGCACCAATTCGGTGTGCAGCGCGTGCCAACGAATCTCCGGGCGAGCCCACGGCAAACGCGCCGGGGCAAAGGGCAGTATGCCGCGCACCGTTCCAGCCGCGGATCCCAGCCACATCCCCAGCCCGCCCGGCAGGCCTACTCCCATGACCGCCGTCGAACCTGGATTGATGCCGTCGCTGGGTTCGGCGTGAATGGTCCCAAAGAACGACGGCGTGAGCCGCACCAGCGCGCCGGGCCGGGTAAACCACCGGAATACTTCAGCGCGAGGGTAGGGAAGGATCGTGTCATAACGGAACGTGGGCATGGCTTCTCCAAGTCTGTGTCACCCCCATCTTGCCTCACATGCTGCCCAGCGCGCACCGCGAAAGCGGCAATGTGGGTGGGCCTTGCTAGATTCAAGAGCAGCAACGCTGCATTAAATTACTAGGTACGGCACGGAAGGCACACAATGTTTTTGCTTGACTCCCCCGAGGGCAACAAAACGCTGATCTTTTCGGCGTCGGACCTAGTGACGGCCAGCGAATGCCAGTATCGGACGCTGCGGATTCTGGATGAAAAGCTCGGTCGGACCACCAAGCCGGGCTTCGCCAAGGACGAGATGCTTGAACGCGCCGCTAAACTGGGCGACGCCTTCGAGGACAAGATCCTGCATGAATACAAAGAAGAGTTCGGCGAGTGGGATGCGGCAACGGGGAAAGGCGTGAAGGTTGTTGAGCGCACCAAGGGTCCGGACGGCAAAGCTGCCGCCCCCACGTGGGCCGATCTCGACGCCAAGCGTGAGGAAACGCTGGAGGCGCTGCGGATAGGTGCTGATGTGGTTTTCCAGGCCACGTTCTTTGACGGTTCAATGGTGGGATTCGCGGATTTCCTGATGAAACAGGACGACGGCTCGTACGCCGTCCACGACACCAAACTGGCCCGCCATGCTCGCGTCAGCGCGCTGCTGCAGCTGGCCGCTTATGGGGATCAGCTGGAGAAGTACGGGATTCCGGTGGCACCCGTGGCCACGCTGGTGCTGGGCAACAGGGAGCACAGCAACCACTCGATGGCGGATTTGCTGCCCGTCTTCCGTGAACACCGGGAACGGTTTCTGGCTCTCACTGCCGCGCACCGAGCCCAACCGCTGCCCGTTGCCTGGCTGCAGAACGGCATTAGTTATTGTGGGCGCTGTGACTACTGCTCGCAGCAGGTGGCCGAGCATCAGGACTTACTGCTGGTCAATGGCATGACCGGCTCCCAGCGCCGCAAGCTCATGGCGCAAGGCATCACCACGGTCCAGGCGCTGGCGGACCTGCCTGAAGACCAGGTCAAGGGTCCGCTGGTACGTCTGCGCGATCAGGCTCGCATGCAGCTCGGGCTGGAACCTGATGTCAAGACAGTCACCGCGGGCACGGGCGACGGCGCCCACCCCGTCAGTTACAAGGTCCTGCCGACCATCAGTCGTTTGCCAAAGCCAAGCCCCGGGGACATCTTCTTCGACTTTGAGGGCGATCCGCTCTGGCAGGATGCCGTGAGCGAAAAGTGGGGACTTGAGTACCTCTTCGGCTCCATCGAGGCTCCAGACCCAGCTGCTCCGGCCGGAACACCGGAGAAATTTGTGCCGTTTTGGGCGCACTCCCGCGCCGCAGAGGGCAAGGCCTTCAAGGACTTCATCGCCTACGTCGAAGCTCGGCGCGCAAAAGACTCCGCCATGCACGTCTACCATTACGCACCCTATGAGAAGTCAGCACTGCGCAATCTGGCAATCCTGCACGGCGACAAGGCGGCCGAGGACACCGTGGACGATTGGCTGCGCAGCGGTCTCCTCGTTGACCTACTGGATACCGTCCGACAGTCGGTGCGCATCTCCGAGAGCTCATACTCGATCAAGAAACTAGAGCCGTTCTATATGGGCGAGAACACCAGATCCGGCGATGTTAAGGATGCCGGCGCATCTGTGGTTGCCTATGCAAACTACTGCAAGGCGCGCGACGCCGGACTGGCCGGGGACGCCGAACAGGTACAAGAAGCCACGAAGATCATCGCGTCCATCTCCGACTACAACGAGTACGACTGTCTCTCGACCCTGCGCTTGCGCGACTGGCTATTTGAGATTAAGGCCGCCGTTGAAATCGAAACATGGACCGAAGGCAGCGGAAAGCTACCAAAAACGGACGACGAAAAGCCGAAAGCGAGCAGCTTTGAACCCACCGAAGGTGAGCTCAAGCTGGATGCGTATATTGCGCAGTTGACGGCCCAGGACAGCACGCACAAACTCAGTGATGACGAGAATGCCATCGCCATGGTGTCTGCCGCGGCGAGCTACCACCGCCGTGAGGATAAGAAGTTCTGGTGGGGGCACTTTGATCGGTTGGAGAAGGGCCCGGAATCGTGGAACGAAGAGCGGAACATGCTCCTGATCCAGGATGTAGAAGTACTCGAGGACTGGGCCAAAGCCACTCCCAAAGCAAAGACCGAAACACGCACACTCAAAGTGACCGGCACCGCCACCGAAGGCTCTGATTTCCGCCCTGGCACATCATGGTTTGGCATGATCGCTGGCCCGCTTCCTGAGGGGTTGAGTGAAGACTCCGAGTATCCAAAACAGCGCGATGGCCTGTTCAATATCACCATCGTGGAGGACGTCTCGGATCCTGCCACACCGGAGCTCACCACGCTGATCGTCAAGGACAAATCCTCTATGAAGGTGCCGCCTTACAAGCAGCTCCCCATGGCACTGACACCCGACCAACCAATCAACGCCAAATCAATCAAGGCTGCTCTGGCTGAGTTGGCCGAAAAAGTTGGCAACAATCTTCCGCACCTTCCCAATCACCCGGGCATCGACATCTTGCGCAAGACCACACCCAGGTTCAACGGCGGCGCAAGTCTCCCGTCCGCCGTCGTGCAAGAAGATGGGCACAGCATCCGCGAATACGACTACATCGGTGCCATCACCGAGGCGGTGCTGAAGCTGGACCACTCCTACCTTGCTGTTCAGGGCCCGCCCGGAACGGGCAAAACGCATGTAGGCTCGCACGTCATTGCCAACCTCATCAAACAGGGCAAGAAAATCGGTGTGGTGGGGCAGTCGCATGCGGTGGTGGAGAACATGCTCCGCGCAGCCATTGAAAAAGCCGGCGTTGATCCGGAGCGCGTGGGCAAAAAGCTCGCTGCCCCGCACGATGTCCCGTGGAAAATCACTGACGATAAGCAGTTCGGCAAGCTCCTCTCCAGTCCTGAGGGTGCGCTGATCGGTGGCACGGCGTGGACCATGACCGGCGCCAATGTCCCTGAAGGCTCCCTGGATTTGCTGGTCATTGACGAGGCGGGACAGTACTCGCTGGCCAACACCTTGGCCGTGGCCCGGTCCGCGAAGAACCTGCTCCTGCTGGGCGATCCGCAGCAACTGCCACAGGTCACGCAGGGCTCCCATCCGGCACCTGTGGATGAATCGGCGCTGGGCTGGTTATCGAAGGGTCACGCCACACTACCCGAGGAGATGGGCTATTTCCTCGCCGATTCCTGGCGCATGCACCCCGAGTTGTGCGCCGCGGTGTCTAGGCTCAGCTACGAAGGAAAACTGTTCTCCGCACCGGCGGCGTCCCTGCGTCATCTTGCCGGCAAGGCCCCCGGCGTGGAAACCATCTATGTGAGCCAAAACCCGGGGAGCGATAAGGACAACAAGCAGTCCTCCCCCGAGGAAGCAGCGGAAGTGGTCGCCCAGGCGAAAGAGCATCTCGGCCTAATATGGACACCGGGTCCTGACAAGCAACCCCTCCCGTTGGGCCAGGAGGACATCTTGGTGGTGGCCGCCTACAACGCGCAGGTCAATCTGGTCCGGGAGATGCTGGATGAAGCGGGACTGCCCGATGTCAGGGTCGGCACCGTGGACAGATTCCAGGGCCAGGAGGCTCCAGTGGTGTTGGTGACCATGGCCTGCGCGGACCCGTCGGGGGCACCGCGCGGCATGGAATTTTTGCTGAATCGCAATCGCATCAACGTTGCCGTCTCACGGGGGCAGTGGCGGGCCGTCATCATCCGCTCCCCCGAACTGAGCAACTTCATGCCAGGACGCCCCGAAGGCATGGCAGAACTGGGCGCCTTTATCGGCCTGTGCCGCGGGGATACCGCAACGGGGGCTCCGCCCATGGCATGATCACAGCATGAACCAAGATTCCTCGGCCCGGGCCCGGCACCGGCAACTGCGTATTGCCGCAATGCTGGTATGCGGAGCCGCCGCTATCGTTCTCATGGGATTGTTGGGCGCCTGGGTCTACGCCCCAGCAGTGGGTTGGGCCGTCGCTGCACTGATCTATAACGCCACGGTGTGGCTGCAAATTGCCCCGATGGATGCAGCACAAACGGCCACCCATGCACAGGAGGAAGATCCGGGTCTAGGCACCACCGATCTGCTGATCTTGTTGGCAGCGCTGGGTTCTTTGGCCGCCGTGGTGCTCGTCATGGTGGGCAGCAAGGACGTGCAAGGGACCGAACGGTTTCTACTGGCCATGCTCGCGCTGACCGCTACAGCCATGTCCTGGCTCATGGTCCACACACTATTCACGCTGCGCTACGCCACGATTTATTACAGCGGCGAGCCCGGCGGAATTGGCTTCAACCAGGACGCGCCACCGCAATATACGGATATTGCTTACATGGCCTTCAGTGTCGGCATGACCTATCAAGTCTCCGACACCAGTATCACCACCCGCGCCATGCGCTCGGCCGTACTGCGGCATAGTCTGCTGGCGTTTGTTTTCGGTACCGGAATCCTGGCCACCACCATCAACCTGGTGGTCAGTCTCGCAGCCTGACTTGCGCTTGGATGGCGGCCCGCGCTTAGACGGCAGACCCGAAGAACGTCTGCACAATGCGCGCCAGATGGAGCGGGTCATCCACTCCGCATAGCTCCCGCGCCGAGTGCATTGACAGCAACGGCGTGCCCACGTCGAGCGTTCTGATACCCAGCCGCGTCGCCGTCAACGGTCCAATCGTAGACCCGCACGGAACATCGTTGTTGGATACAAACTCCTGATACGGAGCATTCGCTGCGGCGCAAAGCTTGGCCCACACTGCCGCGCCCACCGCGTCGGTGGCATAGCGCTGGTTTGCGTTGATTTTCAGCAACGGTCCGCCGTTGAGCACCGGCAGGTTGGCGGGATCATGGCGCTCGGAATAGTTGGGGTGGACGGCGTGCCCGGCGTCAGCCGAGACGCAGAATGAGCTGGCGAAAGCACGACGTCGTTCACTCACCGATGCGCCCAAACCATCCGACACCCGGGTCAAGACATCCTCCAAGATGGGACCGCAGGCTCCAGAGCGTGATCCGGAGCCGATCTCCTCATGATCAAAGGCCGCCAGTACCGGAATCACCCCGGAAAGGGGTGCTTGGGCTGCCGCGATCAAGGCCACTAGACCCGCATGCACGGAGCTCAGATTGTCCATGCGCCCGGCGGCGAAAAATTCGTTGTTGGCCCCAAATACTTGGCCGGGCTGGGTGTCGGCCACAACAATGTCGTAGCCACCGATCGTGCCCGCATCCACGCCCGCGCGCTCTGCGAGCAGCCCCAAAAGGTCCTCATCCGGCGCATTGCCCTGCCCCCACACGGGATTCATGTGGTGCTGCTTATCGAGTTTGAGCCCATCGTTGACGCCCCGGTCCAAGTGAATGGCCAGCTGCGGGAAACGCAGCAGCGGCCCGGTGGCCACCAACGTTTCAACCCCGATAAGGCTCACCAAGCGGCCTGCGAATTGCAGTTCACGGTCCAGCCAGGAGTTAATGAGCGGCCCGCCATAAACCTCAACTCCGGCCTGCAGCCAGCCAAATCGGCCCGTGGTGGGCTTCGGTTTGAGCTTGAATGATGGTGAATCCGTGTGCGCACCCAGAATGTTGAACGGCGTGGTGACGGTGGCGTGCTCGGGCACAATCCATGCCATGATGGCGCCGTCGCGGATCATGAAGAATTTTCCGTGCACCGGCCACGGCTCGGTCTCGTTCAGCTGCGTGAAACCTGCCCCGGCGAGTCGGCGGCCAGCTTCACCCGCCGCATGAAAGCTCGATGGTGAGGCATCAATGAAATCGCGCAGGTCCAGGATGTGTTCCACAGAAGTCATACTTCGATTCAATCACGAAGGGTGGCGGCCGGTGCACACAGGCTCTACGTGGCCAGCTAGTAGTCCGGATTGCTGGGGACCACCATGCCGGTTTCGTAGGCATACACCACCACTTGGACCCGATCACGCAGGTGCAGCTTGGTCAAAATACGCCGAACATGGGTTTTGACTGTGGCTTCGGAAAGGAAGAGCGCATGGGCGATCTCGGCATTGGAAAGCCCCTGGGCAATGCACTGAGCAACCTCAAGTTCCCGTGGCGTGAGCTCTTCCAGCAACGGGTCGGGATGAAGATTTTGGCGCGGCGGGCTGTTGCGAACAAAGTTCTCAAGGAGCCGCTGCGTGACGCGCGGGGCCACCACCGCGTCACCACTGGCCACGAGCCGCACGGCGTGAACCAAGTCCGACGGCGCCACGTCTTTGAGCAGGAAGGCGCTGGCCCCAGCCTGCAAGCCGGCAAAAGCGTACTCGTCGAGGTCAAAAGTGGTCAGAATGATGACTCTTGCCTCCGAAGGGGATGCGCTGATTTTGCCGGTGGCTTCGATTCCGTCCATGAGCGGCATCCGCACATCCATCAGCACCACATCTGGTTGCAGGCCCTCTACAGCCCGCAGCGCTTCAATGCCATTGGAGGCCTCACCCACCACCTGCATGTCATCTTCGCCCTCAAGAATCAGCCGGAAACCCATCCGCAGCAGTGGCTGATCGTCCACGAGCAGGACCTTGATGGGACTGTCCGTCCTCACGGAATTGATCAAAATATCCCCCTTCAAAAAATTCACTCCGAACATTCCGTAGGATGCAGGACTGCCGCCACGAGCCACCCGCCCCGTGGAGCCGGTCCGGCGTCGACCGTTCCTCCGTAGATTCGCGCACGTTCCTGCATACCCACAATGCCACGTCCCGTCCCAATCGAAGCATCGAGGGTCCCGCGGCCGTTGTCAATGACCTGTACCGTGAGTTCGCCGTGGATCAGGTTGTTCTCCACCACCACCACAACCCGGGACACCGAAGCGCCGTAGCGCAACACATTGGTCAGCGACTCCTGCACGATCCGATAAACGGTCAGTGCCAGTGCCGGGTCTTCCGGCAGTGGCGGCCCCGACTGGGTGAAGGTGAGGGGCAGCCCGGCTTGGCGGAAACCTTCGATCAAGGCACCCATGTCTGTGTGGTCGGGCTGCGGGGAACGGATGCTGCCGGCATCTTCGCGCAGCACGCCCAGCACGCGGCGCATATCCGCCAACGCCGTGCGCCCCGTCTGGGACAGCTGCCCCAGCACGTCTCCCGCCTTGGCCGGATCACGTTTAACCACGACGGCGGCCCCATCGCTAAGTGCCACCATGACGGTCAGCGAGTGAGCCACCACGTCATGCATTTCCCGGGCAATCCTGTTCCGTTCTGCCACGGAGGCCAGTTCGGCGGTGCGGACAGCCCACTGGCGCAATTCGGCTTCATGTTTGCGACGGCTACGCACTGCGGCACCAATTCCAGTGGCAACGATGTTTGACAGCAGGATGACAATCGCTGAAATGACATTGCTGGCGGCGGCGCTCGGGCCACCTTCGGGAAGAAGCCCGGCCGGGTACTGGTAGAGAAATAAGATGAAAACCATCAGCGGTACGCCGGACACCAGCCCCAACGCAAAGCTGATCACCGCTTTGTACCGCACGGCCACGGAATACAAGGCAAACCAAATGCCAACACCAATATTGCCGGCCGTAGGTACCACCACAATATTGAGGACTTCAAAAACAGAAACGATCGCCAGCACTGCCAGTGGTTTATCGCGGCGGAACATCAGTACCGTGGCCGAGGCCAGGACGATGACCACGTGCTCGCTCAGATTGACGTAAAGGTCACCGCTGAGGAAAATTCCTGATCCCGCCAGCAGATACGCAAAAACCACCACCACGTCCATGACGCGGGGGTGGTTGTAGAAAAAGGTTCGCAAAGCACCACGACGGCGGGCCGTGAATTCATCGGCCCGCCGTTCAGCGGAAGGTACGTCGGCGGGGGAAACGGCCGTTCGTTCCGCGGCCCCCGCCTGGTCTTTTGTGCGCATAAGTCAAAGCTTAGGTTCCCCAGCAAATCGCTGGAGACGTCAGCGTCTCTTAGACGTCACGAGTCTTGAGGGAAATCAAGGCCGGGATCATGAACAGCAGGATCCAGCCCACGAAGATCATTCCGCCTGCGAAGGGGGTGATAAACGCCGCCTTCTCAATGATCTCCAACATGCGGCCGCCGGCCACACTGGGTACGTACTGGTTCAGGTTCTTCCAGAATTCACCAGGCAGCAATGTCAGCAGCTGAGTCCCAACATCTAGGAGGAAGAAGACCACAACGAGGACAATGATGCCGCCGGCGGAGCTGCGCAGCAGCGTGCCCAGGGACAAACCAATCAAGGAAACACCGGCCACATACAGGCCACCCATGAGGATGGAGTACACAACACCGTCCGTGCCGAAGGACAACTCAACGCCGTAGGCGCTGAAGATGGGCATGGCCACCAAGGTGGTGACGATGGCGGCGAGCAGGGTCAGTACGTAGGAAACCACCACCAGCACAACTGCTTTGGCGAAGAACGCAGGGAGCCGCTTAGGCACAGCCGTCATGGTGGAGCGGATCATGCCCGTGCCAAACTCCGAGGAGATCAGCATGACTGCCAAGGCACCCAGGATCAGGATGCCGATCTGCAGGCCCGCGTTGGGAATTGCGTAGAGACTAAACCCTAATGCCTCTTGAGCTTGATCCAGGGTCATGGTCGTGGACGGTTCGCCTGGCATACCCATACCCATACCGCTCTGCATCACCCCTTGAACGGTCCAGGCTTGAACCCAGGCTACGAAAATACCTATGCCCGCCACCGCCAGAAAGGTGAAGGCCAGCAGCAACTGGGTGGAGCGCAGGGACCGGAACTTAATCCATTCGCTGCGCAGCACACCGGCAAAAGTCAGTGAACCGCCGGTAGCGCGCTGAGGTGAGGAAATCGTCGTCGTGCTCATCTTTAGAGTCCCTTCACAGCGGCCGGAGCCTGCGCATTGTTGTTCAGATCCTGCGAGTGGTACTCCACCGCATCCTTGGTCAGGTTGAAGTAGGCGTCTTCCAGGGAGGTGGTCAGCGGCATCAGCTCATAGACCAGGACCTGGTTTTGCAGCGCCACTTGGGCGATCTGGCGCGGGTCGAGCCCGGTGACTTCCAGGGTTTCGTTCTCGTGACACTGCACCTGAACGCCCTGGTTAGCCAATAGCTGGCTCAGCCGGGTTACCTCAGGAGTGCGGATCCGCACCTTGGCCTCCTGCGTGCCGGCGAGGATCTGCTCGATCGGGGCATCGGCGATGATCTGGCCGCGGCCAATCACAATCAGGTGATCCGCGGTCAGCGCCATTTCACTCATGAGGTGCGATGACAAGAACACGGTTTTACCCTGTGCGGCAAGGTGCTTGGCGAGGTTACGCACCCATTGCACACCTTCGGGATCCAGGCCGTTGACCGGTTCATCCAAGATCAGCGTCTGCGGATCACCCAACAGGGCTGAGGCAATGCCGAGCCGTTGGCCCATTCCGAGGGAGAAGCCACCGGCCTTCTTCTTCGCCACGGCGGCCAGACCGGTCATATCGATGACCTCGTTGACGCGCTTGGTGGGGATGCTGTGCGTGGCGGCCATGGCCAGCAGGTGGTTGTACGCGCTGCGCGAGGTGTGTACGGCCTTGGCGTCCAGCAGGGCACCCACTTGGTGCAGCGGATCGTGGTGCTTTGCGTAGGGTTTGCCGTTCACGGTGACCGTGCCGCGGGACGGCTTGTCCAGTCCCACGATCATGCGCATGGTGGTGGACTTGCCGGCGCCGTTGGGCCCCAGGAAGCCGGTCACCATTCCCGGCTTGACGGTAAACGTGACACCGCCAACCGCGGTCTTGGCCCCATAGTGCTTGGCCAGGTTTACTGCCTCAATCATGTGGACATCCCCTTTGGATGAGCGCCGCCACGTCCATGGCGAGCGTCTTTTTTCGAATCTATAACAACCGTACGCACTCACACCGCAGATATCTTCCATCTCAGGGATGATTCAGGGTTCATTCAGGGTAGTCCTATTGGATGACACGTCCAGCAAGGATCCGCCCCCTAAACTTGAAGGATGCCCCACTCCACCTCTCCATCTGCTGCGCTGCATCCCTTGGCATGGTCGCGGCCGCGACTGTTGTGGGTTTCGCTGCCCGCTCTAGCGGTTCTGCTGGCCGGGGCTTGGCTGATGTTGGCCACCGGCAACCATCCCCCTTTTCAAAAGTTCGACGACGGCTGGTACCAGCTGATGCGCAGCTCCCGGACACCGTGGCTCACCGACGCCAACCGGGTGTTGGATTTTGCTGGCAATACCGGCATGGTCATCTACTCTGTGCTTTTACTCTTGGTGCTATTGCGCCGCCATTGGCGCTTGGCGCTCTTCACGGCGGCCGTCAATCTAGGCGCCCTGGGGCTGACTCACCTGATCAAATATTTAGTGGACCGCCCACGCCCGGGAGATCATCTGGTCCCCGTTGACCACGGCTCTTATCCCTCGGGGCACGTCAGTGGAACGGTAACAGCCATGGTGGTCACGGCTGTGGTTCTGGGCAGAGTGTGGATGTGGGTCAGCGGCACCATTCTCAGCGTCGCCATGATGTACAGCCGCACCTATCTGGGTGTCCACTGGGCCTCAGACACCATCGCCGGAGCCCTGTTGGGTGCCGGACTGACACTTCTACTCTGGGCCTTATTGAGAGATAAATGCCTGGTTTGGAATATTCGTGCGGGCAGCATTCAAAAGAACTCGCAGGCCGCTTAGTTACTGCTCTTTTCAAACTCCGACTCTGGCAGTGGTTTCGCCGCTGGTGCGGTCAGGATCGAAGCCACAATGGCAACGGCGATCGCCAGCAGCGCCCAGCGAATGGTGACATGATCGCCAAGGAATCCCAGCAGAGGCGGGCCCGCCAAAAACGCCACATAGCCAATGGTGGAAACCACTGAGACTCGGACGGCGGCCCGTGCAGGATCATCGGCAGCCGCGGACATACCCATCGGGAAGCCCATCGCGGCACCGGCACCCCAGAGCACGGCACCCATGCCGGCCAGCAGCATGTTCGGCGCCAGAACAAAAATGACCAGGCCCAGCAGCGCTGATCCCAAACTGCCGTACAGCACCGGAACCCGGCCAAACTGGTCAATCAAGCGGCCGCCAAAGAACCTGAAGAGCGTCATGGATGCAACAAAGACAGCGAACATGATGGCGCCTTGGGCTTCGGTGGAGCCGAGCCCGTCAACGGCAGCCTTGGCAATCCAGTCATTGGCCGCCCCCTCGGTCAAGGCCGCACCAAGCACCACCAGCCCCACCAGGAGTGTTCGCTTCTCGGTCCAAGCACTGCGGCCCTTGAGAACCGTGGTGGCTTGTGTCTGCTGGCTGGCGTTGTTTGCCCTCTCCGGCAGGAAGTGGCGCGGCACAAACACCATGGAGATGCTGACGCCTATGACGATGACGAACAAATGGGCGGACATGCTGACATCGAGAGCCGAAAGGCCGGCGCCCACGAGCGCTCCGATGAGGGCGCCGCCGCTGAAACCTCCATGGAATTGCGGCATGATGGTCTTGCCGCGATGCCGTTCAACGTCTGCGCCCTCAATGTTCTGCGCCACGTCCCAGAGGCCAATACCAATGCCGAAGAAGAACAGGCCAACACCCGTCAAGAGGACCGAGTGCTGCGCCAAGGCGATGGCAACAATGAGGCCACCAACAGCAACTGTGAAGCCGCCAACACGAATCGTGTTCGCCGTGCCGATCCGGCCCACAACAGTTCCTGCCATCGGGAGCGCAATGACCGAACCCGCGGCGATCGTCAGCAGGAGCAGACCCATTTCGCCCGATGTCAGATCGAGGATACGGGTCACTGCCGGAATCCGTGCAGCCCAACTGGCAAACACAAAACCATTGATGGCGAAGACGGCAAAAGTGGCGATGGTGGCCGCGCGGACCGCCTGCTTATTCATAGGGGATTTACTCTTTACACAAGGCTGACCAAAGACATGTCGCCGAAGTTTTTTGCGACGTTGCGTCAACTCTAGCGGCATGTCCTGCGCAGCTATGAAAAATGCCATAGTTTGACGAAAATGCCACGGTTGTAACCGTGGCATTTTCGTCAAACTATGGCATTTCTTGCCTTGCTTGGCTTAGCGGGCGCGCTCGACGCGCTTTTCGTCCCATACCGGCTCATCAGATTCGTAGACTTTACCGTCGGAGCCGAACACCAAGAACCTATCGAAGGACCGGGCGAACCAGCGGTCGTGAGTGACCGCCAAAACAGTTCCTTCAAAGGAATCGATGGCCTTCTCCAGCGCCTCAGCTGAGTGTAGATCCAAGTTGTCAGTAGGCTCATCGAGCAGGAGCAAGGTGGCACCGGAGAGCTCCAGGAGCAGAATCTGGAAGCGAGCCTGCTGACCACCGGAGAGGGAATCGTACTTTTGCTCCGAGCTGGACGCCAGACCATAACGATCCAAAGCACCGGCAGCGGCTTCGCGCCCCATGCCGGAGCGGTGTTCGTCCCCGCGGTGCAGAATATCCAGCAAAGTGCGTGTCAAAAGGTCCGGGCGGGCGTGCGTCTGGGCAAAGAAGCCGGGGCGGATGCGTGCACCGAGTTTCACGGAACCTTCATGGGGCACGGGTGCAATGGTGACGTCGGAAACCGGCTCGTGTTCCTTGTCCGGATCCGAACCTCCCGCGGCCAGCAGTCGCAGGAAGTGGGACTTGCCCGAGCCGTTGGAGCCGAGGACGCCCACGCGGTCGCCAAACCACACCTCGGTGCTGAACGGCTTCATGAGCCCTGTCAGCTCCAGCTTCGTGGCGACGATTGCACGCTTCGCCGTGCGCCCGCCCGTGAGCCGCATCTTCACGTTCTGCTCGATCGGCAGTGCTTCCGGCGGACCCTTCTCGAGGAACTGTGCCAGCCGTGATTGCGCGGCCTGGTAGCGATTGGCCATGTCGGAGCGGAAGGCCGCCTTGGTCTTGTACATGTTGACGAGTTCCTTGAGCTTGATGTGCTCCTCGTCCCAGCGCTTGCGCAGCTCCTCAAAACGGGCGTTGCGGTCCTCGCGCGCCTTCACATATGACTCAAATCCGCCGCCGTGCGTCCAGCTCGAGGCGCCGTTGATGCCCGGCTCCAGCGTGACAATCCGGTCCGCGGCGTTGGCCAGCAGCTCCCGGTCGTGGCTGACAAACAGCACGGACTTGTCCGACTCCGCCATCTTCGCCTCGAGCCAGCGCTTGCCGGGCACGTCGAGGTAGTTGTCGGGCTCATCGAGGAGCAGAAGCTCGTCGGGACCGGAGAACAGCGCCTCCAGCACGAGCCGCTTCTGCTCGCCGCCGCTCAGCGAGGCCGCCTTGCGGTGCTGCGCTGAGTAGAAGTCCATGCCCATGGCGGCCATGGTGACCTCGTCCCAGGTGGTCTCCATCTCGTAGCCGCCCACGTCGCCCCAGTCGGCGATGGCCTGTGCGTACGCCATCTGGCTGGGTTCGTCGTCACGCTCCACCATGGCCAGCTCGGCGTCGTCAACGGCCCTGCCCGCGGCCGCAATGTTGTCCGATGCCACCGACAGCAACAGGTCGCGCACCGTGCTGTCATCGCGGACCTGCCCCACGAACTGGCGCATCACGCCCATGCTCCCCGAGCGCGAAACAGCACCCTCGTCCGCCTTGATGTCCTGGCAGATGATGCGCAGCAGCGTGGTCTTGCCGGTGCCGTTGGGCCCGATCAGGGCCGTCTTGGTGCCGTCGGAGACGCGAAAGTTCACCCCGTTAAGCAGCTGCCGGCCGTCGGAGAGAAAATAGTCAATGTTTGCAACGTCAATATGTCCCACACGGCAATTCTCCCATCTTGGCGGGTGCCGGGCGGACCACGCCCCGATGCACCGGCCGGTGATGGGATAGGTTTTGCAGTGGTTGGGTCCCATCCGGCCAGTTTAGGATTGCACGATGAAACTACAGGCCCTGCGCGATAGATTCCTGCCCGGGGATTTCCCTCCCCCGGAATGGGAGCGGACGCAGCCTCCGGCGGCACTGCTGGTCCGTGACGTCTGGGTTGCCCTCGGCGTCATGGCCATTTCCCTGGCCGGCATGGAAATGATCCTGAGCTTTGGCCCGTCCGACGGCGCCCCCGACCGCCTGATGAGCTACCTTGCCATTGCGGCCATGACCGCACCGCTGGCCCTGCGGCGGCGGTTCCCCATCATGTCCATGTTGGCGCTCTCGGCGGGCTTCATCGGATTCGGCATTGTGATCCCGCAGGTCGCGGTGCAGATGGCACCCCAGATCGCCTATTTTGTGGGCCTGTACTCCGCCGTGACCTGGGCCCGGGACAGGCGCGCCCTGGCGGTGGCTCTGTGGAGTGTCATTGCTGCCATGTTCCTCTGGCTGGTCCTTTCCATCACGAATGCATCCTTGGTGTTCGGTTCGGATCTGGCCCTGCCCGCTGCGGCGGACACCTCGGGCGTCATTGATCCCGTGCTGGCCTTTGCGGGCTACAGCTTCCTGGTGAATATTTTCTTCTTTGGCGGCGCCACGTTCCTGGGACACATGTCATGGCGCAGCGCGTGGCAGCGTGATGTCCTGGTGGCCCAGACGCGCCAGCTGCAGGAGCAGTCGGCGGAACTGGCCCGCCGCGCCGTCATTGACGAGCGGCTGCGCATTGCCCGCGAACTCCATGATGTCGTGGCACACCACATCTCCGCCGTCGGCGTGCAGGCCGCAGCAGCCCGGCTGGTCCAGCCCAGGGACCCGGAGCGGACAGCGGAACTGCTGCACGGAATCGAAGGGTCTGCCCGGGCGGCCGTGGGGGAAACCCGGTCCCTGCTGCGTGTGCTGCGCCATGAGGACCGCGCGGGCAAGGGCGGACCCGGAGAAGCTGCCGGGCGCGCCCCGGAACCCTCGCTGCGGGACATTCCGGCGCTGCTGGAACAGTCCCGGCAGACCGGTGTGGAGGTGGAACTGATCGTGGTGGAGCACCGGCCGGGATTCATCGACTCCCTGGGGGCTGGCCTGAGCCTGGCGCTGTACCGGATTGCCGCGGAATCCCTGGCCAACGTCCGCCAGCATTCCACCGCACGCAGCGCGGTGCTTTCACTGCGGAGCGGCCACGGCGGCCACGGCGACTGGGTTGAAGTGGAAGTGACGGACAACGGCGCTGCCCGCCCGGGCACGGGGGGCAGCGGGTTCGGGCTCAGGGGAATCCAGGAGCGGGCGGAATTGCACCAGGGGCTGGTGGACATCGGCCCCCGCACACCTGCCGGCTGGCGCACCCGCGCCCGACTCCGCGTCCTGTCCAGCACCACGGAGGCCCGGGCATGAGCCGCATCCGGGTTCTCATCTGCGACGACCAGGCGCTGATCCGCTCCTCGCTGGAACTCATCCTGGGCACCGACCCGTCGCTGGACGTTGTGGGCACCGCGGCCAACGGCGTCGAGGCTGTGGAATCTGCCAGGGCCCTGCGGCCGGATGTGGTGCTGATGGACATTCAAATGCCCGTGCTCGACGGCGTGAGCGCCACCGCGCAGATCGCTGCCGAAGGCGGGGCAAAGGTCATTGTGCTGACCACCTTTGACCGCGACGACTACCTCTTTGCGGCACTCGATGCCGGTGCCAGTGGCTTCCTTCTCAAGAACACGGAGCCGGAGGTGCTCATGCAGGCCGTCCATGCCGTTGCCGGCGGGAATGCGCTGCTCTCCCCCGAGGTGACCCTGCGCATCATCCGCCGGGGCACCTCGCCGTCGCCGGCCGCACCCGCGCCCGCCGTCGCGGCGGCGGCCCGCCTGCAGATCGGGGAGCAGGAACAGCGTGCGCTCGACGCACTGACCGGCAGGGAACGGGAGGTCCTGGTGGCGCTGTCCGGCGGCCTGTCGAATGCGGAGATTGCCGCCCGGCTTTCCCTCTCGGAGGCCACTGTCAAGACGCACCTGTCCAGCATTTTGGCCAAGGCCGGCCTGCGCGACAGGGTCCAGGCCGTGGTCTTCGCCTACCGCGCCCGCCTCATCCCTTTGGAGGAGGGCTGAGGCCTGCGGCCCGCCCGCCGCGCAACAACTTCATTCTTCCGGCCGATCCGGTTGCCGCTGCCTGCCGAATATATTGGGAGGCAAAAGCAATCCCCTGCAGGGCCATCCGCAATCCAAGGACTCGAGACCAGTGCTGGAAGTACACAACCTCACCCGCCGATTTGGCGAACGAACCGTCCTGGATGACGTGTCGTTCACCGTCCCGGCCAACGGCATGACCGGCTTTGTCGGGGCCAACGGCGCCGGCAAGACCACCACGATGCGCATCATCATGGGCGTGTTGAAATCCCATGCCGGCTCCGTGCATTTCAACGGCAGCGCCATCACCGGCCAGGACCGGGCACGTTTTGGCTACATGCCGGAAGAGCGCGGGCTCTACCCCAAGCAGCCCGTCCTGGACCAGCTGCAATACCTGGGCCAGCTGCACGGCATGAGCCGCGGCGATTCCCGAACGGAGGCACTGGGCCTGCTGGACCGGTTCGGCATTGCCGACCGCACCAGGGACAAGCTCGAATCGCTCTCCCTGGGCAACCAGCAGCGGGTGCAGGTCGCAGCATCGCTCATGCACCACCCCACAGCACTGATCCTCGACGAACCCTTTTCCGGCCTCGACCCGCTGGCCGTGGATTCCATGACGTCCCTGCTGGCGGAGCGTGCCGCAACGGGCGTGCCCATCCTGTTCTCCAGCCACCAGCTGGACCTGATCGACCAACTTTGCGACAACCTGGTGGTCCTGGCCAACGGCTCCATCGTGGCCTCCGGCACGGCGGAGGAGCTCCGCAACCGCGCCGGTGCCCGGCACGTGCTGGTGACGCCGCCTGATGCGGGCTGGCTGCGCGAACAACCCCGGGTGCGCGTGCTGGACGTCGACGGCCCGCGGGCCGTGGTTGAGTTCCCGGACCATGCCGCCGCCCAGGGAATCCTGCGTGCGGCACTGGAGCGCGGCGACGTGACCGAGTTCGCCCCGCAACGCCCCTCCCTGGCCGCCATCTACCGTGAGGTCATCCAATGAGCACCACGCTGAAAACCACACCCGCCGGCCGCCCGATTCCGCCGGCACCGGACACCGCAGCCCCGCCCACGGCACCCTGGCTGATCGTGACGCTGCGGGAAGTCACGGTAAAGGTCCGGGACAAGTCCTTCATCATCTCCACGCTCGTCACCCTCGCCCTCATTGTCGGTTCCGTGGTGGTTTCCGGGTTTCTTGCCGGCAAGACCACCGAATCAACGGTGGGAATGTCCGACGGCGGTGCTGCCGCGGCCCTCGTTTCCGCCGCCAACGAACTCGCCATCGAAAAATCCCAGTCGGTGGAGCTGACAGCCCGCACCTTTGACAGCGACGGGCAGGCCTTGGATGCCCTGCGGGCCGGCGACATTGACCTGGTGCTGCTCCCCGATTCCGGCGGCTACAGCCTTACCGGGCTTAAGGACGTTCCCGGCTCGGTGGAACAGCTCCTGGCTGAGGCGGCGGGCAGCCAGGCGCTGGCCCGCAACGCCGAAAAGCTGGGCGTGGAGGTCCAGACACTGACGGCGGGCTCCACAGTCACCGCGGTGCTGCTGGAGGGCAACCACGAACGCAATTCCATGGCCCAGGCCATGGCATTCATATTTTCCTTCCTCTTCTACATGTCGGCCATGATCTTCGACATGCCTATCGCCAACTCGGTGGTGGAGGAAAAGCAGAACCGGGTGGTGGAAATCCTGGCCACGGCCATCCCCATCCGCCAGCTGCTGGCCGGAAAGATCCTGGGCAACCTGATCCTGGCCATGGGCTAGCTCAGCGTCTTTGTGGGCATCGGCCTGCTGGCACTTGCCCTGATGCCCGCCGAGGTCCCGTTCCTGGCCGTGGTCATTGGAACATCCGGCTGGTTCCTGGCCTTTTTTCTGGCCGGTTTCCTTATCCTGGCCGCCGTCTGGGCCGCGCTCGGGGCCATGGCCTCACGGGTGGAGGACCTGCAGCAGTCCACCGGCCCCGTCATTGGCCTGCTGGTCGCGATCCTGTTCGTCGGGATTTACGCCAAGGGAAGTTTCCTGCTCGCGGCTTCCTACATACCGGTCATTTCCTCGGTGGCCATGCCCATCCGGCTGCTCAGCAGCGATGTCCCCTTGTGGGAGCCCGTGCTGTCCCTCGCGATTGCCGTCGCGGCCGCATGGGCCATGGTGCTGTTGGGCGAACGCATTTACCGCAGGGCCATCATGGCCACCGGCGGGGCCCTCTCGTGGCGGAAAGCGCTCAAGCTCGAGGACTGACACGGCCTGGATGGTTGGCCTCCGGCCCGCCCACCCTCCAACGCCCCGGGAACAAGGTGGTGCTGCGTCGGAAGGGGTGGGGCTATCCCCACCCCCGTTTCACCGGCTGGCATGATGGTTTCAGGACACCGCCGCAACCAGAATTGATTCATGACCAACCACACTGAACCCGCCCTCCGAAAGTCGTGGCCCATCTGGCTCCCCGCCACCTGGCGCCAGATCGGCGCCGACCTGGCGTACATCCTGCCCGGCTTCTTTGTTTCGCTGGCCTCGTTCACGGCACTGACCACCTTGTTCACCCTTGGCATCGGCACCCTCATCATTTGGGTTGGCCTGCCCGTGCTGGTGGCCTGCCTTGCCACCGCACGCTGGTTTGCCAACGTCAACCGCGGCGCCTTGCGGCGCTGGGCCGGGGACATCCCGCCGGTCCACTACAGGGTCCCGCATAAATACACGGTGGGCGGCATGTTCAAAAACCTTGCCGATCCGCAGCTGTGGAAGGACTTCATCCACGGGTTCCTTGTCACCTTCCCGCTGCGCACCGCAACCTTTTGCATTGCCATCAGTGTCTGGGCTGCCGCCCTCGGCGGGTTGACGCAGTGGTTCTGGATGAGGTTCCTGCCCCAGGACAACACCACCCTGGCCGAACTAATCGGCCTGGACACGTATTTGAGAGTCAGCCCGGAAACCGCCGAGTCGTGGTTTGGCCTGGCCTACGGGGTGCTTCTTTTGCTGCTGCTCCCCTTCATCACGCACCTGCTGGCCGCTGCCGACGCCGCCACAACCCGCGCCCTGCTCACGAACGAAACGGCCGCCCTGCGCGCCCGCGGCGAGGAGCTGGCCGCCAGCCGCGCCCAGGTGGTTTCCGAGGAGGCCAGCACGCTGCGCAAGATTGAACGCGACCTCCACGACGGCCCGCAACAGCGCCTGATCCGGATGCAGATGGACGTGGAGGCCGCCCAGCGCCGCCTCGCCACCGACCCCGAAGCCGCCCGCGAACTCATGGACGGCGCCCTGGAGCAGAGCCGCGAGGCCCTGGCCGAGCTGCGCCAGCTCTCCCGCGGCATCGCCCCGCCGCTGCTGGCCGACCGCGGCCTGCGCACCGCCGTGGAGTCCCTCGCCGCAAAGTCGCCAGTACCGGTGGCGGTCACCGGAAACCTGGACCAGGGCGCCAGGATCGCCGAGGGCGCCGAAAACGCCGCCTACTTTGTCGTCTCCGAAGCCCTGGCCAACATTGCCAAGCACTCGGGCGCCACCCGGGCCGCCGTCACGGTGGACGCCGGCCATGCCGGGCTGCTCCTCGAAGTGACGGACGACGGGGTCGGCGGCGCCCATGTGGGCAAGGGCCACGGCCTGGCGGGGCTCGTGGACAGGCTGGCGGGCGTGGACGGCTCATTGGAGGTCACCAGCCCCGACGGCGGGCCCACCACCCTGCGTGCCAGCATCCCCCTCGGCACCTGAGCCGCCCAACCGCCCCTCCTGTGCCGCGCACGAATCTCCGGGCGCTACGCTAAAGCCATGCGTGTTGTCATTGCCGAAGATTCCGTCCTGCTCCGCGAGGGGCTCGTCCGCCTGCTTGGGGAGATCGGTGCCGAGGTGTGCGCGGCGGTGGGAGACGGCGTCGAACTTCTCAAGGCGGTGGACGAGCATGTCCCGGACCTGCTGATCACGGACGTGCGGATGCCGCCGTCGCACCGGGACGAGGGCTTGAAGGCGGCCCTCAAGGTCCGGGCCAAACACCCCAAGGTGGCGGTCATGGTGCTCTCGCAATATGTGGAGCTCAGCTATGCGAGCGAGCTGCTGGCGGGGGCGTCATCGGGTGCCGGGCTCGGCTACCTGCTCAAGGACCGCGTGGCCCGGTTCGAGGACTTCAGCGAAGCCATCTCCCGCATAGCGGCCGGCGCAACCGTGATCGATCCCGAGGTCATCGGCGCCCTGTTCGCCAACCGCACCGCGGCCGACCCCCTGCGCAGCCTGAGCCCGCGCGAGTCCGAGGTGCTCGGGCTCATGGCCCAGGGCCTGACCAACGCGGGCATTGCCAGGGCGATCGTGGTCAGCGCCGGCGCCGTGGAAAAGCACATCGGCGCCATCTTCACCAAGCTGGGCCTGCACCCGGGCCCCGACGACCACCGCCGCGTCCTGGCCGTGCTGGCGTTCCTGCAGGACCGCAGCTGAGCCGTCAATGGGGAAGGGCCCGTCCGCGCGGACGGGCCCTTCCTTTTTTACTGTCTACCGTGTGCTGCCTGGCTGGCCATGCAGCTTATGCACGACGGCGGCGCGTGAC
The DNA here is from genome assembly GCF_040686795.1 of Specibacter sp. NPDC078709. Classification (NCBI taxonomy): domain Bacteria; kingdom Bacillati; phylum Actinomycetota; class Actinomycetes; order Micrococcales; family Micrococcaceae; genus Specibacter; species Specibacter sp. NPDC078709. The sequence goes on from NZ_JBFBLU010000009.1 coordinate 53,815, forward strand.
AACCATGGCCACACCGCCTCCCAGCACCAGCAGCAGGGCGATGCCTGCCGGCAGCAGCACCTTGGCACCGGTGCTGGCCAGGCCGTCACCGTTGCTGCCGTTGTTGCCGGCATTGCTGCCGCCGTTGCCCGACGGGGTGGTGGGCTTGGGCGCGGCGGTGTCGCCCGGCTTCGGGGTGGACGGGTCCGTCGGCTTGTCGGTGACCGGGGGGTCAACCGTTCCGGCGGTGACCACGATCGCCGTGCGTGCGGCAACTTCGCCGTTCTGTTCCAGTGTCAGCTCGTGCGCACCGGCTGCGAACCCTGCCGGGATGGCTGCCTTCACCGAAATGGCACCGTCGGCGCCTGCCTTCACGGTTGCCAGCTTGGCCGGCTCCGAGTGGATCCACAGTTCGTAGCTTTCACCGGCGGCCAGGTTCTTGGCCGTGACGGTGATTTCCGAACCGGCAGCAGCCGTGGCCGGTGCCGACATGGTGGGCGCGGACGGTTCCGGCGTCTCCACCGGGGCCACCACCGCATCAACCGTGGAGGAGGCGGACAAGCCGGCCTTGTCGGTGGCCCGGTAGGCGACGGACACGCCGTCGTCCCCTGCCTTGATGACGGCCGTGTAGGCCTTCCAGGTGGCGCCGCCGTCGGTGGAGAACTCCACCTTGTCGATTCCCGAGCCGGAGTCCGCGGCCGCCACCGTGATGGTGCGGGCATCGGCGTCGACCGTTGCCGTGACGGCGGGCACCTGGGTGTCAACCTTCAGCGCGGCGGTTTCCTTGGCCTCTTCAACGTTGCCTGCGGCATCGCTTGAGCGGTAGCTGAACGCGTTGACGCCCTCGGGAAGGGCCACGGCCTCCGTGTACGCGGTCCAGGGACCTTCACCAATCCGGTATTCGGTCTTGGTGACGCCAACATTGTCCGTTGCCGCCAGCGTGACAACCGGTGCGCTGGTGTACCAGCCGGAGGGGGCCGGTGCTGCAGGTTCCACGGTTGCGGTGGTGACAGGGGCGGCCTCGTCGGCCGGTGCGGGCTCGGAGCAGAGGAACTTCGCGTCCCCCCACACGCCGTGGGCGCCGTTGATGGCACCTTCGGAGATCGGGTCAACCTTCAGCTCAACATAGGAGACGCCGGTCAGGTCCACCACGGGGTGTTCCGGGGCGAATCCGCTGGTGAATGTGCGGCTCTGGTAGAGCACCTTGCCATCGCCCAGGATGGTGAAGATGATCTTGCCCTGGAACGCGCCCTCCAGGCCAACAAAGCTGGAGAAGCTGCTGCACTGGCCGCCCACGTAGTAGTTCAGGTTGGACGGCGCATGGACGCCCAGGCCCTTGGAGTAGGTGCTGGTCACCGGCTTGGCCGGGTCCGTGGCCTTGTCAATGATGGTCAGCGGCACATCCGGGGAGGCAGCTGAATCCTTGTTGACAACGTCCTTGCCGATGACGCCGTAGCCGTTGGTGGCGCTGACGGGTTCCAGGTCGGAGGCGTAGGTGTCCTTGTCGGGAGCGGTCGGCAGCGGGAAGTCCACTACCTGCCAGTCGAAGATCTTCACGTTGTTGGCAACAGGCAGCTGGACGGATGCCAGCTTTTTTGCGGGCAGCAGGCGCAGCGTGGCGGAGTAGATCTGGTACCCGGTTGAGGTGTACTCGGGGTTGTTCTCCTGGCCGGTGCTGTTGCGGCCCATGGTCTTGATGGCCACCTTGGCGCCCTTGGTGTCGCCCTGCGGGAGCCAGTTGGGGTAGTACAGGCTCTGCTTCTGGACGGTTCCGTCGGTGTAGGTGATGGTGAATTCCGGGCTGACGCCGGCCCCGGCGGCTGAGGAACCCAGCACTGCAAGGTCCGTGCCGCTGCCGCTGAGCGCAACCGTCTGGCCGTTCAGCGAGACAGCGTTGTTCTTGTCCGCGCCGGCCTCCGGCCAGGTGTAGTTGACCTCGGTGGCCAGGCCCGCATCCACGGTGACGGTGGATCCGGGGGTGACTCCCGTGTCAGGCAGGGGGGCATTCTTGAGCTGGTCGGCGCTGAAGGAAGCCCCGCCGCCGTCGAAGTTGCCCAGCTTGTCCGCGAAGGAGCCGTTGGCCGTGGTGACGGAGATGTTGTTGAATGCCCCGGCCAATGAACCGTAGGCAACGTACATCTGGTTGGATCCCGAGACTTCCTGGCCAGTGCCCTTGGAGTCCTTGTACGTGGCCTTGGCGCCGACGCTCTGCAGGCCGGCCTCCGAGGAGGCGCCGGGGATGAGGTCAAACGTTGCCTGGACCGTGGCACCGGGCGCAACGGAGGCCACTGTGGCGCCCTTGGTGTTGCTGACCGTCCAGCCTTCGGGAACCACCGGGGTGATGACAACAGCGGTCTTGGCACTGCTGCCGTTGTTGGTAAAGGACGCCGATGCCGAGGTTGCCTGCCCCTGGAAGACCTTCTCCTCCAGGTTCACGGCGACCTGTGCGGCCTTGGCGTCGGAATCGGTGCCGCCCACGGCGGACGTGCCCTTGAGGGTGATCGTTGCGGTTGCGTTGGAGGCAACAGCCCCGGCCTTCACATGCACCGTGCCGCCCGCGTCGGCGGCGTCGTAGTACCAGCCCGTCTCGGCGGCGTCGAAGGCTGCAGCGTCGGCGACCTTGTCCAGGATGGTGGCCCCGACCAGCACGGCCGACGGCTGCGAGCCGCTGTGGACGTCCAGCTTGTAGGGGCGGGCGGCAGCCTTGCCGGCGTAGTCGCCGTCGCGCTTGCCAATGGTGACGGCGACGTCGCCGCCGTCCTTGGCGGGTGCGGTGACGGTGAACGCCTGGCGGCTGGTGGCGCCGTTGCGGTATTCGCGGGTGACCTTGTCGTCCTCGTTCATGGTGAAGGAGGAGTCGCCTGAGGGGTAGACGTCAACCGTGATGGGTGAGTCTTCCGGGATGAGCGAGGCGTTGCGGGCGATCTCGCCCTGCGGCACCACGGATCCGGCCCTGACGAACATGGGCAGCGTCTCCAGGGGGGCGCTGTAGCCGTTCAGGATCTGGCCGCCTTCGTAGACGGTGCCGGTCCAGTAGTCGACCCACTGTGACCCTGCCGGGAGCACGATTCCGTTGCGGACAGGGTTGCTGTTGGAGATGGGTGCGACCAGGTAGTCGCGGCCCAGGAAGAACTGCGTCTCGGCTTCCTTGGTGTAGGAGAGCGGGTCGTTGGGAACTCCAGCGGCATGGTGCGCATCATGCCCACGCCGGTGTTGCTGGCGTCAACCGCCAGCGAGTAGATGTAGGGCATGAGCTCCTGGCGCATCTGCAGGTACTTGCGGTTGATCTCCGTGGCGGTTTCGCCGTAGAGCCAGGGCCGCTTGTCGGTGGGTGCCCAGCCGCTCATGGAGTAGAGCTCGGGGGCGAAGGCCTTCCACTGCAGGTCGCGGACGTAGCTTTCGGCGCTGCCGCCGAAAATGCCGTCCACGTCGGAGGTGGTGAAGGCCATGCCGGAGTTGGTGGCACCGGCGAGTGCAGAAACACCCCAGCGGCCCTGGTCCAGGTTGCCGGAGTGGTCGCCGGTCCACTGCACGCCGCAGCGCTGGGAACCGGCCCAGCCCTCAACCATGAGGGTGTTGGCCCGGCCGTTGGAGTACGTCTCGATGCCGTCCTTCGCGCTTTCACAACCGGTCAGGGCGAGACGGTAGCCGGCGCCAACCCAGGCCACGTCCAGCTTGCGCAGGGCGATGCCGTCGTTGCCGACCTCGGATTCCTGGGCGGTCAGGGAGCGCTGCGTCCACAGGCCCGTCTTCAAGTCTGCCTCGGCCTTGATGGCCTTCACGGTGCCGCCGAGTCCCTTGTCGGGGTTGGCGGGATCGTAGGGTGCGTTCTTGTCGTAGCCTGCCGGGTCCGGCGTGTATTCACAGCCGTAGCCGTCGTTGACGATCATCCAGCCGGCAGGCATGTCGTTCGCCTTGAACGCCTTGGCCGTCTGCACGGAGTCAAAGGTGACCTGCTTGGGCGTGTCACCCTGCCCATAGCCCGACGACGAATAGGTGGGGCTTGAGCGGTTGTAGCAGTCGGCGTCGCCGTACTCCAGGCCGTAGACGGGAGGCAGGTTGGGCCGGCCGGTCAGCTTGGTGTAGCCGTCCAGGCTCTGCTTGTAGTCGCCCACGAAGTAGTAGGCGTCAAAGCGCTTTTCGCGATGTGTGGTGGTCTCGTTTTCCGTGAACGTGTAGGAACCGGGCGCAAAGGTGTTGCGCAGCACGCCGTAGCCGGCGCTCGTCATGTAGTAGGGCGCGGCGTTGGGGTGGCCGCCGTCGGCCCAGTTGAAGTTGTTGGAGATGTTGATCGTGGATCCGGTGTGGACCACGCGGCCGTTCTGCATGCCGCCGCCCAGGAACTGCTCCCCGGCAACGGGCTTCAGGTGCTGGGTGGTGGTGTCGGAACCAAAGCTGAGGGCGGACGATTCCTGCCACACCAAGGTGCCGTCTGCGCGCTTGAGCGTGAAGGCGCCGGTGGCCTTGTTGACCTCCAGCTTGACCGTGGCTGTGGCCATGGTGATCACGCCGCCGGCATCGGTTACCGTGACGGCGCCCTTTTTGAACTCGTCGGCACCGACCACGATGTCGGCGGTGCGGGCGGGTCTGCAGGGGTTTCCGGGGTGTTGGCCGGGTCGGTGAATGTGCCCGTGGGGGTGGCCTCGAGGCGGAAGTTGCCGTCGTCGAGAAAGGTGACACGGATGGAGCCCTTGGCCGGTGCCAGCGTGACGACGTTGTCAGCCTGCCTGAACGAGCCGATGGCGCCGAGGGTGGTGCCGTTGGCGTCCACACCCACTTCGGGCTTGATGTTTGATGCTGCAATCGGTGTGCCGGTATCGGCTGCTGCTGCCGGCGCAAGCCCGGCCCCGGACAGTGCGAGTGCGGGCACGGTTCCAACGGCCAGCAATCCGGCAAGGACCACCGCGGTGGCGCGCCTGCCCATCGACCCTCGACCTGGCGGTTGTGCCGGCGACATTGCCGGGTCCTTCATGTGAAGCGGTGACATGCGAACTCACTTTCAACTAATGACGATGGTTCGTGATCGATTTATAAATCAAATACTCACCAACAATCACTTAAGAATGTGACGCAGGTCAACCCCCTCTGCGAATGTGACGCATAACACCACCCCGGCCTGCGGCAGGCCGAATGAGCAGCAGGAGTGTGAACGTGGCGGGGCCCAAAGCAATCAAGACCCACCATGGATGGCCGGGATCAGGCGCGCGGAGCAGCTGGCTTTGCACCTCTTTCGCCTCGGCGTCCATCGTCGGTATCCGCTCGCCACGGACCAGCAGCCGGTGCGTGTTCACGTATCGGGGTGTGCATGTCAACAGTGTCACGTAGTCCTTGCCGGGCACCTGGCGCAACAGCTCAGATTCGTTGGGGAGGACCGTTGCAATGTTGTCGACCTTGTACGTCAACACCTCCCCCAGAACCGTCAGGGTGAAGGTCTCGCCAAGCTTCATTGACGGCAGGTCATCGAACAGGGTCGAGTTGACGTATCCGGAGTGCGCACTCAGAACCGCGTGGTTTCCTGCACCACCCACGGGCAGTCCGGAACCGTAAAAGTGCCCGACCCCGCGCGTCAGAGTTTCTTCATCGGTTCCGTGGTAGACGGGCAGGTCAAGGCCCAACCCGGGAACCACCAGTCGCGCCATGGGTGCTGCGGGATCGTCGGGATTTATCGCGAGCTGTTGCTGGTACTGTTCGCGGCCCTCTTCCATGTTGACCGCTTCACCGCGTTCATTGATGACGTATGGGTCGCGGAGCGGTCCGCTGGGCAGGTTCGTGTTGTAGTCAACTGCAGCCTGGAGCAGCCGCTGGCGGAGCGCCGGCTCTATCTCGGAGTTCTGTTGTTCGTATTTCACCACTGCGTCGGCCTGGATTGAATCGGCTATCCATGGAGCCGCAAGCGGGTAGGAAAAAACCATGCCCCCGGCCAGGGCCCCCAACACCAGCAGGGCATTGAACCCGCGGGACGCCGCGGAACGGCGGCGGCGCGGGAGCGGCTCTCGGTCCGATTCCGGTTCAGCTTCCCATTCGGAGTCCGGTCCCGGGCCGGGTTGCAGAAAAATGCTCATTTTGTGCCAACTTGTACTAGTTGCAGTCGCGTGCTGCAGGAACGCCTGCGCACGGCAGAGACAGCTGTGCGGTGGGCGACGCCAGGATGCGCCGCCCACCGCCATGGTGGTGCGTGGTTAGGCCATGGCCCCACGCTTGCGTGAGCGTATAACCAGCAGCGAGATGCCGCCGAGGATCAGGGCTCCGGCAAGGAAGAAGATGCCGGTGGCAATGGTTCCACCGGTCAGCGGCAGTTCGGTCTTTTCAACGTTTGGCACGTCCAGGTCGCCGAACGGCAGGACCGTCGGAGCAGCGTTGTCGTACTTTACCGTGATCGGCCCAAACGGAGCTGTCGCAAGCTCGTAGCCCTGGGGCGCCTTGGTCTCCAGCAGCCAGTAGTTCTGGAAGTCCGCCGGATCGCTCACCTCGGCACCGTCCTGCCAGTTGGAGGCGCGCAAGCCGAAGATCGACACTTCACCGTTGGTGCCTGTCGTGAAGGTGTCAACCAGGGCGCCGGCGCCGTTTTCCTGCGCCTTCAGCGGGAGGGCGGCGTTCGAAACCGGATCAGCCGCAAACGCCCGTGCATCTGCTTCACTCTTAAAGACCTTGAACTCAGCGCCCGCAAGGAAGTTCGTGCCGTCGGCCGCATCCACTTTCAGGATGTTGATCGCACCGAACTTTGACTCGACCGGCGGTGTTACGACGCCCGGTCCCGAGATCGGGTAACCCGAGTTCGGGAAGACGATGCCCTCGTTCTCGATGATGCCGTTTTCCGGCAAGGAGACAACCTTGGTGGTGATCGTCAGTGCAATGTTCTGGGTGCCGCCTGCCACAGCATTGAGCTTGGCCAGGCCGGCCGCAGTGAGCTCCACGGTGAGGACGTTGCCGTCCGCCGCGTCGTAGCTGAACGTGTAGTCGGCAGTCACAAGTGCGGTTCCACCAATGGCTACCTCAATGTTGTCTGCGACGCTCGCCGGGATCTCGAGGTTGGCAACCAGTTCGTCCTTGAACGCGTAGGCATCTGTTGCCTGCGCGGGCACCTGGGCAGAAATGGTCCAGTTGATCAGGTCGCCGACCTGGTAGGTCGAGCCCGGGCCGTCATCGACGGTCTTCGTGGGTTCGGTCTGGTGGTTTTTGGGGTAAACGTGGACGTCATACACCCAGTTGTCCAGGTTGTCCGGATCCGTGATCGGGATGGTTACGACAAAGGGTGCAGCGCCGGTGATGCCGCTGTTGACCTGGGCAGGCGTCAGCCGCTCGGTGACGAGGTAGGCGCCAATGTCCAGGTTGCCAAACGTGTAGCTGCCGTCGGGTTCGGTCGTGGTTCCCGAGACGGCAGTGCCGAGGTCCGCGGCCGGGATGGTGCTGGGGTCCTTTGCAAATGCGCCTGCAGCCGACCATCCTGCGGTCGTCATCAGGTCAACGTTGCCGATGGACTGAAGATCAAAGCTGATGCCTGCCAGCGGGCCTCCCGGGGCGGCGGGGTCTTCCAGCCCATTGCCCGGGGTCAGGACTCCCACCGGGTTGACCCGCTTGTGGATGGTGAGACTGCCGGTCGCACCTGGGTCAATCGTCGGGGCGGCGGCCGCCGGGCTGGCGAAGCCAATGGCCGTGAGAGCGGCGATGGCGGTGATCGCGAGCGTATTCCGCCAGCGACGCGTGAATGAGGAATTCACAGGTAGTTCTCCTGTTCCGTGTGTGGATCGTGCAGTTTTGAAGGGTGTGAATGCCGCGGGTTTGCGGCGGTCATGCGTCATCGCGGCGTCGCCTGATGAGTACAACGGCGATGGTCCCGGTTAGGGCGACCATCAAGACCCCAGCGGCATAGAACAACCATGGGGGAACCAACCCGCCAGTTTCTGGCAGGGCAAGAATCGGAACGTCCTGCACCACGATGGTGGGGACGGTGGTGTTGTCGGCGGGTATGTGCTGGCACAGCCCTGTGGACGCCGCCACGGCACACGCCTCAATCGAACCCGTATTTCCTCCGGCCAGTGTCACGGTGCCGTCGGCGGCCACGGTAAATGCCACGGGTCCGGGCAGTAGATTGAAGCCGTCCAGCGCCTTGGTCTCCGCCAGCCAGTAGCTGCCGGGTGCCAACTGGGCCTGGAACAGGCCTGTGCCAATTTCCGGCGACTTGGGCTCCGGGCCAAACTCCACCACCGGCGTCGCGGCAGGTGCACCGTTGTCGTCCGGGTAGATGGCCCACTCGGACCCTTCGAACGGGATCGTGGCGCCGGTGGAATCTTCGCCGACCTTCAGCACCTGAAGGAGGCTGGGCGTGTGGTGAATGGTGGAACAGTTGGCCAGGTAGTCGGCCTCGCTGTCTGCCGCACATTGCACCGGCGGGTTGTCCGCAAGCACGCCAAGCACGTAGTTGCGGAATGACACGTTCGATGCAGCGGGGTCCTTGACCGTCACCTTGTAGGTTATGGGCGTTGTTGTTGCGGCAGGCAGGTTGAGCCCGGCGACTGTGAGCGTTTGGTTGTTCGCCGGCACCGGCTCCGTGACGGTCACCCCGGCCGCCGGTGCAGCGCCGTTGATGAGCACGGAACCGGCCTCGAATTCTGCGTATTGCAGCACCTCTGCGAGGTTGTCGACCACTGAAACACCCGCAACGGTTCCGATGGGCTCAGGGTCGAGGGCTTCAACCGAGACCGTGTATTCGATCGTTTCCCCCGCTCCCACCAGGCTGCCTGATGCCGGCTCAGCGGCCTTGCCAAGCGTCCACTGCGGGATGTGCGGGAGGACCGTGATCAGGGCGTCGTCTTCGTTGTTGCTGAAGTCGTCTTCCTGGGGGCCGCCCACACGGCTCGTGGCCACGACTGCGGTGTTCGGGTAGCTGCCTTCGCCTGTCGACGCGCCGACAGTGCCTGTGAACACGACGTTGATGTTTGCCGTTGGGTCGTGGGTCCGCGAGGCCGCAGCCCAGCGCAGGGGCGCTGCATCCGTGAGCGCTCCGGTTCCGGAAAGCGTTGTGCCGTATGCATCGCACTTCACGGTTGCCGTGTTCCATCTCGTGCACACCTTCGCATCACCCGTGGCCGTTGCGGTCCACGCCACGTTGGCCAGGTCGTCGAACGGCACCTGGTCGAGGCCGTCCACCAGGCTGGCGGGGTATTCGTCGTCAAGGTCGGAGATCCCGTTGTTCCAGGCATCAATCTTGTAGGCGACCTTCTCGCCGGCGCGCACTTGGGCCTCATCGGCCCACGCACTGCCGTCAATGGTGCTGCCCGTTCCCGTCGCCTGCACGGTTTTGTCGACAGCAAGGTCCACGACACTCGTCACGCGCACATTGCGGATCTGGTGGTAGTTGACAGCCCAGCCGGTCGAGGCGGAGAAGCCAAGCTTGAACTCCTGCGGCAACTCGGCCTGGTAGCTGCTGGACGCGAGGTCATAGGAGAACTGCTCGTTGAAGGCATAGGGCTGGCCGTGGTGCCACGTGCCGCCGCCGCTGATGCAGCTGTCGCTGGAACCGTTGGCGCCGACTCCCGTGATTTCCACACCGGCCGGGGTGTAGCACTTGTCATCCGAGACATTCAACTTGTCGGTCCAGTACACCTTTACGGAACGTGTCCCGTCGGCTTTCGGTGTGAGGGTGATCCGCACGCGGCGGTACCCGGTCGAGTCCATCTGAGCGTTGTCAATGACGGCGCCCTGGCGCGCGGCGGCATTGTCACCGATCAGGGCCGGGCTGGTCGGGTTCGGTGCGCTTGACAGGTTGTTTGTTCCGGCCAGCCATCGATAACCGCCAACCGTGCGCTTCAGCGGCGTGTAGCTGGGCGCATTGCCCAGGGCCGCGTCCCCGTTGATGCCGACAAAGTCGGCACCGGCGGTTACATTCTTGCGCGTGTACCAGAGGTCGAACGGGGCTGCCGCGGCCGGCACCGTGAGCTTCACGTATCCTTTCGGGTCGCCGAGGCCCGCCGGCAACTGCGCAGCCGTGGCCTGGGTAATTGCGCTCTGGGGAAGGTTCACCCACGTGCCGCTTTGCTTGTCGTTGTAGCCGGCCTTGTAGTCGGCGGCAGTGTCATTGCCGTCCCATTTCGGCTGGAAGACGGTGACGTAGCCGGGCTGCGTCACGAGGGCATCATTGGTGGCAAGAAGGCCAAAGGCCTTGTTCATGCCGCCCGTTGCAGCGGGGTCGCACGCAGGTGTGTCGGTGTAGCGCACGCCCGAGCCGCGCAGGCCGATGGACTGGGGGATGCGGGCTGACGTGACTCCGCCGGAGAGGCCTGCAAACGCTGCAGGGTTGCTCTGCGCCACGCCCCATGGCCGTGTCGCGCGGTTGAACGTGTTGGTGGCGTTGGTGTTCTCGGCTTTCTGGTAGTTGCCGTACACGTCGAAGCCGACGCCGATGTAGCCGCCTGCCACGCCCTGCGCAGCGGGGCAGAGCTTGTCGCCGTTGTATGACACGGCCGAGTATCCGAGGCCTGCACCGTAACCTCCGGCCTCGCCGACAGACGTGTCGATGCCGCTGTTGCCGTAGTTGTTGCCGTTGGCGTCTGCCAGGTAGACGGCCAGGCCGTCACCGCCGCCCTGGATGGCCGGAGAGCCTCCGATGCGGCCGTCGTTGGTGCGGTACAGACGCTGGTCGTATTCGAGCACCACGCCCAAGTCGGATTTAAAGGGTGTGTTGTTCAGGGCTGTGCCGGCCTGTGCACCGCCGTTGTTGTTGGCACTGTTTGCGTTGGTGTTGTCCGTCGTCAACGTCATCCACTTGCCGTCGCGGTCCGGGCTTTTGTTCGCCAGGCACCTCGGCCACTGGTTGGCGCCGGTGCCAAACCCACATTTGTTCGTATTGCCGCTGTGGTTGACGTTGTTGTTCTCAGATATCGTGCTCAGTTGCGGAAGCCATGCACCCGCCTGATGTCCGCTGCCGTCAGAGACGTTGCCGTCACCGGACAGCGACCATCCGGTCAGCGGCGCCTCGCCTTGCAGCGGCTCGTCGATGTAGACCGAGTTTCCGCTGGCGGCCTTCGCCGCGGGTTCCTGCCCGGCAATGCCCGGCGCAACGACCAGGATTCCTGCGAGCATGAGGGCGCCCACGCCCGCAAACCACTGATGGAGCACACGTGAACGTTGCTGCTTCCGGAAGCTGGGCGTGCGGACAGGCTGGTGCCGTGGCATTTGTTCCCCCAATAGATTTTCGGCCTCGTTGTTCTTCGGCGCGCCGTCCGACACAATTAGTAATCAGGCTAACAACGCCATCCAATTTTTGCAAGCGTTTCCACAAAATACTTGGAAACGCTTCCATTTATGACATCGCCGCGACAAGGCGATGCCCGGGCAGGGGATTCCCTGCCCGGGCATCGCGGGCCGTGCGTGGCCCGGGCAACTCAGCTGGCTGCCAGTCCTGTCATTTCAAACAGGCCGACGGACATCTGTTGCTTTTGCTCGGCCTCGGACACCAAGTTGAGTGCCGTCGCCGAGATGGAGTACTCCGGCAGCAGCACCGTCAGGGCGAGCGCCTCGCTGCTGGGGGCGATTGCATAGACAATGCCGCCAGCGTCCGAAATGCGCGGATCCTCAAGGACCGTGCCGCCTGAAGCAGCAACTGCCTCCGCGGCGGGAACGGGACTTGTTGCAGGCCACACTTCGACGCTGAAGACAGTCTCCTCATCGTCGGCTGCAGCCCAGTCGCAGAACACACTGGCATCGCTGACCGATTCCATCGTGGGTTCCATCCCATCCAGCAACGCCCCAAAGTGCTCACCGACTGCCTTGCAGTCGGTGATGCTCTCGAGCACGGCGGCACCTGCTGCAGAGGCATCAGGAAATCACGCCACAGGGGTCGGCGGTTGTGACCTTTCCTGCGGACACCGCGGCAACATCGGTCGTGAACGTGTAGTTCTTGCCTCCGTTGTTATCCCATGCCCCTGCGCCGTTGTTGAATGCCACTGTCACGTTTGCAGCAGTTCCGCTGTCTATTGTCAGGCGGTACCAGCCGTTACCCGAGACGCAGCTGGACACGGCCGCCATGGCAATGCCCGGAGCAGCGGTCCAGGCACCCGCACCAACCTGGTAGTGCGCGTTGGCTGTCGACCAGCCGGGGCCCGTCTTGTAGAAAAGGTCCAGCTTCCCCGCCAGCGGCTTGGGTGCCACCGGTTTCTGGGGCGCTCCTGCGTTGACGGAACCGCCCGACACCGACCATGCCGGGCCTGTCGGGATGGCGTAGTTGTTGCCGCCGTTGTTGTCCCAGGCACCTGCACCATTGTTGAATGCAGCGGTGGTGGCAGTGCCGGCAGGAGCCTCGATGGAAGCCTTGAACCAACCCGGGATGCCCTCCACCGGCGTCATTTCGACGCCCGGTGCCGTGGTCCAGGCGGCCGTGCCAACACGGTAGTGCAGGTAGGCTTTCGTCCAGCCGGCGGGTGCCTGGTAGTACACCGAGGAGCCCGTCACGACCGGCTTGTCGGGGGTTCCGGCCACGACCTTGCGCTCCGACACGGACCATTCCGGACCTGCCGGGATGGCATAGTTCTTGTCGCCGTTGTTGTCCCATGTTCCCCCGCCATTGTTGAAGGCGGCGGTCAGCGCAGCGCCGTCCGCCGCATCAACCGTTGCCGAGAACCATCCGGCAAGTCCGGCCACCGGCGCCATCTCCGTGCCGGGTGCCGTCGTCCATGCGCCGGTGCCGGAGCGGTAGTGCATATACGCCTTGGACCATCCGGACGGTGCCTTGTAGTACACCGATGTGCCGGTCACGACCGGTGCTTCCGGAGTGGTGACGGTGGCTGGTGCAGAGGCTGCACTTGACTTGCCGGAAGCGTCCCTGGCCGTCACCGTGTACGTGTATGCGGTGGCTGCCGAGAAGGTCTTGTCTGTCAGAGTCGTGCCCGTGACGGTCTTGGTGACCGCCCCGCCGCTTCCGCCTGTGCGGACCACGTCGTAGCCGGATACGCCACAGTCGTCGCTTGACGCCTGCCACGAAACCGCAAGCGAACCGCCGTCGACCTTGGCGCTGACGGCCGCAGGGGTGCTGGGTGCACTGACGTCGACGCAGCTTTCAACCTTTGCACCCGCATGCAGGGCAAGGGCGGTCTTGGCAGACACTGTGGCCGTGAACTTGCCCCCGGCAACGGTGACTGTGTCGCCGCTCCAGGTGCCGCCGGTGCGCTTGGCGGTGATCACGTTGTAGTACTTGCCGTCGGGCAGGCTGGTGGTGAATTCACGCTGCACCTGGCCGTTGCCATTGTTGAGTGCGATAAAGCCCTTGTCACCGCGGCTGAATGCCATTGCGGAGCCGTCCGGGCTGGACCACTGGTTGGCTACTGCCGTGCCGTACGTTGCCACGCGGAAGCCCACCATATTCTGGATGTCGTTCTGTGCGTGCTTGAAAGTCCAGCCGTTCTGTCCGGGTGCCGGGTCAATGACGCGTCCCTGGCCGTCGAGGGCAGGGCCTGCATCCTTGTCCGAGAAGGCATATCCGGAGTGGACTGACGGGGAACCGTACGGCCAGGCCAGGGTGAATGCCTGGGCCAGGTCGTAGGACTTGCCGTCCTTGTAGGACAGGGTTTCCTGGTTGCGCTCGGTGTCGTGGTTGTCAACAAAAACGGCTGCGTCCTCCTGCTTGAGGAACCCCTCCCAGCTGCCGCCGATGCCTGCGCCCGAGATCAGCCAGTCGATGCGGGATCCGCCGAAGGCCTCCTTGAGCTTGCGGGCAAAGCCGAACTCGTGGACGTCGCCAATGGAGATGTACTCCTCGGGCTGGACCGGCTCATTGGCGCGGATGACTTCCTGCACCACATAGAGTGAGTCCTTTTTGCGCACACGGTTCCAAATCCCCGCCATGTCCTGCGCAGCAATGTGCTTGACGGCGTCAATGCGGAATCCGGCGACGCCCATGTCGACAAAGCGGTTCAAGTAGTCGGCGATGGTCTGCTGCACATGGTCGGAGGATGTATCCAGATCCGAGAGGTTGACCAAGTTGCAGTTCTGGACGTCATAGCGGTCCTGGTAGTTGGTGATGTCCTTGCGGCAGTTGTGGAAGTCGCTGCTGCTGTAAAGGCCGGGATAGTCATAGTGTTGGAAAGGTGTCCCTGCCCAGCCCGTGCCGCCTTCGGACTTGCCGGACATGTGGTTGATCACGGCATCCACGATCACACCGACACCGGCGTCCTTGCACCTTTGGACCATCGAGGTGAATTCCGCCTCGGTGCCCATCCTGGTCTCAAGCTTGTACGAGACCGGCTGGTAATACGTCCACCACTGGCTGCCGCGCACATGTTCCTGGGGCGGGGACGTCTGGACATAGCCGTATCCTGCAGGGCCCAGCGTCGATTCGCATTCTTTGGCGATCTGGTTCCAGGTGTATGAAAAAAGCACTGCGATCGTGTCCTTGGGACCGGCCGCAGCTGCTTGGGCTGGAGAGGCGCCGCCTGTGGCGAACAACCCCGTAACCAGGAGGGATGCGGCCGCAAGGACCGCCAATAATCGGCGCAGGCTCCGCTGCGCCTCCGTAGTCACACTTCCGTGCATGCTGTGCTCCTTTGCATCAAAAAGCGCGCTGCTCCTGCACCGCGCCTCTTGTCACTCAACACAAGCCACCAATTTAATGCAAGCGTTTCCAACAAATTACTGCAAACGCTTCCAATGTGACGTGAGACTCATTTTGAACCTGTTCGGAGCTCATTGGGTCAGGTTCTTGGCACAGTTCACCAGGGAATCCGCAAAGAAAGATCTTGCCGTCCAATGGCATGCCTGCTGCCCCGGCGACGGACGGATCGAGGGGCGGGCCAGGCGCCTTGCGGCTCGGCAGCACTAAGGTGCGGAGGGACTCTCGGCCGGCTGCGCGGCCGGCGAATCGAAACCTGATTCCAAGGTGGTCCCGGCGGCATCGGTCTGCGCCGGCGCCGAACTTGTGGGATCGGCAGCGGCGGGATCCGCATCACCTGTCAGTGTCGGTGTGGGTGTCGCTGTTGGCGTGGGACTCGGAGTTGCCGACGGGATCGGGCTCGGTGATGGCGACGCCGTGGTTGGCGGTGCGCTGGCGGCTGGAGTCGTAGGCGGCGGAGGCGCCACCGTTGTCGCCGGCGGCGCAGCGGTCGGGGTTGGCGCAGTCGTTGTTGGTGCTGTTGTCGGGGTGGCGGTGGGCTGCGTGCTGGGCGGCGCTGTAGTCCCCGGAGTGGTTGCTGGCGGCGTGGTCGGTGCGGTGGTCCCCGGAGTCGTGGTCGGTTTGGTTGTCGGCGGCGTGGTTCCGGGAACCGTCGGCTTTGCGGTCGGCTTGGGTGTCGGCTTCGCGCTTGGCTTCGCCGTGGGCGTGCCCGTTGCCTTCCCGGTTTCCTTCGTCGTGGCACTGGCAGATGCACTGGCACTTGGTTTCGCCGAAGCGCCGGGCTTGGCCGATGCGCTTGCCGTTGCCTTCGCCGCCGCCTCGGCCCTGGCCAGTTCGTCGGAGGAGGCAAAGGCGGGAAGGGTGAAGTACGTGGACGAGCTGCTGACATCGGAAGGGGCGTGCAGGATGGTGCCCACCGAGGGATTGAGGGCGCTGATCATCTTGCCGTTGCCAATGTAGATGCCGATGTGCGACCAGTGGTTGGGACCGTCGGGGTTCTGCGCCACGAGGTCGCCGGGCTGCGGGTTGTTCGTCTCCACCATGGGAGCCCACTGCTCGGTGCGAGGCAGCGAAATGCCGGCCCGGGCATAGGCCCATTGTACAAATCCAGAGCAGTCCCAGCCGTGGTCAAAACTGGTCCCGCCCCAGACATATGAGTGCCCCAGGCCCAGGTAGGCGGCCGCCATGATCTCGCGGCGGACCTGCGACATTTCCGCCGCGCTGATCTCGGGAAGCTTGGAACGCATGGCATAGACGCCCTGAGCCAGGTGGGGGGTGCTCGCATTGGGGTCTGTTAGGTCAAAGAGCGGCTTGGGAGTGGGGCGGCGGGCTTCAAGCAGCATGTCTGCAAAGGAAAGTTTCACGCCATATCCCGGAGCCATGACGGGGTCGAAGCCGATCGCGGCCACCTCGTCAAAATTATTGGCCATGCGCGTGAGACTGCTGCGGCTCAGGGACGCGGCAGCATCCGCCGTGGAGGTTTCCGAATAACCTGCCGCAATAAGGCCGCCGGATGCCAGCACCGTGCAGATGACTGCCATGCTCAACGGGTACCGGTGTGCGCCACCTTGCCTTGTCCCCACAGATGGCCCTCCAGCTTCTTTGCACGCGGTAAGACGAGCCTAGCTGTTCCTGATGCCTCTGGCGATGCTTCTGCGCGAAAATCTTTCACGGCATGTCATCCATAACATCGCTCAGTTCCGGCTGCTGCTACCCCGCGCTGCGGATGATCCGCCGGGAAACCGCCACGGAGATGGCCGCCGTCCTGTTGTCCACGCCCAGCTTGTCGTAAATGTGCACCAGGTGAGTCTTGACGGTGGCTTCGGAAATAAACAGCTCCTTGGCAATGGCCTTGTTGCTCATGCCCGTGGACAGCAACTCCAGCAGCTCCACCTCCCGGGCAGAGAGCACCGGTGCGGGATTCCGGATCCGTCCCATGAGCCGCGCCGCGACCTCGGGTGCCAGCGCTGTCTGCCCCGCCGCGGCCGACTGCACCGCGCTGCGGATCTGTTCCGGCGGCGCATCCTTCAACATGTAGCCGCTGGCCCCGGCCTCCACAGCAGCCAAAATATCGGCGTCGGTGTCGTAGGTGGTCAAGATCAGCACCGGCGGCGCGTCTGGCAGCTCCTTCAACGCCTTGGTGGCGCTGACCCCGTCCATGCCCTCACCCATTTGCAGGTCCATGAGCACCACGTCCACGGGCTCGCCCAGCACGGCCAGCCGTTGCACCTCCTTGACGGCGGCGGCCCCCTCCGGCGCCTCCGCCACCACCGTGAAGCCCTCAAACTCGGTCAGCATGGCCCGCAGCCCGGCACGCACCACGGGGTGGTCATCCACCAGCAGGATCCTAATTTCACCCATCAACATTCCCTGTCCCTGCACTCACGCCAGCTTCCAGCGGCAGCCGGATGGCCACCACCGTCCCTTCATCCGGGGCCGACTCAATGGTCAGCGTCCCGCCCTGCGCAACCACCCTCTCACGCAGCGACCGCAGCCCAAAGCCGCTCCCATCCGCCCGCCCGGCCACAGTGTCGGCGAGCCTTTCCGGCTCAAAGCCGCGTCCGTCGTCGAACACGTCAAGTGTCACCTCGCTGCCCAGAAACGCCAGGCTGACGACGGCGGAGTCCGCCTTGGCGTGCAGCCAGACATTGGCGAGGCTCGCCTGGGCGGCGCGCAGCAGCGTCACCTTGTAGGGCTGCG
Source organism: Specibacter sp. NPDC078709 (assembly GCF_040686795.1). Lineage (NCBI taxonomy): Bacteria > Bacillati > Actinomycetota > Actinomycetes > Micrococcales > Micrococcaceae > Specibacter > Specibacter sp. NPDC078709. Next base: position 71,093 of record NZ_JBFBLU010000009.1, read on the forward strand.
GCAGGTCAATGGGTTCGCCGTCGAGCCGGAAGCTGCACCGAAGCTTTCCGCCACGCGCGGCCGCCTCCCGCTGGGTCTTGGCGCACAACCTGGACAGGCTCTCCACAAGTGATGCCTCCGACAATGCCGGGGAGGAGAGCCCGCGCACAAAATTCCGGGCCTCGGCCAGGTTCTCCGCCGCCGTCGCCTCCACCATGGCCAGGCTTTCCTCCGTGGATTCCAGGTCGCCCGAGGCCAGTGAACGCCGTGCCGCACGGGAGACCAGAATGATGGAGGAGAAGCCCTGGGCCAGGGTGTCGTGGATTTCCCGGGCCAGCCGGGCACGTTCGGCCAGGACGCCGGATTCGTGCTGGGTGGCGGCCAGCTCGGCACGGGTGCGGCGGAGCTCGTCGGCGGCTTGGCGCTGGTTTTCCCCCTCCTGGTACAGGAGCCGGTACGCCTTGGACGTTGCCACCGAAAACCCCATGCCGAAGACCGGCCCCACAATGACTGCGATGGGCGGGTACGCGGCGCCCGACGCGTGCCACTGGGCAAACACCACGCCGGCCGTCATGAGCAGCACCATGGTGATGCCCGCCCAGCGCGGCAGCAGGTGCAGGTGCAGGAAGAAGAGGGGGAAGACCAGCCAGGAGAACTCCACCGTGCCAAACATCAGCACTGCCCACATCACAGTGATGAGCGCCAGCCACACGACGGCGTAGCGGCGCGGGTTGCGCTTCAGGGCCCCCGCGGAGAAGCGTTTCTCGGCAACCGTCCCCACAAGGTAGGTTGCGGCCAGCAGCAGCGACAACGCGAGGTAGAAGTATCGGCCGGCACCGCCGTCGGGCTCCAGGATCAGCCGCACCATGCCAACGCCCAGCAGCACGGCAAAGCCAACATGCAGGCTCACGCGCAGGAAGCGCAGGATCGTGCCACTGGTCACGGGCGGTGCATCCACGGCAGACATGGCACAAGCCTATCCCCACGCCCTCCCACATATTCCTCAAACGCCATCAACCAAAAGGTTGATAGCAGGATCAACCTCCTGCCGCCAGCAGATCATCCAAGGCCGCGATGGAACGGCTGCAGTTCCACGGGAAGGTTGAAGTACTTGCAAATCATCCCGGACAAATCCTCGTGGTCCGGCACCAGAAAAGAGCTGTACATGTTCCTCGCGATCCGAGACATCCGCTTTGCCAAGGGGCGCTTTGCCCTGATGGGCGCCGTCGTGGCGCTGATCAGCCTGCTGCTGGTGCTGCTGTCCGGGCTCACAGCCGGGCTGGGCAACCAGTCCACCTCCGCCGTCGCCGACCTCGGCGAGGCGTCCGGAACCCCGGTCAGCCAGATGGTGTTTGGCGCGCCGGCCAAGAACGACCCCAAGATCTCGTTTACCGAAAGCCAGGTCACGGAGAAACAGGCCAACAGCTGGGCAGGCACGCCGGGCGTCTCCTCGGTGGTGCCGCTGGGCGTGAGCCAGAGCCGTTTCCAGGGCGCCGGCGACAGCCAGGGCATCGCCAACGTGGCGGTCTTTGGCGTCGGCACCCCCGCGGATGGCGGGACGGCCGCGGAAGCCGGGATCGCGCCGTCGGACATCAGCGATTCAACTGTGGTGATCGGCGAAAGCGTGGCCAAGGAACTCAACCTCAAGACCGGCGACGCCGTGACCATTGCTGGCACGGAGCTGGCGGTTGGCGGGATTGTGGTGGACGAGTGGTACTCGCACAGCTCGGTTGTCTGGACAACGCTCCCCACCTGGACCAAGATTGCGCACCTGAGCGACCCCGACCAGCTGGCCACCGTGCTTGCCGTGACCTATGACAAGGGCGCCACCGTGGACACCGACGCCGCCAATGCCGCGGCCGGAACCATCAGCACCACCCGCAGCGGATCCTTCGCCGGCCTGGGCGGCTACAAGAGTGAGAACGGCTCACTCATGATGATGCAGGCGTTCCTGTACGGCATCTCGGCCCTGGTGATCGTGGCGTTCCTGACCGTCTGGACCGTCCAGCGCACCCGGGACATCGCCGTGCTGAAGGCCATGGGCGCCTCCGGCAGTTACCTGCTGCGCGACGCCCTGACGCAGGCAGCCTTGGTACTTCTGGTCGGCGCAGGTCTAGGCGGACTGGTGGGGATTATTGGGGGCATCTTCGCCTCGCAGGCAGCCCCCTTCCTACTCACCCCGGCTACAACGCTGCTGCCGATCGTGGGCATCGTAGCCCTGGGCCTGGCCGGTGCAGCACTGGCAGTCCGCAAGGTCACCCGCGTGGACGCCATGATCGCCCTCGGCGGGAACTAGTCCCCACTTGCCGGCCTATAAATCGCTGACGCGATTTATAGGAACCTGGCAAGCGTGGGCCCACCCACTTGCCGGCCCACCCACACCCCGTTTCTTCCTCAACACTTTCTAAGGACAATCTGATGACTGCTTTGAATCTGCTCAACCTGACCCTTGAATACCCCGATGGCGAAGGCACCATGACTGCTCTGGACTCCGTGAACCTGTCCGTGAATCCGGGCCAGTTCATCTCCCTCGTAGGACCGTCCGGATCCGGCAAGTCCAGCCTGCTCGCCGTTGCCGCAACACTCATCAAGCCGACGTCGGGCCTGGTGGTGATCGACGGCGTTGACGCCACCGGGCTCAATGAGAAGGAACTGGCGCAATTGCGCCGCGACAAGGTGGGCATCATCTTCCAGCAGCCAAATCTGCTGGCCTCGCTGACGGCGGCCGAACAACTCACCATCACCGAACACCTACGGGGCAAGTCCGTGAAGTCGGCGGCAAGCCGTGCCGCAGAGCTGCTTGACCTGGTGGGTCTCGCCGACTCCGCCAAGAAGCGTCCTCATCAGCTCTCCGGCGGGCAACGCCAGCGCGTCAACATTGCCCGTGCCCTCATGGCCTCGCCCAAAGTCCTGTTGGTGGATGAACCCACAGCCGCCTTGGACCATGCCCGCAGCGACTCGATCGTGCGCCTGCTGCGCCAGGTCACCGACGAATTCAACGTAGCTACCGTCATGGTCACGCATGACACCGAATTCGTCCCGCTCACCGATGGGGTAGCTACCATGCGCGACGGCGTCCTGACCGCCCCGGTACCATCCCTCGCCGGAGCGGTCTCCTAGTACGCTGGAACGCCCCCTATCGGTCCGCGCAGTTTGTTCCGCACCTTCTGTCCTGCACCTTCTGTCCTGCACTGTGTGTCCAGCACTGCCTGCACCGAAGACCGGGAAAACGCGGTCATGCAATAACATAAGGGAAACGCATGTCTATACCAGCGCGATCGGAGCCACCTTCATCATGAAACGCCTTGCAGCCCTTGCCGGCAGCGTCCTCCTTGCTTTGACCATTTCTTCCTGCGGTGCCGCAACCGGACCCGTAGGCACATGGGGCGATGGTTACAACACCGACAAGAAGCCGTACCTGGAGCTGTCGCTCGGATCCGATCAAACTGAACAATTCGATCAGGCAGGCTTCGTCAGCGGTAGCGATGGCTGCAACCGCATTACCGGCCAGTGGTTCTTGGTGCAAGGTGAGTTGTCCTTTTCGCAGCTCAGCGGCACCCAAATGGCTTGCGAAGATGTGGACCAGTGGCTCATGAAAACGGCGGGTGCAGAGCTCACCGGTGATGTTATGACCCTGAAGGACGCCAACGGTCGGACCCTGGGCACCTTGGACCGCCGCAATTAGTTTGCGCAGGCTCAACGTAGATGTCTGACCCGCTGCGGTGATCGCTCTTTCAGCAATCATCGCAGCGGGTCATTTCTTTAAGAATTCAGACCCAGCTTGGGTACCGGCAGCCCAAAGGTGTTTTTGAGCGCCGATTTCGCTGCCAGCCAGCCTCCCATGCCGTGGACGGCGGGACCGGGCGGGGTAGAGGCCGAACCCAAATACAGTCCGGGCACGGGGGTCCGCCACGGATCCCGGGAGATTACTGGACGCTTGAGTAACTGCCGAATGGTTACTGCGCCAGAGGAAATATCGCCGCCAATGTAATTGGCATTGTAGGCAGCCACGTCCTTGGCGCTTTGGACCGAGCTGGAAAGGATCAGATCCCCAAAGCCGGGCGCATGTTTTTCCACGGCTGCAATGATGTCCTCACTGCAGTCACGTGTTGAGCCTGCGGGAACGTGTGTGTAAGCCCAAAAGGTGTGCTGGCCATGGGGTGCACGGCTGTCATCAATGACGCCCGGCTGCACGGCGAGGACGTAGGGATTTTTTGGATGGCGTCCTTGGAGGACTTCGCGTTCGGCGGAGGCGATGGCTTCCCTGGATCCACCCAAATGGAGGGTGGGAGCACCTCGCAACTCGGAGGCCGTCCACGGCACCGGACCGGACAGCGCAAAATCTACCTTGCACACGCCGGCCCCATATTTAAAGGACTCCAGCTTCCGCCTATAGTTTTCAGGCAGTTCCGCTCCAGCCATCCTGACCAGGGCACGCGGCGTCGTAGTACAAATGATCGCTTTGGCGCCTGTCTCGTCCCGCAAAGCGGCCACACTATCGATGTGCCGCCCCACCTCTATCCGGCCACCATGAGCCTCCACGTCATCGACCATGGCCTGAGCGATCGCCTGTGAACCGCCTCTTGGAACCGGCCAGCCCCTGGCATGTGCCAACACTCCCAGCAACAGCCCTGCACCCGAGGTGGCCAAAGCCGGCAAACGGCCCATGGCGTGCGCGGACAAACCGGTCAACATGGCCGGAGCGATGTCGCTTCGGAAGCCGATGTTCCAAGCGGGTGTCCCTTGCAGCAAGGCCCGGGTCCCAAAGCTAACCACTGCAAGCGGGTCTTTGGGCACGCGCAACAAGTTTCCCTGGGTAAAGTCCGTAACCCCGTCTAATCGTCGCAACAAGGGTCCCATCAGAGCCCGCCACGCTGGACCGTCAACTCCCAAATCTTCTACCGTGCGCTCTAGGCTGCGGTAGGCAATCCCGGCCCGGCCGCCGTCGAGCGGGTGCCCATAGGAAACCTCCGGCACCAACAGCTCTATCCGCCGTTCCAGTTCAAAGGCGCGGAAGAAGGGAGAAGCAAGAGCCATCGGATGAACTGCAGCACACACGTCATGGAGAAAGCCGGGCAGTGTCCGTTCTGTGGTCCGGGTCCCGCCGCCTGGGGCGTCGGCGGCTTCGAAAAGCTGCACCGACAGCCCGGCACGCGCCATAGTCACGGCGGCAGCCAAGCCGTTGGGACCAGCCCCTACTACGGCGACATCGCTCACTGTCCGGACCTTTCTATACTGTGTGTTGGGAAACTTGTTGGCACGCGAGGCTCGGCCCCTGTCCCGGCCCCTGTCCCGGGCCCGGTATCGGCCCCGGTCTCGACGCCCGTCTCCAGTGCAGCCTCCGGCAGAGCCTTCAGCGAGGCCTCAAGTACTGCGGTGGACTCATCGCGTGCTGCTGCCAAAACTCCACCTTGGGGATCCTCCACCCCACCACGGCGCACCACGTCATACTCCGGCGCAAAAATGTCCCTGACAACCAGCCCCACCATGATCCACGTTGCCACTGCCCCAATCATGGCTGCGATAAGGAAATAGGGAGTGTCAATTGCGTGCTGGTTACTGATATCTCCAAGCACCTTGCTACGGAAAAGCATCAGGGCAATAAAGTGCGTGATTATTGCTGCCTGCCACAGGAGCACAGGACGCCATCGGGGCATGGCCAGGGCAAGCAAAGGAATCAGCCACACGGCATGCCACGGTTCGGCCCCCTTGTTCAGCACCATGAATCCAGCTGCCGCGACAAATGCCAGCTGGGATACCCGCGGTGTTTGGGGCGCAAAAATGGCCAAGGTCACCAGCCCAACCACCAGCACCACCAAAAGTATGCCGGCGATGGTATTTGTTGCAGCTAGGTCAAGGGACGGCCATCCCATGCGACCGGCAAGCAAGTTAATTCCGCCGTAAATGGATGATTCTGTGGGCTCCGCTGCCCACAATGACCTCAGGTAGTGGCCGTATGCTTCAGGATTTCCTGCCATGATCGGAGCCAGCACCAGCAGCCAAGCGATCACTGCCACAGCAACCATGTGCAGCATCTTGGCAACGTGCCCTGTTCTGATGCCCAGGAAGACCAAGGCCAGTGCAATGAAGATGGGATACGGGGCCGCTTGCGCGGCCACACCCAGGAAAGCTCCAGCCCAGAGGATCTGCTTGCGCGCAAAGAGGTAAATACCTGCTCCGACCAAGGCAGCAGCCCAGAAATCCCAGCTGACATAGGCCATCAATATCAAGACAGGACTGGCGGCCACGATCGCAGCATCCCAGACCCTGCGGCCTGCGGTTCGAGCAACCACCACAACAGTGGCAATCCAGGCAACGGCAATGAGTGCGGCATTCAGGTCAAAGAACGCCAATTGGCGCAACGCCCCATCGCCAGCGCTGCCAGTCATCCACGCCGTAATCCAGGCCATCCACCCAGCCGCGACAGTGTGATCAAAGGGCGATCCTTGGGAGAAGAAGGGCGCCAAGGTCCCGAGCTTGTCATCCACAAAGGAGTTGGGAAAAACGGACCAGCACATCGTGGATTGCTGGTCCGGGGTGCTCCAGCCGACGGTGCGGCAATGCGACTTGCTCATGACGGCGATTAGCGCCGAGACCGCGGCCATCAGGATCAGCACGCGCTCCACCGTGAAGAAGCCCGAGTTGGTAGCGCCGGGGGACGTGTATTTGCCCAGTGGGCCGCCAACAGCTTCGGTCAAGCCACGCAGCAAATCGTCAGTGCGTGAAGGCACAACAATTGAATGGCGGGTTTGAGTCCCCGTGGCCTGTGATTGCCGCATGGCTACGAGCCTACCCGTTCAGACCCCCTGAGCCCGCGTAGCTACACGGGCCGTTACGGGATAGCCGCGCTACAGGCCCCACTGTTCGATCGCAGGGGTTTTCTTATCCCATCCAAGAGTGCAAACCTTGGCGGTGCCGAGTACAAAGTGTCGGCCCGAACCGGCTGGCAGCCGCAGCCATCGGGCGGCCATGATGCGCAGGAAATGGCCGTGGGCCACGAGCAGAACATTGGCGGGGGCTCCATCTTCTCTCGTAACGGCTAGCGCCCGGGCCACGATTCTGTCTGCCCGCTCAGCGACCTGCTCCAAAGTTTCACCATTGGGCACCCCATCGTCCCAAATTAGGTAGCCCGGATTTTGGGCGCGTACCAAAGAACTATCAATGCCTTCGTAGTCGCCGTAGTCCCATTCGACGGCGTTCGGCTCCACCACAGCGTCGGGAAAACCGGCCAAGGTTGCTGTCCGGTGTGCTCGTTGCAGCGGTGAGGTGAGCACAAGGTCAAAGTCGACGCCGGACAAGGCAGTCTGCGCGGAGCGTGCCTGAGTCTCGCCCACGTCCGTCAAGGGAAGGTCCGTCAGGCCTGTGTACTGGCCACTGCGCGACCATTCGGTCTCACCATGACGCAAGAGCCAGAGTTTGGGGCCACCCGGGACGGGGGCTACGCCAGCAGGAGAGTTTACATTAGATACATTACTCATTGCGTATATTCCAATCAGAGAATATTGATGGTGAAGACTTACTGCCTCAGCCTGCCTCAGCCTTTGGAAGGCTGTTCGGACTCCGCAGGCTGTGCAGGCTCAGCAGGATCTGCCGGTTGTGACTCGGGCTGCTCGGCCCACCAGTGCCGCAAGGTTTCCTCGGCTTTCTCAGGACCTAGCGGGCCATATTCCATCCGCTGTTCCAGGAGGAAGCTGTACGCCCGGCCCACTACACGGCCGGGCTTGATCCCCAGCAGGGCCATGATGGCACCACCGTCTAGATCGGGTCGAATCGATTCCAGCTCTTCTTGTTCCGCCAGGACGGCAATCCGTTGTTCCAGATCGTCGTAGGCGAAGGAAAGACGGTCAGCCTTGCGCTGGTTGCGGGTTGTGACATCGGAACGGGTCAGTCGATGAAGCCGTTCCAGCAAAGGCCCCGCATCGGTGACATAGCGCCTCACCGCAGAGTCAGTCCAACCCGCTTCACCGTAACCGTAGAAGCGCATGTGCAGCTCAACCAAGCGTGAAACAGCTTTGATGGAATCATTGTCAAAGCGCAACGCCTTCATCCGCTTGGCAGTGAGCTTCGCCCCGGCTAAATCATGATGGCGGAAACTAACCCCGCCACCCGGCTCAAAACGACGGGTCTTGGGCTTGCCGACGTCATGCATGAGAGCTGCAAAGCGCAGCACAAAGTCAGGGCCAGGCACCGGGCCGTCAGCGCCGGTCTCCAAAGAAACAGCCTGCTCCAAGACCTGCAGCGAGTGCTGGTAAACGTCCTTGTGCCGGTGGTGCTCATCCGTTTCCAGCTTGAGTGCGGGAATCTCCGGCAAAACCAGCTCGGCCAGACCCGTCTCCACCAAAATATCGATACCAGCGCGCGGGTGAGCGCCACAGATGAGCTTTACGAGTTCTTCACGAACCCGCTCGGCAGAGATGATACTGATCCGCGCAGCCATCCCGGTCATGGCGGCAAGAACATCCGGGTGCAGGGAAAAGCCCAGCTGTGAAGCGAAGCGTGCGGCCCGCATCATACGCAGCGGGTCATCGGAGAATGAGTCCTCGGCAGTGCCCGGTGTGCGCAGCAGCCCCGCGGCTAGATCCTTCGCACCGCCAAACGGGTCCACCAGTTCCATTTCAGGCAGGCGTAGTGCCATGGCGTTGACGCTGAAGTCACGCCGCTGCAAATCATCCACCAATGACGTCCCGAAGGCCACGACAGGTTTGCGCGATTCAGGATCGTAGGCCTCTGCGCGGTAGGTGGTGATCTCAATGAGCAACACCTCTTTATGGGCGTTGCGTTTACGGAAGCCGATGGTGCCAAATTCACGGCCCATCTCCCAGTGTGAGTCCGCCCATTTTTTAGCCACCGAAAGGATCTCATCCGGGGTGGCGTTGGTGGTGAAATCCAGATCGGGGGAAATGCGGTTCAGAAACAGGTCGCGAACCGGTCCGCCAACGAGGGAAAGCTCAAAGCCGGCGTCGGCAAAGAGGCGTCCCAGTTCGAGAACAACTGGGTCAAATTTTGAGGTATTGGGCACTAAATCCATGGTCCCTTAAGGATGCCAGACTTTTGCCCCTCGATGCTTGCCACATGAAATGTCGCGCCGGCACCGACCTCAAGACACCATCAAACTGCCCACCGGACCTGTCATCATCCCGGGGCAAAGGTAGCTAGAGTGGACAGCATGGTTCACCCCGTGCCGCGCGCGCCTAAGAGGAACCCGTTGCCACCGGCAATGGGATCGCTCGGAGTGCCCGCTGCACCCAGCCAGCTGCCAACCGTGGAGGAAGTCTCGGCCGGCGGTGTTGTGGTGGAGATGCGCGACGGAGTTCCTCACGTCGCCATTATTGCCCGCATCAACCGCGGTGGTCGCCTTGAGTGGTGCCTGCCGAAGGGCCATCCCGAGGGTGAGGAAACCCACGACGAAGCTGCTGTGCGGGAGATTGAAGAAGAAACTGGCATCGCCGGTGAGGTGGTGGCAACCCTGGGCAGCATTGACTACTGGTTCACGGTCAGCGGCCATCGGGTGCACAAGACGGTCCATCATTATCTGTTGCGCGCCACCGGCGGGTTCTTGACCATTGAGAATGATCCGGACCATGAAGCAGTTGATGTGGCCTGGATACCGTTGGATGAGCTGGCCAGAAAGCTCTCCTTCCCCAATGAGCGGCGCATCACCGACCTTGCCCGGGAATTGCTGCCAGAGCACTTCTAAGCAGCGTCTGCGGGCAGAGTTTTGAACAGAGCTAGCCTGTTATCGCTAATTTAGTTTGGACCATGGTTTTTGGACCAGAGTTTATGTTGGACTGCACTGTTGTCAGCCCACCCCAAGCCTGCAGTGAGATGATGGTGTCGATGTCTAAAGTTGAACGGGTTAACATCCCGCCTAAACCCGTTGCCGCTCCGCGCGTGCCCTTCTCAAACGCCACTTTAAACACCGGCACCAAGAGCGTGCCTGTCCAAAAGGTGTCAGCCGAGAAGGTTCCGGCTCAGAAGATGCAATCCGCGAATAACGGCCGGATGAGTTCTTCCGCGGCCAAATCTAGCGCCAACATAGCTGTGGGCACTTTAGTCTCCCGCATCTTGGGTTTGATTAAGGGCATCATTTTGAGCATCGCCGTGGCCGGCACGGTGGTGGGCGATATCTTTGAAGGCGCCAACTTTCTGCCCAACTTGATCTTCCTCATGCTGGCAGGTGGCGTCTTCAACGCAGTGCTGATCCCGCAGATCGCAAAAGCCAGCAAACATGCGGACGGTGGCAGTGACTTCATTTCCCGGCTGCTGACCGTGGCACTTCTTGGTTTACTGGCACTGACCGCCGTCGTCATGCTTCTGGTGGTCCCCATCATGAGCCTGTCCACATCGTTCAGCGGTAGGCAGCTAGAACTGTCCATCACTTTTGGTTTGTTCCTTCTGCCGCAGATTTTCTTCTACGGGCTGTTCTCACTCTTGGGGCAGGTTCTCAATGCCCATAACTCCTTCAAGGCGTACGCCTGGGCTCCGGTGGTGAACAATGTGGTGGCCATTGCCGGACTACTCGTGTTCATTCTCGTTGCTGGCAGCTCCGTGACTAACCCGCACACAGTCGGTAACTGGACCACCGGGCAATCGTGGATGCTGGCCGGTACTGCCACTTTGGGCATCATCACCCAGTCGGTGGTGTTGCTGGTTCCTGTTCACCGCCTTGGTTTGAAGCTGCGACCCAAGTTCTCTTTGAAGGGAGCAGGGCTAGGCGCCACAGCCAAGATCGCCACGTGGACCATGGGAACCATGATTATTGGCAACTTGAGCTTTCTCGTCATCATGCGCGTCGCCACCATCCCTAGCGGGGACGACAGCGACGCCGGCGGATCCGTGCTACCGGGCCTGCTGGTGTTAAACCGGGCCACCGAGATGTACATCATGCCGCATTCCACCATTGCGCTATCCATTGCCACAGTGATGTTCACGGCCATGGCACATGCCGCGGCTAACAAGGACCGCTCAGCGTTGAGGTCCTCCCTCTCCAGTGCCTTGCGGACCACAGGAATGGCCACAGTCTTTGCTGCTATGGCCTTGCTGGTGCTGTCTGGTCCTCTTGGGATGCTTTTCAGTGGAAATCATGAAGTAGTGGGCCGCCAGGTCGCTATCACGTTGGCTATTTTGGCTGTAGGCGCCCCTCTATTTAGCATCAATTTCATTCTGAACAGGGTGTTTTATTCTCAGGAGAACGCCAAGACGCCCTTCATTCTGCAATGCATTGCAGTGGGTGTGCTGCTGAGCTGTGTATTGATAGCCGGCCGGCTGCCGGCCGAATGGATCGTTTACGGCATTGCCCTGAGCTACACCATCAGCAACTTCGTAGGGCCCGTCATCAGCCACCGTTTCCTGAAAGCCCAGCTGGGCGACTACGGTGGCGGCTTGATCATGCGCGCCCACATGCGTTTCCTCGCTGCCGCCCTAGTCTCAGGCATTGTTGGAGAACTGGTTCTGCGACTCTTTGGAAGCTCCACAACCGGCGGCTTCATGTGGACTTCCATTCAGGCCTCCGTAGCCACCTTGGCTGTTGTGGGAACGGTCATGGCAGTGGTTTATGTGCTCGTCTTGAAGCAGCTGCGCGTAGATGAAGTTGACGCACTACTCAATCCTTTGATCAATAAAGTCCGGAACCGGTTTCCGCTCACAAAGGTGAAGTAAGTCCGGTTATTTCGCCCCAACGCAGGACTGCTCCGAAGGCAATACGGCAATCCAAGGCCGCAACCACGGATCTTGCAGTGTTTTCCTATAGAATCAGTGAGAATATGGCTCGTGTTCTCCATTCGCACAAGCCACCATGTTTGTAAAAGGAGGATTTGGTGCCACAACCCATTGATGTGGGCTCCATCCTTGGCGGCCGCTACAAAGTGACCGGCCGTATTCTGGCCTCTGCCGAGAACGACATTATCCTCGACGGACTAGATCAGGTTCTCAACCGTCCCGTCAGTATTTTGGTCGCCGCCATTGAGAACTCACCAAATCTGACCCAAAGCGCCAGAGACGTGGCCACCGGCAGCAGAGTATCCAACGTTTCCATTCTGGATCTGGGTGTGGAAGAGAACTCTACGTACCTCATTGCAGCCAGGACCTCCCCGGCAGATCTGCTCGATCTGGTGGTTCCCATGGAACCAACAGAAGAGGTCTACCAGGAGCCGTTCTTCACCGATACCCTCGGTACTGAAATCTTCGGCAAAGCACGCGATGCAGCCCCCATCAGCAGCGCGTATGTTTACGAGGATAATTCCCCGATGACGCCTGCCCACCCGATTCCCGGCGTCACCCAGCCAGCCGTACCGCAGCCGGCCGTGTCGCAGGCAGACACACCCACACCGCCGCCCACAGCGGCGGTGGGTGCAGCCGCTGTGGCGAGTGCCGCCGTCGTGCCTCCTAGTCTCGAAACGGCTCAGCCTGTTTCCAAGGTCACGTTGTGGGATGAGGACGACTACGCGTTCATCAACGAAGACCATGAGGAAAGCTTGGCTGAAGCCCGGCGCCCAGGTACTTTCCCCGCGGAACTGCTAACGGAGGACTACGCTCAGGTCGAGGACTCCTTGGAAGAGGACGACGCGGAGAACGCTCCCCGCGCCACCGGCCGTTGGCTGACCGGGGCCATTGTCAGCGTCTTGCTAATTGGTGCACTCATTTTCGCCATTTCGCACATCACTAGCCTGTTCCCGAACTCGGATAATCAGGCTGCCGGAACAAGCACTGCAGCATCTCCGCCCCCCAGCGACGTCCAGACGCCTTCCACTGCACCGGAACCGGTAGCAGTGGCGCCGGTCATCAAGGGCCTCACTGACATCACGGTGTTTGCGCCGGGTGCCCCGAACTATGCCGAGGCTTTCTACCCGCGGCTCAAGGACGCAATCGACGGCAACAAGGCCACGTACTGGCCCACGGTGGAGTATTCCAGCGCCCCATTTGCAGACCAGACGGATAGCATCAACTTGGTAGTGGAGTTGCAGGCCGAATCAACTATCAGCTCTGTCACGATCAATCAGCTTGCCGGTACTGGCGGTCAGTTCAATATCTTGACCAACAGCAAGCCAGAGTTGCAGGGTGCTACGAAGATTGGCAGCGGCTCCTTCAGCGCCCCCGATTTTACGCTCACGGCAGCTCCCGGCGTTAAGGCGCAGTACGTGATCATCAACTTCACCGAGCTGCCCCGCCTACAGCCGTCAGTGACTTATCCCTTCGGTTTGAAGATCACCGAGATCAGCATCAAGTAACCCGCTTTCAAGCCTTCCGCGACCGGTGTATGGAATAACTATGTCCCTGCACCGGTTGTGGATAGCGAAGGAGCCATTGGGCCGCCAGGGCGCGGTTCCATTCATTGAAGGAAGAGGAACACTCACCCGTGAGCACTGAAGTTACCCCCGCCAGCGATATTCGCGACGTCATCATTGTCGGTTCCGGTCCGGCAGGTTACACGGCCGCGATCTACACTGCCCGCGCCGATCTCAAGCCGCTCATGATTGCCGGTTCAGTGACTGCAGGCGGCGAGCTGATGAACACCACCGAGGTGGAGAACTTCCCCGGCTTCCCTGATGGCATCATGGGCCCTGACCTCATGGAGAACCTCGGCCAGCAGGCTGAGAAGTTCGGTACCGAGATCATGTACGACGACGTCACTTCAGTTGAGCTTGAAGGGGCCATCAAGACTGTGGTTCTGGCTGACGGCCAGGAATTCAAGGCACGCACCGTGATTGTCTCTACCGGCTCTGCGTACCGGGAGCTCGGTGTTGAAGGCGAAAAGCGTCTTGTTGGCCATGGCGTCAGCTCGTGTGCCACCTGCGATGGATTCTTCTTCAAGGGTCATAATATTGCCGTCATTGGCGGTGGAGACTCTGCTATGGAGGAAGCCATCTTCCTGACTAAGTTTGCCGATTCGGTGACGGTGGTTCACCGCCGCGACACACTGCGGGCATCCAAGATCATGGCCGATAGGGCCCTGAACCACCCGAAGATCAAGTTCGTTTGGAACTCGGAGGTTGTTGGCATTGATGGTGATGCCAAGGTTACCGGCGCACGCTTGAACAACCTGGTCACAGGCGAGAAGAGCGAATTGGCTGTAACAGGAATATTCGTTGCCATAGGCAACGATCCCCGTGTTGATCTCGTCAAGGGCGTCTTGGAACTGACAGATGCCGGAACGATTGCTGTCGAAGGCCGCAGCTCGAAGACCAGCGTCAAGGGCGTCTTTGCCGCCGGCGACGTTGTGGACCCAACCTACCGACAGGCCATTACGGCTGCTGGTTCGGGCTGTGTTGCAGCGCTTGACGTTGAGCACTACCTGGCCGACCAAAACTCCTAAGAGAAAGCAGATTCCAATGAGCAACGCCAAGATCGCTACAGATGCAACTTTTGCAGATGTCGTATTGAATGCAGAAAAGCCAGTCATTGTGGACTTCTGGGCCGAATGGTGTGGCCCCTGCCGCAAGCTGGGCCCCATTTTGGACGAAATGTCCGTGGAGTACTCTGACAAGGTTGAAGTCGTCAAGGTAGATGTGGATGCCAATCCTGCCATCGCTGCCAAGTACGGGATTACTTCCATTCCCGCTGTCTACCTGTTCCAGGGCGGCGAGGTCAAGGAGACCGTTATTGGGGCACGCCCCAAGCAGTATTTTGAGAAGGAGTTTTCAGACGTCCTGAAGTAAGCACTTCTTCAGCACTTCTTGCAAACTGCTTAAATGGGTATGGACCGGATTCTGTCCGGTCCATACCCATTTAAATGTGAATTTCGGCTTCTCCCAGATTGATTCTAAGCGCAAAAGTTGTTCATACTTTTCGCGCAATCCGCTCCCGGAAATGACGCCTGATGGTCCATTCGCGGGATTTGAGGTAAGTTTCACGTGAAACTTGGCCGGCAGCGCCAGTCTGGTCTTATAGAAACTATTTCTGGGAAGTTTCCATAAATGCTTGTTCTTCACAAACATATAAATTAGAATTGTGCTATGGGCAGTTCAGTGAATTTCCCGGTTGGTCGGGATGATTCATCCACCACATTGAGTGTGGCGGACCTGATTGCTGGACTGACTCTTCCTGTCATTGAACCACTTGGCACTGACATTGCCGCGATGTCTGCTCTGCCACCCTTGCCGTTCCCAGTGGCAGCCGACACTTCAGACGTTGACACCGCCACCTCTCACGGTGGCGGCTCGGCAGCTGCCTCCCTGGAGGACTCTGACGCAACTGCATGGCACCCGCAGAAGCGGGCTAAATCTCAGTTGGAAGCGGCAAGAATGTTGATGGATGAATGCATTGAAGCCGTCGCCGCACTGCATAAACATCAGAACCAGTGCACCGCCCTGGCCGCAGTGTTGATTGATCGTCTACAGGCTTCCACACGATTGGAAGCCACAGTCCTGACGCTGGACTCTTGGCAGCATCAACCTCATATGGCAGGGGTGCGTGCCGAACTTGCGGGTATCCTGAACATCCCTGAGAACATAGCCGATCGACTCATGGACCTTGCCTCCACGCTCGTCCACGACGTGCCGGCCACTTTGGCAGCTCTCGCTGACGGATGGTTAGGGTGGGATCACGCAGCGATCATTGCCGATGAGGCCACCTTGCTGCGGCAAGCTGGCCTTCCAATTGAAACAATTGAGTCATTTGAACGTGCGCTTCTAGAGAAGGCCGTTGCATCCACGCTACCCAGTTTCCGTGAGAAAGCGCGCCGCTTGCGTGAACGTAGCTACCCCGAGAGTATTCCCGTCCGGACCCGCCGTTCCTTCGCTAGTCGTTCGTTGAGAGTCGGCCACGGACAAGACGGGATGTCTTGGCTCAGCCTCTACCTCCCAGCACCAACGGTCGAAGGTATCTGGGATCAGTGCACTCTCACTGCGCAAGCCGCACAGGGTCCACATGAAGACCGAACCCTAACCCAACTCCGTGCCGATGTAGCCGCAGCACTGTTGCTGAACCAGTCCATGGCCCAAAATCACCTCTACAGTCCCACCTTCTCGGATCCAGCAGCCGGCACGAGCCGCCCCTCCACAAGTTCACCGCCGCCCTCGGTAAGCGATCACAGGGGAACCTGGACCGCCGGAACAGAACCTTCTGGGACCGAGCACCCTAGGAAAGAATTCTCCGCACCCGACAAGGTCGAAACCTCCCTAACTGGTGCGGCCACGCCACTCCCAGAACAAAGTACCAGCTGCAGTGGCAGCACGGCGTCATCTGGCTTTGTGGGCAATGGGCTGGCACGCAGGATGGCAAGGTATGCCGATCTCGCAAGAGTACGCAACGACCCTAGGAACTTGTTTCAGAGCCCGGAACCGCTGCCCTCCCATGACGGTCCAGTTCCTGATCCGGATCAGGGCTGGTATCGGCTTTCTGCAGAGGATATCCCTGTTTTCGACGACCCAAACTATCGGGACCCCGGGTACAGGGACCCCGATATCCGTAACGATCCTGATTGGCACCCAGCGGCTAGGCCACCCGTTCTCAGCCCAGAACCTTCCTCCACCGGAATGGATATGTCTGAAACGAATAGAACCGATCCAGTGTGGCCACCGATGCCCCAAGTTGCCCCTGTGCTTCTGATTCCTGTCCTGTCCATGCTAGGTGCCACGAATGAACCCGCATGGATGGAAGGTTGCGGACCCATCAGCATGGAAGTTGCCCAGTACCTCATGTCCGAATCCTCGAGCTTTTATCGGGTTCTAGTAGATCCAATCACCAACAAGCCTCTGGATTGCTCCCCGCAACGTTACCGAGTCACCAAAGCCATGCGAACTATGCTCCGAATCAGGGATGAATACTGCCAGTTCCCAGGGTGCACAGCCAAGGCCAGTACCTCCGACGTTGACCACATCACGAAGTTCGAAAGTGGTGGACGCACTATTTTCAGCAACCTTCAAGCGCTCTGCAAACGTCACCACCGGATCAAGCATTTCAAGGATGACAGGACTCGTGACGGTCAGTATCGAACCGACCAATCCCCCGAACGCAGCGCTGTGAGACTGCGGGGGTGGACGCCAGTAATGACGGACAACGGCGTAGCGTGGACCTCTCCGTCAGGAAGGTACTACCCGCCCAAGCTCGCCGATAGCCAAGCACCTGTCTACACAAAATGGCTCCGCAGATTTATCGATCACTCGCTGCGAATTCAGTACCTCACAGACGATTTGTACTGTGGAGACATTGATGAAAGTGCGCACCCTGACCGCGACCAAGAAGAGCAGTGGAACGACGACGTCATCCCTGAACCACCCGCCGGTACGTTCCCCAACGACGAGGATGAGGAAATCCTCACTCAAATCGCCATCGAGAACTATCTCCTTGAGCATGCTTCGAGCGAACCACGCGAAGACTAGTCAGAGGCCTCCTGAAAGCTCTCCGAAGAACGTCTCTGGCGAAGTATCCGCAATCCCCAATTTGATTTATTCGTGCATGTTTCACGTGGAACAGCAATAGGACATTCCTAGATTCCGACTCTCAGAGACGAGGGTCAACGCGATCCGATTCCAGCGCCAACACCCCAAACACTGCCTGATGGATTCTCCACAATGGCTCGCCAGAAACCAAGCGATCCAACGCTTCGATCCCAAGCGCGTATTCTCGCAGTGCCAGAGATCTTTTCAGTGCCAGATTCCGGTCTTTCAACCTGACCAGGTTCCGAGGGTCTGTGTAGTCCGGCCCGTAGACAATACGCAAGTACTCACGTCCTCTTACCTTAATGCCTGGTTGCACCAGATCTTTGTTGACACGGGAATCTCCGGATCTACGAGTCAGGTTCTGCAGCGGTTTCACCACCATCCCCTCCCCACCAGCTGCTGTCAGTTCCTGCCACCACTGTGTTCCTGCAGTACGAGATTCCGAGTTATCGGTCCTAACGACCATGCGCCGCGTAGCGCGGATTAGTTCCGGGTCTGCCGCTGCGAGCTTGTCCGCTAGGTTAAGGTGCCACATGTGGTCTCGACCAGAATGTACCGCCCCCTCAGACGCCAGCACCTGGAAAGGAGCCAGCTGTACACCGTCCAACCCTTTAGAGGGTGCAGTGTAGTTTTGATAGGCAGCGATGTACGCCGCAGCATTCGCTTTTCGGGAACGAAGTCTAGCGAGGATCTCAGAAACGTCAGCTCCTGATTCGAGCGCTTTCTCTAGGGCTCCGGTGGCGTCACCCAGGCTACTAGTGGCGCTAGCACCCACAGCTGCATACTGGCCACGGATCATCTCCTCGGCTTTGAATGACCAAGGAAGAAGTTCTGCATCCAGCAAGATCCAGTCCGTTGCTAGTTCTTCCCAGAGACCTGCCTCCTCCACTGCTGCATCGGTTCGCATCAGAAAATCATCCGCCGTCTTCCGGTTGAAGAATGGCCTTCCTGTTCTCGTATACACAGTTCCACGCCAGCCACGTGGGGCGTCGAATTTTTGAGGATTTCGAGTTAGCAACACCACGGCCCTGGATCCCATGTGCTTTTCTTCGCAGATGACACTCAACACCCCGGCCTTGTTATATGACTCAAAAGCTTCAGTTGGATGTTCCAGATAATCAGGTAGTTTTGATGTACTAACCGGGCTCATCGTGGGCGGCAAATACGGCATCCAGCTCGGATCCGTCGCCCAGCGGCTCATAACCTCAAGTGCCCCAGCTGCTTGCTCCTGACGAATGCTCACCCGTCCATGGATTCCTGTTTGGACGGACTGCTTGCCAAGAACGTCGCTGATCTTGAGCACGTTATCAGCACGTTCCCCACCCTCTTCGGCAGTAGCTCCCCCGGTGGATCCTGATTCAGCTTGCATGGATTCTCCTGCAGAAGCCAGGGGCTTGGCCGGTTCAAACCATATTTTCTCAGCAGGTACCTGTACGACTTCCCTTTCCGGATAACGCAAGGCAGTCAGTTTTCCGCCGAATACACATCCTGTATCCAAGCACATGGTCCCGTTGATCCACTCAGCGTCCAGAGTCGGCGTGTGTCCATAGAGGACAGCAGCTTCTCCTCTGTAGTCATTCGCCCAGGCGTATCGGACAGGAAGCCCATACTCATCCGTTTCTCCCGTTGTGTCACCGTACAGCGCAAAGGCTCGGACTCTGGCGGAAGCTCTCCCCTGATAGGCCTCCGTCATGCCGGCATGCGCGACCACCAGCCGTCCTTGGTCCAGGACCAAGTGTGAGACCAACCCACGACAGAAATCCTTCACTTCACGCCGGAACTCTTCAGGCTCCGCAGCAAGTTGAGCAAGAGTCTGCGCTAGCCCATGAGAGGTTTGAACCCTTTTCCCCTCCAATGCCCTGACAAGCTTGTCTTCATGATTCCCGGGAACTGCCCTGGCATTTCCGTGTGCCACCATTCCCATAGCGAGCCTGAGTACCCCGGGACTATCGGGACCCCTATCCACGAGATCCCCAACAAAAATCGCTTTGCGCCCCTGGGGATGCTTGGCGTCAAGCACTCGCCCCTGCTCATCGCGAATCAGCTTGTAGCCCAACTTCTCTAGGAGTGTGCACAGTTCAGCGAGGCAGCCATGCACATCGCCAATGACATCGAAGGGGCCCTCGTCATGACGGAAGTCATTGAGCAGTGGCTCACGACGAATACTCGCCCCTTCCATCGCTGCGACAGAACTCAGAGTGTGGATCCTCCTGAAGCCCTCTCTGCCAAGACCTTTCAGAGAACGCCTCAACTGATCGTGCTGGCGCCTGATGACGTGGTCCTCGAGCACTCGGTCGCTTCGCTGTTCATTTCGCTCAAGACTGACAGATAAGGGCAGATCAAGAACTATGGCCACGGGGAGGACGTCGTGGGCCCGGGCTAACGCCACCAATTGCCTGCGAGCATCTGCCTGGACACTCGTGGCATCCACCACGGTCAGGAGCCCTGCATCGAGTCGTTTCCCAGCAATGAAATTGAGTGATTCAAAAGCTGCCTTAGTTGCTGACTGATCATTGACGTCATTGGAGACCATCCCCCTGAAGAAGTCACTACTAAGGGTTTCAAACCTTCCGAAGTTCTTTGCTGCAAAGGTGGATTTTCCGGATCCGCTTGGTCCTATCAGCACCACAAGACAGAGCTCCGGGATTGCCAGCTCACTCATGATCATGCCCTCCTGAAAATTGCCATTTGTGTTGGTGCACCAAGAAGCTGGTCAACTTCACCGATGCTCCGGAGTTCAACGCTGTATCCATAGGTAGACGCTATGCTCGCTGCCCATTGAGCGAATTCAGCTCGAGTCCATTCAAATCTATGGTCTGGATGCCGAAAGGTACCTTCTGGGAGCAAGGGGTAAAGGGAGTTGAACTCGACGTTGGGTGTGGTCACAACGACGGACCGTGGCTGTGCGTACCCAAAAACAGAGTGCTCCAGGGCCGCTAGCCGCTCCGGTTCTATATGCTCCACTACTTCCATGAGGACGGCTGCGTCAAAGTCTCTCAACCGCTCGTCAAGATAGGTGACAGACGATTGCAGCAGGCGTACGCGCTCTCTCTGTCTATCACTGAGCTCACGCAGTCTTAGACGCTCTTCAGCTCTATTGAGCATCTGCGGAGATACATCAGTGCCAACAAGCTCAGTAAAGACCGGGTCTGAGAACAATCTATGCAGTAGCGCTCCTTCGCCACAACCCATATCAACAACTTTACGAGCACCGACGTCGTGGAGTGCCTTCAATACGGCCTCAACCCTCAGGCCGCGCAGGGTCTTTCTTGCAGGCACCAGCGGGACATCGTCATCAGCTTCAGTTCCTCTTTCCTCATGGATGGGAAAAGCTACCTTCTCAGTCATACTCCTCTGATGAGCTAGATACCGCTGAGTGATTATTTCCCGATGTGGATGCGTCTCCAACCAACCTGCTCCGGCCCGCATGAGTTTTCCGACCTCATCGTCGGAGACCCAGTAATGTTTGGCGTCGTCCAAGACAGGGAGTAGAAGATATACCTGTCGTAGCGCATCACTGAGTCTAATGGTGCCGGTCAAGGTAATTCGGACGTAACTCGAGTCTCCCCAGTCGGGAAATTCTGGATTCAAAGGGACAGGAATCTCGCTCACCTCCCACCCAAGGGGCTCAAAGAGACTGCTCGCGAACCCCGGCGGGCCCATGACCGAAACCGATGAAAGTTGAATGACCAACTGTAGGGGGCTGACTGCAAGTTGTGGACGCTCCTTGCACCTTCCGCTCATGGCGGTGCTGAACACTTTCCCCAACGCAACGGACATGAGAGACGACGACACATAGGGACGGTCATTAACGTAGTGATCTAACGAGTCTCGCGTACCCACACGCAGGTGTTTGTTCCGCACCAAGTCGATGGCATCTACTTCCAGAAGTAGTGCTGCCGTGCACCGTTCACCCGAAACTTCAGGGTAGAAGACGGTGGCCACTCCACCATTAAGATCGAAGGACTGAACCTTACTTGGATTCTTATGGAGCAGATAGCCCAGGTCACTTGCGTCCGGAGCTGTGTAAGTAATTGTGACGAGCAAGTTACCCCCAAGTAGTTGCGATCTTTGCCTCACTCTACATCCGCAGCTCCAATGGTGCAGCTCGTTGCATGGACATTAACTACGCGCGTACCGCACCGCGAGTTGCCATAGGTTCCACGTGAAACATTCAGGGGATCGCTTCTTCCCCTGGAAACCAAACCTTGTCTAACTAATGGCTCACTTCCCGCCAGGACAACTGCTCATCTGGGTTTTGTAGGACGGTAGCAAGTACCACGCGCGGCGGAATTGGTCGCTGCTGGGGGTAATCACGATCCATGATTTTGGCTGACTGGCAGCTCGATGTTCGAAGAAAGCACCATCACGCCTCTGGTTTCCATGTTTCACGTGAAACGCAGGCCGGTACACCGAAGTATGGGTTTCAGTGTCGAGTACAGCACGGCAAACTAGCCTTGCAAACCCCCGCCACGCAGCCCTCTATAGTTCCGGGTGGAAGACTCCAATGAATTCATTCGCTACAACCTCATGCGGCGGGATGGGGCATTGCGGAGACATGTGAAAGCCTAGTGCCCGTCGTGGTCCACGCCAGTGCTGGATAATTTCGTCTCCTAGGAATTGCTTCCGAAAACCCATTGGATCGTGGGACAAATGTGGGACAGCCCTGTGTGTTCCTGATTCTTCAAGGATCCCAGCAGTATCAACATCGGCCTTACCTTTCTAAATTTCACTGTGACAGATTTAGTCCACGTGTTTTCACAGTGAACGACGAGAGGAGCTCGAAATGGTTAAGTATGTCCACTCCTAGACAGAGCGCGGAGTAGCCAGAGATGCCACAGGGCTCACCAGCGGGGCCAGACACTCCTCTGAGCGCCTATTGACGCCTACTGGGGCGGCGGTCGCAGGATAGGGTCAGAGTCCCTGAGATTGACGCCTGGAGCCCCATGCTCGGCTTTAGCTGGGTCATGCCAGCTCTGACTAGCTAGCCGTCTAGATGCTTGGCCTTGGCCATCACTAAGATCACACGGCTCCAATATGACGCAAATTGGTCTCTTTCAGGACATAGGGTGCGTCAAGTAGGCGGCTACACGTGTACGAATTCCACCGCACCAGGTCCTAATGCACCCGGCTGAGGCTGTATCTAGCGAGGTGTCTACGTCAATGTCTATGTCTATGTCCATCCGATATTCCAGCTCCTCAGCTGCATTCCCGATCGATTGATGAATAGCCGCACTTTACGGGCCGACCGTGCCCGAGGCGCCGCAAGTTGATGGTGAGTCACGGTAATGAGTGAGACCCTTTCAACCCGGTGCCCCGAGTCAGCGCTCACAATAGAGCAGGCTGCGTCGATGCGGGTTCTTGGCGATATCAGTCAGCGCTCAGCTGACCTAGGAAACCCAGGAACCGCAGAAGAATCGAGGGCAACTACTACCTGCAATCACATCCCACTCCACATCCCAGTGGAAATCTTCGCCCTCGTCCTTATCTGCTCGACCCGCGTACTCGATCCGAATGTCCACAGAAGAAAAGAAATATAGAGAGAAAGTTTTTCGAAACACTACATGCGGGATTGATCATGTTTCACGTGAAACACTGCAGCGGTAGCTGCATCTCGATCCGGGAGCCAATATTGCACCCATGTCCCCGACAGGAAGGTTCACGAAAATTCTTCTTAGGATCAATCCAGGGGAACCAATTAAAAGACGATGGCGGTGGTGTTTCACGTGAAACACCACCGCCACTATCGAGGAGAACTAATTTCCGCCGGGGCTCAGAACATCCATGATCCGGTTGAGGTCTTCAACGGAGGCAAATTCGATGCTAACTTTTCCCTTTCGGGCACCCAAGGAAATCTTTACATTCGTATCGAGTCTGTCAGCGAGTGAAGTTGCCAAGAAGTCCAACCGCTCATGACGCGGGCTCGGCGTTTTCGATGCAGGCTTTCGTCCATCCAATGGAGACTGGTACAGCTGGACGGCTTCCTCCGTAGCCCTGACCGACATCCCTTCGGCGACAATCTTCTGTGCGAGGTTCTCCATAGCCACCGAATCCGGCAATGCCAGCAAAGCGCGCGCGTGCCCAGCCGACAAAACACCAGCCGCGACGCGGCGCTGGACAACCGGCGGAAGCTTCAACAAACGAAGAGTGTTGGAAACCTGGGGCCGTGAACGACCTATCCGGTCTGCTAACTGTTCGTGGGTGGTGCCGAAATCCTCCAGCAACTGCTGGTATGCAGCAGCCTCTTCAAGTGGGTTGAGCTGACTGCGGTGCAGGTTTTCAAGCAGGGCATCGCGGAGCAGATTGTCATCGGAAGTATCCCTAACAATGACGGGAATAGTCGCCAAGCCTGCGGCCTGGCTGGCACGCCAGCGGCGCTCACCCATGACCAGTTCATACGGCTTATCGCCCTTTTCTGATGACTTTCGAACAACAATGGGTTGAAGAACGCCAATTTCACGTACTGAATGAACCAGTTCAGCCATATCGTCTTCATCGAAGACCGTGCGCGGCTGCTTGCGGTTGGGATGAATCTCCCCCACCGGCAATTCCATGAAAGTTGCGCCTGGAACTGCTACGAGTTCAGCGGGTTCAGCGACAGCCGGCTTCTTCGCAGCTCTAGTACCCGTTGTAGCCGGTTTGCGTCCCTTTGGTTCCGGGAAAAACAGATCTACAGGACGTGTCGGCTGACTGGAACCTGTCTCATCTCCTGAAGAGTTCGGGATCAAGGCACCCAAACCACGACCAAGACCCCTGCGCTTGTCAGTCATTGAGACATCCTCCGTTGAATAAATCCCGAATAGTGCGGGTTCTGATGAACTTCATAGTGATTTGCAACGATTCTAGCTGAGTAAAGACATTAGCTCGTGGACCGCTCAGCCAATTCGGCAGCGGCCTCGAGATAGGAAAGCGCCCCTGTTGAGGATGGGTCATAGGTCATGACCGTCTGCTGGTAGCTGGGTGCCTCTGAAATTCGGACAGAACGCGGAATCATCGCCTTCAATACCTGCTGAGGAAAGTGCTCCCTTACGTCAGCTGCGACGTGAGCCGCCAGGTTAGTGCGTCCGTCATACATGGTGAGCAAAATGGTGGACACCACCAGGTCAGAATTTAGATGCTTCTGAATCATCTCGATATTCTTCAGAAGCTGACTCAAACCCTCTAGTGCGTAGTATTCACACTGAATCGGAATCATGACCTCATTGGCTGCACAGAATGCATTGACCGTCAGGAGCCCAAGGCTTGGTGGGCAGTCAATAAAAATGAAATCGAGACGTGCTTGCCCATTTTTTTCCCGGAACTTGTCATACTCGGCGATGGCCCGGCGCAGCCGCTGCTCGCGGGCAACCAAGGAGACAAGTTCAATTTCAGCGCCGGCCAGGTGAATGGTTGCCGGGACACAATACAAATTCGCAATATCAGGGCAGTCAGCAATTACTTCTGCCATGGGTACATCATTAATGAGGACATCGTAGATACTGTCCACCTCAGCGTGGTGGGGAACGCCCAACGCTGTGGACGCATTACCCTGCGGGTCATTGTCAATGACTAGGACATGCAACCCGGCCGATGCCAGCGCTGCCGCAATATTCACGGTCGTGGTGGTCTTTCCAACGCCACCTTTTTGATTGGCAACCGTCAGAATTCGAGTCCGGGGCGGGCGGGGAAGCTTTCTCCCCAGCAGACGTTCGCGCCGCTTTGTTTCACTCACCAGCTGACTAGCAATAGGACTGCTGTCATCCAAGTCATCATCCAGTGGGCTCAAGGCGTCGACCTTTGTTTCACGTGAAACGGCATTTCCTGGACTGCGCTGGCTAAAATCAATTGAATAAGGTTGATTTGAGGCATTTGAACGTGCCGACCCCAATGTCATGAACGGAGGGATCCGTTGCGAAGCTGCTTCGCTACTGGTCACGCTGACACTCTCACTTTCCTGTGGCGATGGTTGCCAACCTCTAGCCTATCGTTTCATTCCCACAGCCGTGGGGATCAGCGCCGCTTCACCTGAACACGGACCACAGTGGTGGGCTCCACCAAGATGTCCTGACCAGCAATCAACACTTCAGTCTTGACGCCACCCAACTTCTTGAGGACCTTGCCGGCCTTGGAAATTTCTTCCTCTGCCGTACGTCCCTTGATAGCGAGGAGAACTCCCTCGCCGCCAAGCAGCGGGATGGTCAGTGGCGCCAAGGTATTCAATGCCGACACTGCACGGGCAGTGACAACCGAGCATTCGACTTTACCGATAGCTGCTTCGGCCCGTGAACGGACGATCTCCACATTGTTCAGGCCCAGATCCATGACTACTTCTTCAAGCCAGATCACACGGCGTTCAAGCGGCTCGATGAGCGTCAGGTACAGATCGGGGCGGGCAATGGCCAGACACAGCCCTGGCAGGCCAGCACCGCTGCCCACGTCGGCGACCTTGGCGCCGTCGTCAATCAATTCAGCCACAACGGCACAGTTCAGGACGTGCCGGCTCCACAAACGGGGTACTTCCCTGGGACCAATCAGCCCTCGCTCAATACCTGATGTTGCCAAGTGCTCAACATAGCGCTTGGCCAAGTCAAGACGATCGCCAAAAATGCGTTCGGCCGCAACAGCTTCTTCTGCAGTAAGTTCCACCACTATTTGTGTCCTTATAAAATTTAGGTCCCGGCTGCTCCCTTGAGGCAGCGGCCGGGACCGTTTAGTAACTCTCAAAAAACTGCGACTTAGTGCGCAGCGCTCACCACGATGTGGCGGCGGGCGCCTTCACCCTCGGACTCGGATTCCAGCCCCAACTCGGCAATGGCGTCGTGGACAATCTTGCGTTCGTAGGCTCCCATGGGTTCAAGTGCCACAGTTTCCGCACCATCTTTGATCTGGTCTGCCGCTGCCTGGGCAATCTTGGCCAGTTCAACGTTACGGCGGTCCCGATAGCCGGAAATATCCAAAACCAGTCTGGAACGGGTTTCCGTAGCTGAGAGGACACTCAAACGTGTCAGTTCCTGCAGGGCATCAAGGACTTCGCCGTCCTGGCCAACAAGGCTCTGCAATGAGTCGCTTTCTTCATCGGCAACGATCGAAATATAGGTTCGCCCATTACGGATCTCAATGTCGATATCTCCATCGATATCGGCGATGTCAAGAAGCTCTTCGAGGTAGTCGGCAGCAATGTCGCCTTCCTCTTCCAGACGGCTGGCACCGGTTTCCGCCTGAGCGGTTGCCTCTACAGGGGCTGTTGCTTCCTCAGGGACAAGTTGCGATTCTTCAGGCATTATTTCTTCTTCCTGTTCTTGCGTTGTGGCTGGTTCCGCTGGCCCTTGAGCTCAGGAGTCTCTTCAATGACTTCTTCTTCCTCAATCTTCTTCTTCGAGGCACCCAGCAGCGGCAGACCCTTGGCCTCGCGACGCTTCTGGTATTCCTTGTACGCCGGCGAACCGGGGGTGGGCATGCGGCGAATAACGAAGAACTGCTGGCCCATGGTCCACAGGTTGGTCGTGGTCCAGTAGATGAGAACACCTATGGGGAAGTTGATGCCACCAATACCGAAGACGAGCGGCAGTACATAAAGCATCATCTTCTGCTGCTTCATGAACGGGCCCTGCATGGCTTCTTCAGACATGTTCTTGGACATGATCTGCTTCTGCGTAATGAACTGTGAGGCGATCATGGCCAGAATCATGACGATCGACAGGATGGCGATCGTCGGCGTCAGGTTGCCGCCCTGGAAGGAAGGCAGCAGTGCATCGGAGAGTCGGGCACCAAAGATGGTGGCCTCATCAAACTGCACCACTTCGGCGTGGGTCAGCGCACCAATGCCCTTGCTTTCGGCGTTGGCCTTGGCCACGCCGGAAAGGACCTGGAACAGGGAGAAGAAGAACGGCATCTGGATCAGCATGGGCAGGCATGCGGAGAACGGGTTAGTTCCGTGCTCCTTGTACAGTGCCATCTGTTCCTGGCCCATGGCCTGGCGCGACAGCTGGTCGGTCTTGCCCTTGTACTTGGCCTGCAGCTTCTTCATATCCGGCTGCAATGCCTGCATGCCGCGCTGTGCCTTGATCTGCTTCACAAAAACAGGAATCAGTGCGGCACGGATAACCAGCACCAGGCCGATGATGGCCAGGGTCCAGGTTACGCCGGAGGCGCCGTCCATTCCCAGGAAGGTCAGTCCGTCATGGAACGCCAACATGATCCAGGAGACGACCCATTTGAAGGGGAACAGAATTGTATCGAAGAAGCCCATATTTCTTTATCTATCTCCTCAAGCCGCTTTGCGGCTTTGTGTTTCCTGTTGCTTAGCCAGAAATACATGTGGGTGGTTCAGCTGGACAATCAGGGGCACTGTGGACGGGTCATCCCAGTCCACAACGGCCGGTGATGGAACCGGATCCAAACCACCTGCACTCCAAGGATGGCACCTAAGCACCCGCAGTAGCGAAAACCATGTGCCCTTGACGGCGCCGTGAACAGTCACAGCCTCCAGAGCATAAGCCGAACATGACGGAAAAAACCGGCACACCTGCCCATAAGTGGGTGAGATGGCGCGCCGGTATAATTTCAAAACGATTATAAGAATATTGCGGGGAAGATGCCACAAGAAACGCACGACGGCGGGAAGCCACCTGGGTGCGTGCCCTTGAGTTTGTGAACGGGTCACAAAACATCTTCTCCTTTAGACTCGTGTGCCTTGTCTACTGTTGGTGTTGAAGGTAATGCCGAAGAGCCCGTCGACTTCGCCCACAAGCGGGTGGAGGCAACGGAAAATGCTTTTCGGTAGTCCATGACAAGGTCACTGAAGGAAGCCTGCGCGGAAACGGGCAAGGCCCGAACAACTACATTGACTCCATGTGGATGCGCCTTAATTGTCTCAACAACAATCTCCCTTAGTCTCCTTTTAACGAGATTACGGGTCACAGCGTTCCCAACAGTCTTCGCCACGATGAACCCGATCTGGCTGGGTTCATCGAGGGAAGTGGACACCATATACAACACTACGTTCCGGCGTCCATTTCGGACACCGGAACGTACAGTATGTGAGAAGTTGGCGGAAGTCCGCATTCTATTCTTGGTGGCTAGCACCTGCGATCAACCGCTACTTCACTAAGGCTCGACGAATCGCCAAGCAGTTATTGTTTAGGCCGACAGCTCTACGCGACCCTTGCCACGGCGGGCGGCCAGAATGGCGCGGCCGGCGCGGGTGCGCATACGAAGGCGGAAGCCGTGCTTCTTGGCACGACGGCGGTTGTTCGGCTGAAAAGTCCGCTTGCTCACGGTAGTTACTCCAAGACAATCAAAGATGCGCCTTGCCCGTAGCTAACAGGTAAGAAAGGGGTCGACGCTAAGTAAATGGATGCCTGCTCGATTCACTCCTCAATAAAGAGGCGCGCACGCCGAAGCGCAAAACAGACACATGGGACTTCACAACGTTAGGTCACTCAACACCCGCCAGTCAAACCGGGACAAGATATCCCAGGTTCCAAAAACATCGATTCCGTCTTCATCTGGCCCCAATAGCCCTCCGCGAAGGCCCGATGAGTGTTCATCCACAACTGTGCATAACTAGGTGGACAACTTCTGTGGATGAGGCACTGAAGAGTACACCGCTGTGATATTTATCCACAAGCACTTTCCCTCGCTATCTTCTAGCGTATCCATCCTCTAGGCTAGGCCCGTGGCAAGTTATCCACTGATGTGTATAACCCTGTGGATTACTTCGTTTTGGAGCATCTGCGCACATCAAAATTACATTTTTTCGTGTGTAACAGACGTCACGCTCAAAGTGTGTGTGAATTAAGAGATTTCTGGCCCAACGGCCAGCGGTAAGGATGGAAAGGTCAATGAGCACTGAGGACATCAACGACGTAGGCAGTTCCTGGCGGCGAGTCATTCGGATTCTGGAACAGGACGAACGGGTTTCTCCCCGGCAACGTGGTTTTGTGGTTCTCACCCAGCCTCAAGGACTGATTGGCAACACCTTGTTGGTAGCAGTTCCCAACGAACTCACCCGCGAAGTACTTCAAAACCAACTCCACACTGCATTGAGCAACGCTCTCTCTCAGGTTTTTTCCGAGGAAATCAGTTGTGCCTTCAGCGTCAACGCTGATCTTGTCCCACCAGCTAAGGAAGAAGAGCCTGTCCCTGCCCCGGCTCCGTCCCGGAGTGAAAACATCACCCGCGCCGAGCCTGTGGAACATATTTCTAAGCCGTCCCCGATGTTGCCCAGCACTTCTCAGGAGTTTGGCCGTCTGAATCCGAAGTATGTTTTTGATTCCTTCGTGATTGGTGCCTCCAACCGATTTGCCCACGCAGCTGCGGTTGCGGTGGCTGAGGCCCCCGCAAAGGCTTACAACCCGTTGTTCATCTACGGCGATTCGGGTCTGGGTAAAACCCACCTATTGCATGCCATCGGCCACTACGCCCGCCGTCTCTACACGGGTATCCGAGTGCGCTATGTGAACTCTGAGGAGTTCACCAACGACTTCATTAACTCCATCCGCGACGATGAAGGCGCCAGTTTCAAGCAGCTATACCGCAACGTGGACATTCTCCTGATTGACGATATTCAGTTCTTGGCCAATAAGGACGCCACCCAGGAAGAGTTCTTCCATACCTTCAACGCCCTGCACAATCACAACAAGCAGGTCGTTATCACCTCTGATCTGCCGCCGAAGCGTCTACAAGGGTTTGAAGAACGCATGCGTTCACGGTTTGAGTGGGGTCTGCTCACCGATGTGCAGCCGCCAGAATTGGAGACTCGCATTGCCATTTTGCGCAAGAAGGCCATTGGAGAAGGTCTGTCTGCTCCGGATGATGCTCTGGAATACATCGCCTCAAAGATCTCCACGAACATCCGTGAACTTGAAGGCGCCCTCATCCGTGTGACGGCTTTTGCCAGCTTGAACCGCCAGCCTGTGGATGTTGGTCTGGCAGAGCTGGTCTTGAAGGATCTGATCACTGATGACGGCGCACAGGAGATCACATCCACCGCAATCCTTGGTCAGACAGCCGCCTATTTCAACATTTCCTTGGAAGAGCTGTGTAGCAAGTCCCGAACTAGGACGCTTGTCACCGCGCGCCAGATTGCCATGTACCTCTGCCGTGAGCTTACTGACATGTCCTTGCCCAAGATTGGCCAGGAATTTGGTGGACGAGACCACACGACAGTGATCCACGCAGATCGAAAGATCCGGGAATTGATGGCTGAACGACGCGCCATCTACAACCAGGTCACTGAGCTCACTAACAAGATCAAACAGCAGCAGCGCGAGGGATAACCCGCGCAGCGGGTAAAAAATCTGAGAAATTAACAGCTGTGGATAAGTCTGTGGATTACTCGGGTACAACCATCACCAACCTGCGGATAACTCCACGTCCCCCTGTGGATCATTAAAACCGCCGAAAAAGTTCTCCACTTCTCCTCACAGCCTCAAGCGGGCTAGCCCCACAGCCTGTGCACAGCCAACTTCGCCTAGACCCCGTGGCCAGAAGCACTTATCCACAGTATCCACAGGACTTATTAACACTACGAACTACAAGAATCTTTCGTTTCAAACAACATTCACCTTCTGCTTCAACCTGCCCGGCAACGAGCCTTGACCAATGCCCAAATGGGCTGGTCAAGGGGCTAAGCTATCTCCAAGCATGTAATTTCATTCATGGGTCACCTCCTAAGGGATATGACCCAACGCATCACCAAAATTTTTCGCACCATGAAAGGCGGCACCCTTCCGTGAAGTTCCGAGTCGAACGGGATGTTCTGACCGAAGCAGTCAGCTGGGCCGCACGATCCTTGTCTCCACGTCCTCCTGTTCCGGTCCTCTCAGGACTGTTGCTGAAAGCTGAAGCCGGCACCTTGAGCCTGGCCAGTTTTGACTACGAGATCTCTGCGCGTCTGCAAATCCCTGCAGATATCACTGAGGAAGGGACCATTTTGGTCTCTGGACGGCTACTGGCGGATATTTGCCGCAGCCTTCCAGCTGCGCCCGTGGATATTGAAACCGACGGCACTAAAGTCACCTTGACCTGCCGCAGCAGCCGTTTCCACTTGGCCACCATGCCTGTCAATGACTATCCAGAACTCCCAGCGCTGCCTGATATCAGCGGAACTGTTGATGGAGAAGCCTTTGCCCAGGCTGTTTCTCAGGTCATTATCGCCTCAAGCAAAGATGACACCTTGCCTGTTCTCACAGGCGTAAAAATGGAAATTGAAGGCGACCTGATCACACTTCTGGCTACCGATAGGTACCGGCTGGCACTGCGCGAAGTTCGTTGGAGTCCTTCCACCCCCAACATTTCCGCTGGTGCCCTCATCAAGGCCAAAACTCTCAGTGAAGTCGCTAAAACATTGGGCAGTTCAGGCAATATCAACATTGCGCTCTCGGGTAACAGCGAGCTCATTGGTTTCGAAAGTGGCGGTCGTCGCACAACGTCGTTGCTGGTGGACGGGGAATACCCGAAAATCCGTTCACTTTTCCCTGACACCACACCGATTTACGCAACTGTCGAGACACATGCCCTGGCAGAAGCAGTCCGCCGCGTCTCACTCGTTGCCGAACGCAACACTCCAGTTCGTCTCATCTTCACGGACGGTCAACTCACCCTCGATGCGGGTACAGGCGAAGACGCACAGGCCTCTGAAAATCTCGAAGCTACACTGGTTGGTGAAGAAATCACCGTCGCTTTCAACCCGCACTACCTCAGCGAAGGTCTGAGCGCCTTTGACAGCAAATACGTTCGGTTCTCATTCACCTCGGCTCCTAAACCAGCCATGATCAATGCTCAGGATGACATTGATGGTGAACGCCGTGACGAATACCGTTACCTGGTTATGCCGGTGAGGTTGCCTTCTCAGTAGTTGCCCCGCTGCCATTCCACCATCAGCTGCAAGACCACGGAAGAGAGAAAAAACGTGCATATTGGACTTGTTGGACTAGGAAAGATGGGCTTCAACATGAGAGCCCGCCTGCGCGCAGCAGGAATCGAGGTCACTGGATTTGACCGAAATCCGGAGGTCACCGATGTGGCTTCCATGCAGGAACTAGTCGCAGCAGTTCCTGCACCGCGGCTCATTTGGGTGATGGTCCCCTCCGGCGATATCACCGAAGCAGTCATCACTGAACTTTCAGAACTGTTGGAATCTGGAGATTTGCTTGTTGACGGCGGAAATTCACGGTTTACCGAGGATCAAAAGCACGGCGAAATGCTTGCTTCCAAGGGCATATCTTTCATGGACGTTGGTGTTTCTGGAGGAGTTTGGGGTCTCGAGAATGGTTACGGACTCATGGCTGGTGGCGCTCCAGAAGACGTGGAGCGGGCACTGCCTGTCCTAGACGCTCTGCGTCCCGAGGGTGAGCGGGCCGACAGCTTTGTGCACGTTGGCGGAATTGGTGCCGGTCACTACGCCAAAATGGTTCACAACGGTATCGAGTATGGCCTGATGCAGGCCTACGCAGAGGGCTACGAACTGCTGGCCAAAAAAGATATCATTCAGGACTTGCCGGGAACTTTCCGTGCGTGGCAAAAGGGTACCGTCGTGCGTTCTTGGCTCTTGGATTTGATGGTCAAGGCATTGGATGAAGATCCTGGTCTGGAATCCATTGACGATTACGTCGAAGATTCCGGTGAAGGACGCTGGACTGTCGAGGAAGCCATCGCCAATGCCGTGCCGGCCCCGGCCATTACGGCGGCTCTCTTTGCCAGGTTCTCTTCGCGTGAAGACAATTCCCCTGCCATGAAAATGGTCTCCGCTCTCCGCCACCAGTTCGGCGGCCACGCAACAAAACCAGCCAGTCCCAGCATTGAATAAATCAGCTTTCCATGTATCTTGAACACCTTTCTCTGACCGATTTTCGTAGTTATGCGCAGGTTGACCTGACACTGACGCCAGGAGTGACTGTCCTGGTTGGTTCAAATGGTTTGGGTAAAACCAATCTCGTAGAAGCGATCGGCTATTTGGCCACGCTCTCCTCTCACCGGGTGAGCCAGGATGGTCCGCTACTGCGTTTTGGTACCGAGGTGGCTCTCATCCGTGCTCAGCTGGTGCGGGGCGAACAAAAAGTTATGGTCGAGGTCGAAATTAACGCGACTCGCGCCAATCGGGCACGCATCAACCGGGCAAATCCTGTCCGAGCTCGCGACATTCTGGGTCTTTGTCGGACGGTACTTTTTGCTCCCGAGGACTTAGCTCTCGTCAAGGGTGATCCTGGAAACCGTCGCCGGTTCTTGGATGATCTGTTGGTGGTGCTTATGCCCAAACACGCGGGGACCCGCAGCGACTACGATCGTGTACTCAAACAGCGCAACGCCTTACTGAAGTCTGCCCGGTCGCAACATTTTTCTCGGTCCGGGGTTTCAGAATCTCACCTCGCGACGCTAGACGTTTGGGACCAGCACATGGCTATGGCCGCAGCCCAGCTGCTCTTGGCACGGCTTGACCTGCTCAACCGTCTGCGCCCCCATATGGCTGAGGCGTATGCCCAGCTCACCGACGGTTCCAAAATAATGCGTGCGCTGTATCGCAGTAATTTGGACCAAGAAATTCCTACTGAGCCGCAGGAATCGGGGTATCAGGACATGTCCGACGGCGTCTCCTCCGATCCTTTCGGAGAACCAAATGGTGGGGTGCTTCCGGAGATCCCTGATGGGGAGGATCTTTCCCTGTGCACGCTTGAGGAACTCGCCGAAAGGTACCGCGCTGAGCTCGTGGCATCCCGAACCCGAGAACTGGAACGCGGAATGTCGCTGGTGGGACCGCACCGGGATGAATTGGATCTGCTGTTGGGCAACGCCCCGGCCAGAGGCTATGCCTCGCACGGAGAGTCGTGGTCCATTGCCTTAGCACTGCGTTTGGCCTCTTTCCACGTGTTGGATGAGGACAAACATGTGGCAGGTAATCAGCCAATTTTGATCCTTGACGATGTTTTTGCCGAGTTGGATGCCCAACGGCGCCGCAAATTGGCACTCATGGTAGGAGCTGCCGAGCAGGTTTTGGTGACAGCCGCCGTGGGAGAAGACATCCCCGAAGAATTGTCAGGGTCTACCATTCAGGTCATTCCCGGCGGCGTGATTTTCGATGAGTGAGACGTCTGCAGGAAAATCTGCAAACGATCCAACCGGAAAGAAAGGCAGCCGTGAAGCTGCCGCACATGATCATGCCACTGAAGTGGATGCAGCCCAGGCAGCCCTCAACCGCATGCGGACCATAGCGAAAAGTCGTGGTGAACTGCGGATTGCCAGGAACCGTTTAGGCGAGAAAACCACGCCGAAGAATAAACGCAAACCATTTATGGATGCCAAATACGGTGGTGGCAGGGATCCCCAAGGACTGGGAAATGTTGTCAGCCGGCTCGTCTCGGATCGAGGGTGGAGTTCTCCTCTAGCAGTTGGTTCTGTGATGGCTCAATGGGATGCTTTGGTAGGTCCTGAGATTGCAGGGCATTGCAGGCCTGAAAGCTTTGAGGCCACCACGTTACATGTCAGATGTGACTCCACCAGCTGGGCAACTCAGCTGCGGCTCCTCTCATCATCACTGCTGGCAAAATTTGATGAAGAACTGGGACATGGGGTGGTCAGCAAGATTATGGTTTTGGGACCGGCTGCACCGAGTTGGCGCAAGGGATTTCGGCATGTCAAGGGACGTGGGCCCAGAGACACTTACGGCTAGCAGCACCCGAAGTGGGAAAACTTGCCAAGGCGCTGTAGGGCGTTTCAAACCCCAAGGACCGTACATCCCCTTAAAGAAAGCCAATCGATTCCGTTCTAAGCCGGTTTTCTCGGCTTTCAGGGCAGGTTGAGACGCCATATGGGTCCGTCGCAAGGTAGAATCTGACTATAACCGTCTCTCCGCGGCGCTGTGATAAGGTTTCAGGTTTTCGTTGGGAGCGGTATTTATCTGCCTTCAACGAGGTCAAAGCACGGGAGACGCCAGTCTGCCCGTCCCCGAGGTTGGCAACCGAGCTGAACAATTAGAGGGGTCGAACGCGCCTGTGACGACGAACAATTCGGATAGTGCCGTGAATCCAGAGCCGGATAGCACGGAGCCAAGCGCGGAAGTGAACACCGCAACACCGTCCGCGCCAGCCGATACTAGCCACTACGATGCCAGCGACATCACTGTTTTGGAGGGCTTGGCAGCCGTCCGTAAACGTCCCGGTATGTACATTGGCTCCACGGGCATGCGTGGTCTGCATCATTTGGTCTATGAAGTTGTTGACAACTCTGTGGATGAGGCCCTGGCCGGCTACTGCGACCACATCGAGATCACCTTGACCGCCGAGGGTGGCGTCAAAGTAGTAGACAACGGGCGTGGTATTCCCGTCGATATTCACCCCACTGAGGGTAAGCCGACGGTTGAAGTGGTCATGACCATCCTGCACGCCGGGGGTAAATTCGGTGGCGGGGGTTACGCGGTTTCTGGCGGTCTGCACGGCGTGGGTATCTCCGTCGTTAACGCCCTTTCCCGCAAGGTTGATACTGAGATTCGACGACAAGGCTTTGTCTGGCGGATGAGTTTTGCCGACGGCGGCAAGCCGCAGGGCACCCTGGTCAAGGGTGAAACCACCACCGAGACAGGGACCACCCAGACGTTCTACCCGGACCCCACCATCTTTGAATCGGTGGAGTTTGAATTCGAGACTCTTCGTGCGCGCTTCCAGCAGATGGCCTTCCTCAACAAGGGCCTGAAGATCACGCTCTCCGACGAGCGCGTGGTTGCTAGCTCCGATGATGACGAAGTGGATCTAGACGCAATCCCCGAGGGTAAAGACCTTGCCACCGGCAAACGGGTTGTGATTTACCAGTACAAGGATGGACTGCTTGACTACGTCAAGCATTTGAACACCTCAAAGAAGTACGAGCCCGTTCATGAGGACGTCATCGCTTTTGAAACTGAGGATGCAGGTCGGAGCATGGCCGTGGAAATCGCCATGCAGTGGACCACATCCTTCTCCGAGAGCGTCCACACTTATGCCAACACCATCAACACGCATGAAGGTGGAACGCATGAGGAAGGTTTCCGGGCGGCTATGACGTCTCTGATCAATCGCTATGCGCGTGAGAAGAGCATCATCAAGGAAAAGGACGACAACCTCACCGGTGATGACATCCGTGAAGGCCTCACAGCCGTTATTTCCGTGAAGCTCTCCGAACCCCAGTTTGAGGGTCAGACCAAAACTAAGCTCGGTAACTCGGAAGTCAAGGGATTCGTTCAGCGTGTAGTCACCGACGGACTCGGCGATTGGCTCGAGCGTAACCCGGGCCCGGCCCGCGACGTGATTCGCAAGTCAATCCAGGCCTCCATGGCCAGGTTGGCTGCCCGCAAGGCCCGCGAAAGCACACGCCGTAAGGGTCTGCTCGAATCCGGCGGAATGCCAGGGAAGCTCAAGGACTGCCAGTCCAAGGACCCGGCGTTGTCGGAAATTTACATCGTGGAGGGTGACTCCGCAGGCGGCTCCGCCGTGCGCGGACGCAACCCAACAACACAAGCAATTTTGCCCCTGCGTGGAAAGATCCTCAACGTCGAACGTGCACGCTTGGACCGGGCCTTGGGAAACGCCGAAGTTCAGGCCATGATCACCGCGTTTGGTGCAGGCATTGGCGAGGACTTCGATGTCAACAAGGCTCGGTACCACAAGATCGTGTTGATGGCCGATGCCGATGTTGATGGCCAACACATCACTACCTTGTTGCTGACGCTGCTGTTCCGTTACATGCGCCCGCTCATTGAAAACGGCTATGTGTACTTGGCTCAGCCGCCGCTGTACCGGATCAAGTGGTCTAATGCGCCCCACGACTATGTGTTCAGCGACAAGGAACGTGACGCGGCTCTTGCCTCTGGCGCTGCAGCCGGGCGTCGTATCCCCAAGGACAACGGTATCCAGCGCTACAAGGGTTTGGGCGAGATGGACTACTCGGAATTGTGGGACACCACCATGGATCCGGCCCACCGCACTCTCCTGCAGGTCACTATGGAGGACGCGGCAGAGGTTGACCAGGTTTTCTCCACCCTCATGGGTGAAGACGTGGAATCCCGACGTAACTTCATTCAACAAAACGCCAAGGATGTCAGGTTCCTCGACATCTAGCCCGGGCTAGGCATAGCCCGCTAGTTATAGAGACAACCCGACATATATCGCGAATGGAATACATAAGATTATGAGCGAAGAAACACCGCAGAATCCGCAGGAACCCACGGTGGAAGACACCAGTGCAGAGATCCTCGAAGGCAATCTGCTGCATGACAAAGTAGAACAAATTGATCTCCAGCAGGAGATGAAACGCTCCTACTTGGACTACGCCATGGCCGTCATTGTGGGCCGTGCACTTCCTGACGTCCGTGACGGACTGAAGCCTGTGCACCGCCGCGTGCTGTACGCCATGTTCGACGGCGGTTACCGCCCCGAGCGCTCCTTCAACAAGTGTGCCCGCGTTGTTGGTGAAGTTATGGGCCAATACCACCCCCACGGTGACAGTTCCATTTATGATGCCTTGGTGCGTTTGATTCAAGACTGGACCATGCGTTACCCCTTGGCCCTGGGGCAGGGAAACTTTGGTTCTCCCGGTAACGATGGCGCGGCCGCACCTCGATACACGGAAACAAAAATGGCCCCGCTGGCCATGGAAATGGTTCGAGACATCGACGAAGAAACAGTCGATTTCCAGGACAACTACGACGGTAAGAATCAAGAGCCCACGATTCTGCCCGCACGTTTCCCCAACCTGCTGGTGAATGGTTCCTCCGGTATCGCCGTGGGTATGGCCACCAACATTCCGCCCCACAACCTACGTGAGGTTGCCGAGGGTGTGCAGTGGTACCTGGCAAACCCGACGGTAAGCCGTGAGGAACTTCTTGAGGCGCTCATTGAACGCATCAAGGGACCCGATTTCCCGACAGGCGCTCAAATCCTGGGCCGCAAGGGTATCGAGGATGCCTACCGCACCGGACGCGGTTCCATCACCATGCGTGCCGTTGTCAACGTTGAGGAAATTCAGGGTCGCACCTGCTTGGTTGTTACCGAGCTGCCGTTCCAGGCAAACCCGGACAACCTAGCCATAAAGATCGCTGACCTGGTCAAGGACGGCAAGATTTCTGGCATCGCCGATATGCGCGATGAAACCTCGGGCCGTACCGGTCAGCGCTTGGTCATTGTCCTCAAGCGTGACGCGGTTGCCAAGGTTGTTTTGAATAACCTGTACAAGCACACTCAGCTGCAGGAAAACTTCAGCGCCAACATGTTGGCGATTGTGGACGGTGTCCCCCGCACTCTTCCGCTGGATGCGTTCATTCGCCACTGGGTCACGCACCAGATGGATGTCATCGTTCGGCGTACCCGTTTCCGTCTGCGCAAGGCTGAAGAAGAAGCTCATATTCAGCGTGCACTGCTGAAAGCGTTAGATGCTCTGGATGCGGTCATTGCGCTGATTCGTCGTTCCAGCACTACCGAAGAAGCCCGTGACGGGCTGATCGAGTTGCTCGACATCGATGAGATCCAGGCCAAGGCCATTTTGGACATGCAGCTGCGAC
This sequence comes from Specibacter sp. NPDC078709, assembly GCF_040686795.1. Lineage (NCBI taxonomy): Bacteria > Bacillati > Actinomycetota > Actinomycetes > Micrococcales > Micrococcaceae > Specibacter > Specibacter sp. NPDC078709. The sequence goes on from NZ_JBFBLU010000009.1 coordinate 109,955, forward strand.
GTTTGGCTGCCTTGGAGCACCAGAAGATCACGGACCGCTTCAACGTCCTGGAAACCATGATCACAGAGTTCAACCGCATCCTGGCAGATCCGGAAGTTCAGCGCGGCATCGTCAGCGAAGAACTCGCTGAGATCACAGCCCGCTTTGGTGACTATCGTCGTACCGAGATCATGATGGGTTACGACCCCAACATGAGCATGGAAGACCTCATCCCTGAAGAAGAAATGGTTGTCACCATCACCCGCGGTGGTTATGTCAAGCGCACCCGTAGCGATAACTACCGCACACAGCACCGCGGCGGCAAGGGTGTCAAGGGCGCGCAACTGCGTGGGGACGACGTCGTCGAACATTTCTTTGTCACGACCACACACCACTGGCTGCTGTTCTTCACTAACTTGGGCCGCGTGTACCGGGCTAAGGCCTATGAACTTGCCGAGGCAGGTCGTGATGCCAAGGGCCAGCACGTCGCGAACCTGTTGGCGTTCCAGCCCGACGAGAAGATCGCCCAGGTCATGGAGCTCAAGGACTACCAGCAGTCTCCCTACCTGGTGTTGGCCACGAAGAATGGACTGGTTAAAAAGACTTCACTTGAGGACTACGACACCAACCGCTCTGCCGGCGTCATTGCCATCAACCTGCGCGACGGCGACGAACTCGTCTCCGCTCAGCTGGTTTCTGATTCTGATGACTTGTTGCTGGTTTCCCGCAAGGGACAGTCCATCAGGTTCACGGCCACCAACGAGGCCCTTCGGCCCATGGGTCGGGCCACCTCGGGTGTCACGGGTATGAAGTTCCGTGACTTCGATGAGCTACTGGCTGCCAACGTCGTTACTGACGATTCCTTTGTGTTCATTGTCACAGAAGGCGGCTACGCCAAGCGCACGGCCGTTGAAGAGTACCGCTTGCAGGGACGAGGCGGCCTGGGAATCAAGGTTGCCAAGCTCGTGGAAGACCGTGGAGACCTGGTCGGGGCCTTGATTGTCCAAGAGGATGACGAGGTTCTGGTGGTGATGAGTGGCGGAAAGGTGGTTCGCTCCAACGTGTCCGAGGTGCCCGCCAAGGGACGCGACACCATGGGCGTTATCTTCGCTAAACCCGACAAGAACGACAAGATCATTGAGGTTGCGCGCAATAGCGAGCGGGGCCTTGACGACGATGAAGAATTGTCGGAAATTGAAGCTCCGCAAAGCCCCGAGACCACTTCTAACAGTGATTCCGAGGGAAACCAACAGATTGATGAAGTACCGTTAACGGGTCAAGACGGATCAACTGGAGGTACCGATTGAGCACCAACAACCCGATTCCGCGGCCCGGTTCCGCACCCAGGGTAGGTGCACCTGCCCGCCCCGCACAGCGCCCCACCAGCGCTCCGGCGGCAGGAGCGGCCACGGCGAAGCGCCCGGCATCCAAGACGCCGGCACCCAAGACGCCGGCACCCAAGACGCCGGCGCCCAAAACGCCGGCGCCCAAAACGCCTCCGGCGCTGGTGAAGCCCGCGCCTAAGGCCAAAGCGCGGCGTGCGCGCCTGCTGATTAGCAAGGTTGATCCGTGGTCAGTGCTGAAGATGGCGTTCTTGCTGTCGGTAGCGCTGGGCATTGTGACTGTGGTTGCCGCGATTGTGCTGTGGTCACTGCTGGACACAATGGGCCTCTTTGAAACGGTCAACGCCTTCATTAACGAGATTCAAGGCAAAGAGGGCGGGGTTCCCTTCGACCTGCTGACCATTGTTTCGCTGGGACAGGTAGCCTCCTTCTCCACGATTGTTGCCGTGGTCAATGTTGTGTTGTTAACCACACTTTCGGTGCTTTCGGCCGTGCTCTACAACATCTCGGCCACCTTGGTGGGCGGCATTGGTGTCACCCTGACGGATGATTAAGAAGCAAAAAATCACGGATTTTGGCTAAAAGTCCTTGACATTTGCGTCCATTATTCAAAATCGGCGGGTTCGTAGAAACCTTTGGACCCGCCGATTTTGGACTTTGGGAATGTGTGGGGTAAAGTTTTATCTCGGCCCGATGAGGGCTAAGAAGGGCGTATAGCTCAGGCGGTTAGAGCGCTTCGCTGATAACGAAGAGGTCCCTGGTTCAAGTCCAGGTACGCCCACGGAACCAATCGGTTCTTGGCAAGGATGGTGTGTAGTGAAGAAGTTGCTGATCTTGATCGCGGCTTTGGGTGCTGCAATTTTCCTCAACAAGAAGCGGCGGGAATCCAACGTTGTGAAGACAACATGGAGCAAGGCAACTGATTCAATCGATTGAATTTTTTCGCCAAGTTTCATATATACTGAATCAGCCTCATGGGGGCATGGCGCAATTGGTAGCGCACCTGCTTTGCAAGCAGGGGGTTCGGGGTTCGAGTCCCCGTGCCTCCACCATGAGAAACAACCCCGGTCACTTGACCGGGGTTGTTTTTTTATCTGGAGAACAGCTCAACTCCAGTGGCCTAGGCTTGGGCAGTGATCTTTCTTCTGGCCGTTGTGGGCATCTTGGGTGTTTCAGCATCCGGCCCCATCATGGCAGCCACCATGGCCCCAGCACTGACTATTGCGCTCTGGCGCAATGTATTCGGAGCATTGGTGTTGGGCACACCTGTACTGCTGAAAAGTCCTCGATTTCTTGCATCCCTGACACGGGTGGAAATCAAATACACCGCCATAGCGGCAACAGCCTTGGCCCTGCACTTCGCCTGCTTTGTGACCTCCGTGAAACTCACCAGCGTTGCGGCCGCGACAGCTCTCGTGTGTCTGCAGGCCGCATGGATCGCGTTGTTTCAGTGGCTCAGGGGCTCTAAGCCAGCCAGACCGGTTCTGCTGGGCTTAGGAACGGCGCTGCTGGGTGTAGTGGTCATTACGGGTTTCGATATGGGTGTTTCCCGAGAAGCGCTCGTGGGAGACCTCTTAGCGGTGGTGGGTGGGGTTCTTGCCGCCATTTACACCTTGGCTGGCTCAAAGGCCCGTAAAACTCTTTCCACGGGCGTCTACACGAGTCTTTGCTACGGACTGTGTTCGCTGATCCTGCTAGTCATGTGCCTGATCTTCCGCCAACCCTTGCTCAACTTCCCACCGGAAGCCTGGTGGGGCATTGTTGGGGTGACAGTGGCCGCTCAACTTTTTGGGCACACCATCTTCAACTACCTCTTGGCCACGATTTCCCCGCTGGTAGTGTCCATGATGATTTTGGTCGAGATCCCCGGGGCCGCATTGCTGGCCGGATTCTTCCTCGGGCAGCAATTGCCTCCTGGCACGTACGCCGGATTGGCACTGATTCTGGCCGGCCTGGCCGTGGTGGTCCTACGCCAGGGACGCAGCGGACTCAAGAAATAGCACTGGCAAAGGTCTCCCGTTACCTTTTTAGTAGCCCCATAAATAAGTAGGATTTGGGGTGGTTGGCCTGTCGGTCCCGGCATGATTAAGTCCCCCAGTCATCAATGATCCGGGGGGTGTTGTCACCGGGATTCGATAGGCGCCAGGGGATCGCTAATGGGGACCGGACCAGCACAATGAACCGCCGTGCAGGTCAGCCGTAACGTGGATGCCGAGCCTTGCCGCCGTAGGACAAGCCAACACCGAAATGAATGACACTATTTCTGGGAGGTTTGCGTTGATCAAGAACCACGAGGACGTCGATATCTTCATCGGCGTCGATGTCGGTAAGAGCAATCACCATGCGGTCGCGATCGACCGTACGGGCAAGAAAATCCTCGACCGTGCACTGCCCCAAGACGAGGCCAAACTCCGTGCCATCATCAAGGCCGTGGCCGGCAAAGGCACCGTGTTGTTGGTCGTTGATCAGCCCTCGACCATCGGCGCCCTGCCCGTTGCTGTGGCCCAGGCCGAGGGAATACTGGTCGGCTACATTCCCGGGCTGGCGATGCGCCGCATCGCGGATTTACATCCCGGAGAAGCCAAGACAGATGCTCGAGACGCTGCCATCATTGCTGAAGCCGCCCGAAGCCTGCCACACACCCTGCGTTCCATCGTCGTCGCCGATGAGCAAGCCGCCGAACTATCGATGCTCTGCGGTTTCGATGACGATCTAGCGAAGCAGGCAACGGCAACCTCGAACCGGATTCGGGGGTTGTTGACCCAGATCCACCCGGCACTGGAGCGGGTGGTGGGAAAGCACCTCGATCACCCCGCCATGGCCGAATTGCTGATCAAATATCCGTCTCCGGATAAGCTCCGCAAGGCCGGCCAGAACCGAGTCACGGCCTTGCTTTTGAAGTATGCGCCGCGGGCTGGGAAACGCTGGGCTACCGAGATCTTCACCGCCCTAGATGAGCAGACCGTGGTAGTCGCTGGAACTGGTGCCGCGAGCATCGTATTGCCGCAGCTCGCTGCCATGCTCAAGCAGCTACGCACGGCCCGTGACGAGCTCCTCGTTCAGGTTGAAACCCTCGTGGAGGATCACCCTCTTCATGCCGTCCTGACCTCTATGCCGGCGGTCGGGGTCAGGACGGAAGCCCGCATCATCACCGAAGTTGCGGGTAAGGAATTCCAGACCTCCGGCCACCTCGCCTCCTACGCTGGGCTGGCCCCGGTGACGTGGCGCTCCGGAACCTCGATCCGAGGCGATCACCCCTCCAAGAAAGGGAACAAGTCCCTCAAGCGAGCTTTCTTTCTCTCCGCGTTCGCGGCTCTGAAAGACCCTCTCTCACGGGCCTACTACGACCGGAAACGCGCCGAAGGCAAACGACACAACCAAGCCCTCATCGCCCTCGCGCGCAGGCGTTGCGACGTTCTCTTCGCGATGCTCCGGGACGGCACATTCTACGAAGCCCCAACCCCGAAAACCGCCTGACCGTTCCGAGCTGTCAGCTGGCGGACACGCACCGCCAGCCACCTACCTCTGCCCAAAAACAGTGGCCCAAAAAACTTTGAAGAAAATCCCTCCAAAGCCTTGACGAAAAACATAGGGACACCCCCCTAACGGGGCCCGAGGCAACTGGATTCACAGGGTGCCGATAGACGCAGGAGGACCGGGAGCTAATGCTCCCGGTCCTCCTGCTTATTCTGCTTAGCGCTGTGCCTAGGGCTCAGTCACTAGCACTTAGTGCTTGGGGTCCCTCGGCTTCGGAGTTGCGTCGTTGGCAGCAGCCACAGCGGCGTCCTTGGCCTTCACTGCTGCATCCTTGGCATCGGTGGCAGCCTCGCCCAGATTTTCCTTGGCGGAGTCCACAGTGTCGGCGACCTTCTCGGAAGCGCCCTCAACCACGTCTTTGGCTTTCTCACCCACGGCGTCGGCGTCGGCGACGTCGGCAGCCTTGGAGGATACGGCGTCGTCCGCGGGAACGGGAGCCGGCACAGCAACGGGAGCCGGCGTGGCAACAGGGGCGGCGGGAGTAGCCGCGGGGGTAACAGGAGCCGGCGTCTGCCAGGGATCGGCCACCGGCTTGGACGCCTTCCACGCAGCAACACCAGCGGCAGTGGCGGCAACAACTACGCCCACGACAATCCAGCCACGACCCTTGCGCTTCTCTTTCTTGGCGGCCTTGCTCATCTCAGCGGCAAACTTCTTGGCAGCCTCGGCAGCAGCTTTTTCAGCCTGAGCCAAAGCCTTCTTGTTACCAGTCAGCTTGGCCGCAGCAATCTCGAGCTGATGCGCAACCTTGGACTTTTCGAGGGCAACTTCGACGGCGTGGGCGGCCTCGCCCAGCTTGTCCGACACGAGTGGGAAGAAATCATCCACTACCTTGTCCTTGGCGCTGGTGATGGCCGGAGCAGCCTTCTCCAAGGTTTCATGAAGGTGCGGGGTGGCTTCATCAACAGCATCTGAAATCCTAGGTGCCAACTTTTCCAGGCCCTCCTGAAGTTTCGGGGTCACGGCCGCAACGCCGTCGGCAGTGTACTGGGCAGCCTTGCGTAAACCGTCCTGAACAATGGGGGACGCCTGTTCAATACCCTTTTCAATGCGGGGAACAGCCCAATTAAGAGCCGCCTCAACGCGGGGAGCGGTCCAGTCCTTGGCGGTTTCTACATGCGGCGCAGCCCAATCGCGGGCAGTATCTACGCTGGTGTTCAATGAATCTTCCAATCCTTGGGTAAAGCGGTCGACCTTCTTCACGTTTCCTCCAGATGTCAGCAGTTTCATGATTTAGCCTACGTCTAGCGAGGCCCTGTTGCCATCACCTAACAGTTCGCCGGGCGCGGAATGCTTGTGTCTTGACAGAAATTTCCCATTTTCACATGACAGACTAACGCCATGACTGCTATCCCAACCGCAAAAGCAACTATCAGCACGAGCCTTGGCGACATTGAGGTAAACCTCTTTGGAAACCACGCTCCCAAGACCGTGGCAAACTTCGTTGGCCTGGCTACGGGCGCCATTGAATGGACGCACCCGGGCACCGGCGAGAAGACCAACGCCCCGTTGTACAACGGCACCATCTTCCACCGCATCATCAAGGACTTCATGATCCAGGCTGGCGATCCCCTTGGTCGCGGCATTGGCGGACCGGGCTACCAGTTCGACGACGAGATCAACCCCGACCTGAACTTCAACGAGCCCTACAAATTTGCCATGGCTAACGCCGGCACCCAGGGCGGCCGCGGCACCAACGGTTCACAGTTCTTCATCACCACCGTGAACACCAGCTGGCTCCAGGGCAAGCACACCATCTTCGGTGACGTCACAGACGAGGCCTCCAAGGCTGTTGTTGACGCCATTGAAGGCGTTGCAACCGGTGCGGGCGACAAGCCGCGCGAAGACGTTGTCATCAACTCCGTCACCGTTGTAGAGCTCTAAACAGCGTTTACCCCTCCTGGCTTTGGTTGCCGGACGCCTTCATGGGCGTCCGGCAACCAAAGCCTTCCTTATATACCTCTTATTAGGATCTGTTTCATGAGTTCTGCCTATCCGGTCCCGGAATCCTCCACTGGCGCCCCCGTCTGTCCACGGCACCCCGATCGGGTTTCCTATGTGAGCTGTCAGCGGTGCGGGCGGCCGGCGTGCCCGGACTGTCAGCGCAGTGCTGCTGTGGGGATCCAATGCGTGGACTGTGTCAAGGTGGCAGCGAAGTCTGTCCCGTCCCGCAGAACTATTTTTGGTGGCGTGGCCCGTGCCGGAAGGCCCGCCGTGACCATCACCATGATGGCCATTTGTGTAGCCATGTACGCCTTGGATCTGGCGATTCCCAAGGACTTCATTTTCCAGAACTTCGCCTACGCCCCGTTCTTCACGGAAACGGAACCGTGGCGGATGGTGACATCAGCCTTCTTGCACTCAACAAACCTGATGCACATCGCCTTCAACATGTATGCACTGTGGATTTTGGGTAACGCCCTAGAACCTGCCTTTGGCCGAGTACGTTTTCTCGCCGTCTACCTGGTGAGCGCGTTCGCAGGATCCGTGGGTGTCCTCTTGCTTTCGCCCATCGACACTGTGGTTGTGGGTGCTTCCGGCGCCGTCTTCGGTTTGTTCGGCGCCCTGTTCGTGGTGCAGAAAAAGCGCGGCGGAGATCTGCGCCAAATCCTTGTGCTGCTGGCCATCAACGCAGCCATTGGATTCATCATCCCCAACATTGCCTGGCAGGCCCACTTGGGTGGTTTGATCGCCGGCGCACTCTGCACCGCAGCCATTGCCTACGCCCCCGCGAAGAACCGCAATCTGGTGCAGTGGGGCGGAATTGCCGCGGTGACAGTAATACTTCTTGCCCTGACCGTGTACAAGGTATCCACCTTCCCCGCCTTCACCCTCGTCAGCTAACGTTCGACGGCGCGCGGCCCGCCCTGCACTGAGCTGCTTGCGTGCCGAGCAGCCGGGTTGGGCACCTCGGCTGCGCTAGGGCTTGAGCCGGCGGTAGTCTCCGCCGTAGTGGATCAACGGTGACAACTCCCGGGCCCACTGAGCGTCTTCCCCCATGGAGACGATATTTCCTACCACCAGCAGGTGCGTCGCAGCCTCATGGATGGCCGTCGTTTCCACTTCAAAGCAGGCCAAAGCCCCTGCCATAATGGCGTTGCCCGTGACAGGCCCACGCCTGAAATCAATCTGGTTCAACAGTCCCTCTATTGGCGTGCCCGGACTGGCCAGCCAATTCGCCTGTGACTTCTGTTCTGCGGTTAACAGGGACAAAGCCCAGGATCCTGATTCGGCAACCGCCAAGGCAATCCGGGATTCGGCGTAGAGGCTGACCAACAATGTCGGAGGGTCATAGGACACTGACAGGTAAGCGCTCACTGTCGCTGCATGGTCACGGTTACGGAGTCGGGTGCTGATAATGGCCACCGAGCCAGCTTGTTCTGCACTGAGCCTGCGATATTCATCGATCGATTCTTGTGAGAGACGCTGTGGGAAAACTCTGTGCATATCGAAGGGATCAGGTAGTTCCATAGCCCTATCGTCGCACGTATCCACAGTTATCCACATAGATGTCCACACGTGGGCATAACTTACAGAGCTGTAGTTCGAGTATCTTTGAAGCTCTAGTACACAAGGTTATCCCCATGGATATCCACATTGGGTATAAGTTACACACATGTCATTCCACAGCTGTGGATTACTTTTCTGACAGCGTTCAGGGCTTGTCTGGTCAGAATCAGCAGAAAGTTATCCACTTCTGTGGATAACCTTGTGAACAACTATGGATAACCCAGGTTTCGAAAACAGCTTGTGGATAGTTCGAAGAAGTTGTCCACGTTGGTGGATAAGTCTGTGGGTTGTGGGAAAAAGTTATCCACAGTGTGGAGAACTCTGGGGATAGTAGACAATCGGCTATTTACAAGGCCCGCTTAGTCTGCGAGAATTCACGGTTCCGGCCGTAATTTAGGCGACGCGTCGACACATGGGATCCCGGGTACTTAGACTAAGGGCAGTGTCTCTGGTCTTGGTCTGGAGCAAGGTAGTACGCGGCCCGTCATAGGGCCGCTAAATGGCAGTGCCGGATGGGCTGGTGCTGCATGAAATGGGGATGAGTGGCCCGACGCGCAAAGGCTGGGGATATTGTTCTCCAGCTGAGGAAGAGCACTTCACGGGGGGTGCTGATCGTTGGTGCCCGCGGTGCAGGGAAAACCTGGATGCTGGCCCAGATTCTGGATGAGCTTGGCCCGGAATCCAGCACTATTAGACTTTCCGCTAGCAAAGCCCTAGCCGCAATTCCTTTGGGAGCCGTCAACGCCCGGGTGGGTGCCAACGCGGTCCGCAGTAGTGACTACTATGAGGTCCTCAATGGCCTGCTTGAGCAAATTCACGCAGCAACTGCGACTTGTACGCGCGTGTTCTTGATGGTCGATAATTCCGAGTATCTGGATAGCCAAAGTGCAGCCGTCATCATGCAAGTAGTTATGTCATCGGAAGTGAAGCTCATTGTGGTCGACCAACACGGTAGCCACAACAGCCAGTTGCGGGAGCTGTGGCGTGACGGCCACTTGATTCGATTCGAACTGGGACCGCTGCAAACAGACGACGTACGCGAAATGCTCGAGAAAGAACTCGGCGGACAAATTGCCGGTCCCGCCATCAACTATTTAACGAGCCGCTCGGCAGGAAACCCTTTGGTTCTCAAGGGGCTCATAGCAGGCGCCCAAGAAGAAGGTTCGCTGCGCAACGTCAACGGTGTGTGGATTTTGGACCACCCCGGCGACAAGCTGAGCTCAGAGTCCTGGGAATTCATGCAGATGGACCTGGCGCATTTGCCGGCCGATTCACGCATGATCATTGATATTTTGGCGTTGGCCGGTACTTTGCCACTAGATACAATTTTGGAGCTGTCCAGTGTTGCAGCAGTGGATGACATTCAGCAGCGTGAACTGGTGGTTATTGTCCCGGGCCCTGTCTTGAGAATGCAGCTATCCCGTCCAGCCACGGCAGCATCCATTCGAGCCATGGTTCCCATCGGACGCAGTCGGCAACTGCTGAAAGAAGTTTCCAAAGCGCTGCCAACCACGCGTCAATCTTCGCCGATAGAAATTACCAACATCACGCGGTGGACTCTGGACTGTGGCCTTCCCGTCGAAGATGACCAGCTCCTTAGAGCAGCGGTTTTCGCCAATCAGCTGATGCGGCCAGTAGCGGCATTGCAATTTTGCAGTATGCCGGTTCAATCGGAATATCTGGCAGCACTGTTGGCGGAAAAAGCCGTGGCGCTGTTGAACCAGAACCAAGTAGTGGAAGCCCGCAGCCAAGCCCGGCGCGCGTTCGAGCTGGCAACTACTCCGGAAGCAGCAGCCAGCGCCCTGAGAGCAGTTCACGTGAGTCACTTTGCAGAACTGGACTATGAGGAGCAGATCAACCGTGTGTTGGAGCAATTTCAACACCGTTTTGGCATAGTTTCCGTGCACGCGGCCACCACTCGGGCGCAGATCGATGTCCTGATGGTAATGGCCAAGCGGGATGTGACCCTTGGGAATGTTGAGGGGGCCAAGACCATTATCGAAGAGATCCAGAAACACCCCTTGACTGACAACGTCAGCGACAGGGTGCTTTTGAAGGCGCTTTTGGCTGAAGTTTTCTGTGCCACGGGAAGAATGAGCCAAGCCGTGGTACTGGCTGGCGAGGTTTTTGCGGAGTTGGAACGGCCCGAGGGTTTTCCCCGACCCGATGTTTCTTTGCTTGCCTACACCCGTTCTGTGGCCGCCCTCATTTACGACGGCGACTGGGACCTCGTGCGTGCGGCCTTGCAACCGGAGATATTCGTCAATACAGATCTGATGTTGTCTTCTGGCGGGCTGCGCGATCTTGCTGCCGCTACGATGGCCTGTCGGCGCGGCCATTTTGAAGAGTCCCTGCCTGCCCTGCGGTCTGCGTCTGTAGCATTGGCTGATTATGATCCATGGTCGGTACTACCCACTGCGTTAGGACTGTTGGCTTATTCCCTGGTCATGCAAGGGGATTTGGTAGGTTCTCAAGAGCAACTCTCGCAATTGGCGCTGCTGAACCGCCGCAGTGGAAAATTTCATGAGCTTGAAGCATCCGCCTACGCGGCGGCCGCGCAGGTCATGACAGGGCAACGTGAAATGGGGCTTGCTAGGTTGCGCAGTCTGCAGCGTGAATGCCGGACGCGGGGTTTGGTGGGGATCGAGATGACTGTGCTCTCTCTGCTGATGCGTGTTGGTGACAGCACTGCCGTGCCCCGGTTGTCGGAAGTTGCGGCAATGGTGGATTCCGGAAGCAAGGAGTTTTTCCTTGAATGGTCCAATGCTTTGGGTTCACAAAACCCGGAAGATCTAGACCGGGCCAGCATCGTGGCCATGAAGTACGGTTTTGATCTGGTTGCCGTTGAACTGGCAACTCATGCTCTGAACAAATTCCATGACAGCGGCAAGGTCCACAGGAGCAGAAAGACCGCCAGCAAGGTGGTGGCCATGCGCGAGCAGATGCCAGGGCTGGTATCTCCGGTGTTCAACGCCATCGAAGCCCCCAAGATGACGCGTCGGGAGCACCAGATAGCGCTCTTGGTTGCCCAAGGCGAATCTAACAATTCCATTGCCACCAGGCTCCACGTTTCTTTGCGCACAATTGAAGGCCACCTATACCGGACGTTCATCAAGCTGGATATCCAATCCAGGGAACAACTAGCCTCTTTGATGAATGGTGAAGAGCCTCAACAACTGACCGACTCTTACTACTCGTAAAGACCCCGATTTCAACCACTCGCAAGTGCCACGCTTTCAACCTTCACCGTCCCGACGGATGGCACCAAGGTATTAGTGACGGCGGCTAACCCGATCACGCGCTCCTACGGAGAGTTCAGCGTCAGCAAGAGCAGTGACCTTGTTAGTGGTTCACAGCTCAAGATCGGCCAGAAGGTCACGTATACGTTGACTGCGGTCAACACCTCAGAGGTTCCTGTACATGATGCGGTCCTCAGCGATGACCTCTCGAGCGTACTGGCAGCAACCTCCCTGGTAGACAATCTCCAGCAGACACAAGGTAGCCCCAGCATTGAGGGCCAGCTGCTTTCCTGGGATCTGGGCACATTGGCGGCAGGGGAAACACAAACCCTGACGTACACAGTCCAAGTCAATGAGGGCAGTGAGAGTAAGACCATCACCAACATGGTCTTGGGATCGGCGGATGTGCCGCCCACATCCTGTGTGGCAGCAGTTCCCGCCGCGCGGAGCATGGAGAGCGCGGGGCAAACGCCGTCGGCCCAGGCACCTTGCGGCACCACTCACACAGTGGTTCCGCCTACGGTGCGGCCGACCGTGACCCACACGGTGTCACCGGCACCGGTTGCGCCGCCGCTGGCATCATGGTCCCCAACCGCTGGCGTGAACAAAGAACTCTCTAGTGCTTGCGTAGCAATAGAGGACTGCCGGCAGCTAAGTCGACCAGCTGGCTACCGGTAATGAGAAACATCAAGGCCCCTGCTATCCCCCGGCAGGGGCCTTGATGTGTCTCGGCTGTTCTCTGCGAACAGGTATGTGAACAGGTATGTGAACAGGTCTGTGTAGGGGTCAGCGAGCCAGACTGCGTGGGTGTGCTCGAGCAGTGTCCGCGCTGCCCTGTCCAGAACTGCGGCACAAGACTAAAATTGGAGTAAAAGCGGCACCCCCACGCCAGCTGGCGAGAGCTGCTGGTGCTATGAAAGGTAGGTCAGCACCATGTCAAAGCAGGAAGGTAACCACGGACGCTACGTGCAGGGTTCCTACGGCAAGGCCGGTTCTGAGGCAGAGCACAGCACAGAGGATTCTGAAGGCCGCTACGTTGAAGGTGACTACGGGCAGGCAGGTACCGAAGAAGCGGAGCTTGAGAGTGAGCGTGGAAGGTTCGTTGAAGCCGACTACGGCACGGCCGGAGACGTACCGGGCCGTGCCGCAGAGGATCCCCGTGGCCGCTACATTCAAAGCGATCCAGGCGAAGAAAAAAAGTCTGAAAGCTAGCTGCGCCAGCGGGTGGTCATCATGAACCCGGCCAGTGCAATGGCAAAGCCAATGGCGATGTTCCAGTTGTGGATGTTGGGGATGGGGAACTTACCGTCGGAGATGTAGTAGGTGATGATCCAGAATAAGCCCACGAGCATCAAGGTGACCATTACGGGAAGGAACCACACGGCATTGGGTTTCTGTGTCTTACTAGAAGGCGTTTGAGCCGGACCTTTGGTGGGACGGCGACGCGATTTTGACTCAGGCACAGAAGCTCCTTGACATTGTGATCGCTGAAAACGACCACCTCGATGGGGGTGGACTGTCCATTGCCTGTGATGTTGCTGGGGAATTGTTCCAAGGCCCTGAACAGCCGGTATTGTTGACGTAATTCTAGCTGTATTTAACGCAGCTGCAGATTGCATGACATTACCGCTCAACTTCAGTCAGGAGACCCGCGTGGTTCGATCGCCTAACCATGTCGAATCAGCTGTGGGTGTTGACGAACTCATCACCGATAACGAGAAGATACGTACAAAGAACAAGCGTGCTGCCCGGCGCCAAAAGGCTCAGCGTCCCAAGCAAGGTTTCTTCCGCACCCTGATCCAAGTCATGGGCGAGCTGCTTATTACCTGTGGCGTTATCTTGTTGCTATTCGTGGTGTGGGAACTGTGGTGGACCAATATTGAGGCTAATTCCGCCCAGCAAGCCGCCGTCTCCCAGTTTGCACAGGACTTTCAAGGTCCGGTGGCGCCTCCGCCTGCGGACGCGCCACCCGTAGATTACGGAGATCCTAAAGTGATGGCCGCGCCCGATCAAGGAAGCACAGTGTTCGGAGTGGTCTACATTCCCCGCTTTGGCGCAACGTACAGCAGGCCGCTGGTGGAAGGCACCGCCCCGGCACAGTTGGATACCCTCGGTTTGGGCCGCTACGACAGCGCCGTCATGCCGGGCGGGGTTGGAAACTTTGCCGTGGCCGGTCACCGGCAAACTCACGGCGCGGTTCTTGACGCCGTCCACACCTTGGTTCCCGGAGACAAAATCTACGTTCAGACCAAGGACGGCTACTACACCTACGTGTTCCGGAACAACCAAATTGTCATGCCAAACCGGGCCGATGTCCTTGCTGCCGTCCCCACCCAACCGGATGCCACACCCACTGATCGTTTTATGACCATGACCAGTTGTAATCCCCGCTTCGGCGCGGAAGAGCGGATTATCAGCTACTCGCTGTTGGAGTCCTGGCAGCCGGCCAGCGCCGGCCCGCCAGCAGAGATTGCCGCCCAAGTTGCGGCGAACCAGAACGGGAAAGGCTGAGTATGTACGGCTGGATTTTTAGAAACCTCCCGGGGCCCTTGTGGTTCCGCATCATCACAACGATCCTTTTCCTGGCAGCAGCCGTCCTAGTGTTGATGCAGTTCGTCTTCCCATGGCTCTCCCAATTCAACCCTCTGAATGACTCAACGATTGGTGGTGGAGTCTGACATGGCAGTGCGGATTCTTGTCATAGATAACTACGACAGCTTTGTCTACACCCTGGTTGGCTATCTGCAACAACTAGGAGCTGAGACCACAGTTGTGCGCAATGACGACGTCACCTTGGCAGAAGCTGTGGAGTTGGCTGGCACGCGCGACGGCGTACTGGTCTCCCCCGGTCCCGGCACGCCCGCAGAAGCTGGTGTGTGTATCGAATTGATCAAGTGGTGCGGAAGCAACAACAAGCCCATGTTGGGCGTCTGCCTAGGCCATCAGGCGTTGGCTGAAGCTTATGGTGGCGTGGTCACGCACGCAGAGCAGCTCATGCACGGCAAGACCAGCGAGGTCCATCACCACGGCGCCAACGTATTTGCCGGCCTGCCCAGCCCCGTCACCGCCACTCGCTATCATTCGCTTTCCGCTGTTCCGGATAGCATTCCTGAGGTGCTTGAGGTCACGGCAGAAACGGCCGACGGCGTGATCATGGGTTTGGCGCATAAGAGCGCACCGCTGTGCGGGGTCCAGTTCCATCCAGAGTCTGTGCTCACCGAAGGTGGTTACACCATGTTGGGTAACTGGCTGGAATCACTGGGCCTGACAGGTGCTGCCGCTAAGGCTGCCACCCTGAGCCCACTCATCAACAGCTAGACGCCCACTCCAGTAGCCCCGGCTAGCCACAGCAACGGGCAGACTAGGGCTTCTTAGGTTTTTTCGATGGGGTTGGTTCCGCCGGGGCTGGGTCCGTCTGTTTGGGCGTTGGGGTCGGTGTGGGGGTCGGGGTAGGTTCCTCTGGCTCCGGTGCTTTGGCCAAAGTAACCACAACAGTTGTCCGCTGTGCCACGTCCGTGCCGGCCTGAATGGACTGCCCTGTCACCATACCCGGGGTGACGACAGAGTTCTCAGATTCCTCAAACGTCACCTCCAGATGCTCCGAGACCTTTTTCAAAGCAGCCGTCACGGTTTCCTGCACCAGCGCAGGGTCCTTAGTTAGGTCGAACAATGATGGCATCGATACCTGGCCTGTGGAAACCTTGATGGTGACGCTGGTGCCTACGGGGACTTTCTCTCCCGGAGCAGGGTCGGTGGTAACTACCAGATTGGCCCCTACGGAGCCGTCATTGACCAGATCGGTGGAACGGATGAGTAAGCCAAGATCAATCAGATCCTGACGCACATCGCCCTCGGTCCTACCGGTCACTGCCGCGGGGATTTGTACTTCGGAAGGTCCCTTGGATACAAATACCTCTACGGAGGTGCCCAATTCGGTGACGATACCAGCCTCGGGATCCGTGCGAATCACATCTCCCTTGTCCACTTCAGTGGAGAACTCTTCGGTGCTGCGCGGGTCCATGCCCAAGTTTTTCAAGCGGAACATTGCGTCGTCTTTAGCCATTCCGGCCAAGGCCGGAATGGTTTCCTGCGCAACAGCAGCAGGTGCTTGGTTCAACATGTTGTATCCCAGCACTGCCCCACCGCCGAGCATGATCGCCAACAGGACAAAGAGCGTCACCATCCAGGCTCGACGGCGGCGCTTGACGGCAGGAGCCACGTCCTCTGGTTCTTCCGGAACCACTTCCTCAGTGGTTAACGCTCCCCCCGCCATAACCTTGGCCATGGCGCGACTGGAGGGGCCGGCGTCGTGCAGCTCCTGTAGGGGGGTTGAGGCAATGGTGTCAGCAACCGTGGCGATCACTGTGGTCTGGTTCGCCTCGGCATGGGCCGGCTGATCGTGTCCGGGAGGTGGCATGACGCCCGCCCCGGCCGCACGGAGAGCGCGGCGGAAGGAAGCGGCATCCTGAAAACGCTGTTGCCTATCCTTCTGGAGTGCACGCATGAGTAAAGCATCTAGGGCAGGTGTCAGGGCTGTGTTGAAGGTACTCGGTGCGGGGGGCAGCTCACGCACATGCTGGTAGGCCACGGAGACGGGCGAGTCACCCGTGAACGGCGGCCGTCCAGCCAGCATTTCATAGAGCAGGCAACCTGCAGAATAAAGGTCGCTGCGTGCGTCGACACTTTCTCCGCGTGCTTGTTCCGGCGACAAATATTGGGCGGTGCCCATGACAGTCTGCGTTTGAGTCATAGTGGCTGCAGAGTCGGAGATGCTCCGTGCGATGCCAAAGTCCATGACCTTGACCTGTCCCAGAACACCATGTTCGTCCTCGGTCACCATGACATTGGCAGGCTTGATGTCGCGGTGGACAATGCCTGCTCGGTGACTGTAATCCAGGGCAGCCAGAACGCCCATAGAGTACTCCAGGGCCTGCTCTATGGTGATGTTCTTGGCGCGGATCAGATCTCGCAGCGTCTTGCCATGAACATATTCCATGACAATGTAGGGCACATGTGCACCATCGCCGGGATGGTCACCGGAGACGTGTTCGCCCGTGTCATAAACGGCGACGATGGCAGGGTGGTTTAGGCCCGCCACAGCCTGGGCCTCCCTACGGAAACGAGCCTGTAGCTGCGAATCACGCGCCACATCGGCGCGTAGGAGTTTAATCGCCACAGTCCGGCCCAAACGAATGTCCTGAGCCTTGTACACATCAGCCATGCCGCCACGGCCCAACAATTCCCCAATCTCATACCTGTCATTGAGGACGCGCGGAATACTCATGAGTACCAGTCAGTCCTTTCTGAGGACGGTAAATTTTGGGGTTTTTTGGCGTGCAAGTCCGCTGCTATGGTTTCGGTTTCGGTTCTTCCGATGCCGGCGTCGGAGTTTCCTGTACTGCCGGACCACTGGAGACGTAGTAGGTCACCTGTGATTGCAGCTCTACCTGAGTTCCAGCGACAGGGTTGACAATGATGACATTGCCCTTGGGAACGCTGTCCGAGGCTTGTTCGAGACGGTTGGGGATCAACTGGGCGGCAACGAGGGCCTGATCATAGGCATCACCGGTTTGCCCAGCAAATGAAGGCACCGTTGTGGTTTGTGGTTTCTCGGGACCCTTGGAGACGGTAACCGTGATGGTGGTACTAAGAGGCTGCGCCCCGGTAGGGCTTACTGAGATGACTATTCCTTCAGCATCCCGATCGCTGAACTCATCAACGCGGTTAACCCCAAGCTTCTGACTTATCAGCGTTTGTTCAACCTCTGCGAAGGGTTTTCCTGCTAGCGCACTGTTAATCACATCAACCGTCTCGGGTGCCTCCGTGGTGGGTGGCAGCGACTCCTCGGTTGGCGAAGGTGCCTCAGACGTGGTCGGGGGCGTCGAACTCGGAGGTGCAGAGGCGGTTGATGAGCTCGACTCCGTGGGAACAGGTGTTCCCCCGAAGAAGTTAGTGTTCTGCAACAACAATGCACCGACGGCAAAGACCAGCAAAACAATCAAGCCGACCATGGGCCAGGTCCACGGGCTGCGGCCCTTCTTGGCTGGTTCCGCAGGCGGCACAAAGTCATCGTCCGAATCTGCGACCGCAGGGTTGTCCTGCTCTGCCTGCCAGGCTCGCTCCGCACCAAGAATCTCAGCTCGGGTGGGAGCCGCGGGAGCATCTTCGACGTCTTCAGAGATCGTGGGAAGCGCCGTGGTACTAGGTTCGGCGACACTGGTGACCACGGAAGTGGCAGCCGTTGCGTCGATGTCCACGGGAGCTGTGATGGGACCGGTGGTGGCTTCGAAAAGCAACATTCCCGGGACAGCAGCATGTGCGGCCTTGATGTCACCGGCACGAATGGCCTCGGCGGCCTCACTGAGCTTCAAGGCATTCGCCGGACGGTTGGCAGGTTCCTTGGCCAGCATGGACATCAGAAGTGCACGCACCGGTGTCGGTAAGGTGTCGGGCAGCGGCGGAGGAGCGTCATTGACCTGGGCCAGAGCAATAGCAATCTGGGATTCGCCCGAGAATGGACGGTGTCCGGTAATGCACTCATAACCTATGATGCCCAGCGAATATATGTCACTCGAGCCGGTGGCAATCTGACCAGTGGCCTGTTCCGGGGCCAAGTACTGGGCTGTGCCCATGACCTGTCCAGTCTGGGTCAAGGGGACCTGATCGGCCAGGCGGGCAATGCCAAAGTCGGTGATCTTGACCTTGCCCTCAGGAGTAATGAGCAAGTTGCCGGGTTTCACATCGCGGTGGACCAGGCCTTGAGCGTGGGCCACTGCCAGTGCACGGGCCGTCTGGGCAATCATGGACAAAGTCCAGTCAGCCGAGAGCACACGTTCACGCTCGATCATGGTGGAGAGCGGTTCGCCAGGAACCAGTTCCATGACGAGGTAGGCGGAGCCATCCTCTTCGCCGTAGTCAAAGACGTTGGCAATACCCTCATGGTTGAGCAGAGCCGTGTGTTTGGCCTCTGCCCGGAACCGGGCGCGGAAGCCAGGATCGCCTGTGTACTCATCCTTGAGGATCTTGATGGCAACAATACGGCCCAGAACCTGATCCTGCGCCTTCCACACCTCGCCCATGCCGCCAATGGCAATGCGTGATGTGAGTTGGAACCTGCCGCCTAAGGTGATACCAGAAATAGGCCTCACTTGTTCAACACCGCCTTGAAGAGTTTGCTTGCATTGGGACTTGTAAGTTGTGCGCCGGTGGGAACATCCACCTTGGGCATGACGATGGTGACCACCACTTGGGGATCATCGGCCGGAGCGAATCCGGTAAACCATGCGTTGTTCAATCCGTCTCCAAGTTCTGCGGTACCTGTTTTTCCGGCCACCTTGACACCGGGGACGCCCGCAGCAGAAGCAATGCCATTGTCGACCACGCTGACCATCCAATCCTTGATTTGGGAGGCGATCTCCGGCGTCGTGGACTGCCGCAGAACCTCCGGGGTGAGGCTAGAAACAGTCTTGAGATCGGGAGTCCGCACCGTCTTGACGAGATTGGGGGCCATCTGCTGGCCACCATTTGCAATGGCTGCAGTCATCATGGAGATCTGCAACGGTGTTGCAACGACGTTCAGCTGGCCAATGGCGCTCTGGGCTAAAGCCGCGTCATCAAGCTTGCCTTGACTGCCTGGGAAGCGGCTGGTCTCCACCGCAGAAGGGAAGGAAAGCGAGTTGTCATTGAAGCCGAACTTTTCGGCTTGGGCTGTTATGGCGTCCTGGCCGAGATCCAAGGCAATACTGGCAAAGGGCGTATTGCACGAGTTCTCCAACGCGAAGGTGAAGGAAGCTTTGTCCTTGGTGTAGCACTGGCCGTAGGCGTAGTTGGGCAGTGCGTAGTCCATGCCCGGGAACGTTAACTCAGCCGGGTTGGGAAGCATGCTGTCTTTGTTATATTTTCCGGATTCAAGGGCCGCTGCGGTATCGATGATCTTGAAGACCGAGCCTGGCGCGTAAACCTGTGTGAAGGCCGATGAGCCAGCCAGGTTGATGCCGGGAACCTTTACCAATTCCGCCATGGAGGCATCAAAGGCCGTTTTATCGTGGGTGGCCATCAAGTTGGTGTCGTATGTGGGTTTGGAGGCCATGGCGATGATGGCGCCAGTCTTCGGATTTTGCACCACGATGGATCCGCCGATGCCATCGGGGATCATGTCCAGTGCCAGTTTCTGAATTTCAGAATCAATGGTGAGCTCTACGGAGCGACCCTGAGGTTGCTCGCCCGTGAAGATCTGGGAGATGCGCTCGAAGAGGGCATCATCAGATTTACCTGTTAGCTCCGCACTCATATCCGCTTCAATACCGTATTGTCCGGACCATTTGCTGAAGAAGCCGGTGAGGCCGGCATACAACAGAGGATCGTTGTACGTTCGCTGATACTTACAGTCCGTGTTTGTGGCAACAGATTCCGCAATGGCCTGACCGTCAACAAGGATGGGCCCCCTGGCGCTGCAGAAGCTCTTCACGAGTTGCCGCTGATTGCTGGGGTTTTTATTGAGGGCGTCCACGGCAAAAAACTGCACATAAGAGACTGAACCAAAAAGCAGTGCGAACAAGGCGATGGCCACTATCCAGGAATTACGAATCGCAGCATTCATGGTGAGGGCACCTCCTTTTGGGTCTTAACTTGGGTCTTATCGATATGGGGCGTTGGATCGTTGGTGGCAGACAATGTAGAGACATCAATGGGTCGCCGTGCTGCATCGGAAATCTTCAGGATCAAGGCAACGATGATCCAGTTTGCTAGCAGTGATGACCCGCCGGCCGCTAGGAACGGCGTTGTGAGGCCGGTTAGCGGAATGAGGCGGGTTACGCCGCCAATGATGACGAAACACTGCAAGGCCACGGCGAAGGACAGCCCCACTGCCAGCAGTTTTCCAAAAGCATCTCGGGTGCCCAACGCGGCTCGGAATCCACGAGCAATCAACAGTGCGTACAGGCAGAGGATCGCGAAGAGCCCAATCAATCCAAGTTCTTCGCCAATGACTGCAATGATCATGTCGCTATTGGCCACAGGCAGTGCATCGGGTGAACCCTGACCGAAGCCGGTACCGATGAGGCCACCGTTGGCTAGGCCAAACAACCCCTCGACAACTTGGAAGCTTCCGTAAGGAGCGCCAATATATGCGGGGTCAAAAGCATTCACCCACACATCAATGCGTCGAGCTACGTGCGGGAAAATCTGGTACGCGGCAAAGCCGCCTACAGCTATCAGAGCCACACCAATAAGTATCCAGCTAACTCGGCTGGTAGCCACATAGATCATGACCATGAACAAGCCAAAGAACAGGATTGAGGAACCCAGATCCCGCTGGAATACCAAGACGCCAACGCTGGCAAGCCACGCCACGATCATCGGCGCAAGATCTTGCACTCGCGGGAGCTGGAGTGGGCCGATCTTCTTTCCTGCAAGGAGGATCAGATCTCGGTTGGAGGAAAGATACCCGGCAAAGAATATAGCCAGTGTGATCTTGGCAATTTCGCCTGGTTGGAAGGTGAAGGGGCCAATGGAAATCCATACCGTGGCGCCGAAAACACTACCCGCCGAAATGCCTGGGACGAGTGGCAGGATGAGGAGGACCACTGAGACCAGCAAGGAGATGTAGGTGTATCGGCGTAGGATCCGGTGATCGCGCAACACCCAGATCACGGTGATCGCCGCCACCACGGCAAGGCTGGTCCACATCCATTGGCGGGTGGCGGCAGTGTCGCCGGAGGTGATGTCCAGCCGGTGAATCACAGCCAGCCCCAAACCATTCAGGGCCACCACCACGGGCAATATTACCGGATCGGCATATTTAGCCTTGAAACGCAGAACAACGTGGAATGCGATGGCCAGGGTGGTCAGAATAGCGATCTGTGTATAGAAATCGTTGTCAAAAGTCCGGCCTAGATTCAAGTTGACCAGTGCCGTAGCCATGGCTGACATGGCAAGGGCCAGAACCAACAAGAGAAGTTCCGTATTGCGGCGAGGTTTAGCCACAGTCAATAGTTGACTCATTGTCCATCACCAGGAATGCAGGTAGGTTGCGCCGGTGACGGAGCAACGGCAGTTGCTGATGGGCTGGGACTTGCGCTACCGCTGGGAGTGGCACTAGGTGTGGGTGTAGCACTTGCCGTTGCCGTTGCCGTTGCCGTTGCCGTTGCAGTCCCAGTCGCCGTTGGCGATGCCGTTGCAGTCCCAGTCACCGTTGCGGCGGGTGTGGTTGGCGGCGAGGATTCCAACAGCTCACAGGGCGGCAGGCTTGTCCCCGTACCCAACTGCAGATCGCTAATGATCTGTTCGGCATCGCTTAGAGTACGTGCTGGCATGGTTGATGCCACCAACTGCTGTGAATAGGCGGGCAGAGACGTAACTTTCACTTGGGTTTCCCGGTGCAATTCTGAGAGCGAGATAGGTCCGAGGGATTGTGAGACACCTTGGAAAATCGCCACGTTCCCGTTGTTGACGCCCACAAAGTACTGGGTCTGGGTCCATGCATATGCAGCCCATGAGCCCGCAACGATGGCTAGGGCTACCAAGAATCCTACGATCGCCAATACCAGTGGGCGTTGGCGCAGCCTAGGCAGCGACTCTTCTGTGTCTTCTACGACGGTGGGCTCTGCTGCGGGTTTGTGGGTAAGTACCGTTGCCGCGCGATGTGAGGACTGCGCCTTTGTCAGAAGCGGTATCCGGCCATCAGTTGCTGCCGTTACCGCAGCCCCCACGAGTTCATGCTTGCGTGTTTGAAGTTCTTTGCGGATGGCAGCTGCGCGAATGTGAGTATCCAGTGAATCCGACGTGTCGCCGTGACTCTCACCTGGTTCAGTCAACTCTGCGGGCTCACTAAGCTGAACGGGTTCCGAGGCAGCCTCTGTCGGGTCAGTTGACGGAGCTGGCGAAGAATCTTCTGAGGGATCAAGAAGGGCTGCTTGTTCGTCACCGTCGACGGGGGCAGCGGAAGCCGCCGCGGCCGCGAGAGGAGGGGCTCCAGCGTCGTAAGCTTCTGGGCTCTGCTCCACGGCCCGCTGCTTAGTATCATCCGAGGCCAGGGCGTCCACCTCTACGGCTTCCAACGCCGCGGTTTGCGTCTCCTCCGGATTGGATTCAACAATGTCGAAAACAACAACGGTGACGTTATCGGGGGAACCGGCCGCCAATGTCAACTCAATGAGGGTGTCCGCGGCACTCGATAGGGACTTGGTGTGGCGGATGACCTCTTCGACCATGGCGGGACGGACAAAGTTCAGGCCGTCGGAGCATAGGAGCCAGCGTTCACCAGGCGTGGCGTCAAAGTACTTCAGATCAAGCTCAGGGGAGGCATCCACGTCGCCGAGGACACGCATCAAAACGTTCTTGTGGGGGTGAACTTCAGCCTCGGCCTCGGTCATGCGGCCTTCGTCGATCATGCGCTGGACGAAGGTGTGATCGGTGCTCAGCTGTTCAAAAACGCCATCCTTGAGGCGGTAGGCACGAGAATCGCCAATATGCGCATAAGCCAATCGGTTCCCGGAGAGCAGCAGAGCCGTCACCGTTGTGCCCATACCTGCTAATTTTGGGTTCACATGAACTAGCTCTGACAGCAGTGAATTGGCGGTTTGAATCTCATCAGCGAGGTGCGCGCCGGCGTCGTCATTGTGGTGGTTGTGATCTAGATGCACCAGATCCAGAACCGTGGAAGCGCTGGCAACATCGCCGCCCGCATGGCCGCCCATACCGTCAGCAACAACTGCCAGATGCTCGCCAGCGTAGGCGGAATCATCATTTTTGGCGCGGACAAGGCCTACATGGGACCTAGCTGCGTAGCGCAGTATTAGCGGGTATTCGGCCATGTCACGGCCTCAATTCGATGACCGTTTTGCCGATCCGCACAGGAACCCCGAGTTCCACGGGGAGGGCACGCGTCAACGCAGTGCCGCCAAGGAATGTTCCATTGGTGGAGCCGAGGTCTTCAATGAACCACCGGGTGCCTTGGGGGAACAAGCGCGCATGGCGTCCCGACGCGTAATCATCCTCGAGTACCAAGGTTGCCTCTTGAGCGCGACCCAAAAGAATAGGGGTTCCACTGAGTTCCAACGTGGTACCTGTTAGCGGCCCCTCGGTGACAACCAGTTGGCGGGCCTGGGCTTTTGGTGGGGGCGCCGTTTCAACCAGTTCCGGGTGTTTACGGGCCTGCCGGGCTGTTGGTTCGCCCACTTTGGCCTTACGGCCAATGACCAAGTCTCGGCGCATGGCTGCAACGACACTGAAAACCATGACCCACATCAGGAGCAGGAAACCGAAGCGCAAGATGGTGACTACAAGAGTCATATCGTTCATCGCTGACCACCGCCGCGTCGAGGCAAAATACGGAAAATAATTTCAGTGCGACCCATTTTGATCGTGGATCCGTTGTGCAGTTCGGTGCTCCCCTGCACACGCCGGCCATCTACATAGCTGCCGTTGGTCGAGCCAAGGTCCACGGCGGTGTTGGAGCCCTCTTCACAGCGGATTTCCAGGTGCTTTCGCGAAACGCCAGTGTCATCGATGAGAATGTCCGCTTCGGAGGAGCGGCCCAAAATAATGGAGTTAGCATTCAGGGCATACCGCTGTCCGTCGATGTCCACAACGGGCTGGCCCTGTGCCGGGGGCGCCTGGCGCTTGTACACAGGTGTGGCCTGAGCGGGGGGTTGGCTAGCGGCAGGTTGAGCGTTGCCGGGCTCTTGGCGTGGCCGTACAGGTGGGTGGGCAGGGCTTTGTAGAACTTGAGAGCCTGTACTGTTTTCCTTCTCGGTGGAGGAAACAATCTCAAACTGTCCGGGGCGCAGGTCCTCGAGGTGGTTGAATGCCACCCGTACCGGGCCTTGGAGCACATAGCCTTGGCTGCGCGCGTGGTTAATGACCACATCGCACAGTTCTTCAGCGAGGGTCACACCCCATGAACGTGCCCGTTCGAAGTCAGCATCTCCCAGCTCAATATTAAAAACATTGGGAGCCAGTGTCCGGCCGGCATCCAACGTCATCGCCTTGTCGTCAAGTTCCCGACGAAGAGCGCTTGCCACTTCAACCGGCTGCAATGATTTGGCGCCTAGGGAGAAGGCGCCACGTACTGCCTTTTCAATGCCTTTTTCAACGTTGTCAAACAATCCCATATGCTCTCCTCTCTTTCTATGTTGCGGTGGCAAGGGTGATGCCCTAAATTCTTTGGAACCGCTGCGCTACGGAGAGCGCAACTTGAACGCCGTCCGCGCTGCGGGCAACCAGGTTCAAAGTTGATACTACTGCCGGAGTCTTGGAATATCCCCATTAGTTGGCTCGGATGTGGCAAATTTCCTACCTGGGCATGATGCTGTCAAAACTTTTTTACACAGCATAACTTCCGCGTCAGTTGGCGGAAATACGCCTGTTCAGTGGGCCATTTTGCAGTGTTCAACGGCTCTTAGCGGGGCTCGTTTAGGTGAATCGGCGCGATGTCCTATATGCTTGATCTCGCTGTTCCACTGAGAGTCGAAAGACAAACCCGGTGGATAGCGAAAAACGCGCGAGTGGCGGAACGGCAGACGCGCTGGCTTCAGGTGCCAGTGTCCGAAAGGGCGTGGGGGTTCAAATCCCCCCTCGCGCACGTTTTTGAAAAGCCCCGGTGGAACCAATGGTTCCACCGGGGCTTTTTCGTGCCCAGATCTGGGTGGGTTCGGGGGGTTAGCGGGGGGTTAGCGGCCAAAATGTGTGTACAGCCCGGGCATGTCAGTGGCTTCTTCCGCCCCATCCCGTTTGGATCCCGTTGCAGCATTGGTTGCTCAAGGCGGTGTTGTGGCGGATTGGCAAGATGGGCTCCGCAGTTACTGATGTGGTCTTCATCGACGCCTTCCTGTATGTCCCGTTGGACGTAACCAGCGTAAGTACTGCCCTGATGATGTAGTGCCCTGGTAAGTGGCACCTGTGGGACGCGATCCATCGCCAGGTGCTCAGCCGTTTGAAGGATTTGGATGGGCCGACATGAGCACTGCTGGAAGGTTGATTCCGCTCTGGACGGATCATTCTTCATATGTTCCTGGGTACACGCACCCCACTTTGGTCTGTCTCTTGGGAACCGTCACGCTCTTGGGAACCGTCGCCCCGCATGCTTTCAAAGCATGTTTACACCCCTACGGCACGCATAAGCACTGGACAAAACGGCAATTCTATACAGACGTTCTGGCCACTAACCCGGCCTTGTACGGAATGCTCCGAGTACGTAGCGGCTGGGTGTTCTCTCTATGTATGTGTCGGCCATAACGGTCTCGTAGGGGGTCTCCGCTAGCCAAGCGTGATGGCCGGGATAGCACTTGGCCCGAAGAACCACTGTGGTGACCCGCGGTTATGGCCGGGTAAATCGCTATATCCGTAACTGTCCTATGGATTGACGGAGGACTTCATAAGGGCGCCGGGATGGACATCGGACACAAACAGGAGCGGGACACTACTTGAGTGCAGTAGCCGCGGTCGCACTATATACAAGGACGATCCCAGCGCGAACTGGATAAAGCTGACTCTGATACCTATATATGGAGACGAGTAGAGGCGTAGGTCCACAGAGGGTTCCCATCCGGCGGAGTGTTTTGCTGGCGGACTACGTGCCGTTTGACGTGTTGCTCCTATGAACACATAGGTCGGAACCACTTCCCCGCTGGCTGTGATCAGGACTCGACTCATGAGATCAAGGAATTCGAGACATAGGATCGGAACATGAAGAACCTCATGATTCGCATCGGTGTCCAATTAGGCAGTTCAGCTGTCGCAATTATTCTTGCCGCACTAATCCTGCATGGCTTTACTTTGCACGTTGGTGGGCTACTGACCGCCGTCGTTGTCTTTACGATTGCACAATCACTTCTCGAGGGCTTCGTCTCAAAGCTGGCCACCAAGTACACACCAGCCCTTGCCGGCCTCGCATCACTTGTTTCCACCTGGTTGGCGTTGATCATTGCCAGCATGCCATTCGGGGGCATCAGGATCCATGGATTCTTCACGTGGATCTTGGCGGCACTTGTCATCTGGGCCGTCACGGGGCTCTGTGCCGTACTGGTTCCAAAGTATGTACTGAAGAGCGCTACCAGGTAGTGGCAAAAATGTCGCAATGACGGACCAGTCGAAGTGCATCCCGGCGGTAGCTATGCATCGGAATACATGACCAGCGGCTGATCGAGCGGTGGATTTGCATAGATGCGAAACGGTGTGTATTGTTTTTCGAGTTGCCCCGGTTGATGGGGGAACGAAAATCCCGAGTTTATGTGGCCGGTTTTGCCGGTCTATTTCTCATGTTTTGATGGTGTTGTTCACTATTTAGTGGATTTGCGTTGTTGAATGAGTTCGGGTAAGCTTGAAAAGTTGCCTCGGCACTGATCGTCATGGATTGTTTGTTGGTTTGTGGTGTGTTGGCTGGGTGTGGTTGTTGTTTGAGAACTC
>NZ_JBFBLU010000010.1:0-91508 GCF_040686795.1 Specibacter sp. NPDC078709
CAACAGCCTCGGCCTTGAACTCCGGACTGAACTTACGACGATTAGACATGAAACAGATTCTCCTAAACCCTGTCCCAAATCACCATACGGGCGCAATTCAAGAGAGGGGTCCGCGGTATCGATGTGCGGTGGTCGTGGGCGGAGGTCATAGCCCTGTATATGGCCGGGCAGGGCGATACCGAAAGCGGGTCACTCGATAGCGGGCCGGTGACCGTGCAGAAGGGGAGCGCTCAGGACGTCTGAGGCCGAGACTGCGTACGGGGACAGTGATCTCTTTCAGCGGTGAGAAGCTCATCGTGAGTGAGGAAGGGATCGTCTGGCCGTTGAGTGAGGGTTGACGGAAAAATCGTCGACGACAGAGGATCGCGATTAGCGGTTGAACCGCCATGTCCTACTTTTCTGGCGAGGCGAGACGGAAATCAATGCAAATGCGCGTGGAAGACTCTGCGAGCATTCCACCGAACTGCGGATCGGTATCCGACGTGCATGTAGCTATCGACAAGGGAACCAGAACGCGATGGACCCTTTGCCCACTGCTGGCGTACCTATGCGTCGCAGTTGCTCCGAGATGGTGTCCGGCGGTCTCGACGACGCCGGCGTGCCACTCACGCAGGGCCGAGCCGAAGGATGATCCCGCTCTTTTCGTAATGTGGTGACCGCGACAATCGCATTGGCTGGAGCGCTGGCCGAACCGGTCTCGGCCGTGATCTTTGTTGAGATTGAGGCGCAGGCATCGGCGGTGCTGGTAGACCCCGCGCGGGTGGAATGGAGTCCTGTCGTATTCGTTCTCTCGCGATCGGGTTGTGATCGTCGGCGTGGACCACGAGGCTAGCATGGTGCGGGTCTTGGATTTGGCCGAGCTACTAGGTAAGGAGAGCGGCAGGCTCGTGAGCCAGCCACCACTGCAGGTCCTGGGTGAGGGCGCTCCACTCTTGAACCGACCTAGGGGGCCTCCGTGTCAAGCAACGTCACAGCCGATCTCATCCGCGCTCTGATCGAGAACATGGACGGTGCTAGCGACGACGGGGAGTCTCTGGCAATAATCCTCGAGATTCGTGACGGCAAGTTCAGCGGTGGATGCATACACGGACGGTATTACAAGCTCCGCGAGGAGTTGCGCCCGAAGTTCGCCTGAGGCAAGTCGACATGACCTGAAAGTCGCCTCTGATTTACTATCGCGCCGGATACCGCAACTGTGGATTCCCGCAGTCAAGGTGGATTGGGGGACGGCAGCAGGTTCATTGCCCAACCATTCGAAACTGCAGCGGATGCGGTAAAAACTGGCTGGGCCTCGCATCAGTTGCAGTTTCAAATCTAGGACAAGAGATCTAACTGGCCGCGACTGTACGTCACATGGTGGTGGGGAAGTCAGTAAACGCCTGGTCGGTGCGGGAGGTGTCGGCGATCGCTTCATAGTCCGTCCTCGAGCGGTGCCAGCCAATCTGTCGTAGCAGGACGGCGGATTCCGGGCCGGTCATGGTCCGTCAAGCACGGTGCAAGGTGACGGTATAGCGCTCTTCGAGTTGGCGCTGCCCTGCGCTTCGGAGGATGGCTCGTGGCCACCACCCGTTTCTTTCCCAGCCCGCACGAGTCTGCGACATCCTGCTGAGCCTGTGATGTGGGTGGCCTAGCGAAATACGAACTCCGAGGATTTGAGCATGCGGGTGCGTTGCACATAGCTATTGGTGCCGCCTGGCCAGTTCGAGGTGATGCGCCCCGTCACTGGGTCTCGGTACCAGCTGTCGCAGCGCACCCACGCTGAGGTGGACAGTTCGCCCTGCACCGCGTCATCCCAGGCCTGCTCTGCGGATTGAGTCGCCTCGAGTGTCCTCGCGCCGGAGGTCACCATGTAGTCCACGCTCTGGCGCATGTGAGAAGCCTGCGCCTCTAGCATTCGGATGATGGAGCTGCCGCCAAGGTTCGTGTTCGGGCCGTAGGACAAAAACAGATTAGGGAATCTAGGGACGTAGATTCCTAGGTGAGCTCTGGCGCCCTGCGCCCAATGCTCGTGCAAGTCAGCGCCGTCGGGGCCGGTGATACGCAGGCCGCGCAGGAAGCCTTGCGCAGCGAACCCCGTGGCGTAGACAATGGCATCTGCGCGATGGAATCCGCCGTCGAGGGTTTCAATCCCGTTCGGCCGGATACCGGCGATGCCCTCGGTGATAAGGTCTACATTCTCCTGGCACAGCGCAGGGTAGAAGTTGTTGGAGAACAGGATGCGCCGGCAGCCGATGGGGTAGTCGGGGGTGAGCGCTGCGCGCAGGGCGGGATCGGCGACCTGGCGCCGCAAGTGGAATCGGGTCACGGCCCGGCTCACGCGAGCGGCGAACGATCCATCCGCCAGGGCTCGCGAAAATTGCTCACCAAGCCACTGGAAGAACGGGCGTTCGATCCGGGCGGCGACCGGCCGGTACCAGCGGGGGTAACGGCCATCGGGCTTGGGCCAAATGTAGTTCGGGGTGCGTTGGTAGAGCGTGACTCGTTCGGCGACGGTGGCCAGCTGTGGCACTACCTGCACAGCTGTAGCTGCTGCCCCGATCACCGCCACCCGCCGCCCAGCAAGATCGAGGTCTGCCGGCCACTGCGCCGAGTGGAACGTGGGGCCCAGGAAGCTCTCGGCCCCAGGGATCGCCGGTATGACGGGGTTGGATAGCTGGCCTACGGCGCTAACGAGCAGATCGACTTCTTCGTGTGTGCCGTCGGCGAAGGTCACGAGCCATGCCGTGCCGCTCCACTGTGCACTGCGCACCTCGGTATTCAGCTGCGTGCGGGAGGCGACTCCTTCGTGTTGTGCCACAGTGTGCAGGTACGCCAGAATGTCCGGCTGCTCGGCGTAGCGCCGCGGCCACTGCTTCGATGGGGCGAAGGAGAAGGAATAGAAGGGGGAAGGGACATCGCATGCGGCGCCAGGGTACGTATTGTCACGCCAAACACCACCCATTGCATCGGAGCGTTCCCAAAGCCGCACGTCAGAATAGCCGTGCCGCAGGAATTCGGCAGCGACTGCAATAGCGCCGAACCCGGAGCCGATGATCCCGATACGCGGCATCAGCTCACCCGCACGGCGCGCAGAACCGCCGCCGTGCTCAGCTCCAGCACCTCATCGCGAGTAAGGGTCTTTCGCTGCAACCACTCGCGACACAGTGCCTTAGTGAAAGCGGCCACCGGGCGAAGCCGCGGACGTAACCCGGCATCGTCGGGAAGCCCCAGCGCATCGAGCATGAAGCGGGCGGCACGGTCATCGGCGGCGTCGACGAGGGCCTGCACATCGTTGTCGGGGTTCCATTGTTCGGCGCCGGAGGCGTTGACCCAGCCCTGCCCGTAGCTCTGCGCACCCTCAAGGATCCACGACATGGTCAGCTTGGCCCGCTCGGGGATGGGCCGGCCATCGAGGTCGGGCAGTTGTTCAAGAGGCAGCCGTACGGACGCGGTCATGACTGCCAGAAAGAGCTCGCGCTTTGAGCCGAAGTAGTGGTGTAGCAAACCACGCGCGACTCCGGCTGCGGCAGCCAGTTCTTCCAGGGAGACATCGTCGTAGCGGCGTTCACTGTAGAGCTTGCTGGCGGCGTGAAGTATTTGTTGCCGCCGCGCATCCGGGCTCAGCCGAGTCCTCGGGGTGTGGTCCATAGCGCCAGTCTGATCGGCTATTGGCAAACTGTCAATAGTGGGATAAGTTGGCCGCATGAACGACTATGACGTCGTGGTGATCGGCTCCGGTTTCGGCGGGAGTGTCGCAGCGCTGCGCTTGAGTGAGAAGGGCTATCGCGTCGCTGTCATCGAAGCAGGCCGGTGGTTCAGTGACGATGAACTCCCGCAGACCTCGTGGCGGTTGCGTCGTTATCTCTGGCTCCCCGCCGCGCGCTGCTTCGGGATCATGCGGATGACGTTGCTGCGCAATGTTTTGATTGTCAGCGGCACGGGTGTTGGCGGCGGATCCTTGGTGTATGCGAACACGCTGTACGAGCCGCTGGATGCGTTCTACCGGGACCCGCAGTGGGCGCACATCACTGACTGGAAGTCCGAGCTTGCTTCCCACTATGACCAGGCCAAGCGGATGCTGGGTGTCACAACAGCTCGCGATACAACAGCTGCCGATGAGCTGATGCGTGAACTGGCCGAGGAATACGGTGTGAGTGAGACGCTGCACGCGGCTGACGTGGGCGTCTTCTTCGGCGACGGGCCGGGCATTGGCGCCGCTGACCCCTTCTTCGGGGGCATGGGACCTGCGCGGCACGGATGTACCGAATGTGGTGCGTGCATGACAGGCTGCCGCGTTGGTGCAAAGAACACCATCGTGAAGAACTATCTCCCACTCGCCCAGCGCGCAGGCGCCAGCATCCAAGCGCTGACTACCGTGACCGATGTGCAACCCATTTCGGGTGGACGGTATCGCGTCAGCGGGCACGCTACCGGCAACCCGCTCAAGCGGACGAGCTACACCGCGGAGCACGTGGTCTTCGCCGGCAACGCCCTGAATACCCAACGCCTCTTGCACCGGCTCAAGCAGCGCTCGCTCCCACGACTCTCGCCACGGCTGGGGGAGCTCAGCCGGACCAACTCCGAAGCGGTTTTGTCTGCTCGATCGAGTGCAGCGGATGCCGACATGACCCATGGAACGGCCATTACGTCGTCGTTCTACCCGGATCCACAGACACATGTTGAACCGGTCAGATATGGGCACGGCTCGAGCCTGCTCGCGCTCCTGAACGCACACCTTGTGGACCCTGTGGAGGGGATCCCGCGCTGGCGAGCGGCAATCCGGACCTACCGTAGGCTCGGCTGGCGTGCCGCGGTGCGTATGCATTCGGTGCCGCACTGGGCGGAGCAATCTGTCATTGTGCTGGTCATGCAGTCCCTGGATAACTCGCTGAGCACCTACCTGAAGCGCGGATTGTTTGGCCGGCGCATGACCACGCGGCAGGGTCGGGGTGAGCCTAATCCCGAGTGGATCCCCACCGCGCACCGTGTGGCCCGTGATCTGTCACAGCGCGTTGACGGGCTAGCGGGTGGCACATCGGCGGATCTGATCGGCATCCCGATGACAGCTCATTTCATTGGTGGCTGTGTCATTGGCACCTCTATTACCGAGGGTGTGATCGACCCGTACCAGCGCGTTTTTGGCTACGACGGGCTGCATATTGCCGATGGCTCCGCGGTCACGGCGAACCTTGGGGTGAACCCGTCGCTGACCATCACGGCGCAGGCTGAGCGAGCCATGTCGTTCTGGCCCAATAAGGGCGACGCAGACCCTCGTCCGCGCCTGGGTGAGGCGTATCAGCGCATCGACGCTGTTGCGCCGGCTCATCCCGTGGTACCGGAGACGGCGCCTGGCGCACTGCGCCTACCCGTGCGGCTGCCGGTGCCCACCATTCGCGGAAATTCAGTGCGCCCCAACAGCGTCCGTCCACAGTCTGCGCCACCAACCTTCGAACCCGGCACCTCATGAGAGCCGCGGTGCACGTAGGCGGTGCGGGCGAGAACATTGTGCTCCTGCATGGTCTCGGTGCCCGCTGGCAGATCTTCACGCCTATCATCGCTTCCCTCGAACAGCATCACCGCGTGCACGCGTTCGATCTCCCAGGATTCGGCGCGCAGCCTAGCGATCCATCGTTGCGTCCCGGAACAGCTGGTATTGCCGATTGGGTGAGCGCCGAGCTCCAAACGCGCGGCATCCTTTCGCCACACATTGTTGGCAGCTCCATGGGGGCGGGTATTGCGCTGGAACTGGCCCATCGTGGCATCGCCGGACGGGTTACCGCCTTCGCGCCTATTGGTTTTTGGAACGCTGCTGAGCGCCGGTGGTGCGTTGGCATCTTGAGCGTGCTGCGCACCGCGGCCCAGGCCCTGCCGCGACCGCTCGGTGCGGCGCTGCGCACTCGGGCCGGACGCGCGCTGCTGCTGTTCCCGCTGTTCGGGCGGCCCGCTCACGTCGACCCGCAGGCGGCCATTGCTGATCTCGCCGCCCTGGCGTCCTGCGATGGTTTTGGCCCTGCACGTGCCGCATTCGCCACGCAGCGCGCCGTTCCCGCGGCCGACGGCGTTCCCACCACCATCGTGTGGGGTCGCCGTGACATGGTGCTTCCCGACCGTTCCCAGTCGCTGCGAGCTCGCCGAGGCTGGGGGAGGGCTCACCATGTTCTCCTGGATGGTTGCGGTCACCTCCCATTCTCCGATGACCCGGAGCGTTGCGTTGCGCTAATCCTCGAACAGCTTCCCTCAGCCAAAGGCGCCCCTCCACTAGATAAGGACACCAGATGAAGAGCACGTTCTACACCGAAGATCATGAGGCGTTCCGGGAGAGCGTGCGCGAGTTTTTGCGCCGAGAAGTGGAACCCCACTACGAAACGTGGGAGGCAGAACACCTCATTCCTCGCGAGGTGTGGCTGCGTGCGGGAACCCATGGAATGATCGGGCTCGCTGTGCCTGAGGAATTCGGCGGCGGTGGCGAAGCTGATTACCGCTACAGATTCATCTTCGCCGAAGAGGTGGCGCGCACTGCGGTGACGTCGTTCGGCGTCGGGATCGGTCTGCAAGAGGACATCTTGATCCCGTACATGCTTGATCTGGCCAACGATGAGCAGAAAAAGCGTTGGCTCCCGGGCATGGCTGACGGGCGCATCATCGGTGCCATCGCCATGACCGAACCTGGCACAGGGAGCGATCTGCAAGGCATTCGCACCGCGGCCGTGCGGGACGGTGATGAATGGGTTCTCAATGGCGCCAAGACCTTCATCACCAGCGGCATCCATGCAGATCTGGTGATCGTCGTGGCCAAAACCGATCCGGAAGCGGGCTCCCGCGGCTTCAGCTTGTTCGTCGTTGAGACTGGAGACCCAGGCTTCTCCCGCGGGCGCAAGCTGGAGAAGATCGGGCTGAGCTCCCAGGACACCGCTGAGCTCTTCTTCACGGATGTCCGGCTGGGAGAGGACCGCCTCCTCGGGAAACTCGGTGGCGGCATGCGGTACCTGATGGAACGCTTGCCCCGCGAGCGGCTCTCCATCGCTGTGGCAGGGGTGGCCGCATCAGAGGCGGCCCTGCGGTGGACACTGGAGTACGTCCACGACCGCACCGCGTTCGGCCAAAAGATTGGCGACTTCCAAAACACCCGGTTTGTCCTTGCCGAGATCGAGACCGAGACTGACGTAACCCGGGCCTACGTGGAGAAGGCCGTCCTAGCGCTGAACGACGGCGAGCTCACCGCAGTTGAAGCGTCCAAGGCGAAGTGGTGGGCCAGCGAACTGCAGGTACGTGCCACCAGCCGCTGCCTGCAACTCTTCGGCGGCTTCGGCTACATGCTCGAATACCCCATCGCGCGCGCCTTCCGCGATTCGCGCATCCAAACCATTTACGGCGGCACCACCGAAATCATGAAGGAAATCATCGGCCGCGAACAGGCCGCCCGCTACGCCACCAAGTAAGTCCATGCCCGGCCCCACCAAGGAGTGAGAATGAACGAGAGCATTGACACCCAATTCCTACACAACCTCGCGCCCTCATTGGGGGTGATGTTGCGACGCCGTGTGGAGAGCACCCCCAATCACGAGGCCTACCGCTACCTGAGCGGTGAGAACTGGATCTCGGTGACGTGGGCCGAGGCTGCCGCGGAGGTTTACGAGGTGGCTGCGGGCCTGCTCGCCCTCGGCCTGGCGAAGGAGGACCGGGTCGCGATCGTCGCGAACACCCGTTATGACTGGCTCATGGCAGATATTGGGGTGATGTGCGCCGGTGGCGCCACCACCACTATCTATCCGACGACGTCGGCGCAGGACGCCGCGTACATCCTGGCTGACGCGGGGTGTCGGTTCGCGATCGTCGAGGATGCCGAGCAGTTCGAGAAGATCACCTCCCGTCCGGGGAGCCTTGAGAAGATCATCTCGATCGATGATGTTCCCGGCACCATGTCGCTGGCTGAGGTTCGTGGTCTTGGTCGCGAACACCTGGCCGAGGTGCCTGACGCGGTCGCCGTGGCTACCGACGCCATTGGCCACGGCGATCTTGCCACCCTCATTTACACCTCGGGTACCACCGGACGGCCTAAGGGTGTGAGGCTCACGCATCACTGCTGGGTGTACGAGGGTGAGGCGCTCAAGGCTCTGGGTTTCCTGCGAACCGACGACGTCAACTTTTTGTGGCTGCCGATGTCCCACTCTTTCGGCAAGGTCATCCTCTCTGCGCAGCTTGCTGTTGGCTTCACGACGGCGATCGACGGCCGCGTCGAGAAGATCATCGAAAACCTAGCGGTCATCAAGCCCACCTTTATGGGTGCTGCTCCGCGAATCTTCGAAAAAGCGTATGGCAAGATTCTTTCCACCCAGGCGGCTGAGGGTGGTCTCAAAGAGAAGATCTTCAACAGTGCTTTCGCAGCGGGTGCTGAGTACGAGCGCCGCAAAATAGCGGGGGAACGCATCGGCACAGGCCTGGCGTTACGCCACCGCCTCTTTGACAAGCTTGTGTTCTCCAAGGTGCGCGAACGATTCGGAGGGCGCGTGCGGTTCTTCATCTCCGGCTCAGCTCCACTGAACCGGGAAATCGCCGAATGGTTCAACTCCGCCGGCATTCTGATCATCGAGGGGTACGGGCTCACCGAAACCACGGCGGGAGCCTTTTGCGGGCGTCCCATCGACAACAAATTCGGCACAGTGGGGCGCGCATTGCCGGGTTCTGATGTTCGGATCGGTGAAGACGGTGAGATCCAACTGCGCGGGCCGCACATCATGTCCGGCTACAACAACCTCCCCAGCGAGAGCGAAGCAGCCTTCACCGAAGACGGCTGGTTGCGCACCGGTGACCAAGGCTCACTGGATTCCGAGGGTTTCCTCACCATCACGGGGCGCATCAAGGACCTCATTAAGACATCCGGCGGCAAGATCGTCGTCCCTGGTGCGGTAGAAGCCACCTTCAAAGCATTGTGCCCGTATGTCAGTCAGATTCTGGTCTTTGGTGACACCCACCCGTTCTGCGTCGCACTGATCACCTTGGACCCCGATTCCATTGCGGCATGGTGCAAAGAGAACGGGGTGAGCGCAACAAGCTATGGCGCCCGAGTGGGATCCCCGGAGGTGCACGCGCTCGTGGAAGGCTACATCGGCCAACTCAATGAGCGCCTCAATAAGTGGGAGACCATCAAACGCTGGAGCATCCTTGACACAGATCTTTCCATTGAGGGCGGAGAGCTGACACCGTCAATGAAGGTCAAACGCGGTCTCGTGGAAGCGGAACAGGCCGAAGCGATTGAGGCGATGTATGCAAGCTGACGGATGGCGCCACGATGATGATGGTCTCGCCTACCCTCCTGAGTCATGGGTGCTCCGCGGCAACTTCGCCGTAGGGGTGTTCCTCGTGCCGCTCCGCGACCTTCCAACCGAAGTGAGGACTCAGTTGCCGGTTGGGTCTCACCCATTGGCGTTGGCAGGCTGTGCGGTGGTGGGCGTGGCTGCTGTGCAATATACCCCTGGGGGAGTCCTGGCCTACGATGAGTTGCTGGTCGCGCTGCCGGTGGTTCACCGGGCTCGCCTCGCGGTGACTATCCCACAGATTTGGGTGAGCTCCCCGGCGTCGCGGGCTGGAGGGCGGGCACTGTGGGGAATCCCCAAGGAACTCATGAACGCCCATCGCCGCAGCACTGGGCGCCGGCTGCAGGCGCTCTACCGCGGTGGGGATCGCACCATCCTCGCGGAAACGAGCGTGAGCGTGCGCAGGAGTATCCCCGGCACGTGGAGCCTGCCGCTCCCTACGGTGCAGCGCGCGGGAGAAGCAGCCAGTCACCCTTCCACGTTCATCCGGTCCTCGAACTCCGTGCGGGGGAGGCTGCACCTAGCGCAGACGCAATGGACGTTCGGATCCTCGCTGTCCTGGCTCCAAGGTCGCCGCCCTGTCCTAGGTGCTGCGATAACCCAAGCCCGCATCGTTTTTGGTGCGCGTGTAGAACGCTGACCCTGACCGGGGGTGAGTAGTACCACGCTGGGCAGGAGCGAGCTGGGAAACGTTCGTGAGCGTGCACTTATGGCTGGATAGCCTGATTCTTAGCAACCAAAACTGCAAACTCATGAACGTTTTGCTCTAGCGCGGCGTGTGGGCGAGTTTCATACTTACTGCCATCTGAACGTTTTACACGGGCCGCTCTGTGGTTGCTGGGTGACTGGTGACAGGTGCATTCGCGGCTAGGAGATCGCCATGGTGAATTATTCGTGGACCTATCGTGCCTACGGCACGCGGGAAACACCTTGGGAGCGTTACGCAAAGGAATCCGGGGAACACATTATCGACGTGTTCGAGCAGGAACTCGAGGGGCGCGTAGATCCATTGGGACGGGCACTGGATCTAGGGTGTGGGCGCGGCACGTACAGCTCGGAACTGGCCCGGCTCGGTTGGGACGTTACTGGCATCGACGCAGCCCCGGAGGCGATTGCCGGGGCACAAGCCCGTGGTGATGCATCGGTGCACTATGTCTTGGGGGACGCAACGCAGCTTTCGCTTACGGAACTGGGCACCTTTGATCTGTTTGTCGACATCGGATGCTTCCAAGGCCTAGACCACCAACAGCGGCGCGACATGGGAGCGGGCATATCGGAACTCGCCAACCCCGGCGCCATGGTGCTGATGTTGGCGTTTGGGTGGACTCGTTTCCGCTCCATGATCGAAGGTGTATCTCAGGCAGAGATCACAGAAGGCTTCCCCCGCTGGGAGATGCTCAAGGTCTGGCCAGCGCCCACGGCGGGACTGGGCTGGCCCATGGACCGCACCTCCCCTCAGTGGTACCGGATGCGGTTGCGCTCGGCCGTGGTCTAAGGCCAGTGAGGCTCTAGCTCAAGGTGATCTGAATCCGGCCATCGGGAAGGACCTCGGCGCCTACCGCGGACAGGCTGTTCACCACATGGTCGGCGTCGAGCTCGGTTGCGGCGCTGGTGCCAGCCACCGCAAGCGTCACGGCACCGGCGGCACGGCCCGAGGCCAGCCCGGCCGGTGCGTCTTCCACCACGAGGCAGCGGCTAATGTCCACACCGAGCCAGCTGGCACCGAGCAAGAACGGCTCGGGGTGCGGCTTGCCGTGGCTGACGTGATCGGCGGTGACCATGCGCGCTGGCTCAGCGATGCCTGCTGCACTCATACGAGTCTGGGCCAGCCCCTGCGTGCATGATGTCACGATAGTCCAAGCCCCCTCTGGCAGCGACTCCAGTAATTCCACCGCTCCGTCCTTGCGCACCACGCCGTCGGTATCAGCCATTTCCAAAGCCTTGATCAGTTCGAACGCTTCAGCTTGCCGGTCTGCTTCAATGACCTGCTCCACGAGGGCCTGTGCAGGAACTCCGTGAGCGCCGTAGCTGAAGCTCTCCAGCCCCATGTGTTCGCCCCAACGACGCCAGGCGCGTTCTGTGGCAGGAGTGGAATCGATCAGTGTCCCGTCAAGATCAAACAGCACGGCATCTACGCTGAAGCGTCGTGGAGTGTTGTCCTCCGCGGGGGAAGTGTTATGAATCCTCATGGCACCACCTTAATCCGCGTGCCCGCGCGGGCTAACGCGGCTATGCAGGGTGAGCAGTGCCCCGGCAATGATCAAGCCTTGCCCCAGCGTGTACGTCACCATCACCAAGGGACTGGTCCAACCCGGCATCAGGTCAGCGGCGAAGAGGCGGAAGGCCAGGATGGAATCTGATGCGAGGTAGAAGACCCCACCAATCAAGATGAGCCGGTGGCACCGTGATGCTAAGGCCGCAGTGCCACCAAGAACTACTCCATAGACGGCCACCGCAACGGCCAACCCGCCAGCCTGGGGAGCTATGACAAGCAGGAGCACTATCCACCAGATGACATAGACAAGAGCCCAGTGCGAGAGCGGCCTGCGGATGAAGTGGTGCCAGAATGCTCCCATGTAGCAAAGGTGCGCCAACCCAAAGAATGCCAGCATCAGTGGCAGGGTTGGGGCGGACGGGAAGAAGCTGCCGACGCCGTCGCCCAGCCAGGAGAGCAACACCGCCGCGAGGAGTGAAACAAAGCCAGTCCGGTAAGTAGAGCCGAACACGCCCCAGAGTAGGGCGAGAGCTAACGCTGGCATGAGCAGTAGTTTGCTCGGCTGGACAGCGTCGGCGGCCCCCAAGGCCAAGATGGCAACGTGGATCAAGGAGATGACGATGTAGGGAACAAACCCCCACCACAGCGGTTTAGTGCTTACCAGCGGCCAACCGGTAAATGGAGCTCCCGATGCAGCTTGCATGATTCTCCTTGGGATGGTGTTGCTGTCCGCTCATCCTAGACTGACACCATAATGCGAAGGCAGTGACAGGGGAGTGAACCATGGATAAATACGATCTCAAGAAAGCACACAGGACGCTGTACGCACCTAGTGCTCGGGAGTTCTCACGCGTTGAGGTGCCCTCGTTCCAGTACCTTTGCGTCGAAGGCCACGGCAACCCTGGCACCGCCGTAGCGTATAGCCAAGCTCTCGAGGCCCTGTACTCCCTCTCCTACTCCCTGAAGTTCGAAAGTAAGAACACCCTGGGTCGCGACTACGTCGTGGCACCTTTGGAGGGACTCTGGTGGGCCGAGAACATGGATGCCTTCATCACCCGAGACAAAGATGCCTGGTCCTGGACCATGATGATCACCCAGCCGGACTGGATCACCGCCACAATGGTGGCCGAGGCCGCAGCTAAGGTAGGTGCGAAGAAGGAACTACCCGGCTTGAATAAACTCACGTTCGAAAGTATGTTCGAGGGATTGTGTGTGCAGATTCTGCACCACGGCTCTTATGACGACGAGGGCCCTGTCCTCAAGCGCCTCCATGAGCATTACTTGCCGGAAAACTTGCTGCAATTCAACGGCAAGCACCATGAAATCTATTTGAATGACCCGCGCCGCACAGCGCCGGAGAAGTTGAAGACCATTCTTCGCCAGCCTGTGCGGCCCCTCTAGAGCTCACGTCCTGTAGGAGTTTCAAGAAAAGGCGCCAGGCAGGACATCGCTCAGGCCGTTGGTTGGAACAGAGGGCTGCGCTCGCAGCCAGTGAGGATACCACTGGCTGCGAGGGCCCGTCCGGAGAATCGCAGCGCAGAGGCTAGCTGCTGACCTTGCTGGACTTGCTGGCGTTGCCCGAGAGCTGCTGAGCGTCCAACGCGAACAGGTCCTCGGCGCCGGCCGTTGCTGCTCCGAGGAGGCTCGCGCACTGCGGCAGTATCTGCTGGGCGTAGAAGCGTGCCAATACCAACTGATTGTTAGCCAATTCGGCATTGTCGGTCTTCGCCGCCGCGACAGCTGCCCGAGCCAGCATCCAAGCACTCGTGCACAATCCCCACATGCGCAGGTATGGTGTGGAGCCGGCCAAAGCGGCGTTCGGGTCACCTTGGCCCGTGCGGAGCATCCACTGCGTGGCAGTTTCCAGAGCGGTGAACTGGCGTTCGAGCTCTTCGCGTATTCCGTCGAAGTCAGCACCAGCCGCGGCCAGATCTGTTTCCACTTCGCGCATGGTGGCCAGGAACTCCAAGATGGAAGCGCCACCGCGGATGCCCAGCTTACGTCCCACCAGATCGGCGGCCTGAATGCCGTTGGTGCCCTCGTAAATAGCCGCGATACGGATATCTCGCACATGCTGGGCGGCGCCTGTTTCCTCGATGAAACCCATGCCTCCGTGAATTTGCAGGGCCAGTGAGGAGAGTTCATTGCCCATATCGGTGCCGAAGGATTTGCAGATCGGCGTCAGGATGCCCACGATCTCATCTGCCCTAACCCGCACGGCTGGATCTGGATCATTGGAGCTCTTGTCCACGTAGCTGGCATCCAAGAGCATCAGGTAACGCAGGGCTGCGATGCTGGCTCGCTGAGTCAGGAGCATGCGCCGAACATCCGGGAACTCAATGATGGCGGAACTGGCGCTCGTGGCACCGATGGCCCGGCCCTGCTGGCGCTGCTGGGCGTACTCCAGCGACTGCTGGTAAGCGCGTTCGGCAAGGGCCAAGCCCTGCGCGCCCACGCCGAGACGCGCCGCGTTCATCATGACAAACATGATCCGCATGCCCTTGTTCTCTTCGCCAATCAAGTACCCGGTCGCGTTTTCGTAGGACAACACGCACGTGGGAGAGGCATGGATGCCCATCTTGTGTTCCAGCGAGAGAGTCTCCACGGTGTTGCGCTCACCCAGCGACTCGTCGTCATTGACAAGATACTTGGGCACGATGAAGCAGGATATTCCCCGGGTGCCTTCGGGGGCACCCGGTCTACGGGCCAGTACCAGATGGACAATTTGTTCGGCCATGTCGTGATCGCCGTAGGTGATGAAGATCTTTTGTCCGGTGATCGCGTAGCTGCCGTCCTCGTTCTTGACCGCCCGCGTGGTCAGCGCGCCAACATCGGAGCCAGCCTGCGGTTCGGTGAGGTTCATGGTGCCGGTCCACTCGCCGCTGACCATTTTGGGTAGGTAGCGGTTTTTGAGATCCTCATCCCCGTAGTGCAGCAGTGCATCGATGGCGCCCTGCGTCAGCAGCGGGCACAGGGAGAATGCCATGTTGGCGCTAGTGAAGATCTCCTGGATGGCGAGGCCAATGGTGCGCGGAAAACCGCCGCCACCGTACTCCTCCGGAAGTGGAACTGAACCCCATCCGGCGTCGACGTACTGCTGGTAGGCCCCCTTGAAGCCATCCGGTGTGACCACGGTGCCATCAGCTTGGAGTTTGGATCCTTGGAGATCCCCTTGCCGATTGAGGGGTGCCACCACCTGGGCCATAAACTCGCCGCACTGTTCAAGAAGCTCGACGGCGGTGTCCAGATCGGCGTGTTCGTAACCTGGGAGTTGGGCGATGTCTTGGTAGCCCACAACGTGCTCGAGGGCGAAGGCGATGTCTGCGATGGGAGGCTGGTATTGGCTCATAATCGTCAGCGTACCGTGGGATGGTCCGTTTGTGGTGGAAATTTGTTACTAACCAGTATTGTTGCGTGAATCACAGGCGCAAAGGTGCTCACAGGCAGATGCGGACCGTGTGACATGCCGCTCACTGGACCTTATCGATGCAAGCCTTCTAATCCGCGACAGGTAGTGTTCTTAGTAGCCAAGGCGCTCTTCTCAGAGTTAGCGGCGGTTAGGCCCGTACGAGTATCTCGCCGATGCTCTGCGGGTCGTCCTATTTTAAGGATGGGAACCTCATGTTTCCGGGGGTAGTGGCCTGGCTTCTACTTCGAAACAGCAGATGCTGCGCTGAACCTGTTCGAGACTGCAGTAGACGCGACAAATTTTCGATTTTCCTCGCATCATCTGCGTTTTCAAATCCAGTCCACAACCACATTACGGCCGCTAACCCCTAACTCTGCTGCCCGGTGGGTTGTAGCGATACAATCACAAGCGAAGCATGCACAGGGTCGACCCTGCTAGAGCCGCCAGGCCCAGCGGGCCCGCGGCCACGGCCCGCACTCAGGGGAAAGCTACCCATGGTCTCGCAGGAATCCTTGAAACACGCCTTGCCACCGCGCGTCCACTGGCCCATTGTGGGCCGGGAAGAGGATGCTGCGTTGCTGCTCCAGCGATTGAGTTCCGGTAGCGGGGGAGTAGTGGTCATGGGCTCGCCTGGAATAGGAAAGTCCACGGTGGCTGCGGCCGCCCTAGCTCAAATCCGAGACAACAACCAGAGCAACCAGCACGTGCTGCTCCTGCCCACGCCCCAAGAACAGGCTGGGGGGCTCAGCTACGTGGAGCAATGGTTAGGGGTCACCACGGCTGTGGCCGCCACCATTGATGCGGTGGCCGATCAGATCCTGGCACGGCTGCTCCCGGACCCTGCGGTGCCAGACCCAGTACCGGTCCTCATCCTTGCGCTCGATGACTTACACCTCGTGGATAACTTCAGCGCCGGGGTGCTGGCCCGGCTCGTCACCGATGGCCGGATCCAGTTGGTAGGCACCTCGCGTGAGGAGCCCGGTTTGCCGCCAGCACTGAATTCGTTGTGGCGCGGCGGTCGGATCGACAGGGTAGATCTGGTGCCGTTGAGCTACGAGTCCATCCGTTTGATTCTGCGTGCAGCGTTGCCCGGTCCGGCTTCCAATGACATGGCCTACCGGCTCTGGCAGGCCACTGCCGGCAACCCGCTGCATGTGCGCGAGCTGTTGTATTCCATTGTTGAGGCAGGGGATGTGAGCTACGCCGAACACGCTTGGGTTTGGACGGCGCCCCTGCGCACCAATCGCAGGCTCGTAGACTTGCTCGCCTCCGATATCACCACTTTGAGTGGAGCTGAACGCGACGTAGTGGATTTGGTGTCGCTGGCGGAAAGCGTCCCGTTGAGCCTGCTCGCCCCGACCGCCACGGACGCGGTGCTGAGCTCCTTGGTGGATCGTGGATTGATTGTTCTCGCCACCGGTCACGGCGAGCCGACGGTACGCATTGGCCACCCGCTCTACGCGGAAACCTTGCGTTCACTGCTGTATCCACGCCGGAAACGGGAGCTTTTTGGTCTGCTTCCCGAACCGAGTCCAGAGCAGCACTCTCCCCAAGAACTGTGCCGGTGGGTCGACTGGGCACTGGAATGCGGCCTCATGCCCAGCCCCCAGGTGCTGTTGGCGGCTGGGACGGTCCGGGAACGCTTCTCGCAGCCAGAGCGTGCGGCTGCCCTTGCGGCGCTGGCCCTGAATCACGAGCAGCTCCCGCCGCCGGAACGGGTCACTGCCCTGTTATTGAGTGCCAGAGCAAACCGCGACGCCGGACGCTCAGAAAGTGCCGAAGCTGACCTGGTGTTACTACGAACCTTGGCGGAGCAAGGAACTGCCTTACCGGACGCCGTCACAGTGGCCAGTGCCAGGATTCACGCTGATCTGTGCCAGCGGCACTTTGGTGACCTTGACGGGGCCTTGGCGATCTTGGCTCAGGCGGCCCAGGAAGTTGAGCCGGGAGGGGTCGCCGCGACGGAACTTGCCATAGAGCAGTTGGGACTTTTGGGATTTGGTGGACGGCATGCTGAGGTACTGGCCGGTTACGGCCCACAGCTGGCCGCGGCCAACCACCCCGCCAACGTGAGCCTAGCGCCGTCGTACATCTATGCCCTGGCCCAAGCCGGACGGCCACTGGAGGCGCTGGAACTAGCTGAAACCAACATCAAATTGGTGGGGGGCGAGCATGCCGACTTTCCGCTGCTGCGCGCAAGACTCATGGCTGCACGGTTTTGGTCAGCGGTGTGGGCTGGTCGGCCAGATTTGGCAGTGACCTTGCCTGAGTATGTGGAAGATGGCATCCAGCGGCACGACTCGGCGCTCTATCAGGCCGGTGCCGGGTACGTCTATTTACTATTTGGGGTGTGGGAGCAGGCCGTGGCTGATTTGCGTGGCGCGCTCTCGCGCATGGGGTTG
This sequence comes from Specibacter sp. NPDC078709, assembly GCF_040686795.1. Lineage (NCBI taxonomy): Bacteria > Bacillati > Actinomycetota > Actinomycetes > Micrococcales > Micrococcaceae > Specibacter > Specibacter sp. NPDC078709. The sequence continues at coordinate 17,320 of NZ_JBFBLU010000010.1, forward strand.
TTGGCTCCGACGGGTCTGGAAGCGATGGTGTGGTCCGGGTTGGCGCAAGCTCATGCCATGCGTGGGGAGCGGGCGGAGGCTCTTCACGCCTGTCAGCAGTTTGAGGAATTGCTTCCTGCCATGGACCGCAGCGTCGAAGTTGATAGCCGGTACCGTGTCCTCTTGGCGAAGCTCGCCCTGGGCCTGGAGGGCCTGGAGCAAGGCATCAGCGGGTACATTGCGTTGGCCCAGAGTCAGGGGCTGCTGCTCGGAGTTCTACTGGGGCGCCACCTCCAAGTGGTGACGGCCGCACCGGGTCTGCGCGGATCGTTGTTAGCTGCTCTGGCGGAGTCGGCGGAGCAGGTGCAGGGGCAGCTTTCTGCGGCCCTGTTGGCCCATGGGCAGGCATTGAACGACGGCGACGCCGGCGCAGTCAGTGCCGCTGCCGCCGGGTTGGCGCAGGTGGGTATCTGGTTGCCGGCGCCTGCGAAAGTGTTGGCGCTGACGCCCCGCCAGCAAGAGATTGCAGCCATGGTGGCTGCGGGCATGACCAGCAAGTCCATCGGCGAGAAGCTGAACATTTCTGTGCGCACAGTGGACACGCATTTGGGGCGCATTTTTGCTCGTGCTGGTGTCAACACTCGGGCGCAGCTGACACAGGTACTGACGGCAACCTTTGAGTGAAGGGCCATAACGTTTCGGTCACTTCCGTCTGGGTTCTGGCGCCGCGGCAGTAGGCCGGAAGTGGTTCGAGGGCAACAGAAAAGGACTCGTTTTGACTCGCGCTCCGCGTAAAACTCAGGGAGAGAATGGAGAAATGTGGTGGCGATCCCTGCCTTGGTGTTACGTCCTGGGCGTGGTCCCGACGATCTTGAAGAGCTAACAAATGTGTGGCGGGACTCTGTTGAAGCAACCCACCACTATCTCTCGTTGGAGGCGATCGAGCGACTCGAGCCGGATGTTCGCGATGAGTACCTACCACGTTTGCGGATCCATGTGGCCGAGCGAAATGGTTGCACGTTGGGGTTCATCGGTATGGACAGCCAGCACGTGGCAATGTTGTATGTGGCCGATGAGGCGCGCTCAACTGGAGTTGGCGGAGCCCTTTTGGACTGGGCCAAGGAGCAGTCCCCGCTTTTGAGTGTTGACGTCAACGAGCAAAATCCGAGAGCGGCGGTCTTCTACGCTAAACGAGGTTTCACACCGGTGAGCCGTTTGGAACGCGAGGCCTATGGAAAGCCTCAACCGCTCTTGCGCATGCTCTGGGAAAGTCCGTCTCCGGCTCTGGCGCGCTCCGGCTCTGGCGTCTCCGGCTCTGGCGTCTCCGGCGTCAGCTAGCGGGACTACTTGCTAGAGAAGTGAGCCGCAGTAAAGCCCCAGCGCGGCGGTGCCCACACTCGACACCAGCGTGCCGAGCAGATTCAAAAATGATGCGGCAAAGCGGCGTTCCTTTAGCAACCTGATGGTGTCGTAACTGGTGGTGCTGAAGGTGGTGTAGCCGCCGAGGAACCCCGCGCTTAGCAGTAGCATCCACGCGGGTGCTGCCAGCACCCCGTTCAGCCCAGCTGTCAGCAGACCCAAGGCAAAGGAACCGCTGACGTTAATGGCAAACGTCACCCATGGAAAGCTCTTGCGCATCCGATTGAGGATGGCGCTGTCAATAGCGAAACGGGTTGCGGCTCCCAACCCTCCACAGGCGGCCACGGCCCAAAAGAGGAAAACGTTCATGGCAGGCTTCCGGTTTGCATCTGGGATCCACTCGCGCGGCCGGCACCCGCTGCCAAGCCCAACCACGACGCTACGGTACCTGCGGTGACGATGCCCAACCCCCACAAAACGGCCACCCATGGATCTACGGTGCCGGCCATCAAGACCAACCCCACCGCAAAAGTGCTGTAAGTGGTGAAGCCACCGCAGAAGCCAATGCCCAACAGCAGTCTCAATGTCTGCCCCAGCCGGGTGCTGTGGTGCACCAGACGGCGGTGAGCTAAGGCTCCATACAGCAGTCCCAAAAGGAACGCACCTGCAATGTTGGCGAGCATCACCGCCCAAGGGAGGGATGCGTCGTCGGACGTTCCGTTCAATGGGGCCAAAGCTAAGCCCAGAGTTTCACGGCTGGCAACACCAAAGGTGCCGCCCAAGGCTACGAGGACCATGCTGCGGGGGTTCATTTAGGCCATCGGCTGCGTAGGGTCTTCGGTAGACGGTGCGGGAATCGACGGTGTGGGCCCGGAACTAGCTGCGGGCTCTGACGACGGTGCTGGCGTTTTGGGGGCGTTCCGACGTGCCCGTGCAGCAGCCTTTTCGGCTTCCTTGGCCTCTTCGCTAGCGGCGCGTTCCCGGGATTGCTGGTCCTTCTTAACGAGCTTTTCGGCGGCTTTGAGTTCACGGAGCTTCTTGCTGCGACGCAGCCACATCCTTCCCAAGACGATCAAGGCCACTGCGCACACCACGCCCACCAACATGAAGGCCTGGCTCCACGTACCAAACCAGTTGGCACTGTTGGCCCAGATATTGCGGGCGTCCGCGGCTGAACCAGAATTGCCGTAGATGACGCCCAGGGTCAGCAGGTTCGGGATCAGCAGGACCACGCCCAGGGCCAGCAGGAAGATCCGCACCCACTTGTTCAGTTTCCTGCGGTGCGCTTGCCAGGCGATCAGGACCGGGACAAAAGTAAACACGAACCCATAGAACATGCCCAGCGGGATGCTGTTGCCCAACTGGCCGCCTATCTGGTCCCTGATGGAGGTGGCCCACATCAAGGGCACCGTCACCGAGCCAATCAGATAACCAACAACTAGAACGACGGCGGTCACGGCACCAATGACGGTGCGCGAAAGCCAGGTGGGCATCTTTGCCTTGGCTCCTGCCACCGTTCCGGTGGTCTCGGGGCCGCCGTTGGTAGGGGGTGTCACAGATTCAGTCATAGTTGAATCATGTCAGATTTGCTGTCGATTTTTCGTAGCCATGGGCAGGAAAGTCAAGCAATATTGCTAGAATGTACCTTCGACTCGTCTTCGACTTGTCAAGAACGGTTACACACTAAAGACTGGTTGTGGTCAAAGGGCTAAAACAGCTGGCGGCCGTGTTCTACTTTGTTCTACATTAAACTTCACTTTCCTCGCATGGCAGCGATGAACCTTGAAAGGTGCGCCCAATGAGCAGCATTCCCGCAGACCTGTCCTACACGGCCGAGCACGAATGGGTTTCAGCCCCCTCCGCTGAAGGCGTGGTGCGCGTTGGCATCACCGATTTTGCGCAGGATGCACTGGGCGATGTTGTGTACGTGCAGATGCCAGAAGCCGGCACTGACGTCACCGCAGACACCGTTGTCGGTGAGGTCGAATCAACCAAGAGCGTCAGCGACATTTACGCACCGCTGACCGGATCAGTCTCGGCCCGCAACGAGGACCTAGACGCGGATCCGGCGCTCATTAACTCCGATCCCTACGGTGCCGGATGGCTGTTTGAAATCACCCTGAGCGATGCTTCCTCTTTCGGGACCCTGCTCAGTGCAGCGGACTACCAAGAAAAGGTAGGCTCGTAACTAGGAAACTTTGTACCGGGTCAGCTTCATCATTACGGGGCTGAAACCGGTAAATCAGGGCTTTCCCAGCAACAGCTCGTACGTTGTTAACACTTTGGGAGTTCACATGAGCTCTCAGCAACTTTTTTCAAGGAGGAGTACCAATGGTTGACAGAGGTAACAACGCCGGGGTGAACGATCAGGCGGGCCTCCAGGATCAGCCCGGTGCACCAGATACCACTTCGATTCAGCTCCCTCCCGTTCAGGCGGGTCCTACCACGGTGCCAGTCTTAGCGGCCGATGAACAAAATGCGGTGAACTCCTTGCCCGCCGGTTCGGCGCTGCTCATTGCTCACGTCGGCCCGAACGCAGGCGCCCGGTTCCTGTTGGATAGCCAGGTCACCACGGCTGGACGGCATCCTGACGCTGACATCTTCTTGGACGATGTCACAGTCTCGCGCCGCCACGTGAACTTCATTAAGTTCGACGGCGGTTTTGAAGTTGTCGATTCCGGCAGCCTCAACGGGACCTACGTCAACGGGGACAGAGTAGATGCAGTTCGTCTGCGCACCGGCAACGAGGTGCAGATTGGCAAGTTCCGGCTGACGTACTACTTCAGTTCGAACACGGGTTCCGCCGATACCGCATCGGATTCCTAAGGGCACCATGGGAAGCCTGAATTCAGGTGCCGGGCGCCGGTTGGTGGACGTAGCGTCCACCAGCCGGCGTACCGGTGCCGCAGCTGTCTTGAACATCGGTGAAGTGCTGGCTTTGCTGTGCACTGATTTTCCCTCCGTGACAGCATCGAAGATTCGCTTTTATGAAGAAAAAGGCCTCATCACCCCGCAACGCACGCCGGCCGGGTACCGCCAATTCCGGGAGTCCGACGTCGAGCGTCTCAGGTTTGTCCTGGGGCTCCAACGCGACCATTATCTACCACTGAAGGTTATTCGCGAGTATCTGGAAGCTATTGACCAGGGACTGACACCGCAGAACCTGCCACCCGGTGTTTCTGTGGCTCCGCGCATGGTCTCGGATGAGTTGGCGCGTGAACTTAAGAGCAAGTCTCGCCGGCTAACCGCCGAGCAATTGCGCGTCGAGTCGGGGGCCAGTGCTGAACTTCTCGAGACCATGCTCAGTTACGGTCTGCTGGAACAACGCGGCGGCACCTTTGATGACCACGCCGTTCGGATCGCCCAAGCCTGCACAGCCCTAGCCGCGCACGGGCTTGAGCCCAGGCATCTGCGTCCCTTCCAAGCGGCGGCAGAACGCGAGTTCGGGCTTGTGGAACGGGTGGTGGCTCCGCTGTCTTCCCGCAAGGACAGCACCTCAGCCGTGCGTGCAGCCGAGGCGGCACGTGAAGTTGCCGAACTCTGCCTGAACTTGCACAGCTCCTTGGTGCAGGCCCGGATTGCTGAGATGGAAACGCCATGATTGAGGTGGAAATTGTGGGCGTGCGGATCGAGATGCCTTCCAATCAGCCGCTGGTGTTGCTGCGTGAACGCACTGGCTCGCGGCACATTCCCATCTGGATCGGAGCTGCAGAAGCAACCGCCATCGCGTTGGCCGAGCAGGGAGTGGTTCCGCCACGGCCACTGACCCACGATCTTTTGTGTGGGGTGGTGCTGGCCTTGGAGCACAGCATTGTGCGGGTGAACCTGACCAAGGTCGAAGACGGTGTTTTTCACGGTGAATTGGTTCTGGACAATGGCACTGTCGTGGGTTCGCGGGCCTCAGATGCCATCGCCATCGCCCAGCGGGCACAGTGCTCCATCTGGGCTGCCGAAAGCCTGATAGCTGAAGCTGGTGTTGAAATTACCGATCACGACGGCGACGGCGAAGAGACAGACAGCGCCGCTGATGAGGAAGCCAAGGAACGTGAGGTTCGTCAATTCCGAGAATTCCTCAACGACGTTGAACCTGAGGATTTTGAGAAGTAATCCCCGAGTTTCAGGGCTTTTCCGGCGTGCCCTAAGGTTCAGGTTGAGGTCGAAACTTTCGACACGCTGAAATAGTTCTCTCGAGATCTTTGACCTTGCTCTCAGGTGGCTCTAACGTCAAGGTAATGAGTTCCCCATTGCAAGCCGTGGCTGGTACGGGCAGACTTGAGGTTAGGGCCCTGAGCGCCTGTGCCTTAGGTGCTGTGTGACCGCGGGCTTGCAGCCAACCATCCAGGGGACTGTGAAACAGGAGGATCCACGTGAGTGCCACCAGTGACGCCGGCGGGCTGACCGCAGCCACTGCCCCCAGCGCTGCCTTAAGTGCAGGGTCACAGGGTTTGCTCTTCACCGAAGATCTGCCCGTTCTAGACCAGGATGCCGGCTACCGTGGACCTACTGCCTGTAAGGCGGCGGGGATCACCTACCGTCAACTGGACTACTGGGCTCGCACGGGTTTGGTGGAGCCGGCCGTTCGCGGTGCCGCAGGCTCCGGATCCCAGCGTCTCTACGGATTCCGGGACATCTTGGTCCTGAAAGTTGTCAAGCGTCTCCTGGATACGGGAGTTTCCCTGCAGCAGATCCGCACGGCCGTGGAGCACCTGCGCGAACGTGGTGTGGAAGACCTCGCCCAGATTACGTTGATGAGTGACGGTGCCTCTGTGTACGAGTGCACCTCCGCGGATGAGGTCATTGATCTGGTCCAGGGCGGACAGGGCGTCTTCGGTATTGCTGTAGGCCGTGTGTGGCGCGAAGTAGAAGGCAGCTTGGCGGCCCTTCCCAGCGAACACGCTGCTGTGCAGTCCTACCCTGACGACGAACTCGGCAAGCGCCGGGCAGCGCGCAAAATTTCCTAGTTTTCCCCGTCTCGCCGCGATTGCATGGCGCGTTATGGCCCCTTGTTGAAACGTATTTGTTGAAACTTGTGGGCCATTGTTGAAAAATGCCATGGTTTGACGTAAATGCCACAGTTTGAACTGTGGCATTTACGTCAAACCCTGGCATTTCTTGTTGTAGCGGGTTGGGGTGGCTGTAGCGGGTGTAGCGGGTTGGGGTGGGTGCAGCGGGTGTAGCGCGTTGGGGTGGGTGTAGCGGGTGTAGCGGCTGCCAGTGTCTGCCTTGCGGATAGTTGACGGTGCGCGTTAGCCCCGGTAGAGGCGGCTGCGGGTAGCGCTCTGGGTCAATACTGAATCGAGCAGCCGGTCAAAGAGTGCCGAAGCGTTCTTGGCGGAGTCTCCAGGCCACTGGTGCACAGGATGAGCTGCACCCTGAATCTGCTGCCAGTTGGCCTGCTCAGGAATGGTGGGGGAGAGCAGTAAATCGCCAAACATGGTCTTCATCTCCGCCAAACGGTACGCATGCTCGTTCGAGCCGGAGCGGACCCGGTTAGCCACAATTCCTGCCGGTACAAGGGCCGGGGCGAACTCGGTGCGGAAAAGCTCTATCGCGCGGACGGTGCGCTGGGTGCCTGCCACGGAGAACAAACCAGGCTCAGCAACAAGCAGAACACGGGAGCTGGCTGTCCAAGCCATGCGCGTCAGACCGTTCAAGGACGGGGGACAGTCAATGAGGACCAGCTGATACGGGGCGCTGCCGTCACGGTCGGCATTCGCCAAGATCGTGGCCAGCCGGCGCAGATCCCGCTTGCCCAAGTCGGGACGGTCGTAAATACCACTGAAGGCAGAGCCCATGGCGACATCAAGCGTGGGGAGGGCCCCGCCGTCGTTCTTATGAGCGGCAAGCCACCCGCTGGGTACCACATTGGCACCCAGATCTGCTTTGCGGGCATTTTTAATCAGCTGGCCAATATCCAGCTGGCCGCGCGGCGCAACACCGAGCCCGGTGGTGGCGTCGGCATGTGGATCAAGGTCGATAACGAGGGTCGGGATGCCAGCAGCCAAGGCTGCCGAAGCCAGCCCGAGCGTGACTGAGGTCTTGCCGACGCCGCCCTTGAGGCTGCTGATACTGACTACTTGCACGGATTAACCATTACCCTTTGCGTTGCTTATTAAATCTTGTGTCGGTTGGTGGCGTTGACACATACAATAGCTGTGGAACGTTCGCGACTTGGAGAATCCATTGACAAACACCCCAGAAAATTTGCCCGCGCGCCCCAACACAAACAGTCTTGTGTCGGCCGACTTTAGCGAGCGCCACATTGGGGTTGCAGCGCAGCCCCACGTTCATCATATGTTGAGCACCCTTGGATTTTCTTCTTTGGAGGAGCTTTCGACGGCCGCGCTGCCAAAATCGATCTACAGCACCGAGCCTCTGAACCTCCAGGCGGCCGTCTCTGAAGAGGCCATGCTGGAGGAACTGAAGGCCTTGGCGGGGAAGAACACCGTCAACAAGTCCTTGATTGGTCAGGGTTATTACGGCACGCACACCCCTGGTGTCATCCAACGCAACGTTTTGGAGAGCCCGGCCTGGTACACGGCGTACACCCCGTACCAGCCCGAAATTTCACAGGGACGACTCGAGGCGTTGCTGAACTTCCAAACTGTTGTGGCAGACCTCACAGGCATGGAGACCGCCAACGCCTCGATGCTCGATGAGGGAACTGCCGCTGCTGAAGCCGTCGCGCTGATGCGTCGTACCAACCGAAGTGCCAGCAACGACGCCGTCCTGCTGGTTGACGCTGATATCTTCCCGCAGACTCTTGCCGTGATCAACACCCGTGCCAAGGCCATGGGCATTGGCGTGCTTTCCCATAACTTCGACGACGAACTCCCTAACGTTGAGTTCTTTGGCGTGCTCCTGCAATACCCCGGCGATTCCGGGCTGATCCGTGACATCGCCCCCGTGATTGCTGCCGCCCATGCGAAGAAGGCCGTGGTGGCTGTGGCCGCCGATCTCTTGGCTCTGACCCTGCTGGAATCGCCCGGTGAATTTGGCGCCGACTTAGCCGTTGGAACCTCGCAGCGCTTTGGCGTCCCCATGGGCTTCGGTGGTCCGCACGCCGGTTACATGGCGGTCCGCAAGGGCCTTGAGCGTTCACTGCCAGGGCGTCTGGTGGGAGTGTCCTTGGACGCTGCCGGCAACCAGGCCTATCGCTTGGCTCTGCAGACCCGCGAGCAGCACATCCGCCGTGAGAAGGCCACCTCCAACATCTGTACCGCGCAGGTACTGCTGGCGGTCATGGCTGGCATGTACGCCGTCTACCACGGCCCCGCAGGACTGAAACGAATTGCCACCCGTGTGCACGCCATGGCACTTACCGTAGCCGAGACCGTCACGGCCGCCGGCCACACAGTGGTCCACAAAAACTACTTTGACACGGTCAAGGTGCAGGTGTCTGCCGGCAGCGGCCACGCCGCGGCCGAACTGGTTGCAGCGGCTCACCGTGCTGGCTACCTGCTGCGTCAGATTGACCACGATCACCTGCAGATCGCCGTGGACGAAACCACCACCGAGGCCGACATCGCGGCGTTGGCCACTTTGTTTGGCACCAAGGCGTTTGGCGCCAAGGCGCAGGGAGTGGCGAAGGACGCGGCCGACGTCGAACTTCCAGTGCCGGCACGGGCCACGGAATTTATGAGCAACGCCGTGTTCCACACGCACAACTCCGAAACGCAGATACTGCGCTACCTCCGCAAGCTTTCCGACGCCGATTACGCGCTGGACCGGGGCATGATCCCGCTGGGTTCGTGCACCATGAAGCTGAACGCCACGGCCGAGATGGCGGCCATTACGTGGCCCGAGTTCGCCAATCTGCACCCGTTCGCACCGGCCGCCGACACCGTGGGCATCGTGGAAATGGCCACGCAGCTCGAAGCCTGGCTGGCCGAAATTACCGGCTACGACGCCGTCTCCGTGCAGCCCAACGCTGGTTCACAGGGCGAGTTCGCCGGTCTCATGGCCATCCGCGCGCACCATGTGGAAAACGGCAACCCGCACCGCGACATCGTCTTGATCCCGACCTCGGCACACGGCACCAACGCCGCCTCTGCCGTCATGGCCGGGCTGAAGGTTGTCCCCGTCGCCACCGATGGCTTCGGCAACGTCGACATCGATGACCTCAAGCGGCAGATCTCCATCCACGAGAACAACCTGGCCGCGATTATGGTCACCTACCCGTCAACGCACGGCGTGTTTGAGACCGAGATCTCCAACATTTGCGCCATGATTCACGACGCCGGTGGGCAGGTTTATGTCGATGGCGCCAACTTGAACGCTCTGGTTGGCTTGGCTCAGCCGGGCAAGTTTGGTGCCGACGTTTCGCACCTGAACTTGCACAAGACGTTCTGCATCCCGCACGGCGGCGGTGGCCCCGGCGTGGGTCCTGTGGCTGTTGGCGCGCACCTGGCCAAGCACCTGCCGGCTCGCGAGCTCGAGGCGGGCACCTCGGTGGGGCTGGTCTCCAGCGCACCGTACGGTTCGGCGTCGATCCTGCCCATCTCCTGGGCCTACATTCGTCTCATGGGTCCGGAGGGGCTCCGGCAGGCCACGCAGACGGCCATTTTGTCCGCGAACTATATTGCCCGCCGCCTCAGCGAGCACTATCCCGTGCTGTACACGGGCGCCCACGATCTGGTGGCGCATGAATGCATCCTGGACCTGCGCGGCATCACGGCGGACTCCGGCGTGAGTGTTGACGATGTGGCCAAGCGGCTGATCGATTACGGCTTCCACGCACCCACCATGTCCTTCCCGGTGCCTGGCACCCTGATGGTGGAGCCCACCGAATCCGAGGATCTGGGCGAGATTGACCGTTTCATCAACGCCATGATCTCCATCCGCAAGGAAATCGCTGCGGTGCAGGACGGACTGTGGCCCGCGGAAGACAACCCGCTGGTTAACGCCCCGCACACGGCGCAGAGCATCGCCCAAGACTGGGATCACCCTTACAGCCGAGAAGAAGCAGTCTTCCCGGCCGGGGTGGACCCGCGTGCCAAGTACTGGCCCGTGGTCCGGCGCGTGGATCAGGCGTATGGCGACCGCCACCTGGTGTGCTCCTGCCCCAGCATTGAGGAACTGGCAGAGGTGTTCTAGCCACCACTTGCCGCCCCGAGAAATCGCTGACGTGATTTCTCGGGCCGGCAAGCGTAGGCCCATTCGGGGCTTGTCACGCCGGAGTCAGGTGCTGGCTTTGTTACGAGGGGTGGCGTGACTTGCGCCACAGGATTTGCTGCTCATGGGCTTCCGGGGTAAAACTTGCACAACTTCGCTGATAGCGGGGCAATAGTTTTATCGGTAGTACTTTTACAAGATTTGAAAAAGAATTTCGGGACGCAGGCGCGGCGCCACCAGCTGGTGCTGGCCATAAATGTCCTCGAATCAGCGTCATCGCTTCAGCAGTGTTGAACAGTGTTGTTCATCGCTGGACTCAACAGTGTTGGAGCGCGTGCCCCAACCCCGTCATTCACACAGGAGTGAGATGTTTTCGAAGATTCTGGTTGCCAATCGCGGCGAAATCGCGATCCGTGCCTTTCGTGCCAGCTACGAGCTCGGTGCAAAGACCGTTGCGGTGTTCCCGCATGAGGACCGCACCTCCATCCACCGCCAAAAGGCCGACGAAGCTTATTTGATTGGTGAGGAAGGGCACCCCGTCCGGGCTTACCTGGACGTGGCCGAAGTGATTCGTGTTGCTAAGGAATCTGGCGCCGATGCCATTTACCCCGGCTACGGATTCCTGTCAGAAAATCCCGAATTGGCCAGCGCCGCACGCGACGCCGGAATCACCTTCGTGGGTCCGCCCGCCGAAGTTCTGGAACTGACCGGCAATAAGGTCCACGCCATTGACGCGGCTCGAAAGGCTGGCATTCCCGTCCTGGAGTCCAGCGAACCCAGTGACGATCTGAACTACCTGCTCGGCGCAGCGGCGAAGATCGGTTTCCCCATCTTTGCCAAGGCTGTGGCCGGCGGCGGTGGCCGTGGCATGCGCCGCGTTGAAAAAGCTGAAGATCTCGAAGAAGCGCTTAAGGCTGCCATGCGTGAGGCAGACGCCGCCTTCGGTGACGCCACCATGTTCCTGGAGCAGGCTGTTTTGCGCCCGCGTCACATCGAGGTTCAGATCCTGGCTGACAACGAGGGCAATGTTATCCACCTATTTGAGCGTGACTGTTCCCTGCAGCGCCGCCACCAGAAGGTAGTGGAGATTGCTCCGGCCCCGAACCTGGATGAGAACATTCGCAAGGCCCTGCATGCCGATGCTGTGAAGTTTGCCAAGGCCATGGGCTATGTCAACGCCGGAACTGTGGAGTTCCTTGTTGACACAGTTGGTGAGCGCGCCGGTCAGCACGTGTTTATTGAAATGAACCCGCGCATCCAGGTTGAGCACACGGTGACCGAAGAAATCACCGACGTTGATCTGGTCCAGGCGCAGATGCGCATTGCGGCAGGTGAAACCCTGGCTGACTTGGGCCTGACTCAGGAAAACGTTCACGTCAAGGGTGCTGCGTTGCAGTGCCGTATCACCACGGAAGACCCTTCCAACGGTTTTCGCCCTGACGTGGGGACGATCACCACCTACCGTTCCGCAGGTGGCGCCGGTGTCAGACTCGACGGCGGCACCATTTACGCCGGCGCCGAGATCAGCCCGCACTTTGACTCCATGCTGGTCAAGCTCACCTGCCGTGGCCGCGATTACCAGACGGCGGTCTCCCGTGCCCGCCGCGCCCTGGCCGAGTTCCGTATCCGCGGCGTCTCTACCAACATCTCCTTCCTGCAGGCCGTTTTGGCTGATCCGGCTTTCAATGCCGGCGATGTGGCCACGTCCTTCATTGACGAGCGCCCCGAACTGCTGAACTCTCATGTCTCCAGCGACCGCGGAACCAAGCTCTTGACCTGGCTGGCTGATGTCACCGTCAACAAGCCAAATGGCGAACTCTCCGTTGTGGAGGACCCGGCACGCAAGCTGCCCGCCGTCGATCTGGCCGATGCACCCGCCGGCTCACGGCAGAAGCTGGCAGAGCTTGGCCCGGAAGGCTTCGCCGCAGCATTGCGTGCACAGACAGCCGTAGCCGTCACTGACACCACCTTCCGAGACGCGCACCAGTCGCTGCTGGCCACTCGCGTGCGCACCAGGGATTTGCTCGCAGCCGGTCCGGCCGTATCCGTGCTGACCCCGCAGCTGCTCTCCGTTGAGGCGTGGGGCGGGGCCACCTATGACGTCTCTCTGCGCTTCCTTGGCGAGGACCCGTGGCAGCGTCTGGCCCAGCTGCGTGAAGCGCTGCCCAACGTCTGCCTGCAGATGCTGCTGCGTGGCCGCAACACGGTGGGTTACACGCCGTACCCGGCCGCAGTCACCGACGCTTTTGTGCAAGAGGCAGCCGCCAGCGGGATCGACATCTTCCGCATCTTTGACGCGCTGAACGATGTGGACCAGATGGAGCCGGCCATCAAGGCAGTGCGTGCCACCGGAACCGCCGTTGCCGAGGTTGCCCTCTGCTACACCGGCGATCTGCTGGACCCGGCCGAGGACATCTACACCCTCGATTACTACCTGGAACTGGCCCAGCGCATCGTTGACGCCGGCGCACACATCCTGGCCATCAAGGACATGGCTGGCGTACTCCGCCCGGCCGCCGCCGCCAAGCTGGTCACCGCACTGCGCGAGCGCTTCGACTTGCCGGTACACCTGCACACCCACGACACCGCCGGTGGTCAGCTCGCCACCTTGATGGCTGCCATCAATGCAGGGGTCGACGCCGTTGACGTCGCCTCTGCCGCCCTGTCCGGCACCACCAGCCAGCCCAGCGCCTCTGCTCTGGTGGCTGCGTTGGCACACACCGAGCGTGACACCGGCATTGATCTGGCTGCCATCAGCTCGCTGGAACCGTACTGGGAGGCCGTGCGCCGCCTCTACGCACCCTTCGAGTCCGGTCTGGCAGCGCCCACAGGGCGCGTGTACACGCACGAGATCCCCGGCGGACAGCTCTCCAACCTGCGCCAGCAGGCCATTGCGCTGGGTCTGGGGGAGCGCTTCGAGGAAATCGAAGACATGTACACCGCAGCGGACAGGATCCTGGGGCACCTGGTCAAGGTCACGCCGTCGTCCAAGGTTGTGGGCGATCTTGCCTTGCACCTGGTGGGCATCAAGGCCGACCCGGCCGACTTCGAGGAAAACCCGCAGAACTATGACATCCCTGATTCAGTAGTGGGCTTCCTCGGCGGCGAGCTGGGCACCCCTCCGGGTGGCTGGCCCGAACCTTTCCGCACCAAGGCGCTGCAGGGTCGCACCGTGGTGGAACGCATGGGCACGCTCACGGACGAGGACAGCGCGCAGCTCGCCGGCGACAGCGAAACACGCCGTGCGGCACTGAACCGGTTGCTCTTTGCCGGTCCCACGAAGGACTTTGAAGGTGTCCGCAAGACGTACGGCGACGTCTCCGTCTTGGACACCCGCGATTACCTGTACGGCCTACGCCGCGGTGTGGAACACGTCATGCCGTTGGGCAAGGGTGTGCGCTTGATCGCCGAGCTTGAGACCATCTCCGAGGCCGATGAGAAGGGCATGCGCACCGTCGTAGCCAAGCTCAACGGTCAGAGCCGCCCGATCACTGTCCGCGACCGAAGCATCGAAAGCACCGTCAAGGCTGCTGAGAAGGCTGATGCGGCTGTGGCCGGTCAGATAGCAGCACCGTTCGCCGGTGCAGTCTCCGTGACTGTTGCCGTGGGTGACGTGGTCGAAGCTGGCGCAACGATTGCCACGATCGAGGCCATGAAGATGGAAGCCTCCATTACGACGCCGGTGGGTGGCACGGTCTCCCGCCTCGCCGTCTCCGGGGTTGCCCAGGTCCAGGGTGGAGACCTGCTGGTAGTTATTTCCTAGCTGAGACGGTCGCGCGGCTGCGCCGGCTCCCTTGCGGGAGCCGGCGCAGCCGTTTCCGTTTGGCTTAGTTTTAAAACCAAAACGCAGCTGATGCGATAAATCTTGAGGATTTATCGCATCAGCTGCAGTCTCAATTTTGTTAGAGGTCTGAGTTTAGCTGCCTGAGCTTAGGCCGGCTTCTTGCTCAAGTAGATCTCCTCCACCACGGACTCGAAGTCCTTCATGACCTGCGCGCGCTTGACCTTGAGGGAGGGGGTCAGGTGTCCGGAGGTTTCGGTGAAGTCGGTATCGACGATCCGGAACTGCTTGATAGCCTCGGCGGTAGAGACCGTGGAGTTTGCCTTGTTAACGGCGCCCTGCACGGCAGCAATCACGGTGGCATGCTTTGCAGCATCGGCAACAGAGATCCCCTCGGGCAGGCCATGGGCCTTTCCCCACTGTGGCAGCGCGTCTTCGTCGATCGTGACGATGGCTGCAATGAAGGGGCGCTGGTCGCCAAGGACCACGCACTGCGAAACAATGGCGTCGGCTCGGATCTGATCCTCCAACAAGGCCGGGACCACATTCTTGCCCCCGGCGGTGACAATGATTTCCTTCTTGCGCCCAGTGATTTTCAGGAAGCCCTGGTCATCTAGCTCACCAATGTCGCCCGTGCGGAACCAGCCATCAACAAAGGTTTCAGCGGTGAGATCGTCACGACCAAAGTAGCCCTTCATGACACAAACACCCTTGGTGAGGATCTCGCCGTCGGCCGCTATCTTGACTGCGTTACCCGGGAGTGGGGCGCCTACCGTGCCGATCTTGATGTGTTCGGGCCGGTTGACGGTAATGGGGGCGGTGGTCTCGGTCAGGCCGTAGCCCTCGAGGATCTGCAGTCCGATGCCCTGGAAGAAGTGGCCCAGGCGTTCGCCCAAGGGGCCGCCGCCGGAGACTGCATGGTGGACCTGGCCGCCCATGGCGTTACGGAGCTTGACGTAGACCAGCTTGTCGAAGACGAAGTGCTTGGCCTTGAGAGCAAAACCAGCGCCGCCGCTCTGCGTGGCACGCGAGTACTCAATGGCGGTCTTGGTGGCAGCGGCAAAGATCTTGCCCTTGCCTTCTCCTTCTGCTTTCAGTGAGGCGGAGTTGTAGACCTTCTCGAAGACTCGCGGCACGGCCAAAATGAACGTGGGCTTGAAGCTTTGGAGGTCTTCGAGCAGGTGTTTGATATCCGGGGTGTGGCCGACTTTCGCGCCAGCGGCAACGGCCAGTACGGAAATGTAGCGTGCAAAGACGTGGGCTAGGGGCAGGAACATGATGGTCTGTGAGCCTGGCGGAACCACGCTTTGGCCCAGCACGGCGAGGGCATTCTCGCTCAGTTCCACGAAGTTGTGGTGGGTGAGCATGCAGCCTTTGGGTCGGCCGGTGGTGCCCGAGGTGTAAATGATGGTGGCTAGATCGTCCAAACCATTGGATGTGCGGGCGGACTCCAGGGTTTCATCGGAGACCTCGCGCCCTGCCTCGCGTAGAACATCCAAGCCGTCGCCTTCGAGCTGCCAGACGTGCTCCAAGGTGGTCAGGTTCTCGTTGTGAGCAGCCTGCCGGATGATGTTTTCATGTGATCCGGTCTCCGCGAAAATTGCTACGGCAGCTGAGTCGCCCAAGTTCCAGGCGACCTGCGAGGGGGAGGAGGTTTCGTAGATCGGCACGGAGACAGCGCCGGCAAACCAGATGGCGAAGTCGACCAGCGACCATTCATAGCGGGTGCGGGCCATGATGCCCACGCGGTCGCCCACTTTGATGCCTGAGGCGATCAGGCCTTTGGCGATTGCGCTGACGTCAGCGAGGAATTCCTTGGCGGAAACATCGATCCATACATTGTCTTCGTTGCGCCTTGAGAAGAGTGCCGGGTTGGCAGCTAACTTTGCTTGGCGGAGCACAAAGTCGGTGGTGTTCATGGTCCTGGGGCTGACGACCTTGGCCGGGACGGAAATCTCTTGCACAATAGCTCCTTTGATATGTGGGACTGCGATCGTGTTGCTTTACTCTATCCGTCAACCGGGAGATCTGCCGGAAGGGCTAAGTTACTTGTTAGTAACATTATGTTGTTCAGCTCACAGTTTCAATTTCAGGCTAGCTCGGCAGGCTCGCTAGAATTTGGGCATGCTGCCACCGATCTCTGCTCCCTCCGCCACCGTCTCACCTGCGCTCTCCCTTGGCATCGACATTGGTGGGACTAAGGTCGCCGCCGGTGTGGTTGATGAGCACGGAGCCATTGTGGATGAACTCCGGCGCGATACCCCCGGCCGTGATCCCCGTGCCGTGGAGGCTGTGATTACCGAGCTGGTACAGGAGCTGGGTACTCGGCACCAGCTGGGTTCCGTGGGCATCGGAGCCGCCGGCTGGATGGACTTGGCCGGCTCACGGGTGGTGTTCAGCCCGCATTTGGCCTGGCGCGACGAACCGTTGCAGGAGAATCTGCAGGGCCTGCTGGGTCGTCCAGTTTTGGTAACGAACGACGCCGATGCCGCCGCATGGGCGGAATGGCGCTTTGGTGCGGGCCGGGACCGGGACAGAATGGTGATGCTGACCCTGGGGACCGGAATTGGTGGCGCCTTGGTCCTTGATGGACGCGTAGAACGTGGCAGTTTTGGCATGGCCGGAGAATTCGGGCACCAAATCATCATGCCTGGTGGACACCGCTGTGAATGTGGAAACCGGGGGTGCTGGGAACAGTACGCCTCCGGCAACGCGCTAGGCCGTGAGGGCCGGGAACTGGCTCGCAAGCATTCGCCTATGGCAGCGGGTCTCTTGGCCGCTGCGGGCGGACGGCCCAAAGGGATCACCGGGCAGGTCGTGACGGCACTAGCTCTGCAAGGCGAGCACACCGCGCAGGAACTGGTGGCCGAAGTGGGGGAGTGGCTGGGACTGGGCATAGCCAATCTTGCGGCCGCCCTAGATCCTGCCCTCTTCATCATTGGTGGCGGGCTCAGTGCCGCTGGCGATCTTTTGCTCGAACCCGCGCGTCGGGCCTACCTGAGAAACCTCACCGGCCGCGGCTACCGTCAGGAAGCGATCATTGCCGAGGCTCAGCTGGGGCCCATGGCAGGATTGATCGGCGCTGCTGATCTGGCCAGAGAACAGAGCCAGAAAAAGAGCTAGGAGCAGGACAGCTAGACGACTGCGCCGTCACCGCTGTCGTGGTCACGGTGGTTGGGCAGGCGGAAAATTAAGTATCCGGTTCCGGCAATGAAAGCCATGATGACGGCCACCACCAAGAGCGTGGGGACCTGCCGCCAGAAGATGGCTGAAAAGACGAGGAACAAGGGACCGCCCGCTGCGCCCACCCATGACATCAAGATGGCCGGATCTGAGTTGCGCAGACTCGGTAGTTCTTCGGGGACAAAGCCGTCTTCATCATCGTCGCCGACCTCATAATCGCGCGGTCCAAAGTCGGCTCCGCCGTCACCGATGCTGCTCGGGGTTGCAGTGAATCGGCTCCCGGCAGCAGGCTCCCGGGGTGGGGATGATTCTTGTGCGTGCCAGACGCCGAGCGGGTCAAAGTCCACCACGGTCTTTGGCTCATTGGAGTTTGGTCCGGTTGATTGTGGCTCCGTACCATGGGTTTTCGTAGCGTTAGGAACCGGCGCACCCAGTTCCGAGTCGCCGGAACCGGAGTCGCCGCCGTCGTGCGCATCTGGACCCTTCGTGGCCGCATGGCCAGCCTCGGCAGAGCCCGCGCCTGAGAGGCCGCTCTCTAGAAAAGCGTCATCGGCTTCTTCAAGCCGCGCCACCAAGTCCAGCCAGACATCATCGTCATCTCCGGTGTGCGGCGTGCCCGCTCCGGGGTCAGATTGCATCGTGGTGCCTCCGAAAGAAGTCTGCAGACTGGGAAAAAATGGTGGGTGCGTCGTTGTCCATGGTGGCTACATGGTAGCTGTTTTCCAAGGGCACCACCTGAACGTCCGTGCTGCCCAGACCAGCCTTGATGACATCAATGCTGGACTCGGGCACCACATGGTCCTCGGTGGAACGGAAGATGAGGGTGGGGGCGCTGACTTGGGGGAGCAGGGTGGTGGTGTCGGCAAAGAGCCGGGCGAGCTGGTGAACGGCTGCCACGGGAGTACGGGTGTAAGCACCTTCGGAGATGCCGGGCGCCTTGATGTCATCGCCGATCGCAGGGACACTCTTGAGCACATATTTCAACAGTCCCGAATATTTCGCTCGTTTGTCACTAAACGTCAAACCGGGATTGACCAAGGCCACCCCTGCCACCGGGTGTAGCGCAGCAACCCGCAACGCCAGCGCGCCACCCATGGACATGCCGGCAACAAAAACGGTGTCGCAGCGGGCGCTCAGTTCCAAGTAAGCGGCCTCAAAATCCCGGTACCAGTTCTGCCATGGCGTCTTGGAAAGCTGCTGCCATGAGCTTCCATGTCCCGCCAGAAGTGGCATGTTGACGGCGAATCCGGCTTCTGCGAGGTACTCGCTCCAACCTCGCATGCTCACGGGCGATCCGGTGAAACCGTGGCACACTGCTACGCCCACCCGGCCCAGTTCCCCGTGCCCCTCGGAACGGAACGACTGGGACAGCGCCATTGACTGTGCCTGGGGATTGGGTTGGGGCTGCGTCATTGAGAGGGGTCCTTTTCTGTCCTGCGGCGCAGTTTCTGCCGCGTTTCGATGATGCTGTCACTAGACTACTGTTGATACGTCGACAGCGGGGGTACCGCTGATCTCGGTTACCAGAGGACCGGGCGCGCAAGAGGAGGAATGCCACCGTGATTTATTGGGTACTGAAGAAGATATTTTTAGGCCCGGTATTGAAGGTGCTGTTCCGTCCCTGGACCAAGGGCTTGGACAATCTGCCTCTTGACGGTCCGGCCGTGTTGGCCAGCAACCACCTTTCCTTTTCAGATTCAATCTTCATGCCGCTCATGGTTCCCCGGCCCGTGGTGTTCTTGGCCAAGAGCGATTACTTCACGGGACGTGGCATCAAGGGCCGCCTCACGGCCGCCTTCTTTAAGCTCACCAATCAGTTGCCCATGGACCGTTCTGGCGGCGCCGCGTCGGCCAACTCCTTGCAAACCGGTGTGGAAGTACTCAATGGTGGTGGGCTGCTGGGGATCTATCCCGAAGGTACCCGCAGCCCCGATGGTCGCCTGTACCGCGGCAAGGTGGGCGTAGCCAAACTGGTGTTGACGGCCAACGTCCCCGTGATCCCCGTAGCCATGATTGGCACCGACAAGGTCCAGCCCATTGGTCGACGCATTCCCAGCATCCGTCGGCTCGGGGTCATCTTCGGTGAACCCATGGACTTCAGTCGCTACCAGGGCATGGCCGATGACCGCTTTGTGCAGCGCTCCGTCACGGACGAGATCATGTACGAGCTCATGCGGCTCTCCGGTCAGGAATACGTGGACTCCTATGCTTCAACCATCAAGGACAAATTGGCGGCCGACAAATCTGCCAAGCCGGCCGCTGCTAAGGACGCCAAGGTCGCTGCTGTCAGGATCGAGCCTCAAGACACCATTGCTCCGGGCACTGTGACGGTGATCGGGACAAAAAAAGCTACTGCCGAAGCTGCTGTTGAAACCCCTGCTGAAGCCGCCACCGTTGAACCGGGTCAGGGCACCATGCCGGACGCTGGCACGGACGCCACTCCAGACGCTGGCACCTCCACCCCCTAATTCTGTTCACCCGTCAACCGGCCCCGGCATCTCATGGAACGGACTGGTTAGCAGGTGCTGCTTTTGGGGGCTAGGCTTTAGAGGTGACTGATCTAACTTTGAACACATCTAACGCACCCGCTGCCGGACTTCCCGTACCCGGTGCCGCCGTATACCCCGGCCTCGATGACTGGCGCTCCCTGCCGATCGCGCAGCAGCCCACATGGTCCGAGTCCCCGTCCTTTGCCCCCACGGTCAAGGAACTTTCAGTCCTTCCTCCGCTGGTTTTTGCTGGTGAAGTGGATGTGCTGCGCTCACGCCTGGCTCAGGCTTCGCAGGGCCAGGCCTTCTTGCTGCAGGGCGGAGATTGCGCCGAGACCTTCGAAGCCGCCACGGCCGACAAGATCAGCTCGCGCGTCAAGACCATTCTTCAGATGGCAGTGGTGCTGACCTATGGCGCCCAGCTGCCCGTCATCAAGATGGGGCGCATGGCTGGCCAGTTCGCCAAGCCACGCTCCTCCAATGATGAAACGCGCGACGGCGTGACCCTCCCGGCATACCGTGGAGACATCGTCAACGGATTCGAGTTCACTCCGGAGTCCCGCCAGCACGATCCCGCCCGCATGCTCAAGGCTTACCACACCTCAGCATCGACGTTGAACTTGATTCGCGCCTTCACGCAGGGCGGCTTTGCTGATCTGCGCAGCGTCCACGAGTGGAACCGCGGCTTCACCTCCAACCCGGCGCACAGCCGCTACGAGGCACTGGCCAAGGAAATCGACAGCGCCATCAAGTTCATGGCCTCCTGCGGTGCCGACTTCGAGGCCTTGAAGACCGTGGAGTTCTTCGCAAGCCACGAAGCCCTGCTGCTGGATTACGAGCGCGCATTGACCCGCATCGATTCACGCACCGGCTTGCCGTACGACACCTCCGCCCACTTCTTGTGGATCGGTGAGCGCACACGCGATCTGGACCAGGCACACGTCGACTTCCTCTCCCGCGTCCGCAACCCGATCGGCGTCAAGCTCGGCCCGACCACCACCGGCGACGACGCTCTGCGCCTCATTGAGAAGCTCGACCCCAACCGCGAGCCCGGTCGCCTGACGTTCATCACCCGCATGGGTGCAAAGAACATCCGTGAAAAGCTGCCGAGCCTCGTCGAGAAGGTCACCGCGTCCGGCGCTCAGGTCCTATGGGTCACCGACCCCATGCACGGCAACACTGTCACCTCACCCAACGGCTACAAGACCCGCAACTTCGACGACGTCATTGACGAGGTTCGCGGCTTCTTCGAGGTCCACCAAGCCCAGGGCACCATCCCCGGTGGTCTGCACGTGGAGATGACAGGTGACGACGTGGCCGAGTGCCTCGGTGGCGCCGATCCCATCGACCAGGAAGCATTCCTGACCGGCTACGAGTCAGTCTGTGATCCCCGCCTGAATCACAAGCAGTCACTGGAAATGGCCTTCCTCGTCTCCGAGGGACTGCGCCAGTCCAAGTAGTAGCTGCCACATACGACGGCGGCCTGCACCTTCAGTACGAAGGGGCGGGCCGCCGTTGTCGTTAAGAGTCCGCCTTCCGCGAATCTCCTCACCTCGCCTTTCGCGGGCGGTGGGACGCGAAGATGTGGGCTTAGATGACTCGCAGCGTCACGGTGCTGCCCTCCGGCGCTTCGCCACCCTGTGGGTCTTGGAAGCGTACGGTGCCGAAGAACCCGCCCAGCAGATTCTCCACCTTGACCGTGAAACCGAGCGCCTCGAGCTCACTGGTTGCGACACCGACCTGTTTGCCCACCAAATCTGGCACACTGACCATCTTCGGACCCTTGGAAAGGGTAAGCGTGACCTTGCCGCCAGCGGTGAGCGTGCCTGAGTCCGGCGAGGCCGTGACCACCGATCCGGCCGGGATGGTGCGGCTGTTGACCTGTTCCGGGGCGATCACCGCAACAAGCCCCACCGCAGTGAGTGCTGCCTCGGCGTCGGCCTGGGTTTTGCCCGTCACGGCCGGGACGGGGATCGGTTTCGGACCCTTGGACACCACCAGATTCACTTTGGTGTTGGCACGGAACTCTTTCCCAGCCGCGGGATCCTGTTGCAGGACCACCCCGGCAGCCACCTTTTCATCGAACGCCTCTGTGACTGTTCCTACGGCGAGATGCGCGTCCGTTAGTGTCTTCGTGGCGCTGTCCTGTGCCACTCCGGTGATCTTAGGGACCGGATAGAGTACCGGACCCGCGGAGACGTGAACAGTGACAGTGTTGAACTTGCGGAGTGAGCTGCCAGCTGTGGGGTCAGTAGCCACAACAAATCCGGCAGCAACTTTCTCGTCATGGACGGCACTGGTGGAGGTCAAGTCAAAGCCTTCTGCGTGCAACAGGTTCAAGGCCTGCTCAACACTTTTATTGCCCACTTCAGGAACAGTTGCCAACGCACCTGGCCCCAAGGCCAAGAACCAGCCAGCGCCGGCGGCTATAACACCCAGCAGCAGCACCAGAAGTACCCAAAGCACGGCCCGGCGGCGGGGATGCCGTGAACCGAGAGTCTTCTGGGGGGTGGCGGCGGCCTTCGCCTTAGCCTTGGCCTGAGTCTTCGCTGCCGCGGCAGCCTGCCGTTTGGAAAGGTTGGGCTGCCCGGACTCGGTAGTTGCGGAGCTTTCCTCAACTGTGGAGGTGAGAGCATGGCCGCCGAGGGCAGCGGTGGGTGCCTGTCCGGCGTCGTACGTGGTGGCAGCGGCAGCCACAGCATACTGTTCAAGATGCGGGTCTTCGGTATAGAGCTGGGGAGAGCGGGGTAGCACAGAGGTGGGGAAACGCGGGGTGGCCAGCACGGTGGTGTCGGCCTGCCCCAGGGCTTCGGTCAGGTGAGCATCGGCAGGCTGGGGCTGCTCTTGGCGTGTCGAGTCTTGCCGTGTCGCAGCGGCCCCGAAATCGAGCTCGGCAGGAGTTAGGTCTTGGCGAATGTGGCGCAGATCCTCCAGCAACACAGCGCCATTGGCTGGCCGGTGGTCCGGGTCCTTTTCGGTCATGTAACGCACTAGCTCATCCATGACGGGGGGCAGCCCGGGAATCTCGGCGGACGGGGCCGGCATGGGCTCCTGGAGGTGCGACATGACCACAGCTACCGGCATGTCGGCACGGAAGGGCTGGTGGCCGGTCAGTAGCTCGTACAGCATCACGCCGGCGGAGTAGATGTCACTGCGGGCATCACCGCCCTCGCCGCGAGCCAGCTCAGGGGCAATATAGCCCACCGTACCGAAGAGAGTGCCGGTGTTGGTGGAGTTGGTGACCGCTCGCGACAGCCCAAAATCGCCAATCTTGACCCAGCCTTGATGGGAGATGAGGACATTCTCGGGTTTGACGTCGCGGTGGATTAGACCGGCGCTGTGCGCGGCGGCGAGACCTTCCACAATCGGATCCAGCAAGTCCAGTGCTTGTCGGGGGCTCAACGCACCTTGCTTGTTGATGACATCCCGAAGCGTGTAGCCGTCAATAAACTCAAATACCAGGTAGGCGTGTTCGGGGCCCACGCCGTGATCATGAATCTGCACCACGTGCGGGTGCGAGAGGCTGGCGGCGCTTTGGGCTTCCCGGCTCAACCTAGCAATGAACGCCTGATCGGCGCCTAGATGCGGGTGCAGGATCTTCAGCGCAATATTACGGTGCAGCCGCAAGTCCTTGGCCAAGTACACAGTGGACATGCCACCGTGCGCCACCTGGGACAAGACCAGGTAGCGTCCATCAATCGTTTGCCCGACGCGGGGGTCGGTAGATCCATCGTGCACACTTGTAGTTTAGAAGCACAAAACGAAAGGGGCCGCCAGCAACACTGTGCTGGGGCCCCTTTTCGTTGAGAGCGTACTCTGTGGCTATGCCACCGTAGCTATGGTGCTAGCGAACTTTGGTGCTAGCGGAATGTTGCCCGCTTCGCCTTGATGCCGGCAACGTAGTTCACCGTGTCAGCGAACATCCCATTCACGCTGACCGAGTACTGCCCCTGGTAGTAGCCGGCAATGGCCAGATCCTCGTTGGCGGCGCCGCGCAGCAGGGCCCGAATGATGGCCACACCAGCTGTCACATTGTCGTAGGGGTCCAGCAGGTTCAGCTTGCGTCCTACCAGCCCGGATGCCCAATCGCCGGCGTCGGGAATTACCTGCATGGTGCCGATGGCATTTGCGGGGGAGACCGACTGGTGGTTGAAGCTGGATTCCTGCTGGGCGAAGGCCAAGGCCAACGCCGGGTCAACACCCATCTGGGATGCCGTGCTGGAGACGATCTGCTTCATCTGTTCCCGAGTGGGTGAGGGGGCTGCGAGCAGGGCGGCCTTGTTCTTGTTGGCGTCGGCAACCACTGCGGCAGGGTAGGTGTAGTGCAGGAAGGTGCTGGGCACTTCCTGGTCCGGGGTCAGGCCGGGGGCCGGGGTGATGGGCGTGATGGAACTTGAACTGGCTTTCAAGCCGGGGATTGAAAGGACCTTGCCGGGGTAGATGACGGCACTGGCGCTGATGCCATTGGCAGCAACCAGAGCAGAGACGCTGACCCCGTGCTTGGCGGCGATTGCGCTGAGCGTGTCACCGGACTTGATGGTGTACTTCCCGGACGTGGCTGCCTGTGCGGCCGGCGCGGTAGCCGTGCTCGACGGGGCGGCGGCCGCGGCTGTTCCGCCCACCTTGATCTTCTGGCCGGGGTAGATGATGGAGCTGCCGTTGAGTCCGTTGAGGGAGAAGATCGAGCTGAGGCTGATGTTGTGTTTGCTCGCGATTGCGCTGAGCGTGTCACCGGACTTGACGGTGTAGCTGCTGGAGCTGGTCGAGCTAGCCGGTGTACTTGCGGCCGGTGTGGTAGCCGTGCTCGACGGCGCGGCAGCCGCGGCTGTTCCGCCCACCTTGATTTTCTGGCCGGGGTAGATGATGGAGCTGCCGTTGAGTCCGTTGAGGGAGAAGATCGAGCTGAGGCTGATGTTGTGTTTGCTCGCGATTGCGCTGAGCGTGTCACCGGACTTGACGGTGTAGCTGCTGGAACTAGTACCCGTAGCCGTTTTGGTGGTTGTGCTCGCGTTCGCCGCAGCGTCGTTGGCGCCGGAGACCACCAAGACCTGTCCGGGGTGAATGATGGAGGATGCCGAAAGCTTGTTCAAGGTCAGCACCGAGGCCGTGCTGACGCCGTGATTGGCTGCGATCGCAGAAACGGTGTCCCCGGAACGTACGGTGTAGCGAACCGTTGGCTGGTTCTGAGTCGCCCGCGCCTGTGCGCTGTGGGCCCCCGCGTTCTGGAACTTGGCGGTCACCGCCGTTGGTACAGAGCTGGCCACTACGGTGGCAGAGATGCTCTGAGCCTTGCTCTGAGCTTGGGCAGAGCGAGCCTGAATTGCTGCCAGAACATCTGCCGAGTTTAGTGCTCCGTGATTCCCGTGTGGCTGCGCCCCGGTTTGGACGGGGGCAGCGGTCGCAGGAACCGCCATAGCCAGGGACGAGAGCATTACAACGGGGATGGCTGCTGTGGCAACTGCTGCAAGCTGTTTGCCGGAAGTGGCAGACGGGCGTGGGGGAGTCATGGGTGCGGACCTCGGGTTTCCGTTGCTGACGGTACTAGTGGTGTTGATGTTACTAGTGTGACTAATGAGAATTTACACCAAAGGGCGGTACAAAGGGAGCTCGAATGTGGATTCAAGCACAATATTCATACGCAAGATGCCAAAATGTGGGAACCTTTGTGAGTGAGTAATCTTGAATCTGTAGTCAGTGAATGGCTGCCCCTGCCCGATGTTGCCGAAAAACTAAATGTTTCGGTAACCAAAGTCCACGCCCTCGTCAAGGACGGATCCTTGCTGGCCGCACGTGTGGGAGAGCGCAATATCCGCGCGGTTCCCGCAGCGTTCATCGTTGAGGATCACATCTTGGAAAGCTTGCGAGGCACTATCTCTGTGCTTCAAGATGCAGGTTTTGAAGATGAGGAAGCCATCACTTGGCTGTTCACGGCAGACGAATCCCTGCCCGGGCGTCCGATTGACGCCTTGCACGCAGGCCGGAAAACAGAAATCCGCCGGCGCGCCGCCGCACTCGGCTGGTAATACTCACTCACGCTGCTGCCTTGCTTCGGCAAGAAGCAGCGTGAGTGCAGCTGGCACTGTATTACATCCGCGGGAGCGGCACTGTATTACATCCGCTGGAGCGGCGACATCAGCCCGGCTCAGGACGTTCTGGAAACGGCGCTCTGGCCTAGGGTTAGCAATGCTTCGCGTACCGCAGCTTCGACGGGAAGTTCCGCCAGAGCAGTGAACGCCTCTTGGCTCAGCCCGGAAATCATGGCCTCGGTGTTTTCCAATGCCCCGGATTCAACCATGATGGCGCACATCCGGGCCACCTCTGCTTCGCTCAAATCCTGGCGGCCCAAATTCTGGTCTACAAAGTCACGATCCTGCGCTGAGGTAGCGTCAATGGTTAGGCCAACCAAAACTGTGCGCTTGCCTTCGCGTAGATCGTCGCCGGCAGGCTTGCCCGTCTTGGCCGGATCCCCAAACACGCCCAGGACGTCGTCGCGTAGCTGGAAAGCCTCTCCTAAAGGCAACGCGAAAGCACTGTAACCCTTCAACATGGCCTCGTCGGCCCCGGCCAGGGCACCGCCCATCACCAGGGGGTGTTCTGAGGAATACTTGGCGCTCTTAAAGCGAATGATGGCTGAAGCCCTGGCCACGGCCGTTTCATGAGGTTCTGACGGGCCGGCAACTTCTTCGAGAATGTCAAGGTACTGCCCGGCCATCACCTCGGTGCGCATGAGGTTGAAAACCTCACGCGCCCGGCTGGTGGCTCCGGCGCCGATGCGCGAAAACATTTCTTCACTGAGCGACAAGCACAGATCGCCCGTGAGAATGGCAGCGGCATGACCAAACCGCTCCTCGTCCAAGGACCAGGCGCTATCGGTGTGCAAGGTGCTGAATTGTTTGTGCACGCTGGGACCGCCGCGGCGAGTATCTGAACGATCAATGATGTCGTCATGGATCAAGGCAGCGGCCTGGAATAATTCCAGGGCCGCGCCCGCCTGAACGATGGCCTCGGCATCAGGAGCCCCTCCGGCTCCGCGCCAACCCCAGTAACACAGCAGCGCACGCATGCGCTTGCCACCGGTGACCAAGGTCTTGATGGAGTCAACAAGGACCAACGTCGCCGGGGAAATTTGTGCCAAAAGCTGGTGCTTCTCCGCCAGAAAACTATTGAGCTGCGCTGCCACCGCCCCAATGTAGGCGTCATGCTCGCCTGCGGGAGAGATCAGGGGCAGGCCAGGCTTTTGGTTCATGCTTTCAAGATTCCTTGCTGTGGTGGTTGCCAGCCATGGGCGGCGATGGGTTGCTGGGAGGGCCTGATTGAGGGGCCGAGAGCTTACTTCAATGACCCCGGCAGCAGCGTGGCTCCAGCGGTGAAGGTGGATGTACCGGAGGTGACCACCACCGAAACGGTGACGATTTCCTGGCCATCGGCCCTAACGTAGGTTTTCAGAGGGACACCGTCCACGGCATCGCCAGGCTGGGCCTTGAATCCCTGAGCTGTTAGCGAGGTGGTGTAGAACTCCAGGATCTGTGCCGGTGTTTCCGTAGTGGTTGCTGTCACTTGGGCTACGGAAACAGTTGCTCCCTTTTCAAGGCTCGAGGCCTGAATGGCAGCCCCCTTGGGCAAAGGAAGTACCTGGGTGGGGAAGCCGGCCACCAACTCCTTGACAGCTGTTTCCGCCGAGGGGGCGGGCGTGCCAGAGGCAGAGGCAGCCGCAGAAGCCGATGAGTCCGTCGCTGAAGGAGCGGGCGCTGAAGTGGAGGCTGTGGTGGGCGGAACATCCTGGCCAGCCGGGCTTGAGCACGCACCCAAGAACAAGGCGGCAGAGACTGTTGCGGCTGCTACAAGCTGCCTGCGGCGGGAGGGCAGTGCCCGAAGCGGGGTGGGATTCATGACTGTTTTCCTTAGCTGCCGGTGCCGGTGCGGTGACATCTTGACCAGTTTACCCATGTTGAGCGAAGGCGTACCGGCCCGTGTTGCGCAGCTCACTCGCAGATGGTCGCAGCCTAAACCCGGATCACTAGACTAGAAGGGTGAATCAACCCGAGCAGCCAGCGGATCCGCCCGTCCCCGTCCAGGACGGCTGCACCATCATGCATGTAGACATGGATGCCTTCTTTGTTTTAGTGGAACTGCGTACACGGCCCGAGCTCAAGGGCAAGATGGTCATAGTGGGCCACCCTGAGGGGCGATCGGTGGTGTTGTCAGCTTCCTACGAAGCACGCGCCCGCGGCGTCCGCTCGGCCATGCCCATGGTGACGGCCCAACGGATGTGCCCGAACGCCGTCGTCATTGCTCCTCAACATCAGCTCTACCAGCAAGTCTCTGGTCAAATCATGGAGATCTTCCACTCCATTACGGCCACGGTGGAACAGCTCAGCGTCGATGAGGCGTTCCTGGACATCAGCGGTTCGCTACGTCGATTGGGGACCCCGTTGGAGATCGGTGCCCTGATTCGGGCCCGCATTGCCGCCGAACTGGGCATCACCGCCTCCGTAGGCATCGCGGCCAGCAAATTTGTTGCCAAAGTGGCCTCTACTCGCTGCAAGCCTAACGGGATGCTGCTGATCGAAAAGAACCGCACGGTGGAGTATTTACATACTCTGCCCGTGGAGGCGCTCTGGGGTGTCGGGGCCAAGACCCGCGAGACATTGGCCCGGCTGGGCATCTTCACCGTGGCCGATCTTGCCGCTACGCCGGTCTCCGCGCTGCAACGGGCGTTGGGCAGTAGCGGCGCCAATCTGCATGCTCTCGCTTGGGGGATTGACCCCAGGCCCGTCACCCCCGAGCATCAGGAGAAGAGCATTGGGGCCGAAGAGACTTTTGCTCATGACACGCACGACGACGTCATTCTCACCCGTGAGTTGTTGCGGCTCTCGCACCGGGTCGCTGCAAGGCTGCGGCAATCGGAGCTGAGTGGGCGGACCGTGGCGCTGAAACTAAAATATGCAGACTTCTCCGCTGTCAGCCGCTCCCGGACTCTGGGGACGGCCACTGATAGCTCAGCCGCCATTTACGCTGCCGCCGTGGCACTGTTGCAGGGGCTGGGTCCCAGGGGGCAGGCCGTGCGACTGATCGGGGTGCGCATGGAAAAGTTAGAAGCGCTCGATGAGGTTCCGCTGCAATTGGAACTCGATCCTCGGGACGGGAATTCGCGCAACGCCGAAGTGGTGGGCGATGCCATTGCGGCACGTTTTGGAAACGCCAAAATTGGCCCCGCTAGGCTCCTCAAGCCCCGAGATTCCGCGTAGTATGCGGTGGCTGCGCGGGGCCGGCCAACTACTGAGTCACAGCAATGTCACACTGGGTTTCAGTTCGGCAAGAACACGCCTATTGTTAGTAGTAGTAGGAGTTGACTCTTTGATGACTTCAACATTGTTGGCACTCCAGCCGTGCCAGGGACGCAGCGATTACCGACGCGACACTGAACCAGCGGGAACCAATAACGCTGTTAAGACGTTAACGAGACAAACGCCACGGCCCTGACCTGAAGGAGGTCGTCATGCCCCTCTCCGAGCACGAGCAGAGACTGCTGGATCAATTAGAGCAGCAGCTGCATGCTGAAGATCCCAAATTTGCACATGCCTTGTCGAGCTCACCCACGCGCTCAATGTCAACGCGAAACATTGTCATCGGAGTTCTGGTGATGATTGCCGGACTGCTAGTGCTGCTGGCTGGCGTCGCAACGCATCTGATCGTGGTGGGTATTCTCGGGTTTCTCCTCATGGGAGCAGGTGTTTACGTCTCCCTGACCAAATCAAAGTTTGGTGCTGCCAGCGAATCCCCGGGCAAGCCTGGGGCTCAGTCAGCCGCCAAGCAAAAGAGCGGCTTCATGAACAATCTGGAAGAGAAGTGGGACGAACGACGCCGCGAGCAGTGATGCCGCGCCGCGTCAGAATCGGATAACCGCCAAGTCGTCAGCTACGAAGCAAAGACGGCTACGAAG
Source organism: Specibacter sp. NPDC078709 (assembly GCF_040686795.1). Lineage (NCBI taxonomy): Bacteria > Bacillati > Actinomycetota > Actinomycetes > Micrococcales > Micrococcaceae > Specibacter > Specibacter sp. NPDC078709. The sequence goes on from NZ_JBFBLU010000010.1 coordinate 47,168, forward strand.
CAAAGACGGCGTTCGTGGGGTAGCTCAGTGACTAGTCACTGTGCTACCCCACGAACGCCGTCTTTTTTGATCTCTGAACCTCCGCAGTGGACCTCCTCTGGGCTCGCTTATGAGTCGCCGCTGTCGCGGCTGCCGCTGAGTGGCCAAACAGCTTAACGAGCCAGTTGCCTTCGCCACATTTGCCCGGGCGGCGCAGTCTCCACTTCCATCCACGCAAGCACTCCCTTTTCCTCCACAGGAGCCCAGAGTGCCCTCTCGAGCCCCAGAAACACGCCAAAATGCCGTGCTGTGGTGCCTGGGTGCCCCCACTCGGCGACATTGTTGATTTTTCCCTCCACGGCGTGAGGCTCCGGAAGATCCTTGCAATGGTGCGGAATTTGGTGGCGACACGGAGATGAAATCTAGGAAAATGAAGTTGACGGTGGAGGATTGTGGAGTAATGTGGAGCACGTAAGAGGGGAATGGGGCTAAGTTAGTCAAAAGCTCTCAACAATGAAGGCGGTGACGGGTTGTTTCTCGGAACACACTCACCGCGCCTTGATGAGAAGGGACGGATCATCCTTCCCGCAAAATTCCGGGAGGAATTATCCAGCGGACTGGTCCTGACCAAGGGGCAGGAAAACTGCATCTATGTATTTAGTGCTCGTGAATTTGAAAAAGTGCTGACACAGATGCAGGATGCGCCACTGTCCAATATGGCGGCCCGTGACTACATTCGAATCTTTCTATCAGGGGCCTCCGATGAGGTTCCGGATAAGCAAGGACGAGTCACTATTCCAGCTACCTTGCGTTCATACGCAGGGTTGGAAAAAGAACTCGTTGTCATCGGTGCCGGCAGCCGGGCGGAGATCTGGGACGCACAGTCCTGGAACGACTACTTGGCCGCCAAGGAAACAGCCTTCTCGGCTACAGACGAGTTGGGTATTCCCGGCATCAGCTAGCACCAGTAATACCGCAGCAACGGTGGTCTTGAATGAGATCTCCAGCCGCCCAGCAAGACCGTCAAACCTGGCTCACCTTCCCCGGAGCCAGGCGGGACGGGGCTTGGCGCGGAGGGGGATCTGGTTTAAGACCGTCTAGGTCTTGGGTCGGCACCGTGCAACGACGCACAGGTGTTGGCTAAACCAGAGCTACACCAGCAGTGACATGTTTGAATCGCCAGTTTGCAACGCCAGGGGGAACAACAGTTCTCCGCCGGTTATGACCGAAAAAGAAACGGAGTCGTGATGACGTCGGAAACCCCCACGCCACCTACGTCCGAACGTCACACTCCTGTACTAAAAGATCGTTGCATCAACCTCCTAGCCCCGGCCTTCGAAGTAGCCCGGGCCGCAGGGCGCACCCCCGTGGTCATTGATGCCACCTTGGGCATGGGCGGCCACAGTGAAGCAATGTTGCAGCGCTACCCAGATTTGCATCTGATTGGCATCGACCGTGACACCGAAGCACTGGGTTTGGCCGGGGAACGGCTGGCCCCCTTCCAGGGCCGAACCGATCTGGTCCATGCCGTCTATGACCAAATCAGCGAGGTGCTAGAAGATTTGGGAGTACCCAGCATTGACGGGATCTTGATGGATCTTGGCGTCTCATCCCTGCAACTCGACGAACGGGACCGCGGGTTCGCCTACTCCTTCGATGCTCCCTTGGATATGCGCATGGACACAAGCCGCGGCCAGACCGCAGCCGATGTCCTGAACAGCTACTCCGAGGAAGAGCTGGTACGTATCATCCGCAAGTGGGGCGAAGAGAAATTCGCCGGGCGCATTGCCAATCACATCGTCGCCGCTCGTGACAAGGCACCTCTGACCCGAACCGGGGAACTGGTGGATATCATTCGCAACGTGGTTCCCTCTGGAGCGGCCAAGACTGGCGGGCATCCCGCCAAGCGCACCTTCCAGGCGTTACGTATTGAAGTCAACGAGGAACTCAGCGTTTTGGAAAAAGCCATTCCTGCTGCTGTCGACGCGCTTGCCCTCCATGGCCGGGCCGTGGTCATGTCCTACCACTCGCTGGAAGACAAGATCGTCAAGGCTGTCTTTGCTGCCGGTTCACGTTCCTCGGCCCCCGCAGGATTCCCGGTGGAACTTGAAGAGCACAAAGCCACCTTGAAGCGCCTCACAAAGGGCACAGAAATACCAACTGAGCAGGAAATTGCAGAGAATCCGCGGGCTGCATCAGCACGCTTGCGGGCCGTGGAAAAGATCAGAGTCAGGAGTGCCGCATGAGCCCGAGCGCATCACGGACCATCCCTGTCACACTGGGCAGTACCGCCCGTGTGCTGACTGGGCCTTTGCCCGCGCCGCCTCCGGCACCCAAAGTCAAGAAGTCACGGGCATCATTGTCGCTGGTGGTTTCAACGCCGCGACGTGGACGCTCACCGTTGGCCGTCACCTTGGCGCTGATGATTATGGCCGCCATGGCAGTCGTTTTGGTCATGAGCATTTCCGTCTCCAAGGGCCAGTATGAGTTGGTGGGCCTGAAGAATCAGCAGTCAGAGCTGATCAAGGCAAACCAGACCATGGAGCAGGAAATCGCTGCGCATCAGGCGCCTCAGGAGCTGGCAGCACGAGCCGCAGCCCTGGGCATGGTCCCGGCAGGTACAACGGGACAGATTGATGTTCGCACCAAGGCCGTGAGTGGTTCGCCGCTCCCGGCCACAGCTGATACCAAGGGATTGGTAAATATTGCGCCCGCGGTCATCGACAAGCCTCGGTCCCAGCCCGCGTCGGAGGTTCCGTTGAGCCCCGCAGCCGAAGTTAGCGCAGCCAAGGACCAGGCTGGCGCGGCCTCAGATAAGACCGCGGATCAGGCTAAAGAGGCGGCAACTGTCCCGCCGGTGGTAGTTGCCCCGGACCTTAATGGCGGCACGATTCCAGCCCCGGCACAAAAGGACAGCTAACTTTTCTATGATGGACTGAGTGCTTCACGATTTTGCGAAGCAAGGAATGCAAGGGATTCAAGCAGTGGCAGAAAACTCAAGTCCAGACGTACACGGTGCAACTGCACAGCAACTGAATAAGATCGGTCGTGTGCGTCTCCGCTGGGGATTCATTGCCATGATGGCCATTCTGCTCATCATTGGCGGCAGACTTGTCCTGGTCCAAGGCCTAGATGTTGGAAATATGGCCGAGGCTGCTGAGAATCAGCGCAAGGTGGAGCAAGTTTTGCCGGCTGTCCGCGGGAAAATTGTGGACGCCAAAGGTAAAGTTCTGGCCGAAAGCATCATTCGCTACAACATCACCGTCTCGCAGATTAACTTTGCCGAATACCCCGAGTACGACCGTCTGGTCCTCGATCCAAAAACCGGCGAAACCGTGATCGATCCAGCCACTGGGAAGTGGAAAGTGGAGACGTTCACCTCCGATGAAGGCATCGCGCAATTGGCCAAAGTGTTGGATCTACCCTTCGAAGACGTCAAAAAGAGCGTGACCGGCGATAAGGTCCACAACTACGTCGCCATGGATGTCAGCCCCCTCGTGGAGAAGGAAGTTGCGGAACTGCGCGTTCCGGGCATCTACTCCGAATCCGTTACCAAACGTGTCTACCCCATGGGAGCCGTGGGTGGACCGATCGTTGGATTCCTGGACAGTGACGGTAAGGCTCTGGCAGGTATTGAACAGACCATGGACGCCAAGCTGACTGGAACCAACGGCACCCGCACGTACCAAGCCGGGAAGAATGGCATCATCATTCCCACAGCCCCCGTACGCACCGTGCCAGCTGTTGATGGGCAAACAGTGACGCTCACCATTGACCAAGACATCCAGTTTTATGCACAGCAGGCTGCTCAGCAGCAAAAGGAACAGTACAGCGCCCAGTGGGCCAGCATCACCGTCGTTGAGGCCAAGACCGGAAAAGTTGTGGCTATCGCCGACAGTGACTCTTACGATCCCAATAATGTGGCGGCCTCTGACACGGCCAACATTGGTTCTCGAAGCGTCAGCTCGGTGGTGGAACCCGGCTCTACGAGCAAGATCATGACCGCAGCGGCCCTCGTAGAAGAAGGCTTGGCCACGCCCATGAGCGAGTTCTTGGTCCCGCCAACTTTGACAGTAGACGGACAGACCTTCTCCGACTCGTTCACGCACGGAACAGAAAAGCGCACTCTCTCAGGCATCATCACCGATTCGATGAATACCGGAACCGTCATGGCCGGTTCGCGGCTGAGTCTGCAGCAGCGGTATGACTACATGCGCAAATTCGGTGTGGGGGAGAAGACAGGCATTGCACTGCCGGGTGAGAGCCCTGGCATCTTGGCGGATTGGCAGAACTGGGACGGCCGTCAGCGGTACACCGTCCTGTTCGGCCAGGGTGTTGCCCAAACTCCGCTCCAAACCACCATGGTTTTCCAGACCATCGCCAACAACGGCGTCCGGCTCAAGCCCGCCATCATCGACTCCTTCACGCACGCGGATGGAACCGTCGAAACCGTGCCTCAGGCTGACGGTGTTAAGGTCATCAGCCCGGAAACGGCCAAGGATGCCCGCAACATGCTCGAAGGTGTTGTCACCATGACCGACTACAAGGTTGTTGACATCCCCGGTTACCGCACCGGCGGCAAGACCGGCACGGCCGAGGCTCCGGCGGACAACGGTGTGGGCTTTGACGGCTACACCACCTCCTTTATTGGCATGGCACCCATGGATGATCCCCGCTATGTGGTGGGCATAACTGTCCAACGGCCGCAGGGCAACGTCTATGGAGTCACTCAGGGGTATACGTTTAATCAGGTGATGGGCCAGGTGCTTCGTAGCAACGATGTTCCGCCGTCAACAACCCCGCCCGTCAAACTCCCCAAGTTCTACAAGTAATGGCGGAGAAAGAACATGCCACCACCGATCGTGGAGCAGAAAAGGATTCCCTACAAGTGCCTGTGAACACCCCCGCCAGCACCGTGCGGCCCAGCCACCACAGCGGTGCCACCTTGGCAGAGCTGGCCACTCTGGCGGGCATCAACCCGGATGCTTGGTCAAGCGCTCAGAAAGCCCATGCGAGTCTGCGGATCACCGGGGTGAGCCTGGATTCACGAGCCATCCACCCAGGCGATTTGTACCTAGCCCTGCCCGGTGCACGCAGTCACGGGGCCTCCTTTGCCGCAGCGGCCATTGCCTCCGGTGCCGTCGCCATCATGACGGACGACGCCGGCACCCTCCTCATGGGGGAATCACCCGCTGTGCCTGTTCTGACGTTGGCAGACGCGCGCGTCGTGGCTGGAAAACTCGCCGCACGCGTGTACGGCACCGCTGGTGCTTCAGCTTCCACACACCATCTGGATTTATTCGGCCTGACAGGCACCAACGGCAAGACCACCACAACATATTTTCTGAACTCGCTGCTACAGGCACTGGGGCACGGCACCGGCCTGATCGGAACAATTGAAATCTTGGCCGGTGAGGAAGCAATTCCCAGCAAACTGACCACGCCCGAATCCACAGATGTTCACGCCCTTCTGGCACTGATGGCCGAAAAAGGCCTCAGCGCCGCCTCCATGGAAGTTTCTTCACATGCTCTGGCGTTTGGCCGCGTGGATGGTGTGGTCTTTGATGTTGCCGGATTCACCAACCTCACCCAGGACCACCTGGACCTCCATGGCGGCATGGAGGGCTACTTTGACACCAAAGCAGCCCTATTTACTCCCGAGCATGCTCGCCACGCTGTCATCACCGTTGATGATCACTGGGGCCAGCGCATGGCTGCGGCCTCCACCCTCCCCACTGTCACCCTAGCCACGAACCTGGACGTCACATCTGCAGCAGACTGGCAAGTCCGGGATGTTCGTCGAGATGGTGTTGGTTCCCGCTTCACGCTCGTTGGCCCCGATGGCGCAGTTCTGGATGTTCACACCGGCCTGCCCGGCGGCTTCAACGTTTCCAACGCGGCGCTGGCGTTGCTCATGGTCACCACACAGCTGCTTGCGAAGCCCGCAGACGACGGTTCCGGCGTCGAAGGTTCACAGCGTCTGCAGGGGACTGGGGATAGCAGTAGCGCCCAGGACCATGCGGTGCTGAGGCGCCTGCAGGAAGTGCTGGACAGTCATGACCCCTTCACGGTGGAGGTGCCGGGCCGGATGCAGTTGATCGGCACGGCTCCTGTTGCCGTGGTGGATTTCGCCCACAACCCCGATGCGCTGGCCCGTGCCTTGGACGCCGTCCGGCCAGACACGCCGGGTGCGCGCGTCATTGCCGTGTTTGGTGCCACGGGGGAGCGTGATGTCACCAAGCGCCCCATCATGGGCGCCGTGGTTGCCCAGGGTGCTGACGTGGTGATCATTACCGATGACGACCCCCATGACGAGGACCCGGCGGCTATCCGGGCCGGTGTTCTAGCCGGAGCCTATGAAGCCCAGCAAAGTGGCGGTCTTCAGCGCGTCATTGAGGAGATCGGCCCGCGTGCCGAAGCCATCGCCCGAGCCGTGGAAATAGCGCGGGCCCAAGACGTTATTCTGGTCGCCGGACGCGGCCATGAAGTTTATCAAGAGGTCAAAGGGGTCAATATTTCCCTCGATGATCGGGTTGAATTGCGTGCCGCTCTCGTGGCCCACGGATTCCCCCTTACCGGAGCAAGCAAGATAGAGTCGCCAACTAATGATTGAAATTACAGCAGCCCACATCGCCGAGCTCACCCAGGGCACCCTGACACCGGGCACCGACCCGGATCTGCTCATTGATGTCGCCGCCATCGTCACCGATTCGCGTGATGCTGTGGCTGGGAGCGTGTACGTGGCCAAGGCCGGGGAAGCGGCCGACGGTCATAACTTCATCACAGCAGCCTTCGCTTCCGGCGCCGTGTTGGCTCTTGCCGAGCGGGAAACCGCGGACGACGCCGGAGCTCCCTTTCCAGCTGTCATCGTCGCCGACTCCGTGCTCGCCATGGGATCGATCGCGGCCGAGGTGGTGCGAGAGATCCGCGCCCATTCTCCGCTGAGTGTGATTGGGATCACCGGTTCCGCCGGCAAGACCACCACTAAGGATCTTTTGGCGGGCATTTTGTCTGCGCTGGGTCCCACCGTGGCCCCCGTGGGCTCCTATAACGGTGAAGTGGGTGTGCCCCTGACCGTTTTCCGTGCAGATGAGAACACCCGCTATTTGATCATTGAAATGGGCGCCACGAAGATGGGCCAGATCAAGTACCTCGGTGAGATGGTGCGCCCCGATCTGGGCGTGGTGTTGGGGGTGGGAAGTGCCCATGCGGGCGAGTTTGGCTCCATCGACAACATTGCTGTCGCTAAAGGCGAACTCGTCGAAGCGTTGTCAGCTACTGGCTGTGCGTTGCTCAACTTTGACGACAGCCGGGTTCGGGCCATGGCTGCGCGTTCCGGCGCCCCGGTGCGTTTCTTTAGCAGTGCTGACGCCAACGTTGCCCAAGAGCAGCAGATGGTGCTGGCCCGCACAGTGCGCACGAATGCCGACGGTCAACCCGAATTCGACCTTATTTTCCCCGGCCATAGCGAGCCTCTGCACGTGAGCAGCAAGCTTCTAGGGCTGCATCATGTGACGAACCTGCTCGCAGCCGCCTCCGCAGCTTACGCAGCCGGAGCCACACCGGAAACGATTGTCGCCTCGCTCAATGAGCAGCGCGCAGCCAGCCGCTACCGGATGGAACGCACCGACCGCAGCGATGGCGTGACCGTCATCAATGACGCCTACAACGCCAATCCGGAGTCCATGAGGGCAGCGTTGCGCACGTTGGCAGAGCTTGGCGGCAGCGGGGCCCGGCGCACCTGGGCCGTGTTGGGGGAGATGCTCGAACTCGGCGAGGAGTCGGTCCTAGAACACGATGCCGTGGGCCGTGTCGCCGTACGGCTGAACATTTCCCGACTGCTCGTGGTAGGCCAGGGCGCCCGTGCCATGCATGTCGGCGCTGTTATGGAGGGCTCGTGGGGAGATGAATCCATGTTCTTCGCCGATGCGGACGCCGCTGCCGCCGTTTTGGAAGCAGAGTTGGCTCCCGGGGACATTGTTTTATTCAAGTCTTCCAATGGCGCAGGGCTGCGGTTCCTAGGTGATCGGATAGCATTACCCACGGGGATTAGCCCCACACAAGCACGTGAGAACACAACAGGCGAAAGGACTGCCCAGCCATGATTGCATTGCTCATTGGAGCTGGTTTGGCTTTGGCCTTTGCCATGATCGGTACACCCCTGTTCATCAGGTTCCTGGTCAAACAGGGTTATGGCCAGATCATTCGAGAAGACGGGCCCACCACCCACCAGATCAAGCGCGGGACGCCCACCATGGGCGGCACCGTGGTGATCGGCTCCGTGGTGGCCGCCTACTTCATCACCCACTTGATCGTGTGGTTGGTCAACAATAATTCCACCGGCCCCACAGCCTCCGGGCTCCTCATGATCTATTTGATGGTGGGCATGGGACTGGTCGGATTCCTCGATGATTTCCTGAAGATCACCAAGCAACACAACACCGGCTTGAACCCCAAGGGGAAACTGCTGGGCCAGGCTGTTGTGGGTATTTCCTTCGCCGTTATGGCCTTGGGTTTCCCGGATAACGATGGCCTTACCCCGGCCAGTACGTTCATTTCCTTTGCTCGCGATATCCCCTCCTTGAACCTCGCCTTTGCCGGTGCGGGCCTGGGCGTGGTGCTGTTTGTGATCTGGTCCAACCTGATCATCACCGCAGCCACCAACGGCGTGAACTTGACCGATGGTTTGGACGGGCTGGCCACAGGTGCCGCCATTCTTGTCTTCGGCGCGTACACCCTCATGGGCTTGTGGCAGAGCAGCCAAGGCTGTGGCTCCCACAAGGTGCCCTCCGAGACCGTCTGCTACCAAGTCCGCGACCCGTTGGATCTGTCCCTGATCTCGGTCATCATGTTTGCCGCCCTGATCGGTTTCTTGTGGTGGAACACCTCCCCGGCCAAGATCTTCATGGGCGACACCGGATCCCTCGCCATCGGCGGCGCCATTGCCGGCTTCGCCATCCTCTCCCGCACGCAACTGCTGCTGCCCATCATTGGTGGCCTGTTCGTGCTCATCTCCGCTTCCGTCATCATCCAGGTTGGCTTCTTCAAGCTATCCAAGGGCAAGCGTGTCTTCCTCATGGCACCGTTGCAGCACCACTTCGAGCTCAAGGGCTGGAAGGAAGTCACCGTGGTTGTCCGGTTCTGGATCCTGGCAGGACTCATGGTCGCCGTGGGACTGGGAGCTTTTTACGCTGAATGGATTGTTCGACTGTGAGTGCATTGCAAAACCGACTTGATTCACTGACCAGCTGGGACGCCGACTGGGCAGGGTTGCGCGTGGTTGTCACCGGTATCAGCAAGACCGGCTTCTCCGTGGCAGACACCTTGGCTGAGCTCGGTGCCCAGGTGGTGGTCGTCGCCGCCTCGGACGACGACGACGCCCGGGCCAACGCCGACACCCTCAAGATCGTGGGGGTCACCCAGGTGATCTTGGGTGAAGACAGTTCCACCGTGTTGCCGCAGGTCAACGGTGAGCCCGCCGAACTAGTGGTCACCAGCCCCGGATACAAGCCATCTCACCCCCTGTTGGCTGCCGCGGCAGACGCGGGCATCCCCATCTGGGGGGATGTTGAACTGGCCTGGCGTGTGCGCCAGCGCGAGGGCAGGAAGACCGCCCGCTGGATCACCATCACCGGTACCAACGGCAAAACCACCACCACCACCATGGTGGAATCCATGCTGCAGGCGGCAGGTCTGCGCGCCATTGCCGCCGGAAACATTGGCACCCCCATTCTGGATGCCGTCCGTGATCCTGAGGGCTGGGATTTTCTGGCCGTGGAGCTCTCCACCTTCCAACTCCACTGGACCGAATCGCTGGCACCTGCCGCCAGCGTCTGCCTGAACCTGGCCGAAGATCACGTTGACTGGCACGGCAGCTTTGCAGCCTATGCCGCCGACAAAGCAAAAATCTATGCCAATACCGAAGTTGCGTGCGTCTACAACGCCGAGCAAATTGAGACCGAGCGCATGGTCCAAGAAGCCGATGTGCAAGAGGGTTGCCGCGCTGTAGGATTCACCACCGGCATCCCGGCCATCAGCATGGTCGGTGTTGTAGAAGGCCTGCTTGTGGACAGGGCTTTCATTGCAGAACGTAAGGATTCGGCAGCCGAGCTGGCAAAGGTTAGTGACATTGGCGAGCTGGTGCCCCGGCATCTTGTCGCCAACGCGGCGGCTGCTGCAGCACTTGTGCGGGCCTGCGGTCTGACCCCTGATGACGTTCGCAAAGGTCTGGTGAACTACCAGAACGGTGACCACCGAATCCAGGCCGTTGCCAACGCCGAGGGTGTCCTCTGGGTCAACGATTCAAAGGCCACCAACCCACATGCTGCATCGGCGTCACTGGCTGCGTTCAAACCGGTCATCTGGATTGCCGGCGGTTTGTCCAAGGGCGTTGACTATGACGAACTGGTCCGCAACCACGCAGCACGGCTCAAGGCAGTGGTGCTGATTGGGGCCGACAGTTCAGATTTGGCCAGCTCCTTGGAGCGGCTGGCTCCGGGAGTGCAGGTCATTGCCACGCGTGCCAGCGGTGGCAGGCGTTCCAGCAGCTCCGAGCTGCGAGGGGATGCCGTCATGGCCGAAGCTGTGGCCGTAGCCTCATCATTGGCAACTGACGGCGACACGGTGCTGATGGCGCCGGCCTCAGCATCCATGGATCAGTTCACCTCGTACGCCCACCGAGGAAATGCCTTCATTGAATCTGTTCGGGAGCTGCTGGAATCACGGGCAAGCGCCAACAAGGAGTCATAGTGGCCAAAACGCCCGCACAGCCAAAGACCTCCGCCAAAGGCGTGCCCACCGCGGCCACCAAGAATGTGACGAAAGCTAAAGCCGGTGCGGCGCCGTTGACCGCTCCGGCTACGGGCGGCAAGGACAAAAGATTCCAACGATTCCGGGATGCCTTCAACGCTCGGGTCGGCCGCCCCACTTCGGGTTACTACTGGATCGTGGGCACCGCACTGGCGTTGACCCTGATTGGGCGCATGACTGTCCTGTCGGCATCCACGGCAGAAACCATCTCCAAGGGCCAGGACCCCTATGATCTGTTTCTGAAGGAATCCGCTTTTGCCTTGCTCGGGCTGGTCCTGATGTTCGTCTTATCGTGCGTGCCACCGACCATGTGGAAGAAAATTGCGCCGATTCTGCTCGGCATCGCGATCCTCCTGCTGGCTCTGGTCTTTACGCCCCTGGGTGTTAGCGCCGGCGGAAACATGAACTGGTTGGGGATTGGTGGCATCCAGTTTCAGCCCTCGGAAGCTGCCAAACTGGCCCTAGCCATCTGGATGGGTGCAGTCATCGCCGCCAAGGGGACGCTGATTCGACGGGTCATGCATATTCTGATCCCGATGGGAATTGGTGCCGGCCTGATCCTGTTGCTGGTCATGCTGGGCCACGATCTAGGAACCGCAATCATCATTGGCCTCATGGTCCTGATGGGTCTCTGGTTTGGCGGGGTGCCCAAGCGTTACCTGGCACTAGCCGTCGTGGCGGCCGGCATCGTTGCCGTGCTTGCCAACATCTCCGACACGAATAGGACCGGCCGTTTTGCCGCCTGGCTTGGTGACTGCAGTGTGGAAGGTGCCTGCGATCAGTACATCAATGGTGCTTACGCCCTCGCCTCCGGAGGATGGTTTGGTGTTGGTCTGGGACAGAGCCGGCAAAAATGGAACTGGATTCCTGAGGCCCACAACGACTTCATCTTCGCCATCATCGGCGAGGAGTTCGGTCTCCTAGGCACCCTCGTCATTGTTGGGCTGTACGTGATCCTCGCCTTCTCGATCTTCCGGGTCATCAACTCCCGCAATGATCCTTTCGCCCGTGTTGTGTGCGGCATGATCATGACGTGGATCATCGGCCAAGCAGTGGTCAATATCGCCGTAGTGGTGGGCCTGCTTCCCGTGATTGGTGTGCCACTGCCGCTGATCTCCTATGGTGGAACAGCTCTGATCATGGTGCTGGCCGCCGTCGGAGTTGTCCTTTCCTTTTCCCGCACAGAGCCAGAAAGTAGTTTGAAGACTTCATGACACAGATCCACCCAACCCCCTTGTCAGTGGTTCTGGCCGGAGGAGGCTCGGCAGGGCATGTCAGCCCGTTACTGGCCATTGCGGCGGCCATCCGCGAGTTCTCTCCGGACAGCACCATTTTGGCCGTTGGAACCAGCTCGGGTCTGGAAGCCACCCTGGTGCCGGCGGCTGGTTTTGAGCTGACGTTCGTACAACGCATCCCGCTGCCACGGAAACCTTCCATGGATTTGGTGAAGCTGCCAGTGCGCATGGTGCGTGCCATTGGCGATGCCAAAAAGATTCTCCGAGAGGCCCAAGCAGATGTTTTGGTGGGTGTGGGCGGCTATGTGTGCACGCCCATGTACTTGGCGGCAAAATCGCTCGGTGTTCCCATCGTGATCCACGAGGCCAACACCACAGCTGGTCTGGCCAACAAAGTCGGGGCACGCTACACCACCAACGTGGGGACCGCTTTCGCAGCGACAGCCATCCGGCACGCTCATCTTGTGGGCATGCCCATGCGCAAGGAAATTGCTACCTTGCAACGGGGTTCCGCCCAGGCCGGGGCCCGGGAACGCCTCGGACTAGAGGAGCACAAACCCACGTTGATCGTCACCGGCGGTTCGCTGGGCGCATTGCGACTGAACCAAGGCATTGCCGGTTCCGTCCAGGCACTGGCCGACGCCGGTATCCAGACCCTGCACATCACGGGCAAGGGAAAAACAGTGCTTGATGCCAACGGCGAGCCGCTGGCTGCGCCGGGCTACCGTCAGGTGGAATACGTGGACCGGATGGAAGACGTGTACGCGGCGGCAGATCTACTGTTGTGCCGCTCAGGTGCCGGAACAGTGTCGGAGGTGGCCGCCGTCGGACTTGCTGCGGTATTTGTGCCCCTGCCCATCGGCAACGGGGAACAGGCGCGCAACGCGGCCGGACTCGTTGACGCTGGCGCGGCATTACTGGTGCCGGACGCTGAACTGGATGCGGCCTGGATTCGCTCGGAGTTGATACCGCTGTGCCTGGATACGCCCAGATTAGAACGCATGGGTGCCAGCGCCGCCGGACTGGGCATTCGTGACGCGGCCGAGAGTATGGCTGCTATGGTGTTCGCCGCGAGCGGGAAGTAGACGGAAATGACGGATAAGGGTAGCCCAACGATGTACACACCACCCACACTTGCCGAACTGGGACGGGTCCATTTTATTGGGATGGGCGGGGCCGGAATGTCGGCGATCGCCCGGATCATGCTGGGCCAGGGCCTCACTGTCAGTGGTTCTGACGCCAAGGACTCTGCCGGACTGAGAGCATTGGCCACCTTAGGCGCCATCGTGCACGTGGGCCAGGCTGGTGAGCACATCGCTGCTGTGGACACCGTGGTGATCTCCACCGCCATCCGCGAGGACAACCCCGAACTGCTCGCGGCACGCGCGGCCGGACTGCGCATTTTGCACCGCTCACAGGCGCTGGCCGCTGCCATGGCTGAAGATGTGGTGGTTGCAGTCGCCGGCACCCACGGGAAGACCACCACGACCTCGATGATCACCGTCATGTTGCGCGGTGCCGGAGTGGACGCCTCCTTCGCTGTGGGCGGCACAGTCCAGGGCTTGGGCGTCAACGCGGCCCATGGCACCGCAGGGGTGTTCGTGGCCGAAGCCGACGAATCCGATGCTTCCTTCCTCAACTACCGGCCGAACATCGCCGTGGTCACCAACCTTGAAGCCGACCATCTGGACCACTATGGCACCGCCGAAAATGTCTACGCCGCCTTTGGACAGTTTGTAGAACTGCTCCCGCCCGGTGGCACCTTGGTGGCCTGCGCGGACGACGTCGGATCGGCCGTCTTGGCTGCCCAGGCCAAGGCGTCAGGAACACGCACCATCAGCTACGGCTTTGCTAAAGACGCTGATGTGAGGCTGATTCCCGGACACCACGACGGCTTGTTCACCACCGCGACCGTGCAGCTGCAAGGCGCCGAGTGGGGCAGTGCCGGTCCTTCCGACGCTGCAGGGGCGGCTCAGTTGGAACTACGGCTACAGGTTCCCGGCGACCATAACCTCAGCAATGCAGCTGCCGCTGTGGCCGTTGCGCTGGTACTGGGCGTTGACGCTAACAGTGCGCTAACTGCCTTGGGCACTTTCGCTGGCGCAGCCCGGCGCTTTGAGGCCAAGGGGGAGGCCCGCGGGGTGGCCGTCTTTGACGACTACGCCCATCACCCCACCGAAGTCCGGGCCGCGTTGCTAGCCGCCCGGACCGTGGCAGGGGCACACAAGGTGCACGTACTGTTCCAGCCGCACCTATTTTCCCGGACCGCAGAATTCGCCACCGAATTTGCACAGGCATTGAATCTGGCAGACACCGTCGCCGTGCTTGATATTTATGCCGCCCGCGAAGATCCTGTTCCCGGGATCACCAGTGAGCTGATCACAGTCGCCTTGAACAAACCCTTCGGGTACGCCCCGGACCCCGCAGCGGCCGTGGCTGCTTTGTGCCGTGCTGCTGTTGCCGGAGACATCATTTTGACCGTGGGCGCAGGAGATGTCACCGAGTTCGGCCCAGTTCTGGTTGCGGCGCTATCTGCTGGCAGCGAGGGCGGCAATGGCTGAACCACGTAAGCCTCGAGTCATCCGCACCCGCATCCCCGCCGCTGCGCAGACCACAGCAGCTACGGGAGCTGCGAAGGCTGCTGACCCGAAGAAATCAGACCCTAAGAAAACAGGGGCGAAGGATCCGGCCCCGAGCGGCGCTGCTGCGAAGACTGCTGCTGTTTCAGGCGTCCCACAGCTTTCTGGGACGGTGCGCGGAACCAGCGAGAAGGTGGCAAAGCTGCCGGTGCCCGTTGAAGTCCCTGACCCCTCTGTAGGCGCAGACCCCTCTGTCGTAACAAACGCGGCGAAGAATCTTCTCCGGGTGCCGCGCCCACGCGCCCGAGTGAAGCCGCGCGCGCCCGAAGCAGCCAAGTCTGGTTCTGCCACTGAAGGATCCGCTGAGGCAGGCTCGGCCAAGCGTGGATCAGGGAAGTCCGCAGCGACCAAGAAAGTTACATCCAAGCCTGCACCAGCCACGTCAGCACCGGCGGCGGATGCTTCCGAAGATGCCGCAGCTGATGGCAACACAGGGGCACAGGTACTGGCTTTTCCCATGCCGAGCTACAAGCGCCGCCGACGCGCCTTCTTGCTTACGGCAGCCGGCGTCTTGGCGGTGCTGGCCTTGGTCATGGGCGTTGCCCTCTACTCCCCGGTTTTGGGGGTGAAGACAGTGGTCTTTGAGGGTAACAAGCTGGTCAGCGAAGACACCTTAGGGCTGGCCTTGGCTCCGATCATCTCCCGCCCCCTGCCGCAGGTGACCGCCGAAGATGTTTCGGCACTTTTGGCACCTGTCGTGCAGATCAAGAGTTCCCGGATCGAAGCTCGGCCGCCGTCCACGTTGGTGGTACACGTCGTGGAACGGGTACCCGTTGCGCTATTGCAGAACGGTGAAACATATTCATTGGTAGACCAAGACGGTGTTGAGCTCGGCACTACCAAGGATGCTGCCGCTGCAGCGCTGCCGCTCATTGATGGCGGCAATGCGGCAATCGGCAAGGACACCTTCCAGGCCATGACTTCGGTGTTGGCGACACTGCCCAAATCCATCTTGACCCAGCTGGCTAACGCAACGGCCAAGTCCCCGGACGCCGTGGAACTGCGTCTGGTTGATGGGCGCAGTGTGGTGTGGGGCAATGCCAGTGACATGGAGCTCAAGGCCACGGTTTTAGAATCGCTGTTGAATGCTCCGACGCCCACGGCGCAGCCGGGCAAGCCAGCTCCCGTGCCGGCTCAAGTGTTCGATGTCAGTGCCCCGCGCCATCCGGTGACGCGGTGATGGTGCGGTGATGTGCCGGTGGTGTTTTGCGCGTGGCGGCCATCGCACGGTGGCAGCTGTACGTAACCGTGTGACTAGCCTTGCAAGTCACCAAGTGGCTGTGCAACCTTCAGAAGCTACACGGAACGACACGGATAGAGGTGTTTGAGACGTTTTTTTGGGGGATTCTGGCGACACGCGGCAGCGGTAATTGCATGCGGCGCAGATGCACCATAGCGTCACAGACAAGAGTTAGTTGACATAACTATAACCTTCAAGTTGAAGGTTAAGCTACCAAAGCTTCAGGCATTGCTTCAAGGTTGCTCCCAGGATTGATGCTGGCAGCTTGCAGGCGCATTGATTTTTTAGGTAGCAAAGGCACGCTTTTTTGATCTTTCAGCAACATACGAACAAGGGACACGTAACGTGGCAGCACCCCAGAATTACTTGGCAGTCATCAAAGTCGTCGGCATCGGCGGCGGCGGCGTAAATGCAGTGAACCGCATGATTGACGTGGGTCTGCGTGGCGTCGAATTCATCGCCATCAACACTGACGCCCAGGCGCTGTTGATGAGTGACGCCGACGTCAAGCTTGATGTGGGACGCGAACTAACCCGCGGTCTCGGCGCAGGCGCCAACCCTGATGTCGGCCGTCAGGCAGCAGAGGACCATCAGGAAGAGATCGAAGAAGTCCTGCGCGGCGCCGACATGGTGTTCGTGACCGCTGGCGAAGGTGGCGGCACGGGAACCGGTGGCGCTCCCGTGGTGGCTCGCATCGCTCGCTCGCTCGGCGCCTTGACCATCGGTGTGGTCACCCGTCCCTTCACCTTCGAAGGCCGCCGCCGCGCCACGAGTGCCGACAACGGCATCGAGGCTCTGCGCGACGAGGTTGACACGCTCATCGTCATCCCGAACGATCGCTTGCTCTCCATCAGCGACCGCAACGTCTCTGTCATGGACGCTTTCCGTTCTGCCGATCAAGTGCTGCTGTCCGGCGTCCAGGGCATTACCGATCTCATCACAACTCCCGGCTTGATCAACCTTGACTTTGCTGACGTCAAGTCAGTCATGCAGGGTGCCGGTTCGGCACTCATGGGTATTGGTTCGGCCCGCGGTGAAGACCGTGCCGTAAAGGCTGCCGAGCTCGCTATTGCGTCCCCGCTGCTGGAAGCCTCGATCGACGGCGCCCACGGCGTCCTGCTGTCCGTCCAGGGTGGTTCAGATCTGGGACTCTTCGAGATCAACGAGGCCGCACGTCTCGTTCAGGAAGTGGCCCACCCCGAAGCCAACATCATCTTCGGTGCTGTCATCGACGATGCGCTAGGTGACGAAGTTCGCGTGACTGTCATTGCTGCCGGTTTTGACGCACCTGACTCTGCCCCGGAAGTTGCCGAGCCTGTTGCCGCTGCTGTTCCGCCAGCTCCGGCGGCCGTGCCCAGCAGCGCATCTGTCACCAATTTGAACCAGTGGGGCCAGCAGTCGGCATCGCACGTTCCTGCCGACGGCGGTTTTGATGTGGAACTGCCAGCCATTGTGGAACCAGATCTCACCGGCCACCGTTCCGATGACCTGGATGTCCCCGACTTCCTCAAGTAAGCGGTTGAGTGCCGGCAGCCATCGCTGCCAGCCTTGAAGAACAACGATGAATGGTCAGGTTGCATAGATGTTTTCCGTCCAGCAGGTGCGCCCCGGAGTATGGGTCGGTTTCACCGGCACGGAGACAGGCAACCTGGCCTTTCATGTTGGGGATGATCCTGGCAACGTGAGCCTGCGCCGGGATGCGCTGAATCTTCAGTTATCAGAGCTGAGCGGAGCTGTGGTGTCCTTGGCCTATATGAGCCAAGTTCACGGAAACGAGGTAGCCCTAATTCCCGAGCGCTCGGAATCTGGGACAGTTGCGGTTGCGGGTCCGGCACCAACCGCCGATGCCTTGGTCTCTAAGGGTGCCGGTCTGGCGGTCATGGTCGCCGATTGTGTTCCCGTTGTTTTAGTAGCCGAAGACGCCGACGGCGGGCTGACGCTGGCCGTGGCTCATGCTGGCAGGCCCGGGGTGGAGACAGGTGTCATCGGAGCCGTGGTGGCGCGCATGCGGGCCGAAGGGGCGCAGCGGATCGAGGCGTGGCTGGGACCGAGTATTTGCGGTCGCTGCTACGAAGTTCCCGAGTCCATGCGAGCCGCCGTAGCTGCGCAGGTGCCCGAATCGTTCGCCACCACATCGTGGGGAACGCCGGCTCTGGACCTGCCCGCCGCCGTTGTGGCGCAGTTGCGCGCTCTTGAGGTCCTAGCTCATCCCAGCGGTGAGTGCACACTTGAGAACCCGGCCTTTCATTCTCACCGCCGCGCCGTTCGGGACAGCTCGGCAGAGGGCCGCTTCATAGGCTTTGTCGTCTCGGCCCCTTAGCCTGAGGCCAGCGTTCGTTTCGTTTAGATCAACCCCAACAGCAGCCATTGCGCAGTGAAAGCTACCGATCCCATGAATTCGCAGGACCCCCGTACACTTCAACTCGCCGAACGTCTAGACACGGTCAAGGCCCGAATTGCGGCTGCCCAGTCCACTTCGACACGGTCGAGGACAGGCCAGCCGGATTCGGGCACACCCACGCTCATCGTGGTGACCAAGTTCCATCCAGCAGCAGATGTCTTGCGTCTTCAAAGCCTCGGTGTGGCTGACGTTGGCGAAAACCGGGACCAGGAGGCAGCGTCCAAGGCGTTGGAGGTAGCCGCTGCAGGCGCTGCGCCACTGCGCTGGCATTTCATTGGCCAGTTGCAAAAGAACAAAGCCAAGTCCGTGGCGGCCTACGCACATTCGGTGCAATCCATTGACAGAGCTTCTCTGGTGACGGCGTTGGGTAATGCCATGGCCAGGGAATTGGGCACCACCGGACGGGCACCGTTGGAGTGTTTCATTCAAGTAGATCTGTCCGAAGCCTACGCGGATCTCGCTGAGACTGCAGGCCTCGCTGACGCGGCCGCTCAGGCGGCCAGCGGGCCAAGCAGCCGGGGAGGGGCGGCGCCGTCGTCCATCATGGAGCTGGCCGATCAGATTGCTAGTGCACCGGGACTCAGTCTCGCCGGGCTCATGGCAGTGGCGCCTCTGGGGTTTGAGCCGGAGGCAGCGTTTGAATTATTGGCAACAGCATCGGCACGGCTGGTGGCTGCACATCCAAACGCCACCGCTATTTCAGCGGGCATGAGCCACGATTTGGAGGCGGCCATGGCAGCAGGGGCGACACACCTGCGTGTCGGTTCCGATATCCTCGGCCCCCGCCCGGTGGTGCTGTAGCGTTTTGAGAACAGCAGGCATACCGTTCGCCCGCTGAATACAGAGTTTTCTAGCTTTGCACACTAATGAGGAGCAACCATGGCTGGCGCTATGCGCAAGACAATGATCTTTCTTGGGCTCGCCGACGGTGACGAGCACTATGACGCGGAGCATGCTCCGCCGTTGCCTAAAGAAGACATCCACGAAGACGTGTTTGAGCGCGACGCTGCCCCGGCTCCTGCCGCAGCAGCTGAACCCTCGGCGCCCAAGGCCGGCGATGACGAATACCGTGCTCCGGTAACCCCCATCAAGCGTGCTGCATCTACCCGGGAAGAGGCTGAAAGTTTGCGCCAGATCACCACAGTCCATCCTCGTTCCTACAATGACGCAAAGATCATTGGGGAGAGCTTCCGGGATGGTATTCCGGTCATCATGAACGTCACCGACATGGGTGAAGCCGACGCCAAGCGTCTGGTGGACTTCTCTGCCGGACTGGTCTTCGGTCTGCGCGGCTCCATTGAGCGGGTCACCAACAAGGTGTTCTTGCTCTCGCCGTCCTACATCGAGGTGCTCGGCGACGACAAGAAGATCTCCGACACGCAGGCGAGCTTCTTCAACCAGAGCTAGTAGCACAACGACATAAAAAGTTTTTCAACGAACTGCCCGGGCACAAAGTGTCCGGGCAGTTCGTTAAGCTGATGACCGCAAGAAGCGGTGGGGTCGGGTCAATCCCCAGCTGATTGCTTTACTCTGGTTTTAAGGCTCGTCTTTTCCTGCCAGTTCTTTTCCCGCCACCTAGTGATTGTGTGCACACGCGTGACAATTGTCTTTGCTCTCCTGTACCTGCTCCTGCTGCTGTACTTCCTGACGTTACTGTTACGCATGGTCTTTGACTGGATTCAGGTCTTTGCCCGTGATTGGCGGCCTAAGGGTGCGGCCCTGGTGGGTGCCTCGCTGGTGTACCGACTCACGGACCCGCCGCTGCGCAAGCTCCGAGCCATGATTCCGCCGCTGAGAATTGGTGCCGTAGCCCTCGATATCGGCTTCCTTTTGTTGCTGGTTGCCGTCGGCATTGGGATGAGTATCACAAGAAGTTTTGTCGGTTAGGGTCGCGTCGTTAGTTTTCACCGAGGAAAAGTTATATTGTAAAAGCGAAAGACCCCAGTTCAGATCTCCAGATTTGTATTCGGTACCGCAGTCCGGGCAGGTTTCGGCCGGTTTCTGACTCACATAAGACCAATGAGGTGACTAAATGGCGCTAACGCCAGAAGACGTTGTCAACAAGCGGTTCCAGCCGACAAAGTTTCGTGAAGGCTATGACCAGGACGAAGTCGACGATTTTCTTGACGAGATCGTCGTTGAGCTTCGCCGACTCCACCAGGAAAACGACGAGCTGCGCAAGCAGCTCGCAGACGGTGGCTCCGACGCTGCAGTAGCCGCGGCTCCCGCAGCCCCGGTGCTCGCCAAGGAACCCGAGCCGGCCAAGGCCGAGCCCGTTGTCGTTGAGCCTGAGGTTGTGGAGCCCGTCAAGGCTCCGGAACCCGTTGTTGAAGAAAAGGTAGAGGCAGCGCCTGCTCCGGCAGCGCCGAGCTCCTCCGCACAATCAGCCAGTGGCGTTCTTGCCATGGCCGAGCGCCTGCACGACGAATACGTCAACGCCGGTGTTGAGCAGCGCGACAAGATCATTGCCGAGGCACAGATCGAAGCCAGCACGCTCGTCAACGATGCCCAGGAGAAGAGCCGTAAGACGCTTGGTGCCCTGGAACAGCAGCGTTCAGTACTCGAGCGCAAGGTCGAGCAGCTGCGCGGCTTCGAGCGCGACTACCGTTCACGCTTGAAGAGCTACATCGAAGGCCAGCTGCGTGACTTGGATGCCCGTGGCTCAGTGGCAGCCCCGGACTTCGCCGAAGGCGCTCTAGAGTCCTAAGTGAAAAAACTACAAGCCGGTGGAGCAAGGAAACTTGTTCCACCGGCTTTAGTTCGTTAAACCGGCCTTTGATCTTTGTTCGGCTCCCCGGAATACAGTGGGTCCGGGAGAGCGGATATAGCCGCCTATGATTGAAACTATCCTTGTGCTTTAACACCCAAACAACTGAAAGCGTCATGAGCGAGAACTCTTTGCCGGCTCCGGCAACCGCTGCCAAGCCCCGCCGCCACCACTTCTGGTGGATCTGGCTCGGCGTTGCAGCCTTTGCCTACCTTTGCGATCAACTGACCAAATGGTGGGTGAGCTCCACCATGGAAATTGGTGAGAAGATCCCCGTCATCGATGGGCTCCTGCAGTGGTACCACATCCTCAATTCCGGTGCGGCATTCTCCATCGGTGAGAACTTCACTTGGGTGTTCACCATCATCATGGCTGCCGTATCCATCGCGATCATTGTCTTCTCGCGCAAGATCGGCTCCGTCTGGTGGTCGATCGGCCTGGGCTTGGTTCTCGGCGGCGCCCTGGGTAACCTGACAGACCGGCTGTTCCGTCCGCCGTCATTCGGCATGGGACACGTGGTGGACTTCATCTCCTTCCCCAACTTCGCCATCTTCAACATGGCAGACATGGCGGTGGTGGGTGGCGTGATCGTGATTTGTCTGCTGACACTCCTTGGGATTGCTATGGACGGTACTAAGTCGGAATCGGGCAAGGCCCCAGCCGAGCAGGCACCAGTGGAGAAGAGTAACGAGCATGGGAACAGCGACGATAGGCATCGCAATGACTGAGACTTTCCTTGTTCCCGAGGACGTTGCTGGCAGCAGGGCCGACGCCGCACTGGCCGCCTTGTTGGGAATCTCCCGTTCCGCTGCGGCACTGCTGTGCACCGAGGGCAACGTGCTACAAAATGGTGCGGCCATGGGCAAAAGCGATAAATTCCTTGCCGGCGCCAGCGTACAGGTCACCATTCCGGAACGGCGTGACCCGTTGGAAGTCATTGTGGAGCCTGTGGACGGTTTGAATATTCTGTTGGATGACGAGCACTTTGTGGTGGTTGACAAGCCGGTAGGCGTTGCGGCTCACCCCTCGCCGGGTTGGGTTGGTCCCACAGTGGTGGGCGGGCTGGCTGCGGCCGGGTTCCGCATCTCTACTTCCGGCGCGCAGGAGCGCGTGGGCATTGTGCACCGTCTTGACGTGGGCACCTCCGGCGCCATGGTGGTGGCCAAAACCGAGCACGCCTACACCGTGCTCAAGCAGGCCTTCCGTGAGCGGACCGTGGAGAAGGTTTACCACGCTGTAGTTCAGGGTTTGCCCGATCCTTTGCAAGGCACCATCGACGCACCCATTGGTCGCCATCCTGGCCACGATTGGCGCTTCGCCGTGATCGAAGACGGGCGCCCTTCCGTCACCCACTACGAGGTGTTGGAGGCGTTTGGCAAGGCCTCGCTGGTGGAGGTGCACCTGGAAACGGGGCGCACCCACCAGATTCGTGTGCACTTCTCCGCTCTTCGCCACCCCTGTGCCGGCGACCTCACGTACGGCGCCGATCCAAGCTTGGCGGCCGAATTGGGCCTGACACGCCAGTGGCTGCACGCCCACAAGCTCGGCTTCACGCACCCCGCCACGGGGGAGTGGGTCAGTGTCACCAGCCCGTATCCGCAGGATCTGAGCTACGCGCTGGATCATCTCCGCGGCGAGCACTAGCGGCTGTAGCATGCCCGACGGCGGGAGGCTGACTCTGAGAGTCGACCTCCCGCCGTCGAGCTTTAAGCACCGTAGAATAGATGGGTGGCTAGCTCATCGACTGACAGTTTTGTTCATCTTCATACGCATACCGAATACTCCATGCTGGACGGTGCAGCGCGCCTGACCGAACTCTTTGACGAGGCCAAGCGGCTGCAAATGCCTGCTCTTGCCACCACGGACCACGGTTACTTGTTTGGCGCTTTCGACTTTTGGAAAAAGGCCACCGACGCCGGCATCAAGCCCATTATTGGTGTGGAAGCTTACGTCACCCCGGGAACGGCCCGCACGGATAAGTCCAGGGTTAAGTGGCGTACCGAGGAGTCGCAAAGGAAGGACGACGTCTCCGGCGGTGGTTTCTACACGCACATGACGCTGCTCAGCTACAACAATGAGGGCATGCGGAACTTGTTCCGGGCCTCCTCGATTGGTTCACTGGATTCGCCCATGGGCAAGTACCCGCGCCTGGACCGGGAACTGCTCAACCAGTACCACCCCGGCCTCATTGCGACCACGGGCTGCCCCTCCGGTGAGGTACAAACACGCTTGCGCTTGGGCCAGTACAACGAGGCTAAGGCTGCCGCCGCTGAATTCCAGGACATTTTCGGCAAGGAAAACTACTTCTGCGAGCTCATGGATCATGGGCTCGATATTGAACGCCGGGTCACCAAGGACCTGCTGCGTCTGGCGAAGGAATTGCAGATTCCCCTCGTCGCCACCAATGATTTGCACTACACGCACGAGCACGATGCCAAGGCTCACGAGGCGCTGCTGGCTCTGCAATCTGCCTCCACCTTAACCGAGCCCACTTACGATGAGGGCGGGAAGCGCTTTGCCTTCAGCGGTAGCGGTTACTACCTGAAATCGGCTGCGGAGATGCGTTCGCTCTTCTCGGAGCTGCCGGAGGCGTGCGATAACACGCTGTTGATTGCCGAACGTTGCGAGGTGTCCTTCAACACCGACGCCAACTACATGCCCAAGTTCCCCTGCCCGCCGGGTGAGGATGAAACATCCTGGCTGGTCAAGGAGGTGGACGCCGGCCTGCGCTACCGCTACCCGAGTGGCATCCCCGACGACGTTCGTAAACAGGCTGACTACGAGCTGGACGTCATTATTCGCATGGGCTTCCCCGGCTACTTCCTCGTGGTGGCCGACTTCATCAACTGGTCCAAGGCCCAAGGTATCCGGGTGGGCCCGGGCCGTGGTTCCGGTGCCGGCTCCATGGTGGCGTACGCCATGCGCATCACCGACCTTGACCCGCTGCGTCACGGGCTGATCTTTGAGCGTTTCCTCAACCCTGAACGTGTCTCCATGCCTGACTTCGACGTGGACTTCGATGATAGGCGCCGCCATGAGGTCATCAAATATGTGACCGAAAAATACGGTGACGAACGCGTCGCCATGATCGTCACCTACGGCTCGATCAAGACCAAGCAGGCCTTGAAGGACTCCTCACGCGTGCTGGGGCACCCCTTCAGCATGGGTGAAATGCTGACCAAGGCGCTGCCGCCGGCCGTCATGGCCAAAGATATTCTCCTCAACGACATTGAAAACCCCAAAGCCAAGCGCTACGGCGAAGCGGGGGACTTCCGCAACCTGATCAACACCGATCCCGAAGCTGCCAAGGTGTTCGAGCTCTCCAAGGGCTTGGAAGGGCTCAAACGCCAGTGGGGTGTCCATGCCGCCGGTGTGATCATGAGCTCGGATCCGATCATCGATGTCATCCCGATCATGCGCCGTATCCAAGATGGCCAGGTGATCACCCAGTTCGATTACCCCACCGCTGAGGGCCTGGGGTTGATCAAGATGGACTTCCTGGGGTTGCGAAACCTCACCATCATCACCGACGCTCTGGAGAACATCAAGGCCAACAAGGGCTTTGACCTTGACCTTGAAGGCTTGGAGCTCGACGACGCACCCTCCTACGAGCTCATGGCCCGCGGTGACACGCTGGGTGTTTTCCAGCTCGACGGCGGCCCCATGCGCGGGCTGCTCAAGCTCATGCGCCCGGATAACTTTGAAGATATTTCCGCTGTGCTGGCCCTGTACCGACCCGGCCCCATGGGCGCCGATTCGCACACGAACTACGCTTTGCGCAAGAACGGTCTGCAGCCGATCACCCCGATTCACCCTGAGTTGGAGGAACCGCTCGCTGACATTCTGGGCGGCACCTACGGGTTGATCGTGTATCAGGAGCAGGTCATGTCCATCGCACAGAAGCTGGCCGGCTACTCGCTGGGCCGGGCCGATATTTTGCGCCGTGCCATGGGTAAGAAGAAAAAGTCTGAGCTGGACAAGCAGTATGAAGGCTTCCATCAGGGCATGATCGACAACGGTTACTCGGATGCCGCTGTCACCACCCTGTGGGCCATTTTGCTGCCCTTCTCTGACTACGCCTTCAACAAGGCCCACTCGGCGGCCTATGGCGTCATCAGCTACTGGACCGCTTATCTGAAGGCGCACCACCCGGCCGAATACATGGCTGCTCTGCTGACCAGCGTGGGCGATGACAAGGACAAGTTGGCGCTATACCTCAATGAGTGCCGCCGCATGGGCATCACGGTTCTCGCCCCCGACGTCAATGAATCCGCTTTGAACTTCACCCCGATCGGCAAAGACATCCGCTTCGGCATGGGCGCCATCCGCAACGTCGGTGCCAACGTAGTCAACGGTTTGGTGGAATCGCGTAAGGAAAAGGGAAACTTTGAAAGCTTCTCCGATTTCCTCATGAAGGTCCCCGCAGTGGTGTGCAATAAGCGCACCATTGAATCCCTCATTAAAGCCGGTGCCTTCGACACGCTGGGCCACGCCCGACGTGCCCTGGCCATGATTCATGAAGAAGCCGTTGACTCGGTCATCGGCATCAAACGCAATGAGGCCGTGGGCCAATTTGACCTCTTCGCCGGATTAGGTGGGGAAGAAGAGCCCGAATCTGCGCTTATTACCGATATCCCGGATCTGCCCGAATGGGAAAAGAAGGACAAGCTGGCGTTTGAGCGCGACATGCTGGGGCTCTACGTCTCTGACCACCCGCTGCGCGGGTTGGAAGGGATTCTGAGCCAGAACGCGGACATGTCCATCACCGCGCTCTTGGGCGATGACGGTCCCCAGGACGGGCACATCATGACCATTTCCGGCATGATCACCAACCTCCAGCGCCGCATCGCCAAGAGCAGCGGCAATCCCTACGCCCGCTGCGAGATCGAGGATCTGGGTGGCTCGGTGGAAGTCATGTTCTTCGGCCAGACCTACGGCCCCATCGCCAATGTGTTGGCGGAGGATTTGATTGTGGTGGTGAAGGGACGTCTACAAAAGCGCGACGACGGCGCCATCACCTTGAACGCCATGGAAATGACTGTCCCGGATCTCACCGAAGGCATGTCCGGTCCGCTGGTCATTTCCATGCCGGAGCATAAGGCCAACGAACAGGTCCTCGAGGCGCTGAAATCAGTTCTCAACGATCACCGGGGCAACACCGAAGTGAAGATGCACCTAGCCGGCACCCGTTCCATGAAGGTTATGAAGTTGCCACTGCATCACCGGGTCAATCCCACACCATCGCTCTTCGGTGATCTCAAGGTGCTGCTAGGCCCCAACTGCTTGGAAGGCTGAGAATGACTGAACCCGCCACTGCTGCGGCAGCAAGCACGAACAACGATTCGGTGCCGGCGCCAAAAACCCTGGCGCCTCCGGTTCCGGCCGTCCTAGCCTCGGCGTCTACAGCTGCACCTTCGGGGCGGCGTGCCGATCGGCGTAGCCGGACACCCAAGGCTTCAGGCACAGGCACAGGCACAGGCACAGGAACAGGCGCGGGCACGGGCACAGGAGCTAAATACGCGGCCACTGCTGCCACCTGGCGGAAGTGGCTTGGGGTAACCCTGACGCTGGGCGCCATCATGGGTGCCGCTTGGTTTGTGCTGGCCCCGGGCGGGGCCATCTACGGTGAGGGTAAGGACTTTGCCACGTGGTTCCCGCGCGACGCCACACTTGCGGTGCTGCTGCTCGTTGCCGGGGTGCTTTCGGCGGTTTTGCTGCTGCTCCAAGCCCGCAAGGATCGGCGTGTCTGGGCTTCGGCAACACCGACCCTGGCTCTGCTCGTCGGAGGGCTTGCCGGATCGGTGCTCGCTTGGCGGGTCGGTGTTTTCGCCGGGGACCTCTTCCTAACGGTGCCTACGAATCTACCCAGCCCCAGCATGATTTTCTCGCTTCGCTCACCGTCAGTACTTTTGCTGTGGCCCTTGGCTAGTGCTGCCGTGCTGTTCGTGGTTCACTTCATCGGCTACTACTTTGCCGGCTCGCTCGATGACTCCGCGGAGCCTGGGCCTGATCTCCAGCAGTCCGGCGTCGTTGAGGATGGCGTCCAGCAGGTGGAAGTCCGGTAGTCACGGCGCACCCACCGGCTAACCAACAGGTAAACTTCATTGTTGTGAGCAATCTTGAAACTTCAGCGTCCACCACCGCCACCAACAGCGAAGCTGCCGTGAGCCTGCGCCGCGTCGATCTGCGCGGGCGTATCTTGAGCCTGGCCGAGCTGAAAAGTGCCGTTCCCCGAACCGCAGCAGCAACCGTGACCACCGCCGAGGCGGCCGTGAAGGCTATCATTGCCGATGTTCGCCGGGACGGTCATGCGGCTCTGGCCGCGTTGGCCCTGAAGTTCGACGGCGTGAGCCAGGAACATCCCCGTGTCCCCGCTGCGGCACTGGCGCAGGCGCTGGCTGAGCTGGATCCGGCAGTGCGTGCCGCTTTGGAAGAATCCATCGCCCGCGCCAAGGCTTTCGCTCAAGCGCAGAAGCCTGCCAACGTTGATTACCCCATTGCCGACGGCGCTGTGGTCTCCCAGCACTGGCTGCCGGTCACGCGCGTGGGCATGTATGTCCCCGGTGGTCTGGCCCCGCTCGCTTCCTCTGTGATCATGAATACTGTTCCCGCACTTGCCGCAGGTGTTCCTTCCGTAGCCTTGGCCTCGCCTCCGCAGCAGAACAATAACGGCCTGCCGGATAAAACCATCCTGGCTGCTGCTGCTCTGCTTGGCATTGACGAGGTCTACGCCATGGGCGGGGCCCAGGCCATTGCCGCCTTCGCCTACGGCGTCGCTGCCGGCAGTTCTGCCAGCGGCGGGGGAGAACCCATAGAGCCGGTTGATGTTGTCACCGGCCCCGGCAACATTTTTGTAGCTACAGCTAAGCGCTTGGTCAAGGGTGTTGTGGGTATTGACTCCGAAGCCGGCGCCACAGAAATTGCCGTCCTGGCCGACCACACCGCCAACCCTGTGTTTGTTGCCGCTGACCTCATCAGCCAGGCCGAACACGATCCCAACGCCGCCTCGGTGTTGGTGACCACATCGCCGGAGCTGGCGGACGCCGTCGAACGTGAATTGGTAGCGCAAGTGGCCCGCACAGCCCACCGCGAGCGTGTGGAAACGGCGCTGGCTGGCGTGCAGTCGGGCATTGTGCTCGTGGACGACGTGGCTCAGGGCGTGGCGGTCTGCAACGCCTACGCGGCCGAACACCTGGAAGTGGTCACCGAAAATGCTGCAGAGGTGGCCGCACAAATCACCAATGCCGGGGCGATCTTCGTTGGTGACTACAGCCCTGTGAGTTTGGGCGATTACTGCGCTGGCTCCAATCACGTGTTACCCACCAGTGGCACGGCGGCGTTTTCCTCGGGGTTGAACGTGACCACGTTCTTGCGCGCTGTGCAACTGATCAACTACAACAAGGAAGCGCTGGCCGAAGTGGCCACTCACGTCATCACGCTGTCACAGGCTGAGGGTCTGCCGGCTCACGGCGACGCGGTAGCCATTCGCTTTCCCTAGGGAATTGCTCTAGACAGTGGGGTTGTCGCCGTGGTAATCACACGATTGTAATTCGTTCGGACGAGAAACTAGACTGAAGATGATCCTGACCTGAAGGGGGTTGCATGTATTGTCCATTTTGCCGTAATGCCGATTCCCGAGTGGTAGATTCCAGGCTGTCCGACGATGGCTCCTCCATTCGGCGTCGGCGGCAATGCACGGAGTGCGGACGGCGGTTCAGCACCATGGAAACTGCCAGTCTTTCCGTGAGCAAACGCTCCGGCGTGGCAGAGCCCTTCAGCCGCAGTAAGGTCATCAGTGGCGTGCGCAAGGCCTGCCAGGGGCGGCCTGTCACCGACGATGACCTCGCCAAATTGGCTCAAGAAGTGGAAGAGTCAATCCGTGCCAGCGGTGCGGCTGAGATTGACGCTAATGACGTCGGCTTGGCCATCCTGGCGCCCTTGCGCCGGCTGGATCTGGTGGCCTATCTGCGCTTTGCCAGTGTTTATCAAGCCTTTGAATCACTCGAAGACTTTGAAGCGTCCATTGCCAGCTTACGCAGCGAAGAACAGCAACTTTCCGAGAAGTCGGCCGCGACCGAGCAATAGCGCTAATAGTCTTTTCGTAATAACTATGGGTGTGTGCCCAATCGTGAAGATTGGGCACACACCCATAGTTTTGGAGCTGCTGCAGAGCCGCTAGCTACCCAGTCGAGGCTACTTCGCCAGTGCTGAGGCTACTTCGTCAGTTTGAAGTGCACGGCGGCTTGCAAGGCGCCGCCCACAATGCCGGCGTTATTGGCCAGCTCGGCCGGGATGATCTTGGTACGCAGATCCAGCTGCGGCAAGTAGTCTTCGCTGCGCTTGGAGATGCCGCCACCAATGATGAACAGTTCCGGGGAGAACAAGAACTCCACATGGGAGAAGTAGCGCTGTAGACGAACGGCGTACTCGTCCCAGCTGATGTCGTCACGCTCACGGGCGCTGGCCGAAGCCTTCGTTTCGGCGTCGAAGCCGTCAAGCTCCAGATGGCCCAGTTCCACGTTCGGGATGAGCTTGCCGTTGTAAATGAACGCGGAACCGATACCGGTGCCCAATGTGATGACCAGAACGGTGCCCTTGATGCCCTTGCCAGCGCCGTAGCGGGCTTCAGCCAAGCCTGCAGCGTCGGCGTCGTTCATGACTTGGACGTCGCGTCCCAATTCTTTGGTGAAGATATCATCCACATTGGCATCGATCCAGGACTTGTCCACATTTGCTGCTGAACGGGAGATTCCGTGCGAAACGATGGCCGGGAACGTGATGCCTACCGGGGCGTCCTTGCTGGGAGCGTGTTTGCGTCCGGAGAGCTCATCAACAATCTCCTTGACTACCTTGGCCACCGCCTGCGGGGTGGACGGGTTGGGGGTCGGGATCCGGAAGCGGTCACCTACAACCTCACCTGTATCGAGGTCGACAATGCCGCCCTTGATGCCGGTGCCGCCAATGTCAATGCCAATGACGGTGGTGCGGGAAGAGTGCTTCTTAGTCATGCAGGCTCCAAAGATAGTTGATTTTTCGAGTACAAGTGCCACGGCTGGCGCAGAGATGGTGACCGGGTAATGCTACGGCAGTGTCAGAACTTCTGCACCCGTGGGCGTAACAACCATGGTGTGTTCAAACTGGGCGGTGCGCTTACGGTCACGCGTGACCACAGTCCAGTCATCCGCCCACATGTCCCAGTCGATGGTTCCCAAGGTGAGCATGGGTTCGATAGTAAACACCATTCCCTCTTCGAGCACAGTGTTGTAGGCCGGAGCCGCGTCATAATGCGGAATAATCAGACCGGTGTGGAAGGCCTCGCCCACGCCGTGTCCGGTAAAGTCCCGCACAACCCCGTACCCAAAGCGCTTGGCGTAGGACGCGATGGTGCGGCCAATGACGTTGATTTCACGGCCTGGTGCGACGGCGCGGATGGCGCGGTTAAGTGATTCTTGAGTGCGTTCTACCAGCAGCCGGGATTCCTCATCAACATTGCCCACCGTGAACGTCCAGTTCGTGTCACCGTGGACGCCGTTCTTGAAAGCGGTGATGTCAATGTTGATGATGTCGCCGTCTTCCACCACCGTGGTGTCCGGGATGCCGTGGCAGATCACTTCATTGATGGAGGAGCACAATGACTTCGGGAATCCGCGGTAACCCAGTGTGGACGGGTAGGCCTGGTGGTCCAAGAGAAATTCGTGACCCACACGGTCCAACGCATCGGTAGTTACGCCGGGAACAATGTGCTTGCCGACTTCTACAATGGCCTGAGCGGCAATCTTGCTGGAGATGCGGATCTTTTCCAGCGTTTCAGCGTCCTTGACTTCCGAGCCCTTGAACGGTGCCGGACCGGCCTTGCCCACGTATTCGGGGCGGGGGATGGAGGTGGGGACGGCTAACTGCCCACTGATAGTGCCAGGGACCAACTTGCCAATGGGTGCTGAGGTTGCTGTTGAAGACATGCCACCATCCTATAAGTTTTTGCCTGCCGAAAAGTTCTATGATGGCAGCAGTTGCAACAGTTGACCCACAAAACCTGGAGGCCGTCATGGCGGAATATTGGTACAACGTCGAAACCCACACGGTAGAGAAGGGCCCACAGTCCGGCTGGAAGTCTCTGATCGGTCCCTATGAAACTGCCGAAGAAGCCCAGCAGGCCCTAGCGAAAGTCCAGCAGCGTAACGCCGCTGCCGATGCGCTCGATGAGGACGACGACGAATAGCTCACCTCGTGTTGCTCGCGGCTGCACCGCTGTGTAGTCCGGGCCCACTGTCGGCAGGACCCGTTTGACTCATGTTGGGTGGACCCACGTGGCCACTTTACTTATGCGCACGACACGCCCGGGCGGCTTGCGATACTTTCATTCCACCGCAACCTGGCCGCATCCAGCTCCGCATAATTAAAGTCGAGTGTGTTTATACGTACCTGTAGCTCGGCGCCGTGCGCATAAACCCGAGTCCGTGAGTGCAGACCGCCTAGAAGGTGTGCTCTGGCCCCGGGAAGACGCCGGAACGGACTTCCTCACCATATTCACGGGCTGCATCGGCCAAAATGGTGCGCATTTGCGCGTACTGCTTGACGAACTTGGCCATTTTGCCGGTGCGCAGTCCAGCCATGTCCTGCCACACCAAAACCTGACCCGTGGTGGAGTTTCCTGCACCAATACCAATGGTGGGCACGGAAACAGCGGCTTCCACAGCGGCGGCCGTGTCGGCTGGTACCATCTCCATCAGCACACAGAACGCGCCGGCCTCAACGAGAGCAACGGCGTCGTCAATCATGGTCTGGGCCATCTCACCCCGGCCCTGAACCCGGTAGCCGCCCAGCATGTGTTCACTCTGCGGGGTGAAACCAATGTGCGCCATGACCGGAACGCCGGCCTGGGTCAGGGCGCGCACCGTGGGTGCGTAGTAGGCGCCGCCCTCCATCTTCACGGCGTGCACCAGGCCCTCCTTCATGAGCCGCACCGAGGAAGCGATGGCCTGTTCGGGGGATTGTTCGTAGCTTCCGAAGGGGAGATCCGCCACGACCAGAGCACGCTTAGCACCGGCCGTCACGGCGCGGGAGAAGATGATCATCTCATCGAGCGTGATGGGCAGAGACGTCTCGTTACCCAGGACATTGTTGGAGGCGGAATCGCCCACGAGCAGCACTTCAATGCCGGCTTCATCAAAAATTTGTGCCGTGTACTGGTCGTAGGCAGTCAACATGGCGAATTTTTGGCCCGCCTGTTTTGCCGCGAGCAGGTGGTGGGTTCGGACCTTGGCCGCAGTGGCTGGAACGCCGCCAATGGCTGCGCTCCGGGCAGCTGCGCCAGAACCGTAGGGGGCCGCGATCTCTGCGGACACGGGGGAGTCAGGGTTGCTTGTGGGTGACATAGGCACCAGCTTATTACGATTCGACGCGCGGGTTGGGCACAGCGCGCCACACTAGTTAGTAGAGTGAACTCTGCAGGCACTACACCTGCCGCAATCCCGTCCACCGCCTGCCCTCAAATGGAGCCAGGGGTGTTGATGTCATAGGAAGAGGCCCGTACATGAACCGTCAACAGGAATTTGTGCTGCGCACCATTGAAGAGCGCGATGTCCGCTTTGTGCGCCTGTGGTTCACTGACGTGGTGGGCAGCCTGAAATCAGTGGCCTTGGCCCCGGCTGAAGTCGAGGGCGCCTTTGAAGAGGGCCTGGGCTTTGACGGCTCAGCCATCGAGGGCTTGGCACGAATCTTTGAGTCGGACATGCTGGCGCAGCCGGACCCTTCCACCTTTCAGATCTTGCCGTGGCGTGGGAATGGGAAGTCGGAGCAGACATCGAGGATGTTCTGCGACGTTTTGACGCCCGACGGCGAACCCTCCGCAGCGGATCCGCGCAACGTTCTCAAACGTACTTTGGCCAAGGCCTCGGACATGGGATTCACGTGCTACACGCACCCCGAAATTGAGTTCTACCTGTTGAAGTCGGACCGCCCCGGACCTGACGGTATTCCCGTCCCCGTGGACCATGCCGGCTACTTTGACCACGTGCCCGGAGGTGTGGCACAGGACTTCCGGCGCACCGCCGTCACCATGCTCGAAGACGTGGGAATCTCCGTCGAGTTCAGCCACCACGAAGGCGGCCCCGGCCAGAATGAGATCGATCTGCGCTACGCCGATGCGTTGCAGACTGCCGATAACATCATGACGTTCCGCACTGTGATCCGGGAAGTTGCCATCCAGCAGGGCACCTACGCCACGTTCATGCCGAAGCCGTTCTCCGACCACCCCGGCTCCGGCATGCACACCCACTTTTCCCTCTTTGAAGGCGACACGAACGCTTTCTACGATCCCAGCGCCGAATTCCAGTTGTCCCAAACGGCCCGCCAGTTCATGGCCGGAATCTTGAAGCACGCGCCGGAATTCACCGCCGTGACCAACCAGTTCGTCAACTCCTACAAGCGCCTTTGGGGTGGGGGAGAGGCCCCCAGCTACGTGTCCTGGGGTCACAACAACCGCTCGGCTCTCATGCGGGTGCCGCTGTACAAGCCGGGTAAGGGCCAAGCCGCACGGCTGGAATACCGGGGCATCGACTCGGCAGCCAACCCGTACCTTGCCTACGCGGTGCTGCTCGGCGCCGGGCTCAAAGGCATTGAAGAAGGCTATGAACTTCCCGCGGCAGCCGTGGAGGACATCAGCGCGCTGACCAGTGCAGAACGCCGCCTGATGGGCCACGATCCGCTACCCTCCAGCCTCCACGATGCCGTGCGTCAAATGGAAGAATCCGAGTTCATGCCCGAGATCCTGGGCGAGCAGGTATTTGAAAACTTCCTCCGCAACAAGCGCGCCGAGTGGCAGGAATACCGCCTCCAAGTCACACCCTATGAAATCAACCGCTACCTGGGGGTGCTCTAACCAACTGCTATGAGCTCCCTGACGCGCACCCTGATCTCCCGTGGCTTCTCCGACCTTGAAACCTGTGAGAGGTTCCTAGGTTTCACCGAACTTGCAGACGTGGACCAAGCCGAGTTGCTCGATGCCTTGGCCATTGCCGACAACCCGGACATGGCCCTGCAATCGCTGGTGCGCCTGCTGAGCGCAGTTCCAGCCAGCCGGGGCCTGCTGGCGATAACGGATCCAAAAACGGGTGCACGGGTCTCTAACGATTCGCTGTTTAGGTTGTTGG
Source organism: Specibacter sp. NPDC078709 (assembly GCF_040686795.1). Lineage (NCBI taxonomy): Bacteria > Bacillati > Actinomycetota > Actinomycetes > Micrococcales > Micrococcaceae > Specibacter > Specibacter sp. NPDC078709. The sequence continues at coordinate 81,389 of NZ_JBFBLU010000010.1, forward strand.
GTGCCTCAGAGGCGTTGGCAGAATTCTTGATGCGCCACCCGGAGCATCTGGAGGTCGTGGATCCGGGGGCTGCGTCCAGTCCAGCAATCTCTGGAGCTGAGGAACTGCGCGCCTCGCTGCTGCGCGCGGTGGGTGCGGACCCGGCGTCGAACCGTCCCGTGGCGGCGGTGACCGGCACCGAGGCGCGGATCGCGCTTCGCACCCAATACCGCAGGCATCTGTGCGAGCTGGCGTTACGCGACTTGGCTGCGCCCTCGCCCATGACGGCGATGCCGCAGGTCGGTGCTGAGCTGGCCGATTTGGCCGCTGCCGCCCTTGACGGCGCCCTGGCCGTGGCTCGGTGCGAAGTTGGCGCGAGCATGGGGGTGGAAAAAGTTGCCGCGTTGCGCCTAGCCGTGTTGGGGATGGGTAAATGCGGGGCCCGGGAACTGAACTATATTTCCGACGTCGACGTCATGTACGTGGTGGCTCTGGACAGTGAGCCCGAGCCGTTGCCTGAGAGTCAGAACGCGCCCGACGCCGGTGAAGGTGCCGAAAGTGCCGCCGGCGGCCCTGCCACTAGAGTGGCCGCCGCTAGCACTGCCGTCAGCTTGGATGAGGGCGAGGCTGTTCGGATAGGCAATGCCTTGGCGGGAGCCATTTCTCGCACCATCTATGCCCCCGAAAGGGAGCCTGGCCTGTGGGAAGTTGATGCCAATCTGCGTCCCGAAGGTAAAGATGGTCAGCTGGTGCGCACGCTCGATTCCTACTTGGCCTACTATCACCGATGGGCGCAAAGCTGGGAGTTTCAGGCTCTGCTGAAGGCTCGTGCCATTGCCGGGGATCGATCGCTGGGGCAGGATTTTGAGAAGGCTGTGGAGCCTCTGATTTGGAACTCCTCCGAACGGGACGGCTTTGTAGAGTCCGTGCAGGCCATGCGCCGGCGCGTGACAGCGAGCATCCGTGACGCCGATGCCGAGCGCCAGATTAAACTGGGCAAGGGCGGCCTGCGTGACGTTGAATTTACTGTTCAGCTTTTGCAATTGGTGCATGGGAAAACTGACCCCACGGTCCGGTTGCGAGCCACTACGGACGCGATCGAGGCGCTGACCATGGCCGGCTACATTGGCCGCACCGATGCCGCGCTGCTACTCAATCACTACACGTATTTGCGCGTACTTGAACACCGAATCCAGCTGGTGCAGATGCGCCGCACACACACCATGCCAACGGCGCCGGAGCAGTTACGAGCCCTCGCCAGAGCCTTGGAGGGGCCCTTGAGCATGAAGCGGCCCAGCGCCGATTCACTCGAGGCCGACTGGAGCAAGGTCAAACGATCTGTACGGTCCCTGCACGAACAAATTTTCTACCGCCCCATCCTGGCGACGGCCGCTAATCTCAGCGCGGCGGATGCCGCTCTGACCTCCGACGCCGCCCGGGCGCGTTTGGCCGCGCTCGGATACCGGGATACGGCTGGAGCCGTGCGCCATATTGAAGCCCTCACCGCGGGGGTTAGTCGTCGTGCTGCCCTGCAGCGCCAACTCTTGCCTGTCCTGCTCGGCTGGCTGGCTGACGGTGTAGACCCCGACGCCGGACTCCTCGCCTTCCGCCGCGTCAGTGACGCTTTAGGCACCTCCCACTGGTACTTGGGCATGCTGCGTGACCACCAAGCCGCAGCCGAACGACTGTGTCATCTGCTCTCAAGTTCACGGTTGGTCAGTGACTTGTTAGAGGTTTCCCCGGAGGCGACTGCCTGGTTGGGCAACTCACGGGAATTGGTTCCGTTGAGCTTTGAAGCTCAGTGGACGGAAATTCGCTCGAAATTGGGCCGCCATAGTGACTCCGGTGACGCGATTCGGTTGCTGCGTCTGCTGCGGCAGCGTGAGATTCTGCGCATTGGCATTGCCGACAGTTCGGGCCTGCTGGAACAAGACCAAGTCTCGGAGGCCCTCAGCGACGCCGATCGGGCCGCGGTCCTGGGTGCGCTGATGATCGCTGAGACAGCCGTCTACGCGGACGCCCAACCGCTCACCAACGTGCTTGTGGTGGCCATGGGGCGCCAAGGTGGGCGAGAGATTGGGTACGGTTCCGATGCTGATGTGCTCTTTGTGCACCAACCCGTACCGGGCCTGGCAGATGAGCTCATGGATGCTGCGAATCAGCAGGCCAAGGCCATTGTGCAGAAATTGACCTCGCTGCTTACCTCCCCGGTCCGCCCAGCCATCCAGGCAGAACGGGTCCTGAGCATTGATGCGGACTTGCGCCCCGAAGGCCGCAACGGGCCTCTGGTGCGTTCGCTGGATGCTTACACCGAGTACTACAGCCGCTGGTCCTCGGCGTGGGAGGCACAGGCCCTGCTGCGAGCACGTCCCCTCGCCGGCTCTGACAAGCTAGCCGAGGATTTCGTGGCCATGGCAGATCCGGTTCGCTACCCGGTCAGACTTTCCGAAGAGGATCAGCGCGAGATCAAACGGATTAAGGCTCGCATGGAAGGTGAACGGCTGCCCCGCGGAGCCGATCCTGCCCGGCACGTGAAGTTGGGCCGGGGTGGGCTCAGCGACGTCGAGTGGTTGGTGCAGTTCTGGCAACTCCAACACGCCCATGAACACGAGTCGTTGAGGACCACTCAGACACTGCCAGCGCTGGAAGCAGCCCGCATCTTGGGGCTCGTTGAGGATGAAGATGCAGCCGTCTTGGAGGGCGCGTGGCGCCTCGCTGGAAAAATCCGCAACGCCAATGTCATGTGGACGGGGAAGAATTCTGATCTACTGCCGTCTGCCCGGCATGACTTGGAAGCGGTGGCCAGATGGTGCGGCTATGAACCTGGCCAGGCTGCTGCCTTCGAGGAAGACTATCTTGGCCTGACGCGCAGGGCCCGAGCGGTTTTTGAGCGGCTGTATTACGGCTAATTGGAGCCGCCCTGGAGCCGCCTTGGAGCCGTAATGAGTGATCTGGAATTGGTGCTCTGCGGCTGGAACTGATACACAATCGTGACTGATCTCGCATCCTTGAACTAAAAGCTGTACCGTCGAGAGGTACTTCAAACGCCCCGCGAGGGGCGCGACACCGTTGCGAGGGAAATCTATGCTCAGGCTTTCACCCCTACGGCGGCGCAGTGGCGGCAAATTTGCCGCCCTCGCCGCCCTTTTTACCGTTTTGTTCATGTTGTTCGGGATCGGTGGCGCCTCAGCGTTGAGTGTGCCAAGCCCGGCCTCCGTGAACTCCGTAGTTCAGCACGCCGATGTGAACGGCAAGAAGTTCGCGATTGCCACGGACACCACCTTTGCCCCCTTCGAATTCCGCGATAGCAGCGGAAACCTCGTTGGCATTGATATGGACTTGATCCAGGCCATCGCCAAGAACCAGGGCTTCGAAGTGGACATCAAGTCACTCGGCTTTGACGCGGCACTGCAGGCTCTGCAGTCAAACCAGGTGGCAGGCGTCATCGCTGGTATGTCCATCACCGATGAGCGCAAGAACATCTTCGATTTCTCCGCCCCGTACTTTGACTCCGGCGTACAAATGGCCGTGGCTAAGAACGATCAAGAGATCAAGACCTACGCCGACCTCAAGGGCAAGACCGTCACCGCCAAGCGCGGCAGTGAAGGCGAAACCTTCGCCAACTCCATCAAGGCGGAATACGGTTTCACGGTTAAGGCCCTTGCCGATTCGGCCACCATGTACGACGACGTCAAGGCTGGCAACTCTGTTGCTGTGTTTGACGACTACCCGGTGCTTGCCTACGGCGTGAGCCAGAACAACGGCCTGAAAATTGTCACCGACAAGGAACAGGGTAGCTCCTACGGCTTCGCCGTCAACAAGGGGCAGAACGCAGAACTGCTGGCCGCCTTTGACACCGGTTTGGCTGAGCTCAAGGCCAACGGCGAGTACGACGCGATCCTGGATAAGTACCTAGCCAAGACCGAAACTGTCGAGCAAGGAAGCTTCTTCCAGCTCGTGAAGGACAGCTTCCCCGCACTCATGAAGGGCCTCTGGCTGACCATGGTCGCCACCGTCCTTTCACTGGCTATCGCCCTTGTCTTGGGCGTCGTCTTCGGTTTCTTCAAGGTCGCCGAAAACAAGCTTCTACGCGGGATTGCCAGCACCTATGTGGCCATCTTCCGTGGCACCCCCTTGCTGGTTCAGGCGTTCTTCTTCTACTTCGGTCTGCCGCAGATGACGGGTCAGCCCCTCGACGTCCTCACCGCCGGTGTGATCACCTTGAGCCTTAACGCTGGTGCCTACATGACTGAAATTGTCCGTGGCGGCATTCAGTCCGTGGACACCGGCCAGCTCGAAGCCAGCCGCAGCCTGGGCCTGAGCTACGTCACCTCCATGCGCCGTGTAGTGGTGCCGCAAGCGGTAAAGATCATGACGCCGTCGTTCATCAACCAGTTCGTCATCACCTTGAAGGACACCTCCTTGCTGGCCGTTATTGGCTTCGCGGAATTGACCTACCAAGGCCAGCAGATTTACGCGTCCAACTTCCGTACGGGTGAAACACTGTTGATCGTGGCGGCGTTGTACTTCATCGTGATCTCCATCTTGACCCAGCTTTCCAACGTCCTTGACAGGAAGTTCAACAAATGAGCGAAACCAGTGCAGCTGTGAAAAAAGCGAAAATCAGTGTCCGCGACCTGAAGAAAACCTTCGGCTCCAATGAGGTTCTCAAGGGCCTTGACGTGGACGTTGCCGAGGGCGAGGTCGTGTGTGTCATTGGGCCCTCGGGTTCGGGTAAATCCACGTTCCTGCGCTGCCTGAACAAGCTCGAGGACATCACCGCCGGAACGGTCACCGTCAACGGCTTCGACCTCACCGATGCAAAGGTGGATCTGAACGCCGTGCGCCAAAACATTGGCATGGTGTTCCAGCACTTCAACTTGTTCCCGCACATGACGGTGCTCCAGAACATCATGTTGGCTCCGGTTGAGCTGAAGAAACTGGACAAGGCTGGTGCCCGAGCCAAGGGTATGGAACTGCTCAAGCGCGTGGGCCTGGAGGAAAAGGCCGATGCCCGTCCGGCGTCGCTCTCGGGTGGTCAGAAGCAGCGTGTGGCCATTGCCCGCGCGCTGGCCATGAACCCCGGCATCATGCTCTTTGACGAGGCCACCAGCGCCCTTGACCCCGAGATGGTGGGCGAGGTGTTGCAGGTTATCCGCGACCTCGCCGCCGAGGGCATGACCATGGTTGTGGTCACGCACGAGATGGGCTTCGCCCGTGAGGTAGCCGACCGTGTGATCTTCATGGACGCCGGCTACATCTGTGAAGAGGGCACCCCGGAGGCCATCTTCACCAACGCGCAGCAGCCGCGACTCCAAGAGTTCCTCGCCAAGGTTCTCTAGCTTTATCAGTGGGAAGGGCGGCGGCTATGAAGCTGCCGCCCTTTTTCCTTGAGCACATTTTTTCTCAGAAGTACGACGGCGGCACGACAGTTGGGAGCGCGGGTGGAGGATATGCAGGGGATCCTGGATGAGATCGTTGAGCATGTGACGCCCTTGAGCGGACAGGGCTCAGTGGCCGGGTACATTCCTAGTTTGGGTGAGGTCGACCCGAGACAGTTTGGCATTTGCGTGGCCATGGCCGACGGTGAGGTCTATGGGGCGGGGGACTGGCAGAAGTCGTTTTCCATTCAGAGTATTTCGAAGGTATTCTCGCTTGCTTTGGTCATGTCTTACGATTACGACTCAATCTGGAAGCGCGTTTTCCGGGAACCGTCGGGAACGCCCTTCAACTCCATGCTGCAGTTGGAGGCAGACGGTGGCATTCCCCGGAATCCGTTCATCAACGCCGGTGCGCTGGTGGTTACGGACAGGTTGTTGACACTGACGGGGGACGCGGCAGCCTCCATTCGTGGTCTACTGCGTCTGGAGTCTGGCAACCCCACCATTGATATTGACGCGGAAGTGGCAAAGTCTGAGGCTGATCACGGTCATCGCAACGCGTCCATGGCGCATCTCTTGGCTAGCTACGGGAACCTCGAGAATCCTGTTGACGAGGTGCTGGAGAGCTATTTCAAGCAATGTGCCCTGGCGATGAGCTGTGAGGACCTGGCCAAAGCCTCGCTCTTCTTGGCCCGCCACGGAGTCGCAGCGGGTGGGTCACCGTTCTTGAGTCCTAATCAGAGCAAGCGCGTGAACGCGGTGATGCTCACTTGCGGTACGTACGATGCTGCGGGGGAGTTCGCCTACCGGGTGGGTCTGCCGGGTAAGAGCGGTGTAGGTGGTGGCATCGTCGCCATCGTCCCGGGCCGCTGTTCTGTCTCGGTGTGGGGTCCGGCGCTGGGTCCCAACGGTAACTCCGTGGCCGGTATAGCGGCGCTGGATGAATTCACTGCCAAGACCGGTTGGTCCATCTTCTAGGGCATGGATGCTTGTGGTACATCGGTAGTCGCGGTTCTCAGGAAACACTCAGCTTATGTTTGTAGCGTGAAAAACGTAACCCGTTGGATTCATATTGAAGGAGGTCCTCATGGGACTCGGAGATAAGATCAGCAACAAGGCACAGGAAATGACTGGCAAGGCCAAGGAAGCCGTTGGCGATGCTGTGAACAACGAGAAGCTTCAGGCCGAGGGCGCAGCCGATCAGGCCGCTGCGAAGGCAAAGCAGGCCGGCGAGCACGTCAAGGACGCTGCCAAGGACGTTTTCGGCAACTAACTCAATGAGTTTGCGAACCAGAGTTTAACTTCTGCGGGGCCGGAACATAATGTTCCGGCCCCGCAGAAGTTAAAGAGTGGCTTGTCCAGATGGTGGGCACACGCTGACGCGTTGGGCCCACACGCCCCAGATCCTGATACATCGCTTCAGCGAATTAGCAAGACCTGACGCCTGGGGACTAGCAGCCGTAGTAGAGCTCGAACTCGTAGGGGTTCGGGCGCAGCTGCAGCGGCTTGATTTCGTTCTCGCGCTTGTACTCGATCCAAGTGTCGATCAGGTCCTGGGTGAAGACGCCGCCAGCCTGCAGGAACTCGTTGTCGTTTTCGAGGGCAATCAGTGCCTCGTCGAGTGATTCCGGAGCTTTCGGGATGTCCTTGGCTTCCTCCGGGGGCAGCTCGTACAGGTCCTTGTCGATCGGTGCCGGTGGTTCGATCCGGTTCTTGATGCCATCAAGGCCCGCCATCAGCTGGGCAGCGAAGGCCAGGTACGGGTTGGAGGAGGGATCCGGTGCGCGGAACTCGAGGCGCTTGGCCTTTGGGTTGGAACCGGTGATCGGGATGCGGATACCGGCGGAGCGGTTACCCTGCGAGTAGACCATGTTCACGGGGGCTTCGAAGCCCTTGACCAGGCGGCGGTAGGAGTTCACCGTCGGGTTGGTGAAAGCCAGGACGGCGTCGGCGTGCTTGAGCAGACCGCCAATGTACCAGCGGGCCATGTCAGAGAGTCCTGCGTAGCCCTTCTCGTCGTAGAACAGCGGGTCTCCGCCGGTCCACAGCGACTGGTGGCAGTGCATGCCTGAGCCATTGTCACCAAAGACGGGCTTGGGCATGAACGTCACGGACTTACCCCAAGCCCAAGCGGTGTTCTTGATGACGTACTTGAACTTCTGCATGTCATCGGCCGCGTGTGTGAGCGTGTTGAACTTGTAGTTGATCTCGGCCTGACCGGCTGCGCCAACTTCGTGGTGGGAGCGCTCGACCTCAAGGCCAACTGCATCCATTTCAAGGCACATGGCATCGCGCAGGTCCGCCTGGTGGTCAATCGGGGCCACGGGGAAGTAGCCGCCCTTCTGAGGGGTCTTGTAGCCGAGGTTGCCGCCTTCTTCCTTGCGCCCGGTGTTCCAGTAGGCCTCTTCGGAGTCGATCTTATAGAAGGAGCCCTGAGGGGAAGATTCGTACTGAATGTTGTCGAAGACAAAGAATTCGGCCTCGGCACCGAAGAAAGCGGTGTCGGCAATGCCGGTGGAAGCCAAGTAGGCCTCGGCCTTTTCGGCCACGCCGCGAGGATCGCGGTGGTAGGGGTCCCCGGTGCGGGGGTTGACGATGGAGAAGTTCAACGCCAGGGTCTTTTCCTTGCGGAAAGCGTCGACGAATGCCGTCTTGGGATCCGGGATCAGCTGCATGTCTGACTCGGCGATGCCTTGGAACCCGCGGATGGAGGAGCCATCGAACAGCTGGCCGTTGACGAAGAAGTCAAGGTCGACGGTCTTGGCCGGGACATTGAAGTGCTGCTGGACTCCTGGCAGGTCGGTGAATCGGATGTCGACGAACTTGACGTCTTCATCTTTGATGAACTGGAGTACTTCTTCGGCGTTCTTGAACATCTACGCTCCTTGGCGCTGGGGGTTTTGGCCGGCTTGATGCGACCGCGTTGCATGTCTAACTGGCATAAGCCTAGAACCACGCCATTACTCAACAGTGTCAGAAATGTTTCCGGCATGTTACAAGCCGTCTGGCGTTGTCCGATGTCCGACTTTTTCCCGGCAACGGTAGGCTGGAGGGGTGGTAGATCGTAAAGACATAGGTTCTTGGCTCAGTGGGCCGGACACTTCTAATATATCCAAATTCCCGGGCGAGCGTTTGGGGCAGCCTGAATCGGGCCCCGGATCCATGGCCCGAGCGGGGCGGCGCATCCTTGCCATCTGCATCGACTGGGGGCTGTCATATCTGATCGCAGCGGCCTTCTTCGGTGGCAATCCCAACGCCATCTTGGCCATTTTTGCGATCGAACAAATGCTCTTGGTAGGCATGCTGGGTTACAGTGTGGGTCACCGAATCATGGGGATCGAGGTGGTCCAGCTCAACGGCAGGCAGCCCAGTTTGCTCGACGGCGTGATTCGCTCCCTCTTGGTGTGCTTGGTGATCCCCGTCATCATCGTCGACGCCGATCATCGTGGACTCCACGACCGGGCCATCAAGTCAATTTTAATTCGTCGCTGATTCGGCGTGTCACCGTGATCTTTTGTTCCATTCACCGACACGCTACCTTCATGGCTCCGCACTTCACTTCATCACTTCATCGCGCCTGACTTCATCGCTGCTGACTTCATCGATCCGTGAGCTAAGGCTGCTTAGCAGGTTCTAAACAGCCTTAGCTCACGGATCGATGGTGATGGCTGGGTTTGGCAGATACGAAAGGGCCCGGCAGGAGTTGATCCTGCCGGGCCCTTTCTTGGTTTTACTGCTAGTTCACAGGTGCACTGACTTACCGTCCGCGTGAGGCCTTGCGATCAGGACGAGCCTTGTACGGATCGATGCCCTTGGGGATGGGCAGCTTGTTGCCCATCGAGGTGATGCGCTTGTTGACGGCGCTGACCTCAACCTTGGTCAGTTCCTTCTTGAGCTTGCCCATCTTCTTGGTGATCTGGGCAATGGGAACCTGACCTTCACCGCGTCCGCTCTCGAGCACCGTGATGGTGACGTTGGGCAGGATGCGGCTCAGCCGGCGTCGTTCTGCATCGACCAGACCCTTGACCCTGTTAGTAGGGCCTTCGGTGACCAGCACGATGCCGGGCTTGCCAATGGCGCGGAAGACAACGTCCTGTGTGCGTGGGTTCACGGAGGCGGGCTGTTCGTCAAAGATCCAGCCCTTCTTCAGCGAGCTCAGCGCGGCACCGGCGGCACCAGCCTTGCCCTCAATCTGGGAGTAAGCAGCACGCTCGGCCCGACGAGACATGATCAATAGCGCACACAGCAAGCCCAAAGGAATACCGATCAGCAAGCCGGTGATCCAGTTATCCAACCAGAGACCGATGCCGAGGGCGATGGCGATGGGCAGCAAGAATGCGCCAATCATCAGCCAAGTAACCATCGGGTCATGCTTACGGGTCATCTTAAAGATGTCCACCATTTGCTTGACGCGGCTGGGCTTCTTGTTCTTTTTCGGCTTCTCAGCCTTGGGCTTGCGCGAGAACAAGGAGCGCTTGGTGTCGTCGGTGCTACTGGATGCGGAGTCTGTTTTGGCCATAGTGATTCAATTCTAGCGGGTTCTGACGGAATTATTGTGCGGCTAGCAGGGAGGCGGCTTCTTGGCGGGTGTGGCCGGAATCTTCGATGCCTTCAGCGATGTGGGCGAGGTGTTCGGGAATGTCCAAGCCCTTCTTGCGCATGGCGGTGGCCCAGAGACGACCGGCACGGTACGAAGAACGCACCAACGGTCCGGACATGACACCCAGGAAGCCGATCTCCTCTGCTTCTTGGGAGAGTTC
>NZ_JBFBLU010000011.1:0-83163 GCF_040686795.1 Specibacter sp. NPDC078709
ATGAACTCCGGGCCCATCTCGACCTTCGTCTTCATCCACTCCGGCTTACGCTCAACCGGAACCGCAGCATTACGCTGCTCAATCCGCAACAACTTACGTCCCTCAGGGTTCAATGACATGACTCTCCTTGCAATACTTGTTGGCGCAGCGGCTGGGAACTTCTTCTATGCGTTGGACTGGTTGTGGGGTGTGCGCATGGTTGTTCGGGTTGTTCTTTTATGCGTTCAGCTCGTGCTGAGTTGTGCGCCAGTGGACAACACGCGCTCAACTTGTGGCGAGTGGGGCGCATAAGAAAAGTGCTGGCCCCGCATACGTGGGGTTTGGCTGTTTTAGCATTCCACCACGTTGACGGCGAGGCCGCCCATGGCTGTTTCCTTGTATTTGGAGGACATATCGCGTCCAGTTTCACGCATGGTGATGATGACCTCGTCGAGGGAGACGCGGTGTTGACCATCGCCCCACAACGCCATTTTCGCCGCGTTGATGGCCTTGGCCGCAGCAATCGCGTTGCGTTCGATGCACGGAATCTGCACGAGCCCACCAATGGGATCGCAGGTCAGCCCGAGGTTGTGTTCCATGGCAATTTCGGCGGCATTCTCCACCTGTTCCGGGGTGCCACCCATGACTTCAGCCAGTCCCGCAGCCGCCATGGACGACGCCGAACCCACCTCGCCCTGACAGCCCACCTCCGCGCCGGAAATGGAGGCCTGTTCCTTATACAGGACACCCACGGCACCGGCTGCGAGCAGGAATTTAACCACGACGGCGTCAATCGCCTCTTGTGATGCGTTGTGCATCCCGTCGATGTAGTGGGTTGCATAGAACATGACAGCAGGAATGATGCCGGCAGCACCGTTAGTTGGCGCAGTGACTACGCGCCCGCCGGAAGCATTCTCCTCGTTGACAGCAAGGGCCACCAGGTTGACCCACTCCTGCCAGAACTTCGGGTCACGGTCAGGATCCTCGGCACGGAGGCGTTCGTGCCAGGCTGGAGCCCGGCGTCGAACATTCAGGCCGCCGGGGAGTATGCCCTCACGGGCAAGGGAGGCGTCCTTGCACTGGTCCATGACGTCGCGAATGTGCAACAGTCCGGCACGGACCTGATCTTCACTGCGTTCCACGAGCTCGTTGGCGAGCATGACGTCGCTGAAGTTGCCGCCTGCGGTGGCACAATGCCTGAGCAGTTCTGCCGCCGTGCGGAAAGGATAAGGTAAAAGGGCTTTGGATGATTCCAGCTCAGCGACGGCTTCTTCCACCGCGTCTTCACGAATGATGAACCCACCGCCAACGGAGAAGTACGTGGCCTCATGGATCACTTCACCTGCGGCGTCGCTGACGTTGAGCTTCATGCCGTTCGTATGACGGGGCAAAATGGTCAGTGGATGCAAGATGATGTCATCGGCACCGTAGGCCAGCGGCACAGTTCCACCGACCAAGAGTGGCTCTCCGGCAGCAAAGGCAGCCAGACGAGCTTCGACTTCCTCAGGCAGAATCAGCTCAGGTTCGCGGCCTTCCAGGCCTAGCAGAACAGCTGTCATGGTGCCGTGTCCGCGGCCCGTGGCCGCTAACGAGCCATAGAGGTCCACGCGGACAGCGGCAACGCGCTCCAAAATGTGCTGCTCGTTCAGCTCCTTGGCAAAAGCCGCAGCAGCCCGCATGGGACCCACTGTGTGGGAACTGGATGGACCGATTCCCACCGTAAACAAGTCAAAAACGCCAACAGACATGTGAGTACCTCACTCAAGTGCAAATACTACTCCGACAACTCAGATAGCTCAGAAGCGAATCCCGCCGGAGGGCCGGGCGCACCGTGACGGTGCATGCCCAGCCAGTCCCTGTGGTGGCCGCCGTCCAAGACGGCCACCACAGGGAGGGTCCCGTTAGGACAGATTTGCCACTGACGGGTACAACGGGTGCGCTGCGGCCAGAGCCTCAACGCGGGCACGCAAACCTGACAGGTCAGCTGAGGCGTCAGCAATGAGCGCCTCGGCAATGATGTCAGCTACTTCCACAAAGGCCGCCTCGCCAAATCCGCGAGTAGCCAATGCCGGGGTGCCAATACGCAGACCCGAGGTGACCATGGGCGGACGCGGATCGAACGGCACGGCGTTGCGGTTGACGGTGATGTCGATCGCGGCCAAACGGTCCTCGGCCTCCTGCCCATTGAGCTCGCAGTTGCGCAGATCAACCAGTACCAGGTGCACATCGGTACCACCGGAAATCACGGAGATTCCCTTAGCCGAAACATCGTCCTCCATGAGGCGCTTGGCCAAGATGGCCGAACCAGCCAAGACACGTTCCTGACGTTCCTTGAACTCCGGCGTGCCAGCAATCTTGAACGCCACTGCCTTGCCAGCGATGACGTGCTCCAAAGGGCCGCCCTGCTGTCCGGGGAACACCGCAGAGTTGATCTTCTTGGCGATGTCGGCGTCGTTGCTCAAGATGATGCCGCCGCGCGGGCCGGCCAACGTCTTGTGAGTGGTGGAAGTGACCACGTGTGCGTGCGGCACCGGTGAGGGGTGCAGCCCGGCAGCCACCAGACCGGCAAAGTGCGCCATGTCCACCATGAGGTAGGCCCCCACCAGATCCGCGATACGGCGGAATTCGGCGAAGTCCAGCTGGCGGGCGTAAGCGGACCAGCCAGCAACAATGAGGGCCGGCTTGTGCTCGAGCGCCAGGCGCTCGACCTCGGCCATGTCCACCTGATGTGTGTCTTCGCGAACCTGGTACGGAACCACGTTGTACAGGCGGCCGGAGAAGTTAATCTTCATGCCGTGCGTGAGGTGCCCGCCGTGGGCCAAGTTCAGGCCCATGATGGTGTCGCCGGGCTTGATCAGTGCATGCATGACCGAGGCGTTGGCCTGGGCGCCGGAGTGCGGCTGAACGTTTGCGAATCCGGCACCGAACAAATCCTTGACACGGTCAATAGCCAGCTGCTCAATGACATCCACGTGCTCGCAGCCACCGTAGTAGCGGCGGCCCGGGTAACCTTCGGCGTACTTGTTGGTCAGGACCGAGCCCTGAGCCGCCATGACTGCTGCCGCGGTGTGGTTCTCCGAAGCGATCATTTCCAGACCGCTGCGCTGGCGTGCCAGCTCGGCGTCAATCTGAACCGCAACTTCGGGGTCAAGGTCTGCCAGCGTGGCGTCCAGGCTCGGTGAAACTACCTGCACGAAGTCCACGGCGGAAACTGCCCCGCTCACAGCTCGCCACCGTTTGCAGCCGCGTACTCTTCTGCGGTGAGCAAGGGACCATCGGACTCAACGTCAACCTTGAACAACCAGCCGGCCCCATAAGGATCGGAGTTGATGATGGCCGGATCCTCAATGGCTCCGGAGTTGGTCTCGGTCACCACACCGGTCACGGGTGAGTACAAATCGGAGACGGACTTCGTTGACTCGATCTCGCCACATACATCACCGGCGGTCACGGTGGCGCCCACCTCGGGCAGGTCAACGTACACAATGTCGCCGAGGGCGTCTGCGGCCACGGCTGAGACGCCGATGGTGGCTGGACCCGCGCCGTCGCGCGCAATCCACTCGTGTTCGGCGGAGTACTTTAGTTCTGCTGCTACCTTGCTCATGATGGTCCTTAGGTGTCTTAGGGAATATCTCTAAATGCGGGAAATTACTTTTGACGCTTGTAGAAAGGCAGTGCGACTACTTCAAAGGGCTCAGCCTTGCCGCGGAGGTCAACATCGAGCTGCGTGCCAACTTCGGCATGTGCCACATCAACGTAGGCCAGGGCTACGGGGTAACCAAGGGTGGGGCTGGGCTGGCCTGAGGTGACTTCGCCAATGACAGCGCCGTCCTTCATGACGGAGTAGTGACCGCGGGCTGCGCGACGCCCCAGACCCTTCAAGCCCACGAGCTTACGGCCAGACGTGACGCCGTCGCCCGATTCCTTGATGGCGGCCAGTGCGGCCTTGCCGACGAAGTCGCTTTCCTTGGCCAGCGAAACCACCGGACCCATACCGGCTGAGTAGGCGTGACCCGATACGGAGAGCTCGTTGCCGTAGAGGGGCATGCCAGCTTCCAGACGCAGGGAGTCCCGGCTTGCCAGACCGGCAGGGACCAGGCCCTGATCTGCGCCGTTCTCCATCAGTACCTGCCACAGGGCTACAGCATCAGCGTTGGGGACATAGATTTCAAAGCCGTCTTCACCCGTGTAGCCGGTGCGGGCCAGCAGCAGCTCCTGACCGTTGATGCTCACGTAGGCAGCTGCGTAGTACTTCATCTCGGTCACGAGAGCGTGCTGGTCTTCCGGTACCAGCGTCAGCAAAATGGCTGCTGCGTTAGGTCCCTGCACGGCAACCAAAGAGGTTTCCATGGTGACGTCTTCGACCACGACATCGAAGCCGGCGGCGCGTTCAACCAACAGTTTTGCAACGGTGGCTGCGTTGCCTGCGTTGGGTACCACGAGGAACTTCTCATCGCCGAGGCGGTAAGAAATCAGGTCGTCCACAATGCCGCCGTCGACGTTGCAGATTAGCGAATACTTGGCCTTACCCACGGCCACAGCGGAAAGCTTGCCGGCCAGGGCGTAGTCCAAGAACGCGGCAGCATCGGCACCGGTGACCCAGACTTCGCCCATGTGGGAGAGGTCAAAGAGGCCGGCAGCCTTGCGTACGGCGTGGTGTTCTGCGAGTTCGGAAGAGTACTTCAACGGCATCTGCCAGCCACCAAAGTCGGTGAACGAGGCCCCGGCCTTCTGGTGCTCGCCGTAAAGGGAAGTGTGGTTCTCAGTCATGGGAATTCCTTTGCGGTGGTGGTTAGTCTTCGAAATCTTCGATGGGCGGGCAGGAGCAGACCAAGTTGCGGTCACCGGCTGCGCCGTCAATGCGGCCGACCGGCGGGAAGTACTTGTCCTGGCGCAGCGCAGCCACAGGGAACACAGCCTGTTCGCGGGAGTAGCCGCGGTCCCAATCTGAGTTCACGACGGCAGCAGCCGTGTGAGGTGCATTGCGCAGCGGGCTGTCAACGAGTGTGAACGTACCCTCGGCTACCTGATCGATTTCCTGGCGGATGCTGATCATGGCGGTGATGAAGCGGTTGATCTCAGCCAAGTCTTCGGACTCGGTGGGCTCCACCATAAGGGTGCCGGATACGGGGAAGGACAGCGTGGGTGCGTGGAAGCCGTAGTCGATGAGGCGCTTGGCCACGTCTTCGGCGCTCACACCGGTCTTGGCCGTCAGATCCCGCAGATCCAGGATGCACTCGTGGGCCACCAGGTCACCGGCGCCGGTGTACAGCACCGGGTAGTGCTCGTTGAGCTGCGAGGCAATGTAGTTGGCAGCCAACAGCGCAGACTTGGTGGCTTCGGTGAGACCCTTGGCGCCCATGAGCTTCACGTAAGCGTAGGAGATGGGCAGTACGCCGGCGGAACCGAAGCGGGTAGCCGAGATCGGCACACCGGTCCCCTCGATCGTGCCGGACGCGTTGGCATCGCCGGGCATGAACGGAGCCAGGTGCGCCTTGGCTGCAACCGGACCAACGCCGGGGCCGCCACCGCCGTGCGGGATGCAGAAGGTCTTGTGCAGGTTCAGGTGACTGACGTCGCCGCCGAACTTACCGGGCTGAGCCAAACCAACCAGAGCGTTGAGGTTGGCACCGTCAACGTAGACCTGGCCACCAGCTGCGTGGACGGCGTCGCACACATCGGTCACATCGGCGTCGTACACGCCGTGCGTGGACGGGTAGGTGATCATGATGGCCGAGAGCTGATCCTTGTGCTTCTCAATCTTGGCCGTCAGGTCAGCGTGGTCAATGGTGCCGTCCGTTGCGGTAGCGACAACAACAACCTTCATGCCAGCCAGCACAGCTGAGGCTGCGTTGGTGCCGTGAGCCGATTGCGGAATGAGGCAGATGGTGCGCTGGGCGTCGCCACGGGAGAGGTGGTAGCCGCGGATCGCCAGCAGGCCAGCGAGCTCACCCTGCGAACCAGCGTTGGGCTGGATGGAGACCTGATCGTAGCCGGTGATTTCGGCCAGATCGGCTTCCAAGCCACCGATCAGTTCACGCCAACCAACAGTCTGTGAATCCGGAGCGAAGGGGTGGATGGAAGCAAATCCGGGCCATGACATGGCTTCCATCTCAGCCGTTGCATTGAGCTTCATGGTGCAAGAGCCCAAGGGGATCATGGTGCGGTCAAGCGCCAGGTCGCGGTCGCTGAGGCGGCGGATGTAACGCAGCATCTGGGTTTCGGAGCGGTGCGTGTTGAAGACCGGGTGAGTCAGGAAATCCGAGACGCGCACAGTCTCAGCGGGCAATGCGAAATCTGAGCTGCTGCCCGCATCCGTGCCGTCTCCTGCCGGTGCGGCACCAAACACGGCGGCCACGCGGGCCACAATGTCCGACGTCGTGGTTTCATCGACGGAAATACCGACGTGATCGGCGTCGATGGGACGCAAGTTGATACCGTCGCGCTCGGCGATGGCGACCAGTGCGTTGGCGCGGCCCGGTGCGCGCACCGTGAGGGTGTCGAAGAAGGAGTCATTGACAAGCTCGACGCCGGATCCCTGCAGTGCCGCTGCCAAGGTGCGGGCGTGCCCGTGGACGGTTTCGGCAATGGCCTTCAGACCGGAGGGGCCGTGGTAGACGGCGTACATGGAAGCCACGATAGCCAGCAATGCCTGCGCAGTACAGATGTTGGAGGTGGCCTTCTCGCGGCGGATGTGCTGCTCGCGGGTCTGCAGGGCCAGGCGGTAGGCCGACAAGCCGGTGTTGTCCTTGGAGACGCCAACGATGCGGCCGGGCAGTGAACGCTCCATGCCGTTGCGGACAGCCATGTAAGCGGCGTGCGGTCCACCGAAGAACAGCGGAACACCGAAGCGCTGGGCAGTTCCTACGGCGATGTCGGCGCCCTGCTCACCGGGAGGGGTGATAAGCGTCAGCGCGAGCAGATCGGCGGCAACGGTGACCAGTGCGCCCTGTTCCTTGGCGGCGGCGATGACCGGTGCGTGGTTGAAGACACGGCCGGAGACGCCGGGCTGCTGCAAAACGACGCCGTTGATGGCACCTTCGGGCAGACCCAGGGAAAGATCGGCAACCTCAACCTCAAAACCGAGGGCTTCGGCGCGGCCCTTGACGATGGCGATGGTCTGCGGCAGCAGATCCGAGTCCAAAACGGTCTTGGCCTCGCCGGCTCCCTTGGTCTTGTTGGAGCGGCGCATGAGCAGCACAGCCTCGGCCACGGCCGTTGCTTCATCGAGCAGGGAGGCGTTGGCGACGGGCAGACCGGTCAAGTCGCTGACCATGGTCTGGAAGTTCAAGAGTGCCTCAAGGCGGCCTTGGGAAATCTCCGGCTGGTACGGCGTGTACGCCGTGTACCAGGCCGGAGCTTCGAGGATGTTGCGCATGATCACCGGCGGCGTCACGGTGTTGTAGTAGCCCTGGCCGATCATCTGCACGGCCATGGTGTTCTTTGCTGCGAGCCCACGCAGCTGGGTCAGGACTTCAACCTCACTCAACGCGGCCTGCAACGCCAGCGGCGTGCTCTGGCGAATGGAATCGGGAACGGCCATATCAACGAGTGAATCGACGCTGTCATAGCCAATGGCTTTGAGCATGGAATCGACATGCGATTGTTCACGGGCACCAATATGGCGATCGGCGAACACGCTAGGAAGGGACTGAATCGTCAAGGGGAACTCCAAGGTACGGCCGGGCGAAAGCTTCGGCATGAGTGGGGTTCCTCCCCGCTCTGTCTTGGACCTGAGAGATTCCGCAGATTTGTGATCCGCTTTGCACCGTCGGTGAACCGGATTAATCCGGCTGCTTTCCAGAGTTGCCTCGCCATGACGGTACGGGGGCCTGAGAGATTCCTGGGGAGGATTTGCTCCTACGGCGCCTCACACATTGCTGGGAGGACTCTCCCGCCACGGTTCAAAAGGCATATTCAAATGTAGGTGATTCTCGGCACACACTACCCGATGGCTCGCACTTAGTGCAACTCCTCCGTCCGAGCCGTCGCCGCTTCGTGTCCGAGTCAGGCACTTCAGCGGTTCCACCAAGTCGCCCCATCAAGGAGGCCTCCTTGATGGCCGCGGCGGCCCCATTTCCTGCCGTTCCGGACGACTTTCTGGATACGTCTTGCACATGGCCCAAAGTTCAGGCTAATCTGTGACTCGCGTCACCCTTCTTTATTTTAAGTTTTGCAGTGCCTATGATCCGCGGCGGGAGAGTCCTCCCAGCGATATCGGTAGGCGCCGAAGGAGCAAACCCTCCCCGGGAATCTCTCAGGCCCCTGTACCGCCACGGCTAGGCAACTCTGGAAAGCAGTCCGGGAAACGGACTCACCGACGGTGCAAGCGTTCACTATTTTTTAGAAACGCGAAAACTCTCAGGTCCCATACAGAGTGGGGAGGAAAAAATCTTCGTGGTGCTCCATGCCACCTGAACGAAGGAATTCCTTTGACTACTCGCCATACCGCGCCCCTCTCGGACGAGCCACCCCAGCTCGAGCGCCAACTCAGCAACCGCCATATCCAGCTCATTGCCATTGGCGGTGCCATTGGAACCGGCTTGTTTATGGGTTCCGGCAAAACCATTTCCGCCGCCGGACCGTCGGTGATCTTTGTGTACATGATCATCGGATTCATGCTGTTCTTTGTCATGCGAGCCATGGGTGAACTGTTGCTCAGCAACCTCCATTACAAGTCTTTTAGCGACTTTGCCGCAGATTTGCTGGGCCCCTGGGCAGGCTTCTTCACCGGCTGGACGTACTGGTTCTGCTGGGTTATCACAGGCATCGCTGACGTCATCGCGATCGCCGCCTACTCAGATGTCCTTTTGCCGGGCATTCCCTTGTGGATCCCGGGTGTGGTCACAGTAGGAATCTTGCTGATCCTAAACCTGACCACGGTGAAGGCCTTCGGTGAGACAGAGTTCTGGTTTGCCCTCATCAAGATCATTGCCATTGTGGCTCTGATCGCTGTGGGCCTATTCATGATCTTTAGCCGTTTCCAGTCTGATTTTGGAACAGCAAGCTTCACGAACCTGTGGAGCCACGGCGGCTTCTTCCCGAATGAGTTCATGGGCTTTGTTGCCGGATTCCAGATCGCTGTGTTTGCCTTCGTCGGCATTGAACTGGTCGGTACCACCGCTGCTGAGGCCAAAGATCCGGAGAAGAACCTTCCAAAAGCCATCAACTCCATCCCGATCCGCGTGCTGCTGTTCTATGTAGGCGCCTTGATCATCCTGATGGCAGTCATTCCCTGGACCCAGTTCTCGGCCGGAAGCAGCCCGTTTATCGCCATGTTCTCCTTGGCCGGACTCGGAGCGGCAGCCACCATCATCAACCTTGTGGTGCTGACGTCAGCGATGTCCTCAGCGAACTCCGGGATCTATTCCACCTCCCGCATGGTTTATGGCCTGGCCATGGAAGGCGATGCCCCTGCCAGATTCGCCAAGTTGTCTAACCGCAAGGTCCCCAACAACGCGTTGTTCCTTTCCTGTGTCCTGCTCTTGTCCAGCATCGTGTTGCTATACGTCGGCGAAGACATCAGCAAAGCCTTTGAAATGGTCACCACCGTGGCTGCTGTCTGCTTCGTCTTTGTCTGGTCCATCATTCTGGCCAGCTACCTTGCCTTCCGTCGCCGTCGCCCTGAATTGCACGAGGCCTCCAAATTCAAGATGCCTGGCGGTATCCCCATGGTCTACGTTGTCTTCGCTTTCTTCGCCTTTGTCCTATGGGCCCTGACAACTCAGGTCGATACGTTGATCGCCCTGTTGGTTACGCCCATCTGGTTCATTGCACTTGCGGTGGTCTGGTACTTCATTGGCAAGACCCCCGGCCACTTGGCCCGCTACCGCAATTTCAAGGCAGATCTCGTAACAGAGGCGGAGGCCAGCACAGCCCGTAGCCTGGCACACGAAGAAGAGGCTGGACGATGACCACGGAGCCGTTGACGCCGTCGAACGTTCACAGTGAAATTCCTGCAACTGGGGAAGGGTTCATCCTGACTCTTAACTGCGTCGAGAACCCCGGAATTGTGCACGCAGTAGCGCACTATCTGCTCGAGCATGGCTGCTACATCGTGGATATCAAGCAGTTCGGTGACCAGCAGGTGCGGCAGTTCTTCATGCGGGTACACTTCCTGGCCACCGCAGATGGGCCATCTGCGGATCAGCTGCGGAGCGATTTTGCGCCCCTCGCCGAGCAGTGGGGCATGCGGTGGCGGCTGGAACCGCAGGCCCGTAAAGAACGCATCCTGGTCATGGTTTCCAAGTTTGGCCACTGCCTCAATGATCTGCTCTTCCGGGCCCGTACCGGCGAACTTCCGGTGGAGATCGTGGCTGTTGTCTCTAACCATGAGACGCACAAGGATTTGGTGGACTGGCATGGAATTCCGTTCCACCACATCCCGGTGACCCCTGATACGAAGCCGGCCGCCGAAGCCCAGTTGCTGGAGTTGGTGGATCAATACACGGCTGAGCTGGTGGTGCTGGCGCGGTACATGCAGGTTCTCAGTGATGATTTGACCAAGGTGCTATCGGGGCGTGCAATCAATATTCATCACTCCTTCCTGCCCAGTTTCAAGGGCGCCAAGCCATACCACCAGGCATACGAACGCGGAGTCAAAACGGTCGGCGCCACGGCTCACTACGTCAACGCTGAACTGGATGAGGGGCCGATCATCGCCCAACAAGTCATCGAGGTGGACCACACCTACAGTCCTGCGGATCTGGTCGCGGTCGGTAAAGACGCCGAATGCAAGGCGCTAACCAACGCCGTGAGATGGCATGCCGAGGGCCGGATCATTCTCTCCGGGAACCGTACAGTCGTTCTGCGCTAACAGCCTTTGTCCCAACCTCATATTGGGAGTGGTTGAGGCTAGGCTGTAACTCGGGCTGGTGCATGCTTTCGCCAGAGAAAATCATCCAGTGACGCATAGCTGGTATGGGCAGTGGCCATGGACAAGGAACCGTATAAGTGGTGATTAGTGGCTGACTCTAACGGCCCGATTCATCCTGTGGCGGGTACGGCAGCTCACTGGGACGGGCACCAGCGTGGCAGTTCTGGATATCGTCGGATCTTGGCTGCGCTGGCTTGTGCCGGGGTGGCAACGTTCGCCCAGTTGTATTCGCTGCAGGGACTATTGCCTCTGGTTTCGCGGGACTTGAATGTCTCTGCGGCGCAGGCCTCGTTGACGGTGTCAGTGGCAACGATCGGGCTTGCCGCAGCAGTTTTGCCTTGGTCTTTTGTTGCCGACCGCTGGGGCCGGGTCCGCACCATGGGGCTGGCCGTCATTCTGGCAACCATCATGGGTTTATTGGTTCCGGCGGCCCCAAATTTTGAAATTCTGTTGGTTCTGCGAGCGCTGGAGGGTGCAGCGCTGGGCGGTATCCCCGCCTTGGCGATCGCCTACCTCAGCGAAGAAGTCAGGGCATCCCATGCGGCGGCCGCAGCTGGCGCCTACGTTGCTGGGACCACACTGGGTGGACTATTTGGTCGGCTGCTGGCCGGACCTGTCGCGGATGTGGCCGGTTGGCGTATGGGCACGCTCGCCGTCTCACTCTGCGCGGCGGTGGCGGCCGTGGCTTTCCTTGGTCTGGCGCCCCGCCCGAGGGGTTTCATTCCCTCGCCCCGGGTGGGCTTTGGCGCAGTGTTAGGCAGGCTAATCCCCCAACTACGCAGCAGTTCCTTGCTGGCTTTGTACGCCCAAGCTTTCTTGTTGATGGGCGCCTTTGTCAGTGTGTACAACTATCTGGGGTTCCGTTTGGAAGCACCACCCTACCTCTTTCCCGCGTCGGCAGTGGCGCTGCTCTTTCTGGCGTATTTGGCAGGGACATTCTCCTCACGGATGGTAGCCGGAATGGCTGGTCGCTGGGGTCGCCGTGCAGTGTTGTTGGCGTCGATCGGCGTCATGGTGGGCGGGCTGGCCATGACGCTGGCAAGCCCGATCGTCCTGATTTTGATGGGGCTGGTGTTATTTACGGCAGGTTTTTTTGGCGCGCACAGTATCGCGTCGGGGTGGACTGGAGCGTTAGCCACCACTGGCCGAGCCCAGGCGTCTTCCCTCTATAACCTCAGTTACTACTCCGGTTCCAGCGTGATCGGCTGGAGCGCAGGCTTGGTGTTCCAACAGTTTGGGTGGAGTGCCATGGCCGCCGCTTTGGCCGTTCTCGCCGGCGGTGCGGCCGCGATTGCGGCGCTGTTTCTGCCCAACCGCAAAGCGTCCGGCCACCCAGGTTCTAGCTGAGCAGTTCACCTCACCGCTAGCTGAGCAATTCCCCCGCGCTCCGGTGCATGCGCAGCGCTTCGACCACCGGGTACAGCATGATCACCCCGAGCACAGCGAATGTCCACTGGTAGCCCGTCACTGGCGCAGTCTCCGGGATTCGGGCCAGGATGGCTTCGGCCCCCCGCAAAATCAGAGCACCCACGGCAATGCCTAGGCCTGTTGCGACCTGAGCGATCGTGGAGGAGAGTGTGTTGGCTCCGGCCATCCGCGCCTTGGGTACGTCCATGAACTGCAAGGTGTTGTAGGCACTGAAGCCGATCGAGCGCAGCACCCCGCTGGCAAATAGTACGACGGCGATGAGCGCCAGTGGCGTTTCGGGGTTCAGGAAGGCGCAGGCCACCAGTGTCAGGGTGCCGCCTATATTGCTGAGCAGCAGCACACGGCGATACCCGAAACGCCGGATCATGGGCGAGGTGACTGGCTTGATCAGCACGTTCCCGGCGAACACGGCCATGGTCATCAGGCCCGCCTCAAGCGCACTCCAGCCGAATCCGATCATGAACATCAGCGGTAGTAAAAACGGCACCGCATTAATCACCAGCCGGTAAAGCGCACCGCCGCGGTTGCCCACCAAAAATGTGGGGATCCGCAGAGCACGCAGATCCAGTAGCGGGTGCTGTGAGCGTCTAAACCACCAGAGCGCTGCCACGGTCCCGGCTGCTGCCAGCACAAACCAAAGTACGACGCCGGCCCACGGCGTGGGTGCCGCACCCACCAGTTCCATACCTATCACCAGCGCGGCCAAGGCTGTGCCGCACAGCAGGAAACCTACCCAGTCCGGCGGTGGCAGCTTCCTGGCTCTGATGTCCGGAACAACTCTGGTGGCCACAATGAAGGCAACTATCCCCAAGGGGACGTTGATGAGGAAGATCCAGTGCCAGCTGGAATACGTGACCAGCAGGCCACCCAACACCGGGGCAATCACCGGTGCTATGAGCGCGGGCCAGGTCAGGTAGGCGATGGCTTCTAGGAATTCTTTCCTATCTGCCTCACGCAGCACCACCAACCGACCTACTGGAACCATCATCGCCCCGCCCATGCCTTGGAGCATCCGCGCTCCGCAAAGGAACATCAGATTCGGGCTCAGTGCGCACAATAGGGAGGCAATAGTGAAGATGGCGATGGCGGACGTGAACACACGCCGAGCCCCAAAGCGTTCAGCCAACCAGCCGCTGATCGGAATACCCACAGCCAGGGTGATCAGGTACGAGGTCATGGCCAAGTTGATGTCCACTGGACGAACGTTCAGATCTGCGGCTATTGCGGCAGCAGCCGTGGCAATAATGGTGCCGTCCAAAATCTCCATAAAGAACGTTCCGGCGACCAAGAGCGCCAAGACACGGCTAAAGGAACTACTGCCAACCGAGGTCCCGCGTCGTTTTCCCACGGGCTAAGCGTAGCGAACGCGGGGCCCGTACGAGCGCAGCGAGTCACGGGGAGAGAGCTACGCGTAGCGAACGCGTCGTTCCGGTGAGTCGACAGCGGCAGGAGCCATCCGCCGTCGAACGTGCTTTGATGGAGAGATGTCCCTCCTGATCGTGCTGCGTGGCAACTCTGGCTCCGGCAAGAGCACGGTGGCCTGCGCTTTGCAGCAGGAACTGGACGGAGTGTGGATCGAGCAAGACAATTTTCGCCGGACTATTTTGGGCGAGGCCGGAAATTACTCCGCGCTGAGTATCGCGCTCATTCAGCAGTCGGCTGCCTTGGCGCTGCAACACGGCCGCACCGTCATTATGGAAGGCATGTTCAACGCCAATACTTATAGCGAAGTGTTCCTCACGCTGCGGGACGGGCATCAGGGGCGGAGCCTTTTTTACGCCTACGACCTCAGCTTTGAGGAGACGTTACGCCGACATGCAACCCGTCCTGACAAGCGGGCCGACTTTGGCGAAGACGCTATGCGCGGCTGGTACCGAGGCTGGAATCCGCTGGCCGGCATTGCGGAGCTAAGAATCACCGAACAAGAGAGCGCTGCCGAGACGCTTGAACGCATCCTGGCCGACGTCCGCGGCGGCTAAGTCCACCACCACCACCTGCGACTGCACTCGCCACCGCTGTCCGCTCCTCCCCGAAAAGTAAAAAACTTAGGCTGTCAGTCCCAGCTGGCTCATTCGTTTGGAATGGTTGCGGGTCAGAGTGCTAAGAATTTTCGAAACCTCGGCTGCGGCCGCCTCCTGAGTTCCGTCGGGTCGCAACCCCACCAAGAAGCTGTGCTTGGCGCCGATGCGCTCCACCTGTGTCAGCGCCTCCCCCACCAAACGACGCCCCCACAACGCCAACCTGGACGAGAGCCGGGGGTCCTGCGCCAGCATGCTCTTCAACAGTTTGGCGAGCAGAGCGTTCTGCTCATCACTGGTGCGCACCGCTGCAATGGCGGCACGCGTGGACTCGTCCAGATGTTCGGCAATCGCGGCGTAGAACTCTTCTGTGATGGCTTCCACCACGTAGGCCTTCATCAAGGACTCGTGCCAATCGGCGGGGCGGGTGCGTTCATGGAAGGCATCAACCATGCGCTGGTATGGGGCCATGGCGAGTTCCGGATCCATGCCCATCTCCAGCAACCGGGCACACATGGCTTCGTAATGGCCAAACTCGGAGACCGCCATTTTGCCCAGCACGGCTCTGTCGGACAGCGAGGGCGAATGCCGGGCGTCGTTGGCTAGCCGTTCAAACGCGGAGAGCTCGCCGTATGCGATGCTGCCCAACAGGTCCACCACGAAGTTGTCATAACGGGCGCTCAGTTCGCCTGCAGAGACGGAATCATCGGCCTCGGAAGCTGAAATACTCATAAGTACCAGCGTAGTCTGTGCCGCGCCGCCCATGTTCGCGCACACGAATCGTTTACGCTGAAATCGTGCCGTACTCACATATTGGCGTCAGTAGTAGCGCCGCGCAACAGTCCCTAGCCCAGGCCCTCGCCGCCTTGAGCGATGAGTTTAAGCTGCCAGACGGCTTTGCCCCGGATGTTTTGGCTGAGGTGGATGCGGTGATCGCAGGCCATCAATTGCCTGCACCGGATCTCACCGCGCTGCCCTTCATCACCATTGACCCGCCCACTTCTCAGGATCTGGATCAGGCCATGTACCTGCAGCGTAGCGACGACGGCTACGTGGTCCACTATGCCATTGCCGATGTCCCCGCCTTTGTCCCCGCCGGTGGCCCGCTGGATGCCGAGACGCGCCGCCGCGGCCAAACCATTTACACCCCTGGCCAGCGCATTCCTCTGCATCCGTTGCCCCTGAGCGAGGGTGCGGCGAGCCTCTTCGCCAACGATCCGCGCTCCGCCTACGTCTGGGAAATCCACCTCGACGCCGACGGCGCCCAAACCTCGGCCTCCGTCCGGCGCGCCACCGTGCAAAGCATCGCGAAGCTGGGTTACGAAGAAGCTCAAGAGATGCACGACGCCGGGAACGCACCGGCCGCCGTCGCCGGCATCTTGGCGCTGTTGGCTGAGATTGGGACAAAACGCATCGAGCTGGAACGGGTCCGGGGCGGCGCTAGCTTGAATGTGCCTGCTCAGGAAGTTGAATTCGTTGACGGCAAGTACGTGTTGGAGTTCCGTCCCAATCTGCCCATCGAAGACTGGAACGCCCAGATTTCACTGCTCACCGGGATGGCTGCGGCCCAGGTAATGCTTGAGGGCAAAGTGGGCATCTTGCGCACCATGCCGGCACCTGATGAGGAAGCCATTGCCGCCTACCGATTGCAGACTGTGGCGTTGGGTGAACCGTGGGGTGAGGATCTGGCCTATGGGGCCTATCTGCGAACCTTGAACACTTCCAACCCCAAACATCTAGCGCTCATGCATGCCGCCACAACACTGTTCCGCGGTGCCGGCTACACACCCTTTAATGGTGAGGTGCCGGAGCACGTGCTGCAGGCGGCCGTAGCCGCGCCGTACGCCCACACCACTGCACCGTTGCGCCGTCTAGTGGATCGATTTGTGCTGGCTATTTGTGCCTCGCTCTGCGCCAACGAGGAGGTTCCGGACTGGGCCGTTGCCGCTCTGGATGAGTTGCCAGAGATTATGGCTGCCTCAAACCAGCTGGCCAACAAGGTGGATCGGGCCGCCGTTGACACGGTGGAGGCGGCGCTGCTCAGTCACCGGGTGGGAAGCGAATTTGACGCCGTGGTGCTTGCCGGGCCGAAGAAGAACGGGCACAACACCAAAGCAGCCGCGGCACGCAGCTCCATCCAGATTCAGGAGCCTGCCGTGACGGCGTATTGCGACGGTGACCTAGAACCGGGCACCGCAGTGCGGGTCAAGCTAGCCTCCGTGGACATTGCTGGGCGAAGCATTAAGTTCATCCCCGCCTAGGCCCCACCGACCTGAACCGTCTAGCCTTCACCTGCCTGAAGCCACCCGCTGCACTCGCTTCCCGCCGTCGAACATGGCGCTGTTGGTATGGCAGTTGAGCAGCTCCGGCGCCACTGTTAGCGCGCAACATTGTCATCTGCGCTATGTTCGCCGCGGTATTTGCAGCTGTGCCGCTAGACTGAGCATGTAGACATGGATGCCCGGTCGTTGATTATTAGTTTTTGATTCAACAAGCCCGCCCCTACGCGCGTCTTATCAGCTCTTCCCGCACCTGCCGTTTGTGGCTCCGGGATGGCAAGAAATTGCAAGCCCGCGATCGGCTTCCCTAAGATAGTGCCGCTATTCTGCTGTTCCGTGAGGCCTCTTGTGCCAGCGTTGAGCCCGGTTGGCGGCACCTTGTATAGACGAATTGAATGGTAAGCATTTGAGCATTGAAACAGATTCCCTGCTGCAAGCAGAAGACGGCAACGAAAACGTTGAGATTGACGGAACGCTGAGCAGCAACGAACCGCCGCGTCAGGAGGAGAAGGAAACGTTCGCCAGCTTTGGCGTTCACCACGAGATTGTTTCCTCGCTGACCGAAGCCGGGATCACGCACCCCTTCCCCATCCAGGCCATGACGCTGCCCATCGCACTGACCGGTCACGACATCATTGGCCAGGCCAAGACCGGAACCGGTAAGACCCTAGGCTTCGGTATCCCCGCGTTGAACCGCATTGTTGCTCCCAAGGATGAGGGCTTTGAGAAGCTCGCAGCCCCGGGCGCACCCCAGGCCATGATCATCGTGCCCACGCGTGAGCTCGCCGTTCAGGTTGCCAACGACCTCACCACTGCCTCCAAGCACCGCGGCATCCGCATCGCCACCATCTACGGTGGCCGCGCGTACGAGCCTCAGGTCGAGGCCCTGCAAAAGGGCGTTGAACTGATTGTTGGAACCCCCGGCCGTCTGATCGACTTACTCAAACAGCGCCACCTGAACGTCAAGCACGTCCGCATGGTCATCCTCGACGAGGCCGACGAAATGCTGGATCTGGGCTTCCTGCCCGATGTTGAAACCTTGATTGCCGGCACCCCGCCGGTGCGCCAGACCATGCTGTTCTCGGCCACCATGCCGGGCCCGGTTGTTGCCATGGCCCGCCGTTACATGACTCAGCCCACGCACATTCGCGCCGCCGATCCCGACGACGAAGGCCTGACCAAACGCGATATCCGCCAGCTGATCTACCGGGCCCACAACCTGGACAAGATCGAGGTTTTGGCACGGATCCTGCAGGCCAACGGCCGCGGCCGTTCCATCATCTTCACCAAGACCAAGCGCACCGCTGCCAAGGTTGCCGAGGAATTGGTTGACCGCGGTTTCGCCGCAGCCGCCATCCACGGCGATCTGGGCCAGGGTGCCCGCGAGCAGGCCCTGCGCGCCTTCCGCAACAACAAGGTTGACGTCCTGGTCGCCACCGACGTCGCCGCCCGCGGTATTGACGTTGATGACGTCACGCACGTGGTCAACTACCAGTGCGTGGAAGACGAAAAGATTTACCTGCACCGCGTGGGCCGCACGGGCCGCGCCGGCAACAAGGGCACGGCCGTCACGTTCGTTGACTGGGATGACATGCCTCGCTGGGGCCTGATTAACAAGGCGCTGGGTCTGAGCGTTCCCGAACCCATCGAGACGTACTCCTCCTCCCCGCACCTCTACTCTGATCTGGATATTCCGGTTGGCACCAAGGGCCGCCTGCCGCGCGATAAGCGTACGCACGCTGGCATCAACGCCGAAGTCCTGGAAGATCTGGGCGAGACTGGCAAGCGCAACTCCCCCAAGCAGGAATCCGGCCGTGGCCCCCGCGAAGGTGGAGCCCGCGAAGGTGAGCGTGGCGGAAACCGTGGAGGGAATCGTTCAGGTGCCCGCCATGGTGAGCGCCGCCGTGATGACGCCCCCGCAGGTGAGAAGAACGACGCCGGCCGCAGCCGCCGTCGTCCGTCTTCCGCAGCTGCCACGCAGGGCGAGTCCGCTGCCGCTCCCGCCGAGGCTGGGGCGCCGCGGGCACGCCGCACACGTACCCGCCGCCGCAACGGCGAGGTCACTAACAAGCAGGACTAGGGACAGCACTGCCCACTTGTGAAAATGCCGCCGTTTGACGGAAATGCCAGGGTTTGAACTATGGCATTTCCGTCAAACGGCGGCATTTTTGTTGAGCCGTTCATCGATCGCACTAAATCAGCGGGCGGCCTTCACGTTTGGCTTCACGGATCTCCAGCCAGAGGGCCCGTCCCAACACGTAGATCACGCCGGTGACGATCACGGGACAGATGAGGACATACAGGGTCAGAAAAAATACGCTCACGGCTGGGTCCTACGCTTTCTCTTCAAGAAGTGCACCGGTGCCGTCATGGCTGGCTTCCGCTCGGTTGTCGAAGTCGCCAATGCGCTCCTGGATGCTGTCAAAATCAAAGGTTGCCTTGTTCCGGAAGCACATGAAATAACACACCAGGGTGCTGACGGCGTAGGCCACCAGCGAGCCTGAAAGTACGGCGTAGTCATGTAAGAATCCGATGGCGAATGGGGCCGCAGCCAAGATGGCAACAGCTGCCACGATCTTGGCGATCTTCAGACCGAAGAAGCCGAAAGCCATCAAGCCGAGTACAACACCTATGCCAATCACGGCGAGCATGTCGACGACGATGCCGGTAGCTCCATCCATGGCAATCCATCCGAAACGGACAGGCAGGAAGCAGGCAAGTGCGGCCAATACGGAGACGGTGAACGCCTTGTTCGTGACCTTTTCCCAGTAGAAGCTGGCAATGACAGGGAACACCAAGGCACCCCAGAGTGCTCCAACAAAGACCAAGAGGTCAAGGATGTTCAGCTTTCCGCTGGCAAAGTACAGCCCTGCTCCAGTGGCAACAACCATGGTGATGCGGCCAATGAGCAGCATGGTCTTGGGGTTCGCTTTATCCTTTTTGGCAATGTTTTGGCCATAGACGTCGGCCATCATGATCGAGGACATGGCGGAGAGGTCCGAGTCCGCGGTGGAGGACAGTGCGCTGACAATCATGATCAGAAAGACGCCCAGTAGGATCGGGCCCAAATACGTTGCAGCCATCTGCGGGATCAAGTTGTTCGAGTCCCCATCCATCGGCGCAATTCCGGCGTATAGAGCCATGACACCGAGCATGCCAACACCGATGATGGTGGCGCCGTAGCCCACTGTGGCCGTGACGAACGTCTTCTTGATCAAGTCCTCGCGTACAGCAAAGAGGCGCTGGGCAATGGTCTGGTTACCAATGGCATAGGCCAGGACTGCGGCAATGTACGGGGCACCTTGATTCAGGAAGGCCTCGGAGGAGAAGAAGTTGGACTGCTGCGGGGTCAGATTGCTAGCACCTGTGGCAAACATATCTGGGCCGCCGGCAGTAAAGAACACCACGGGAACGATGATGACGACGGCACCGAGCAGAGCGAATACCTGCACGGCGTCTGTCATGACCGATGCCCTAAAACCAGACCACAGTGAGTACAGCAAAATTCCGCCACCCATGAACAAGATGCCCTGGGTGAAGTTGAAGGGCGACAACAACGCAATGAGCGCGCCACCGGCAATGAAGTTGGAGGTGATGCTGATGAGCGAGCCAACAATGTTGGAACCTGCCAGCATCAACTGGCTGGATTTTCCGTGCCGGGCGTACATGATCTCGGCGAGCGTGTGGGCCTTGGGCGCCACGGCTCTGATTCGTTTGCCGAACGGGTAGATGAACAAGATCATCAACGCGCCCCACAAGCCGTAGTGGATGGGCCCGGAAATCCCGTACGTGTAGCCGGAGGTGGCCGAGGCATACATCGAGGATGCCCAGATCCATGTGGCCGTCATGCTTCCGGCCGAGATACCAAAACCAACCTTGTTGCCCGCTGTCATATATCCGTCAGCGTTTTCATTCTTGCGACCAATAAAGAAGGTCATCAGCAACGTGCCACCGTAAAACAGCACTAATAGTCCAATGACTGTCCAACTTCCCAGTTGGTTCAGCCCTGCGCCATCCGGCACCATATCTGTCCTCTCGCTAGGACGGAATTCACCGGCATTCCGCCAAAAAACAGCGTGCGCCGCCCAAAAAAGAGGTGCTCAAAGTAATCCGGTGAAGGACTTCGCGGCGCACTTTCCCGCCCGGGACCAGCCACCACGGCAAGCAGATGTTTCTGCGCAGGCGGCCCAAAGTGAATCGCGTACAAGGCGACTATTCACTACCGGAAGTTCAACGGCTGACGTTCAGCCGGCAACGGGACTACAACAGGTTCTAGACAAGATTTAGTTGCCCATTCGAACCAATCAACTCTGCCTACAATAACAGGCTCCGGATGATTCAACATGGCTGTTACGTGCTTCAAGAGATAACAATGGCGCAACCATCGGCCCTTTGTAGGGCATAGGCGGGCCGTAGAAGGAGCGACTGCGAGCGCTATTGCAAGAGTTCCAGCACGAGTTATGGCAGGTAGGGCGTGCTTCCTGTTCCCAACGCCAACAACCGTTCCAGAGCCTCGGGAGAGGTAGTGTTTTCGCCTAGCAAGTTGGGCTTTCCGGCTCCGTGATAGTCAGAAGAACCGGTGATGAATAGTCCCCGCTCATGAGCCAATTGCCGTAG
Source organism: Specibacter sp. NPDC078709 (assembly GCF_040686795.1). Classification (NCBI taxonomy): domain Bacteria; kingdom Bacillati; phylum Actinomycetota; class Actinomycetes; order Micrococcales; family Micrococcaceae; genus Specibacter; species Specibacter sp. NPDC078709. Next base: position 21,198 of record NZ_JBFBLU010000011.1, read on the forward strand.
CCAGGCGCGTCCTTCGGGAGGATTGTCCCGGTGGTCGACCTCCAAACCGAGGAGTCCGGCGTCGATCATGTCATGGAAGATTTCCGGGGCCACCACCCTCCCCCGGCTCGATGCCACGGGGTGGGCAAAGACGGGCACTCCCCCGGCTGCGCGAACCAGTTCCACGGCCAGCGCCGGCTCCACCGCGTAGTGGCTGACAAAGTAACGCGAATGGGAAGTCAGGATGCTGGCGAACGCCTCATTGCGGTCAGCCACGATGCCGGCGGCAACCAAGGCGTCGGCAATGTGCGGGCGGCCCACAGTGGCGCCGGGGGCAACATGGGCGCTGACGTCGTCCCAGTTCAGCGGATAGTCCTCGGCCAGGCGCTCCACCATGCGTTCGGCGCGGGTCAGTCGAGCGTCCTTGGCCTTGGTGATTTCCTCGAGGAGGTCCGCATTGAGCGGGTCGTGCAGATAACTCAGCAGGTGGACGCTGACGCCGCGCGAGGTTTTGCACGAAATTTCCATGCCGGGCACCAGCCCCACACCGTGGCGCCTGGCGGCCTCGAGCGCGCGATCCCAGCCATCCGTGGAATCGTGGTCGGTCAGCGCCATGACATCAAGGCGCGCGGCGGCGGCTGCGGCCACGAGTTCGGCCGGAGCCTGTGTACCGTCGGAAACATTTGAATGCGTGTGCAAATCGATCCTCACGCCCCCAGCCTACGTCCGTTCCCCAGCAACCGGCGCCACGGCGCACACAAGTGCGGCGGCAGCCACTGCGGCGTCTACGGCCGTGCCGCAGCGCCTGCCGGGAGCGAACGGCACGCCACCACCTTTGTCCCTTTGCGCAAGCGGTGGGAGACTTAAGGGGTGAATCAGACTGAGCAATCCTCCGCGAACCCCGACCACACCAGCGAACTGCCCCTTGAGGAGCGTGTGAACAACCGTTCGCATCGCCCCGACTCGGATGCTTTCCGTACCTTTATGGCCTCCAATTGGGCGCCCTCATCAGCGCAGCTGCCGGCCCGTGACGAGGTGGCAGACCATGCCGCGCGCCGCCGTCGTGCCATTTCTGTGCAGTTCCCCGGCGAGCGCTTGGTGATTCCTTCCGGCCCTCTGAAGGTTCGCTCCAATGACTGCGATTACCGTTTCCGCCCGCACTCCGCCTTCGCGCACCTGACAGGTTTAGGCGTGGACCATGAGCCCGACGCCGTGCTGGTCTTGGATCCGGTTACAGAGGGTGAAGGGGACGACGGCGGCCATCACCTCGCCACCCTGTACTTCCGCCCCATGTCGGGCCGGGACACGAAGGAGTTCTATGCCGATTCCCGCAGCGGCGAGTTCTGGATTGGCCGCCGCCCCACCCTGCCCGAGTTCCAGTCTCAGCTGGGACTGCCCACCGCAGATGTCACCGACCTTGAAGTTGCCATCACCAAGAATGTTGGCGAGACGTCCGTGGGCGGCACCTCCATCCGTTTGGTGCGCAAGGTTGACGAGAACATTGACGCTCTCGTGGACACCGCCCGGTACAACACGGCAGCGAACCCCGACGCTTTGGACTTCAGTGCCTTGGATGGCTTGGACGCCAAGCTGGCCGAGGCCCTCTCCGAGCTGCGCCTGATCAAGGACGCTTGGGAAATCGAGCAGATGAAGATTGCTGTCGCAGCGACCATCAACGGTTTCGAGGACATTGTCCGCGCCTTGCCGCGTGCAGTTTCCCACCAGCGCGGCGAACGCGTTGTCGAAGGCGCGTTCTTTGCCCGTGCCCGCGAAGAAGGCAATGAGCTGGGCTACGACACCATTGCCGCCGCAGGCAACAACGCCACAGTGCTGCATTGGAATCGCAACACAGGCACCGTCAACGAGGGGCAGATGCTGCTCGTGGACGCCGGTGTTGAAGCTGATTCCCTCTACACCGCTGACATCACCCGCACACTGCCAGTCAACGGCAAGTACTCGCCAGTTCAGCGCAAGATCTACCAAGCAGTCCTTGATGCCGCCGACGCCGCCTTCGCCGTAGCCGTTCCCGGCCGCAAGTTCCGCGACGTCCACACGGCAGCCATGGAGGTTCTGGCAGACCGCCTCGCAGCGTGGGGTCTGCTGCCCGTCACGCCCGAGGTGGCCCTGTCCGTTGATGGCCAGCAGCACCGCCGCTGGATGCCGCACGGCACCAGCCACCACCTGGGCATGGACGTGCACGATTGCGCTCAGGCCCGCGCCGAGCTATACCTCGATGGCATCATCACCGAGGGCATGGTCTTCACGATCGAGCCCGGCCTGTACTTCAAGGACGAGGACCTGGCCATCCCGGCCGAGTTCCGCGGCAACGGCGTGCGCATCGAGGACGACATCCTCATCACCGCCAACGGCCCCGTCAACTTGAGCGCTGCGCTCCCCCGCACGCCCGAGGACGTCGAGGCCTGGATGGCGAGCCTGTCCAACTGATCTGTCCGTAGCCGGCTTTCGGCTATGAAGCACGACGACGGGAGATCACCTTTTGCGCAAAGGTGACCTCCCGTCGTCGTTGTTTCCAGCGCCGGCCCCTGCTGAGGTCCAGGCTCAAACTCCGGCGATCAAGGCCTTCAGCACCGCCACGTGCTCCGCGTAGGCACGGCTACCTTCCGGCGTCAACGCGGCCCAGGTCTTGACCCGGCCCTTCCCCGTTGGTTTAGTCAGCACCACGTATCCGGCTTCTTCAAGAACTTTCAAATGCTTGCTGGTCACGGAGTCTGCCACACCCAGCATGTCCCTGATGGAACCAAACTCTGCCTGCGTAACACCGCTGAGAAATGCGCAGATCTGCAGCCGGTTGCTGGCGTGGATGACCTCGTTTAGCCCTGCGCTCATAGCTTGTGCCGTAATTGGCTGCGCAGAGCCACGTCAAAACGCCGGCCAAAAACATTCACGGCAACAAAAACAACGACGCCAACCACCCATGCCGGCCAGTCGAGCCCACGTTCTGCGTGCAAATAATAGGCCCCGCCCATGCCGGCAACCATGATCAAGGCCAGGGGAAGCGTCCACCAGCTGGCCTTACCCGCTGTCAGTCCGTTGATCCACATCCCCGTCTTCTTCTTGTAGGTTCCCACCAAGATGCCGATGCCAACGAAAAATACCAGGAAAGCAACAACCATCACCACTATGCCGCCGATTGTGTAGGCAACCACAAAGGCGCCCGCCAGCAGCCCCAAGATCGGGTGGTACCACCACGGCGTGACGAGACGGTCGGCCGCATTGGCCCTAGCCCCTTCAATAGCAGCCACCGCAATTTGAGCTTCCTGAGCTTCCTGAGTTTCATGTGCGTGCTGTGCGTCCTGAGCTGAATTACTTTCCATAACGGAAAGCTAATCACTTTCCAAGCGGGAAAGTCAATAGTTGACTTGCTGCCACCTCTGATGTCCCGCCCACGGCCTGTGACCATGCCCGCCGACGATAAGCAGCAGACGCAAAATGCCACCTCTCCCGTCTATTGCCGTGGGGTTACTGGCGGCACTGTGCAAGGGAGCGGCGGCATTTTCAGCTGCTACTGAGAATCCTACGGAGAGTTACTGCTCCGGGTCAGCTGCATGAGGCGGCTTGGCTGGGGCTGCGGGCGCATCTGGGTCTACAGGGGCGGGTGCTGGTGTGGCTGACGGGGCAGGCTGCGGGGACTCCACACGAATACCATACTGTGGCCGGCCATCGGGCAGGTCAGGGAACTGACCGCGGCGCGGACCATCCAGAGGGGCCTGACCTGGGCGGTCATTCTCGGTTGGTGCATGAATCGATGGCTCGTTGCCGGCAGCTTCTGCCGCGGCCGGATCGGCTGGGGCGTAAGGATCGTGCCAGCCCTCGGGGCGGGTCGGTGCCGGCCCGGCAGCAGGCGGCTGAACCGGTGGTCGGTATCCCTGCGATCCTTGGCCCTGGCCCTGGAAGCCCTGACCTTGCGAGCCTTGGCCTTGGTAGTTCTGGGGGCGCACAGCATTGGAATTCATGGGCAGTTGCGCCAGGAGGCGCCGAGCTTCCATAGCCACATCGGGGGTGACAATGACGTCGTAGCTAGAAGCCAGCACCTGATTCGTGGAAGTGAAATCACGCTTGCCCCGCTGGGCCGCATAGCCGATGATCGCAAACAACATCCACAGCGCAGCACCCAAGAATACGGCGGTGATGACATTGATGTACGGCGCGCCGGCGTTGGTTGCCGAGTCGAAGAAGCTGAGCATCACGCCAATGAACAAGCCGAACCACGCACCTGTCATAGCCCCCGTCAGGGCTACTCGAGGGTAGCTGAGCTTGCCGGTGACGCGCTCCACCATCTTCAGGTCATTGCCCACAATGGAAACGTGCCGGACAGGGAACTTCTCATCTGCCAGGTAATCAACCGCCTTCTGGGCATCCAAGTAGGAAGTATAAGAGCCGATTGTTTCCCCAACGGGAACAATGCGGGCCTCATCCAAGGGTCGGGTCCGTCCAAAGAGGTTTGCCATAGCTTCATTCTCTCGCATGTTCCTGCACATTGGCTGGAGTATCGCTGGCAGTGAAATGAACAAAGCCTCCGCGACCCCACTCAGCGACCTAGTACAACTGCTCAATATCACCCCTCCGTTCCTGACAATATTCCGTGCAGGGGTGCGCTGCTCTGCAACGCACCCCTGCGCTGCTCCGCAATGGTTCTGCAACGCCCCACATAACGTTCACTTCAACGTTGCGTCATTGTCCGGCAGGCCAAGTAGCCTATATACGTGAGCACTCAACCAACGCGCATCTTTGTCGCCCGCCTTCTGGGCCTTGACGTCTTCGACCCCTTGGGCGATAGGCTCGGCAAACTGCGAGATGTGGTGGTCTTGGGCCGTGGCCCACAAACAGCACCGCACGCCGTGGGCATTGTGGTGGAAGTCCCTGGCAAGAAGCGAGTCTTCGTGCCCATGACCCGGCTGACCTCCATGGACCAGTCTCAGATCATCTGCACCGGCCTGGTGAATTTGCGACGCTTTGAACAACGCGGCGCTGAACAGTTGGTGTTGGGTGGCATTTTTGACCGCAAGGTCACTCTGGTTGACGGCAGCGGCTTTGCTGTCATTGAAGACATTGCCATGGACAAGCAGCGCAACGGTGACTGGCTCGTGACCAAGCTGTTCGTCCGCCGCGGTTCCTCCACCTCCCGTCTACGTGGGCTGCGCCGCGGCCACACCATACTCATCGACTGGTCTGAGGCCCGCGCCGAAGATGTTGCAGCACCGCAAAGCGCTTCCGTTTTCGTGGCCACCCATGAGGACCTCAAGCCCGCCGACTTTGCTGATGCCCTCCAAGAGATGAGCGATAAACGCCGCGTGGAGGTAGCCAGCGAACTCCAGGATGAGCGTCTGGCTGACATTATGTCCGAGCTCCCGGAAGATGATCAGGTCACCTTGTTGTCGGCGTTGGACAATGAACGTGCAGCCGATGTGCTCGAAGAGATGGACCCCGACGACGCCGCCGATCTCCTGGCCGATCTCCCCCAAGCCAAGGCCGAGGAATTGCTGCTGCTCATGGAGCCGGAGGAAGCCAAAGACGTCCGCCGCCTGCTCCAGTACGAGGAAGGAACCGCCGGCGCCCTGATGACACCGGTTCCGGTCATCCTGCCACCGGAAGCCACGGTCGCCGAGGCCCTGGCCCATGTACGCAGTGAGGACCTCTCCCCCGCATTGGCCTCCTCCATTTTCATTTGCCGACCACCTCTGGAAACACCCACCGGCCGCTTCCTCGGCGTCGTGCATATCCAACAGCTATTGCGCAGCGCTCCGCCGGAACAACTGGGCACCATTGTGGATAAGAATCTGGAGCCCGTGTCCGATCAGGATGACATCTCCGTGGTCAGCCACACCATGGCCTCCTATAACCTGAACTCGCTTCCTGTTGTCAACAAGGAGGGCCGCCTGGTCGGCGCCGTCACGGTTGATGACTTGTTGGATCATCTTTTGCCCGAGGATTGGCGTACCCATGAGGACGGCGCACCCATCAGAAAATTAGGAGGACGCATTGGCTGAGCGGCACCACGCCAAGGACGGCGGTCTCGACACACCTATGGAGCTGAAGTCGCGGCTCCTGCCCAACCTCGCAGGAGATCCGGACCTTTTTGGCCGCTTCGCCGAACGGTTCGCCCGTTACATGGGAACCGCCAACTTCCTGTTGTACATGACAATTTTTGTGATCGTCTGGATCGCCCTGAACGTCATTGGTCTCTTTGGGCTCAAGTGGGATCCCTATCCGTTCATCTTGTTGAACCTGTTCTTCTCCACCCAAGCCTCCTACGCTGCCCCGCTAATTCTGCTGGCCCAGAACCGTCAGGATGATAGGGACCGCGTCCAGATCGAGCAGGACCGCTCCCGCAATGAACGCAACCTGGCCGATACCGAGTACCTGACGCGCGAAGTGGCCGCCTTGCGGATTTCGTTACGTGAAGTGGCCACCCGTGACTTTGTGCGCTCAGAATTGCGCAGCCTGCTCGAGGAACTTATCGCAATCCAAGATGATGACGAGTCCGACGGCGATCTGCCCGACGGTGCCGATCATCAGAAGGAGCCAAGCGCCTCAAAACGGCGGCCCGCCACCAGCTCGTTGAAGACCGTCTCCCCCAAAAAATCTTCCAAAGGCGCCTCCGCCAAACGTTCCACCGACTTCTAAGGCCCGCATTCCATGACCACCCCGTCCGATTCCGCCCTACTCGCCGCGCTGGCCACTGTCATCGACCCCGAGCTGCGCCGCCCCATCACCGAGTTGGGGATGGTCGCCTCGGTAGCAGCGTTCGACGACGGACGGGTCCAGGCGCTCATCCGGCTCACCATTGCTGGCTGCCCCCTGCGTGAAACCATCACCCGGGATGTTAGCGCTGCACTATCAAAGCTCGACGGCGTCACGGATGTAATCGTGGACCTCACCGTCATGACAGCGGAGCAACGGGCCGAGTTGAAGGAACGTCTCAAGGGAGGCGCCGCTGAGCGCGGCATCCCGTTCAATGATGAGAACTCCCTGACCCGCGTCTATGCAGTCGCTAGCGGCAAGGGTGGTGTGGGCAAGTCCTCCGTCACCGTCAATCTGGCGTGTGCTTTAGCGGCCAAGGGGCTGCGTGTGGGCATTGTGGATGCTGACATCTACGGTTTCTCCGTGCCCGGCCTCATGGGCATTACGCAAGCACCCACGCGTGTGGACGAGATGATCCTTCCGCCGGTGGCGCACGACGTCAAGGTCATTTCGATTGGCATGTTTGTGGCCGGCAACCAGCCGGTGGCGTGGCGTGGCCCCATGCTGCACCGGGCCCTTGAACAATTCTTGGGCGATGTCTACTTCGGAGATCTGGACATCCTGCTGCTTGATCTGCCACCTGGCACCGGTGACATTGCTATTTCGGTGGGGCAATTGCTGCCCAAGGCTGAAATCTTGGTGGTCACCACCCCGCAGGCGGCCGCGGCCGATGTGGCCGAACGTGCCGGCGCCATTGCGGTGCAGACCGGGCAGAAGGTTGCCGGCGTCATTGAAAACATGTCATTTTTGACGCTGCCCGACGGCAGCACCATGGAGCTCTTTGGTTCCGGTGGCGGCGAAATCCTCGCCAAACGGCTGAGCCAAACAGTGAACTCGCCTGTGGAACTATTGGGCCAGATCCCGCTTGATGTGGCCTTGCGTGAAGGTGGAGATTCCGGGCTGCCCATTGTGCTCTCAGCTCCGCAGTCCGCAGCGGCACAAGCCTTGCTGGGTATCGCCGATAAGCTGGCAGTGCGCCCGCGAGGCTTGTCCGGCCTAAAGCTAGGCGTCACCCCCCGCTAACCACAGCGCGGGGCAATCACAACGCTATCGCAGCAATGGTGCCAAAAACTCAAACGCTATCGCAGCCAGGTGGGATAGCATTCCGAAAAATCCAACCATTGCTGCGATAGCGTCTTCTGTGGGGCTAGGTTGCTTCGATGTCGAACGGGGCCAGCTGGCCTTCGGCGAGGCGTTCTATGACCGGCGCTGTTGGGAGATCAGCGGCAGGCTGAGCTGCTTTCTCTTCCTTGGAATCTTTGCCCATCATGCTGGCGATGGCCGCACCGGGCGCGGTCTTGAGGGACTTGAGGGACTCAAGTTCCTCGTCGTCAATCAGCGCTTCGCGGATGATGCGGCGGGGATCGTACTGGCGAGGATCGAGCTTCTTCCAGTCAATATCATCGATATCAACCCCGGCCTCTTCCTTAATGGTTTCGCGCGCGCCAGAAGCCATCTTGCGCACCTCACGGATGAGGTTCTTCAGCTTGTCCACATAGCCGGGAAGCCGGGTAGGCCCAATCACCAATACTGCCAACAGAAGTATCAGGAGGAGCTCAGGGGTATTGATACCAAACACGTTAGGAAGATTACCCTCTCAGTACTCAAAGCAACGATTCCTAGCGATCACGCTTGAAATTTTACGAACTTCCACTGTGTGTCCGACAGCACATCAGCATCCCAAAGAGTCTAGCGTGCGCCAGCTATGCGTGGCAGCGAGAGCAACGGCTTACGCGCTGGGCGGAGCTCCTGAGGCTGGCGCGGTGCCCGATCTGCGAGAGATTCGCGCAACATGGCCCGGCCGCGATGGATCCGCGAACGCACTGTTCCGAGCTTGATGCCCAGTGCGTGCGCCACCTCATCGTAGGACAGGCCCTCCATGTCACACAGTACGACGGCGGCACGGAAGTCAGGCGGTAGCGCCTCCAGGGCGGCAGCGATGTCCAGGTCCAGGTTGTTGAACTCAAAAGTTCGCTCAGGTCCGGGATCGTTGCCCGCCAAGCGTGCCGTGGCATCTTCGGAGAGGGCATCGAAGCGGATGCGCTGCTTCCTACGGGCCTGGTCCAGGAACAAGTTGGTAGTGATGCGGTGTAGCCAGCCATCTAGCGTGCCTGGTTTGAAGTTGGCCAGGGACTTGAACACGCGGACAAAGACCTCTTGGGTGAGGTCCTCGGCGTCGAACTTGTTCCCTGTCAGACGGTAGGCGAGCCGGAAGACCTTGGCGGAGTGGTTGGCCACCACTTCATCCCACGACGGCGTCACCCAGTCGGCGGTGGCGGCAAGCTGGCCCGGGGCTACTTCTGCAGGACGGGCTGCCGGGGTAGTGGCTGAACTCATCGCTGCATCTCACTTCAATGGCTGTTTCGCTTCCCTGTTCAAGGGAACGGCGCAAAGGAAGGTTTCCTTTTAGTCTCAATAGTCTGCCAAACAAAGCTGACATTTTGCTGAATGATGACACTGATGGCGCCCGGCCGACAGGGGGTGCAGGCAGTAGGCTATATACCAGTCAACGCAACAGTTTAGGAAACAACACCCATGAGTGCCGATAAATCCACCAGCTGGTCCTACACGGAGGGCCTTCCCGTGGAAGACGTTGTTCTGCGACGCGCCCGCGAGCGTTCGCATGAGCTGGGCTTGTTCCCTGTGAGCCCCGGCGTGGCTGCTGCCCTGACCGTCTTGGCGGCAACCTCCAAGGCGCAGACAGCTGTTGAAATCGGTACCGGCGCCGGCGTTTCTGGTGTGGCGCTTTTGCGCGGTCTGGGACCCAAGGCCGTGCTGACCACGATCGATCCCGATGTGGACCATCTCAAGGCTGCTCGTGAGGCCTTCGTTGAGTCCGGTTCCCCTGCCAACCGCACCCGGACCATTTCCGGCCGCGGCCAGGACGTACTACCCCGCCTGACCGACGGCGCCTACGATCTGGTCTTCATTGACGCCGACAAGCCCAGCTTCCCCGAGTATGTCCAGCAGGCCATCAGACTATTGAAGACCGGCGGCCTTCTCATCATCAACGATGCCCTGGATAAGGACCGCGTCTCTGACCCGGCCATCCGCGAAACCAGCACCGTTGTGTTGCGCCAAGTAGGCAAGCTGATCCGCGAGCACGACTCACTGATCTCTGCCATGCTGCCCACCGGCGACGGCCTGCTGCTGGCTGTCAAGCGCTAAGAAGCGCTAATGAAACAGGCGGGGCAGCTTTCGCCGCCCCGCCTGTTTGAAACTTAGAGTTAGTGAAAAAGCTACTCGGTCACGCCTGCAAGACATTCCTTGAGACTAACTGCCTCGTCTGCATTCATCTCTACGACGAGACGTCCGCCGCCTTCCAATGGCAGGCGCAAGATCAAGCTCCGACCTTCTTTAGTCACTTCCATTGGACCGTCTCCGGTTCTAGGTTTCATGGCCGCCATCAGGAGTTCCCCTTTTCGTAGTACAAACCCGCATCTGCAGGGATTTCCCCTGCCAAGCGTTGATGTTGTATCGCTCACAACCCATTATTCCGTATGTGAGCGTCCGGGTGCTAATCGCCACAGACACCCATTGACAAATGTCTCGACGATCCTTACGGCGGCCACGCCTGTCCGGTGCTGATGGCGGTGAGTTGCCACAGCCAGACCACCCAAACAATTTGCAGCACATTAAACATCACCAGCACGCTCACACGGTAAGCCCTTGAGGTGGAAATGAACGCCGCCGCGAGGGCCAGCGGGAACAATGGCAGCAGCATCCTGAACGTGCTCGATTGGGGATGCAACACAGCCATGAGGTACAGCAGGTACATGCCGCACCACATCTGCATCTCGACGCCCAGACGCCGCACAGCTTTGGAATTGAGGTACAGCAGGACAAGTGCCACGAAAATGAGCGGCAGCAACGGCCCCCACAACGGACCTACCAGGTCCACACCGGCGTCGAACCATGGTTTGAAGAGCACCAGTTCAGTGCCCCGCCAAGCCGTCTCAGTATCGGTGTAAGCGGTGCGCTCCCCCGTCACCCACCAGGCGATGAGCATCCAGGCAAAGGCCATCACTGCGCTGACCACCAGCAGCACCGCGCCCCACACCATCTCAGCGGCCGGGAACGGATCGCGCTTCCGGTGCCACCAGCGCAGCACCAGATGCAGACCGACGACGGCGACCAAGGGCACCCCCGTTGGCCTCGACAGGCACAGCAGGATCACCATGGGCACAGCGGCACTATAGTTCCGTTTGAGAAGTAGATGCAGGGCTGCCGCCAGGAAGAATATGCCCAGAGACTCTGCGTAGGGAACCTGCAAGACCGGGGAAACGGGGAAGCTGGCAAAAAAGACCACACCCCACAGGGCGGTCCCCGGTGCAGCAAAATTCCGGAACAGCACATACACCATGAGCGCGGCCGCCAGTCCGGCTACCGTGGCAACGATGGCGCCCGAGGCCGCCCATTCCAACCCTGTTACGGCGCTTAAACCTCGTGCCAGGACTGGAAAGAGAGGGAAGAACGCCCATTGATTGGGGTAGGCAACGCCGTTGTCGTGGCGGGGAATGGTGGTGGGGTATCCGGCGTCGAAAACCCGCTCGTACCAGCCGGCATCCCAGCGGTTGATGAACGTCAGATAGTCGGGCTGACGTCCACCCCACGGCGATTCTTCAGCATGCCAGGCCGCCCCGAGAAAGACTGCGAAGGAGAACAAACGCGTAGCGGCATAGAGCAGACCGACGTGGAGCCACCACGGTGCCCGCTGCAACGGAGCTAACCAGCGGCGAAGTGCGGCGTAGATTTCCTCGTTGATGGAGGGCTTGGCTGCAGAGCCCGAATCGAGCTCACTCATATGTTGGGTCACTCTTGAACTGGTCACTCTTTGACTGCTCACTCAACGTTCGGGGCACTCACGGTCGAGGTTATTCGCACCAGCGGCAAGCCAGCAACCGGGTTGGTGATCGTTGACTACACCGACTGCCTGCATCATGGCGTACGCCGTGGTGGGGCCAACAAAAGAAAAGCCGAGCTTCTTTAGCGTCTTAGCTAATTGCGCAGACTCCGGTGTCTGGGACGCAACCGGTGCGTCTGGAAGCCGAGAATCTTGCGGAGCATGGTCGGCCAGTAGGGAGGCTAGCGTGATCCCCTCTGGCAGGGCCAGCAGGGCTTTCGCGTTTGCCATGGTGGCCCTGATTTTGAGCCGGTTGCGCACAATGCTGGAATCGTTCATGAGCCGTTCAAAATCGGCCTCGTCGAACGCGGCCACAGCGCCCGGGTCAAAGTTTTTGAATGCGGTCCTGAATGCTTCACGTTTTCGCAGGATCGTCAGCCAGCTCAGACCCGATTGGAATGCCTCTAGGCTCAGCCGTTCAAAGAGTTCGCGCTCCACGGTCTCCGGATCCCCGGACACAGGCTTGCCCCATTCCGTGTCGTGATAGAGCTGGTACTGCGCATCGCCTTCCATCCCGCCCCATGCGCAGCGGACCTTGCCATCACTGCTCGCCATCACAGCCAGCCGTCATTTCCATCCACGAGCCCGCAGCCCGAGCCTGCTCGTGAGTTCGAGCCCGAGCTAGACCCGGCTCCGGTGCTAGAGCCAGTTTCCGTGGCGTTGCCCGACTCGAGCCCAGCGTTTGCCGCCGTTGCAGCTAAGGGTGCGGCACCGGCGTCGTCCGCGTCTGAGCCAGTTGCCATGTCCGCAGCGGGGACGGCGGGGTTGCCGGACTCCAATGCAGCGATTCGCAAGTCCTTGGCCGCCAATTCATCGCGCAGCCGGTCTAACACCTCATCCACCTGATCCATGCGATAGCCGCGCAGTCCCAGTGAGAAGCGCAGTGTGTCTACGTCAGCCGGCTGAGGCGCGCCCGGCAGCAACACCGGTGGCAGGTTGGCCACGGGCGCACCAAGGACGTCATCGTACACCTCGATATTGGCCTGGGGCTTGTTCAGACCCACCACATAAAGCGCAGCCGCAGCAGCCACCATCACGGCAAGAAAGATCAGGAAGTAAGTCACTACACCATGGTGCCAGATGCACGGCGCGAAAGGGGGTTAGTCTCCTAGAGTCAGCCCCTAGCCGCCGGCTGCAACTCTGGCGCCAGCTTTTCCTTCCATGACAAGCTGCACGGCCTCTTCGGCGGTGTCGACCAGTTGCACGATGTCCAAGTCGCCAGCTGAGACCAGGCCCTGTTCCACCATGACATCCCGGATCCAGTCCATGAGCGGGGCCCAGAACGCCTTATCCACCAGCACTATGGGGAATTGGCTGACCTTGCTGGTCTGTACCAAAACCATGGCCTCGAAGAGTTCATCAAGGGTGCCGAGCCCGCCGGGCAACACCACAAAACCCTGGGCGTACTTGACGAACATAGTCTTGCGGGCGAAGAAGTAGCGGAAGTCGACACCGAGCCCCACCCATTCGTTCATGCCCTGCTCGAAGGGGAGCTCAATTCCCAAACCAATGGAGAGCCCGCCAGCCTCGGTGGCGCCGCGGTTCGCAGCCTCCATGGAGCCCGGGCCACCGCCGGTGATGACAGCTACACCGGCTTCCACCAGCAGCCTGCCAACCTCCATGCCGGTGGCGTAGTACGGGGAATCCGGCTTGGTGCGTGCCGAACCAAACACGCTGATGGCCGGGCCAATCTCGGCCAGCGCGTCAAAACCTTGAACGAACTCGCTTTGGATGCGCATGACCCGCCACGGGTCGGTGTGCGTGAAATCGGAGCTGCGCGGTGTTTCCAAAAGTCTCGCGTCTGCGGTGTCCGTGCCGAAGCCGTTTTTGCGCCAAATCCCGAATCGTCGTAGTTCGGGGCGGATGGGGCGGTTAGATCCTGTGGGTGCACTCATGCCCCTAGGGTACGTGAAAAGGGGCGGTGGCCTGCCTCACATTGTCTCGTTACCGTTACGATCCGGGAGGATGTTGGTGATTTCGCGCACTGAGCTCCGGAATTTGGATAGGTTAAATGCATGACAAATCCCGTACCTGCTCCTGCGCTCGTGGAACTCAAGGCCGTTAACAAACATTACGGCCCGCTCCACGTGCTTCAGAACATTAACTTGCAAGTTCCCAAGGGTGAAGTTCTGGTTGTCATTGGTCCTTCCGGGTCCGGTAAATCAACACTGTGCCGCACCATCAACCGGTTGGAAACCATTGACACTGGTTCCATCACCATTGATGGCAAAGAGCTACCCAAGGAAGGCAAGCAGCTTGCTAGTCTGCGTGCCGACGTTGGCATGGTGTTCCAGTCGTTCAACTTGTTTGCGCACAAAACCATCTTGGAAAATGTCACGCTCGGACCCATCAAGGTCAAGGGCATGTCCAAGCCCGACGCCGACAAACTGGCCTTGAGCTTGTTGGAACGTGTTGGCGTGGGACATCAGGCAGCAAAGTTGCCTGCCCAGCTTTCTGGTGGCCAGCAGCAGCGCGTCGCTATTGCACGAGCTTTGGCAATGAAGCCGAAGGTCATGCTCTTCGATGAGCCCACCAGTGCTTTGGACCCCGAAATGATCAATGAAGTCTTGGACGTCATGGTCGAGCTCGCCAAGGAAGGCATGACCATGGTGGTAGTAACCCACGAAATGGGCTTCGCCCGTAAGGCTGGCGACCGTGTCATCTTCATGGCTGACGGACAGATTGTGGAAGAAGCTACTCCGGAAGATTTCTTCACGAACCCACAGACTGACCGCGCCAAGGACTTCCTCTCCAAGATTCTCACCAACGGATAACTTGCACCCCTATTCTTCTGAACCTCGACTTTTGACCCTTGAAGTCATCATCACTCCGGCCCACACGGCCGACTATGAAAGGAAACCCCTTGAAAAATTTCTTTAGCCGAAAGAGCCTCAGCGTTGTGGCCATTATGGCTGCCGCAACGCTAGCTATGACAGGTTGTGGCGGTGGCGATTCCACCGGCGGCGATACTCCAGCCGGTGGCGATGCTGGTGCTACCGGCCTCACTTTTGAAGTAGCCAAGGATGTTGCCCTGACCGGCAGCCCCACCTTTGACAAAATCAAGGCCGACGGCGCTATCCGCATCGGTGTGAAGGAAGACCAGCCTGGACTAGGCTTCTTGGACGCCGTTACTAATGAGCGCAGCGGTTTCGACATTGAGATCGCGCGCTGGATGGCTGCTAGTTTGGGCGTCGCAGCTGACAAGATTGAATTCAAGGCAATTCCGTCCGCGAACCGCGAGTCGGCACTGGCCAACGGCGACGTTGACCTCTATGTAGGCACTTACTCCATCACCGACAAGCGTAAGAAGCTCGTTAACTTCGCCGGACCGTACTTCGTCACCGGTCAAGGCATTCTGGTAGCCAAGGACAACTCTGACATCACCAGTGAAAAGGACCTCACGGGCAAGAATGTTTGCTCGGCCACCGGATCCACGCCCATCCAGAACATCAAGGAGAACTTCCCGGGTGTCAAGACAACCGAGTTCGATGTCTACTCCAAGTGTGTAGATGCCTTGATCAGCGGAAGCGTCGACGCAGTTACAACCGATCAGGCTATCCTGCTTGGTTTTGCGTCAGAGCAGCCTGATGAGCTGAAAGTTGTAGGCGAACCCTTCACCGTAGAGAACTACGGCATTGGTTTGCCGCTGGGCGACACCGCCCTGCAGGACTTCTTGAATACGACTCTCACCGACGGTAACGCCACCTGGACCAAGATCTTCGATGCCACCTTGGGTAAGTCCGGTACAAAGGTTGAACAGCCCGCTGTTGAAAAGTAACAACCGTCCCTAGTGGGTGGTGCAGCACGGCAGTTTCTCGTGCTGCACCACCCACTTCGTCCTCTTTAATTCACTGAAAGCGACACTGCCCTGTGAATGTAATTATTGACAATCGCGATCTGTTCCTCACGGGGTTCAAGAACACCGGGATCTTGTTCATAGTCTCGGCGTTCTTTGCACTCATTCTTGGAACCATCGTTGCAGGTATGCGTGTTTCTCCCGCACCTGCCATGCGCGCTGCAGGGACTCTGTATGTCAACGCTGTGCGCAATACACCCCTGACCTTGATTTTGGCTTTCTTTGCGCTGGGATATCCCAGGCTGGGGTTGCCGCATATCGACTTCATGGTGGCCGCCATTATTGGACTCTCGCTCTACACAGCCACCTACGTTTCTGAAGCCATCCGGTCAGGTATCAACACTGTCTCAGTGGGCCAGTCCGAGGCTGCCCGCGCCATTGGTTTGCCTTTCATGCAGACCCTGACTCTGATTGTTTTGCCGCAGGCGTTCCGCTCAGTGGTGCCTCCGCTATTTAGCGTCTTTATCGCGTTGCTCAAGAACACCACCGTTGCAGCGGGCTTCTCCGTAGCTGAGGCGGGAGCCATCCGCGCCAATCTCAGTGAACGTGGTGAGGCCCTATTGCCGGGGCTGCTGTGGGTTGCCCTGATTTTCATTGTGCTAGTGCTAGGCATCATGACCCCGTTGCAACGCTACCTTGAGAAGAAGTGGAGGGTTGCGCGATGAGTGCAGTACTTTTTGATGTGCCGGGCCCCAAAGCCCGCACACGCAACGTATATTTGAACGTTCTCACCGCCGTTGTGGTGGCTGGGATCTTGGGATTTGTCATTTATCGGTTCTACGAATCGGGACAATTCACAGCCAAGAAGTGGGAGATCTTCACCTACTCGCAGGTCCAGCAGGAGTTCCTCAAGGCCATCTGGGCCACGGTGAGCGCCTTTGGAGTTGCCGCCATCGGCAGTTTGATACTAGGTATCATTTTGGCCTTTGGCCGCTTGGCACATACAAAGTGGCTCAGCGTGCCGTGCTACTGGTTCACCGAGCTGTTCCGCGCTGTGCCGCTGCTGATTCTCATGATGATCATGTACTACGGGCTCCCCTCCGTGGGTGTCGCGGGCATTACGCCGTTTATTGCCGTGGTGGTTGGTTTGATCCTCTACAACGGTTCTGTCTTAGCGGAAGTATTTCGCGCTGGCATTGAGTCGCTGCCGAAAGGCCAGGGCGAAGCTGGATTGGCTATCGGCCTCTCAACCGGCCAGGTTTTGCGTGGCATTTTGTTGCCGCAGGCAATCCGCGCCATGCTGCCGGTGATTATTGCCCAGCTTGTAGTCATCATGAAGGATACGGCGTTGGGCTTCTTGATCACGTACGACGAAATCCTCAAATACGCCAACTTCCTCGGGTCCCAGAGCCAGTATGGTTCTCCCGTGGTTCCTGGCCTCATGGTTGCGGCGGGGATTTACATCAGTTTGTGCTTGATTCTCTCCGGTATTGCCAGATTCACCGAGTACAAGATGTCCTCGCGGGTGAAGGTGGTCAAGGCTAAGGCTGGCATCGCTGGCTAAATGCAACATCCACTACCTCAGCAAACGGGCCGGTGGTCACCTTTCATGGTGACCACTGGCCCGTTGGTTTCCAAGAACCAGCGCGTCAGCGCTGCAAGCGACTTAGCTCAACCACCGCGTCAGGGCGGCGAGGCACTCCCGAATGGCCGATGCCTCCACATGTTCGTTGTCAGAATGTGCAAGCAAGGCATCACCCGGGCCAAAGTTGACGGCCGGAATGCCCATTTCGCTCAGCCGGGCAACATCAGTCCACCCGTACTTGGGCAGCGGTTCGCGTCCCACGGCTGCCACAAATGAGGCGGCAGCCGGTGCATTCAGCCCAGGCCGCGCGCCAGCCGAAGAATCCGTACAGACCAAATCAAAACCGTCCAGCAACGCACGAACATGCTCTTCGGCCTGTGCTGGCGTTTTGTCCGGGGCAAAACGATAGTTGATTTCGACCACGCACTGATCGGGAATCACATTGCCGGCGGTACCGCCATGAATCTTCACAGCGTTCAGTGACTCGCGGTATTCCAGCCCGTCAACGTTGATCGTGGCGGGCTCGTAGTCCGCGAGCCGGGCGAGAATTGGGGCCGCTGCGTGGATGGCGTTCTCACCCATCCAGGCCCTGGCCGAGTGAGCTGCCAGGCCGCGGGTGGTTGCTTCGAAGCGAATCGTGCCGTTGCAGCCGCCTTCCACCGTCCCATTGGTGGGCTCAAGCAGAATGCCGAAATCGGCGTCGAGTAGTTCCCGATTTTCCCGCACCAGCCGGCCCAGCCCGCTCTTGGACGCCGCAACTTCTTCGTGATCGTAGAAGATGAAGGTGATGTCCTTGCTCGGATTGGGCATCGTTGCTGCCAGCGCCAACTGCACGGCGACTCCGCCCTTCATGTCGGTGGCACCGCGACCATACAGCACCTCGCCGTCCCACGAGCTGGGAACCGTGCCACGCGAACCTTCGGTGGTGGGCAGCGGCACGGTATCTAGATGCCCCGCCAAGATCACCCGCTCGGCGCACCCCAATTCGGTGCGAGCCACGATTGCATCCCCATTGCGCGTTACGGACAAATGCCCCAGCGCACGAAGCGCCGCCTCCACAGCATCGGCGATGGCACCTTCATTAGCTGAGACGCTTTCAATATCCATCAGTGCCGCCGTCAGCTGCGCCACGTCTTGATGCAGATCGAGCACGGCAACGCCCGCCTCACCTTTTTGGCCACCCGTCCGAGCCGGCCCATGCGACTCACCCGAGACGCGCGGATCAGTGGGATCAGAAGAATCAGTGGCGTGGCTGGGTGTGGTCATTGGTCCATTTTACCGGCGTAATGACGTACAAAAAACTTTCTAATTTCTTTCCAATCCGATCCAATCCAATGCTCCGATGGCTCCGAAGTACTATCTGACAGCCCACAGCAGCAGCTCAAAAGATCAGCTGATCTTTTGACAAGCGGCACGGGAGAAGCACAACGGAATCCTTCCGATTTCACACTACGGAGAATCATCATGAACACCACCTTGAAGTTTGGAACCCGTAAGAGCCTCACTATGGGACTTGGCCTCCTAGCGGTTGCAGCATTGGGCATGACCTCTTGCAGCTCAGCTGACACGGCAGCAGATCCCAGCTCAGCTGCCCCGATGACTTCTGCTGAAGCATCCATGACTCCCAGCTCCTCAGCGGCTATGGACCCGGCCGCCGAACTGGTTGGCGCTGGCTGTGCCGACTACGCTGCAGCTGTTCCCGACGGTGCAGGCTCAGTGGCTGGCATGGCTGCCGACCCGGTTACGACCGCAGCATCAAACAACCCGTTGCTGAAGACCCTCACCGCCGCGGTCTCCGGACAGTTGAACAAGGACGTCAACCTGGTGGACACGCTCAACTCCGGCGAATTCACTGTCTTTGCTCCGGTCGATGACGCTTTCGCCAAGATCCCGGCTGACACCATTGAAGGCCTGAAGACGGACAGCGCCACCTTGTCCTCCATCCTGACCTACCACGTGGTTCCCGGCCAGATCTCACCCAGCGATCTCCCCGGCGATCTGACCACTGCTGAAGGCGGCACGGTCAAGGTCACCGGTAGCGGTGACAACCTGATGGTCAACGATGCAAAGGTCATCTGCGGCGGCGTCAAGACTGCCAATGCAACGGTCTACCTGATCGACACCGTTCTGATGCCGCCGGCCAAGAAGTAGTACTTCTAGCCAACAGATTGCAACACCCAACGAAGGAAATGTGCTCATTGGTATAGACCGTGACAAAGTAGACCCTATGCGTTTACCTTGGATACGGTCCGTCGAACCACTGGTTCCACCGACCCATGAGGACTTGATCCGCCTCGTCGCCTTGGGCGACGAGGCGGCCTTCGAAGAACTTTATGATGCCGTTGCACCACGAGTGTTTGGACTGGTCAAACGCATTGTCCGAGATCAGGCACAAAGCGAAGAAGTCACACAAGAAGTTTTTGTGGATGTCTGGGCGCAGGCGTCTCGATTCGATGCCGACCGAGGCAAAGCAATGTCCTGGATTCTGGTAATTGCCCACCGCAGAGCCGTAGACAGAGTCCGGGCCAGCCAGGCAAGTTCCGATAGGGATCTTCGTCAGGGAATCAAGGAGTATCAAGAAAGCTACGACGACGTCGCAGACACTGTGGAAAACCAGATGGAAGCCGCTCGAGTTCGCGAAGCACTTGAGACTCTCACAGAGTCACAGCGAGAAGCAATCAGTTTGGCGTACTACGGTGGGTATACACATCAAGAAGTGGCCGAGTTACTTAAAATCCCCATAGGTACAGTAAAAACAAGAATTCGTGATGGCATGATCAGGCTAAGAGAAAAGTTAGGGGTGGCGTGATGGAAGAGCAACTGCATCTACTGACCGGCTCCTACGCTTTGAATTCACTCTCCGACGGGGAGCGAACTGCCTTCGAACGGCATGCACTGAACAATGCTGAAACGTTGGAAGAGGTTCGTGGCCTCAGCGAGACTGCCGCGCTCTTGGCATTCGGAACCGCCGAAGAAACACCTCCGCCGGCTTTGAAAAACAGTGTCATGGCTGCCATCCGCAACACTCCCCAACTTCCAGCCACGGCAGTGGTCCGCGATATTTCCTCAGCACGCAGTTTGTCCGCGCCCCATCGCGGAAGCAGTACCCGGCGAAACCGTTGGGCACCAGCTCTGAGCGCCGCCGCAGCACTGGCAATCTTCGCCGGAGTGGGAGTAGGCGGCTGGGCCATTGGTCAAAATTCCTCTGATCAAGAGGCACAGCAACAATTGGCTGCTGCCCAGGCTCAACAACAAACCATGCTGAGCATCATGAACTCACCCGATTCCAAAATTGCCACTGCGGAAATGGATGATGGCGCAACCGTCACTGTCGCATCGTCAAACCAAGCAAATAGGGCTGCCGTCATGGTCAATGGGATGCCACCAGCACCACAAGGGAAAATCTACGAACTTTGGTTCATCTCGGCAGGCGGCGCAGTTTCCGCTGGACTGATGGACAGCAACCGCGAGCCTGCCATGCAGATACTCAATGGCGAAATCGGTGCCGCTACTCATATAGGCATCACCGTGGAACCAGCGGGTGGCTCTGAACAGCCAACCACCACGCCGATCCTGGTACAGGAAATCTAGACCCATGGCCCTCCGGAGCAATCCGGAGGGCTTTTGGCTCCGAAGTACCAGTATGTACTTCTACCAGCTACTTCAGGTAGTCATTTCAGAGCCAAAAGGAGCCTCCCATGGGCAAGCGCACTAAAGCTACACAGCGAGACTTCTTGCGCGGAAATCTCTTCGGTGCCCTAGCCGGCGTCATCGCGGCGGGAGTTCTCTTTGCTGTCGCCCAATTCGTCTCGGCGTTCTTTGGCCCCGCATCCTCCCCGATGACCTCAATGGGATCCACCTTCATCGACTTCACACCTGCATGGATGAAGAACTTCGCCATCGCCACCTTTGGTACTAACGACAAATTTGTTTTACTCCTCTCCATGGTCATCGTGGCTACCGTGTTGTCGGCCGTCGCCGGAGTCGTAGCCCGCAAGAAACTCGCCGCCGGCGCCACCTTGGTTGTCATCTTCGCCGTCGTGATGGGCGCCTGCATCATCACCCGGGCCAGCGCCGGACTCGCCGATCTCTTCCCTCTGCTGTTGGGCACCTTGGCCGGCCTCTTTGCCCTTCGCTTCCTCAGCCAGGACACGAGCGCCAGCACCACCACAAGTACGACGACGAACCTTTCTACCGCAGACGAGCTGGCTCCCAGCCGGCGCACCTTCTTGGTGAGGTCGGCGCTGTTGGCGGGGGCCGCCGTCGTAGTTGGTTTGGGTGGCACCGTCATCAACGGTGCTCGAAACACCGCCATTGCTGTCCGCGAGGCGCTGAAACTCCCCGCCGCCAAAACAAAAGCAAGCGCATTGCCCGCCGGGGTGCAGGCGCCCGTGGACGGGGTCACGCCTTTTGTGACACCCAATGAGGATTTCTACCGCATCGATACCGCCCTCGCTGTGCCGGACGTTGATCCCGCCAAGTGGCAGCTGCGCGTGCACGGTATGGTGGAGGAAGAATTCACCATCGGCTTTGATGAGCTGTTGGCCCAAGATCTCATTGAGTCGTATGTGACCTTGACCTGTGTCTCTAATGTGGTCGGTGGAAATCTGGCTGGCAATGCCAAGTGGCTGGGTTATCCCCTGCGGGAGGTGCTGGCCCGAGCCAAGCCGAAGGCCGGGGCCGACATGGTTCTCTCCACCAGCATTGACGGTTTTAGTGCCTCCACTCCCCTGCCTGTGCTGCAGGATGACCGCGATGCCATGCTCGCGGTGGGCATGAACGGCGAACCACTCCCGCTGGAGCACGGCTTCCCTGTACGCATGGTGGTACCAGGCCTGTACGGATTCGTCTCGGCCACCAAGTGGGTGGTTGATCTGGAAGTGACAACCTTTGCCCAGGCCTCCGGATATTGGACCTCCAGAGGTTGGAGCTCCCACGGCCCCATCAAGACCGCCTCACGGGTAGAGGTTCCCCGGGCGCTGGGCCGGGTTCCTGCCGGGACAGTGGCCGTTGGCGGCAGTGCGTGGGCTCAAACCAAGGGTATCTCCAGAGTTGAAGTCCAGATTGACGACGGCGCTTGGCAGGAGGCCACGCTGGCTGCCGAGGCCTCGGTGGACACTTGGCGGCAGTGGTCGTACATGTGGGACAACGCTCCGGCCGGAACTCACAAGGTCCGGGTGCGTGCCTACGATGCCGACGGCACCCTCCAAATTCAGGACCAGGCTCCCCCGGAACCAGATGGTTCCACCGGCTGGCACTCCATCACGTTCAACGTGACGTGAGCTACGTTCACATCAGCTGTCCACGGAATGTGTCAGATGTTGGGGACGCGTACCGCCGTCTATAGACTTGATTCATGACTGAAACTGCGCCGTTGACCGACCGTTCCGCCCATGGCTTCGGCCTCGCCACAATTGCCGATTCAGGCGCAGTGCTCGATGTCTGGTTCCCGACGCCAGCACTTGGCACCGGAACCGACATCCTGGGCAACGTATCCACGGCCGGCGAGGAACTGACCGCCCTGGCGCAGAACGGAACGGACACCGATCGCGGCGTCACCCAGAGTGTGGTGTTCGCCCAGATTAACCTCGACGGCGAACCCGCCGATGCTGCCGACGCCTACCTTCGCCTGCACTTGCTCTCGCATCGTTTGGTGACGCCCAACAGCATCAATCTCGATGGCATCTTCGGCAAGTTGAACAACGTGGTGTGGACGAACTTCGGCCCCGCCGCCGTGGAAGGTTTTGAATTGACCCGGGCCAAACTGCGTCGCCGAGGACCCGTCACGGTGTATTCGGTGGATAAGTTCCCGCGCATGGTGGACTACGTGATCCCTGCCGGCGTCCGCGTGGGCGATGCAGACCGCGTCCGGCTCGGCGCGTACCTGGCTGAAGGCACCACGGTCATGCACGAAGGATTCGTCAACTTCAATGCCGGAACCCTTGGCACCTCCATGGTGGAAGGCCGTATCTCTGCAGGTGTTGTGGTGGGCGACGGCACCGATGTTGGCGGCGGCGCCTCGATCATGGGAACACTGTCAGGCGGTGGCCGGGAACGGGTTGCTTTGGGCAAACGCGTGCTCCTGGGCGCCAACTCGGGTGTGGGCATCAGCATTGGCGACGACTCAATCGTCGAGGCAGGCCTGTACGTCACCGCCGGCACCCGGGTCCGGGTTCTGGGCCCCAAGAACGACGACGGCGAGGACACCACTGTGATCGTCAAGGCCAGCGAGCTCTCCGGTGTCGCCAACTTGTTGTTCCGGCGCAATTCAACCTCCGGCGAGGTGGAAGTACTCCCCCGCAAGGGAGCCTCCGCCGTGGCCCTCAATGACAGTCTGCATGCGAACTAACTTTTCGATCCGCGCCTTAAGCCCGGCATCGCCCCGTGCCTTGATCCGGGCAGGCGGTCCACGATGAGACGCAAAGCCACGTTCGCGTGGCTTACCGTGGTGGTGGTTGTGGCTGGCCTGATCGTTGGCGGTGGCGCATGGTTGCTGAACTCAGTGCGTGGTGCTTTCGTCCCCAGCCTTGCCGTGGGATGCACGGCCACGGTTGGCGAGAGCAGTTACTGGCTCGCCGTGGACCAGAGTGAAAATGCTGCATTGATTTCCGGATTGGCTATTCAGCGCGGCATGCCGGCGCGGGCCGCCTCCATTGCCTTGGCGACGGCGTTGCAGGAATCGAAGCTGCGCAACATCGATTACGGTGATCTGGATTCTGTGGGATTGTTCCAGCAACGGCCCTCTCAGGATTGGGGCACCGTTGCGCAGATCATGGACCCTGTGTACTCCGCCAACGCGTTCTACGACGTCCTGGCTCAGGTCCCTGACTACGTTAATTTGCCCATCAACGACGCCGCCCAGATTGTTCAGCGCTCCGGTTTCCCACACGCCTATGCCCAGCACGAGCCGCTATCGCGGGCTTTTGCCTCCGCATTAACAGGGCAAACCCCGCAGGGATTGAACTGTACTCTGCCGCCAGCGGCTGCAGGCTCCAACCCTGAAACGGTGATCGCCACTGCCCAGGTGGCTCTGGGCCAACTACCCATGCACGCCGGCGAGAGCAACACAGTGGTGATCGACGCCGGTGACGCCTTCGGCTGGATGGCAGCGCATTGGGCCTTGGCCAATGCCCAGTCTTTGGGGATTGCGCTAATCGATTACGAGGGGCTTCGCTGGGACCGGGCGGCCACTCAGGATGGCGAGAATCTGGGCTGGCAGCCCACCGATGCTGCCGGAACCGGAATCGTCACGCTCACCCTGGCGCCGCCGGCTGTTGCCTAGAAAAGTCGCCTAGCGAAGTTGGCTAGACCAGTAGTTCCACAACAGGCTGAACATAGCTGCGGAAGTTTACCTGATCATCGAGCAGATGGGAGCTCATGATCAACCTGTTGGGTTCAATGAACCACGCCCTTGGCTCAGCAAGGGGAACCTCCACAATGGTCAAGGTGAAATCCCGGGCACTGCGGCCCAGCTCCATTTCTCGGTTCTGCACCAGATCCGCCAGGATCTTGTGTCCACCCATAGTCTCGCGCTGCGCGGCCATGCTGGAATACACCTGTTTCTGCTCATGGGACCAGCTCACGGCGGCACCAAAGTGGGCGTGTGCCACCCGTTGCAGTGCTGGCATACCAGCCAGCTCGGGGAAGTCCGGAGGGCTGAGATTTGGTTCATTGCTGGGGTAAGAATGTAGCAGCTGGCTCCACCAAAACTCCCATTGGTCCCGCAATGCACCTGTTCCGCCCACGCCAGCCACCAGCATTGAATGGTCGGCCGCCCTCACAGTCGGGGCTACTTGGGACAGTGCGGGATTTCCGGCACCCGATAACCCCGCCACATCGCGGAAATACAGTGCCATGAGCATGGGGGTGTAGGTATCCATCGTGATCCTCCACCCTGGGCCACCGGTGTGATGCATGGTTTGTTCCTCCACCTGCCGCATTGATGGTGCGGCCATTTTGATGGCCCACCATTCCCACTCCCAAGATTACTCTCAAGCGCACCAGCGCGGCACTGTCTCGAGAATAATCCGGTCGAGCACCTAGCCGGCTCGAGACCTCAGCTGGCGAGGAGGGCCCGCAGGTGGCGGCGCAGTGTGGCCTGACCCTGCTCTGGTGCGGCCCAGGCAGGCTGCAGCACCATCCGCAGGCTCAGCCCGTCCAGTAAGCCGATGAGGCGTTCTGCTTCATCCACGGGAACCAGCCCGGGCGCCGCCAGCGGGCTTTCCATCAACTGCAGCACCACCCTGCCCACTACTGCTCCGGTAGCCCGGTAGTCGTCCTGTGCGGCATCGACCAGAGTTTGATTGGTGCGGGCGTCAAGCATGAATTCCATGTGCACCACGGCATCGGCGCTGCGTGATCCATCGAGCGGCAGCAGCTCTTCCAGAACCACTGCGCACTTCTCCAACAAGGCCTCGGCCTCGGTGGGCAGATCCTCATCTTCAAGTACTTCGAGTTTGTCCAGTGCCCGCAGGTGGATCCGCTCGGAGTTGACCCGGAAGGCGAACTCCATCAGCTCGGCCTGATCGTCAAAATAGTGCCGCACCGAACCTAGGGCAAGACCGGCCTCAGCCGCCACGTTACGTAGCGATGCTTGTGTCAAACCACGCTCCCGAATTACCCGAAATACGGCATCAGCAACAAGTTCTCGGCGGTCATCCGCATTCACAATTTTCGGCACACATCTTTTTTAGCACAGATGTCTCACGAATGCCCGCGGCACGGCGCAGCGTGAGATTATTTGCCCGCTGCGGTGGACTTTTTCCTGTCCATGTACAGCAGCACCAGCAACACAATCATGATGACCAGCGAAACAATAAAGAAGGGCAGGAAAACTGTCTTGCCCACTAGGACCAAGATGCCAAGGACCACAACAACAATAGGGAACGCCATGGAAAAGGTGTGCAGCAACAGCGTTGACATTTTCATAATTTTATTCTCGTCCTAGGTCTATCGAAAGGGCTAGCAAAAGGGGCTCACATAAGAAAAGCGGCGGGCGACTCTCCCAAGGGAAAGTCTCCCGCCGCCGTCGTACTTGGTCCGGGCGGAGTCAGGTTTCGACCAGCGAGGGTCTCGACCAGCTTGACCACCGGGGCTCGACCACCGGGCGCGCTGTTAGCGCGAGGGGTACATGCGCTCCGGTTCGCCTGTGTACAGCTGGCGCGGGCGGCCAATCTTGGTTTCGGGGTCCTTCATCATTTCGCGCCACTGGGCAATCCAGCCCGGCAGGCGGCCGATGGCGAACAGGACCGTGAACATCTTTTCAGGGAAGCCCATGGCCTTGTAGATCAGGCCGGTGTAGAAGTCCACGTTCGGGTACAGCTTGCGGGAGATGAAGTATTCATCCGTCAACGCAACTTCTTCCAGACGCATGGCGATGTCGAGGAGTTCGTCGTTGCCGCCCAGCTTTTCCAGGATTTCGTGGGCGGTGGCCTTGACGATCTTGGCGCGCGGATCGTAGTTCTTGTAGACGCGGTGCCCGAAGCCCATGAGCTTCACGCCGTCTTCCTTGTTCTTGACGCGCTCCACGAACTTCTCGACCGGCTCGCCGCTGTCCTGGATCTGGCGGAGCATGTTCAGCACTGCCTCGTTGGCGCCGCCATGCAGCGGGCCGAAGAGTGCATTGATGCCGGCAGAAACCGATGCGAACATGTTGGCGTTGGCGCTACCAACCAGGCGCACCGTGGAGGTGGAGCAGTTCTGCTCGTGATCTGCGTGCAGTATCAGCAGCAAGTCAAGTGCCTTGACCACTACCGGGTCCATCTCGTAGGGCTCGGCCGGCAGGCCGAAGCTCAGGCGCAGGTAGTTTTCCACCAGGTTCATGGAGTTGTCCGGGTACAGCATGGGCTGACCGATCGACTTCTTGTACGCGTAGGCGGCGATGACGGGCATCTTGGCCATCAGGCGGATGGTGGCCATCTCAACCTGCTCGTCGTCGAACGGGTCCAGGGAGTCCTGGTAGAACGTGGACAGGGCCGAGACAGCGGAGGACAACACCGGCATGGGGTGGGCATCGCGCGGGAAGCCGCCGAAGAAGCCCTTGAGGTCTTCGTGCAGCATGGTGTGGCGGCGGATGCGCTGATCGAAGGCGTCCAGCTCTGCCGGGGTGGGCAGGTTGCCGTAGATGAGCAAGTATGAAACTTCTAGGAAGCTGGAGTGCTCGGCCAGTTCTTCGATGGGGTATCCGCGGTAACGCAGGATGCCTGCCTCACCGTCAATGTAGGTGATCGCCGAGGAGGTGGCGGCGGTGTTGACGAAGCCGGGGTCGTAAGCGACGTTGCCGGTGGTCTTCAGGAGCTTGGAAACGTCATACCCGTCGTTGCCTTCAACAGCTTCGAGGAGCGGAAGATCAAGCTCTCCGCCGTCATAGCGCAGCGATGCGCCTGTAGAATCAGACATGGAGTCCCCTTCATGAGGTTGCCTTCAAAAAAGGCTTTCAATGGATCTAAAAACTTCTCAGCCCGCGATGCACTCGCATACCGGACCGCAAAAATCCCCAATAAGTCTTGGCAACACAAGCATGCAGCGGCCTGGACGGCTACCTACGAAACTACCGCTTCATGTGCCTTCAACACTAATCCAGAGGGCATTTTGTGTGGAATATGTGAGAAAACTGGGCTATTTTGCGCTCAATCGACGCACGGCGGCCGCTATGCGTTCATCGCTGCCTGTCAGTGCAACCCGGATAAAACCGTGGCCGGCTTCCCCATAAAAGGTGCCAGGTCCAGCCACAATGCCACGTTCGGCGAGCCTGCCAATGGTGGTCCAGGTGTCTTCACCGGCAGTGCACCACAGGTACAGTCCGGCCTCTGAATGGTGGATGGTCAGCCCGAAGGCTTCCAGCGCCCCCACGAGCTGTTCACGACGGCGGCGGTAGAGCGCTTTCTGCTCCTGCACATGGGTCTCATCCGCGAGGGCAACCCGCATGGCTTCTTGGACCGGGTATGGCACGATCATGCCCGCATGTTTGCGGCTGTTGATCAGATTGGCCATGATGGCGCCATCGCCAGCCACGAAAGCAGCCCGGTAACCAGCAACGTTCGACTGTTTGCTCAACGAGTAAATGGCCAACAAATTCTCATTCGAACCACCTGAGACCCGCGGGTCCAGGACACTCGGCACGGCTTCTCCACCGTTTTCCACGTCCCATTGTCCCCAGCCCAACTCGCCATAGCATTCATCGGAAGCCACGACGGCGCCAATCTCCCGCGCCGCCCGGACCAGCTCGGCAAGATCATCCGCGTCGCGCACAATTCCGGTGGGGTTGCCCGGGGAGTTAACCCAGACCAGCCGCACCCGGGCGAGGGTCTCAGCGTCGAGCTCGTCAAGGGAATCCGCAGCGACGGAGGTAGCCCCGGCAAAGGTGGCGCCCATGTCATAGGTGGGGTAGGCAACGGTAGGCCGGACAATCACATCACCAGCGCCAAGCCCCAGCAACAACGGCAGCCAAGCCACCAATTCCTTCGATCCAACGGTCGGCATGACGTCCGCCGGGGCAAGCCCCGGCACGTTCCGGCGCCGGGCAAACCACTCCACAATGGCCTGGCGCAGGGCCAGGGTGCCGTGCGTTGTGGGGTATCCCGGCGCATCGGCCGCAGCCGCAAGGGCCTCCCGAATCAGGGCAGGCGTGGGGTCCACGGGCGTGCCGATGGACAAGTTGACGAGCCCGTCGGGGTGCTGGCTGGCCGTTTGAAGATACGGCGCCAGCGCGTCCCACGGGTAGTCGGCGAGCTGCAGGCCAAAGGGCTTGTGATTCACAGGTTCCTTGCTGTTCACAGGGTGCGGGCCGGGATTAGGCGGACGGGAATATGAGCGCTGGTTCAGTCTTGGTTCTGCGGCGGCAGTGCGGCAATCAGCGGGTGATCCGTGTGCGTGTTCCCGATCTTTGCGGCACCGCCAGGGGAGCCCAAAACGTCAAAGAACTCAACGTTGGCCTTGTAGTACTCGGCCCACTCATCCGGTGTGTCGTCCTCGTAGTAGATGGCCTCGACGGGGCACACAGGTTCACAGGCACCACAGTCAACACATTCGTCGGGGTGGATGTAGAGCGAGCGTTCACCCTCGTAGATACAGTCAACAGGGCACTCCTCAACACATGCCTTGTCCTTGACATCCACGCACGGCTGCGCAATTACGTACGTCACGAACCCCAACCTTCCTCACAAGTCTTCTCCGGCACAATTCGACACCGGTGCACCCATTATCCCCCAAGGCCGGCGAGCTGCGCACCTTAGCGCGACCTAGTATGAAGTAATGAACACTGCACTGACACGGCTCGCGCAGCTTCCACTGGGCACCCGGATGGTGGTCCGCTACCGGATCGACGGCGGATCCACCGACGCTCTTGGTGATCTGAGTGCCCGCGATTCTGGTTCTTGCACCATCACCACCCGCACCGGTCCCGTCACCATAAAGTACGACGACATCCAACTCGCCAAGGCTGTTCCCCCGCCGCCGGCACCCCGAGCGCGGCGTGTGCAGGGATAGATGAGGCTACTGAGGGCAGCTTCGGGCTGCTGACTGGCCGTTGCCGGAACTGACACTGAAGCTGCGTTCGGTTGCGGCTGAATGGCACGCAGCTCAAGCAGTGGCGCATCGTTACGCCGTAACCGTGCCCGGGCGCAAAGTCGGCCGGATATTACTTGCGTGATTTCAGCAGCACATTGACCAGCCAGGCCGTGAGCGGTGTGGCGACGGCAATGCCGTACAGCCAGACATTGCCCTGCATATTGCCGGTAATGATGCCCACTGATCCCAGCTGCAGGGACAGCACGCCTGCCGTCAAGTAGGCTGCGGCTCCGCACAGCACCACGATCCAAGCGCTCCTACTCCACAGCCCCACAAACAAGGCCACGGATACCAGCAACAGCAGCGCTAAGGCCGCGCCGAAGGGGACGACGGTTTGCCCGTTGTTGAGGAACCACGCGTGGCCATGCAGCGAGGTCCCCAGCAATCCACTGCCAATTCCAGCCCCGGCGGCTGCCGCCATGATGGCCCAACGTCGTGGAGGGGGAAGGCTGAATCGAAGCTTGCCCGCTGGCTGCGGCTCCGGCGGCTGAGACCCAGTCACTGTGCTGGATAAATAGCGGAGGGAGGAACCGCCACGAATTCTTCCACGGCGGAAATGTCCCTCCACACGTCATCGGAGAGAGCAAAGCGCCCGCCGTCCACGGTGATCTGAGTCCGGTGGGCTTCCATGGCGGCCTTCTTTGCCGCCAAATCTCCCACAACTTGCAGCCGCGGGGTGTCAGCGTCGAGTGCGCGTTCAGGCCGGTCACTGACGATCGTGTAGACAGCCGGGACCTTCCAGCCAGTCACCACAACGGAAGCATGCGCTGGCCCGGCATTGGCTGAGCCTGCCGATGCCGCCAGCCGCAGCGCAGCCATGGTGAGCTCGTGAGTGCGGACATGGTCAGGGTGCCCATAGCCGCCGTCGGCTGCGTAAGTGATCACCATGTCCGGGCGCAGCTCGCGGATGGCGTGTGCCAGCAACTCTGCGGTGCCCTCCAAGGGCGCCCTCGAGAAGGAGCCGGGCAGCACAGTAGCTGCTGCTTCAGCACGGCCATCAGCACCCCACTGCATTCCGGAATCGCGGAACGTCACGTCTCCGCTATCCGTCGCGGTAACTCCCTGGCCCAACCAAATGTGCTCATGGACGCCCAGCGCGGCCAAGGCTGCCGCCAGCTCACGTTCTCGTTCCAGAGCCAGCCCGGCGCCAAGTGCCGCTTCCTGCTCAGGGAGGTGTCCGGCGTCGTCCGGGTCAGTGGCACGCGGGAGGGCGAGGTCTCCCGCTTTGACCTCCAGATGGGCCAACTCTGGCGGAATGACCTCGCCCAGCTCTCCGCGTGTGCAGGTCACCAAGACAACTCGAGCACCTGCGGCGGCCGACGCGGACATGGTGGCCCCGGTGACAATGGTTTCGTCGTCGGGGTGGGCATGCACAAAGAGCATGGTGGTCTTGGGTCCGGTGCCGGGCAACAAAGTAGTTGAGTCCATGGTGCCTAATCTACCTGCCTGCTGAGAGCACCCCCTAGAGACCGCACCTAGCTCTGCCCACGGCGAAACCCACAAAAAAGGCCGGCGCCTATGAACGCAAGGTCCAGAGGCGCCGGCCGAGAAGCAAGGAAACGCAGAAACTACACCAAGAGCGAGGCTCCCGGAATAGCGCTCAGCAGATCCTGCGTGTAACGCTTTTGCGGGTTGTTAAAGACCTCGTCCGTGGTGGCTTGCTCCACGAGACGGCCCTTCTGCATGACGGACACGTCATCGGCGATCTGGCGCACAACGGCCAGATCGTGGGTGATGAACAGGTAGGTCAGGCCTAGTTCTTCCTGCAGTTCGTTGAGCAGGTTCAGCACCTGTGCCTGCACCAGAACGTCCAAAGCCGAGACGGCCTCATCACAGATGATCACATCCGGGTTCAGTGCCAGTGCACGCGCAATAGCGATACGCTGACGCTGACCGCCGGAGAGCTCGTTCGGGAAGCGCTGCATGGTGGAGGCAGGCATGGAAACCTGATCCAACAGTTCACGAACCTTCTTTTCCCGCGACTTGGCATCGCCGATCTTGTGGATCTTCAGCGGCTCTTCAATGGTGCGGTAAATGTTGAACATCGGATCCAAGGAACCGTACGGATCCTGGAAGATGGGCTGCACGCGGCGGCGGAAGTTGAACAGTGCCTTGCCCTTGAGGCTGGTCACATCCACTCCGTCGAAGTTGATGCTGCCTTCGGTGGGCGTCAGCAAGCTCAGCGCCATCTGTGCCACGGTGGACTTGCCGGAACCCGACTCCCCCACAATCGCCATGGTGGTACCACGCTTGACGTTGATGGAGACATTGTCCACGGCCTTAAAATCAGTGGACTTGCCCAGTGCGCCACGAAGCTTGAACACCTTGGTCAGGTTCTTGATTTCCAGGATGGTGTCGCCACGGCCCGCAGGTGTCTGAGCCTTGATCCCGCCCGTGTGAGCAGACTTCTGGACCTGAGCAACGTGTTCTGCCTGTTCCACCTTCTCAACCTTGAGCACGTCTGCCTGATCCGTGACCTCAACAGTCCCGGCAGCGGCAGCAGCTGCCAAAGCCTCTTTGGCCTTGCCAGACTGCAAACGCTTGGAAGCGAGCGACGGCGCCGAGTTCACCAAACGCTGCGTGTACGGGTGCTGAGGGTTGCGCAGGATCTCCAGTGCGGGACCCGATTCAACCACCTGCCCCTTGTACATCACCACGAGCTTTTCAGCCCGCTCGGCAGCTAGGCCGAGATCGTGAGTGATCAGCAAAACGGCCGTGTTCAGTTCCGTGGTCATACGGTCAAGGTGATCAAGGATCTGACCCTGCACGGTGACATCCAGAGCCGAGGTGGGCTCATCGGCGATCAGCAGCCGCGGACGGCAAGCCAAACCAATGGCGATCAGCGCGCGCTGACGCATGCCACCGGAGAATTCGTGCGGGAATTGCTTGGCCCGCGCTGCAGCATCCGGCAGTCCGGCTTCGGAGAGCACCTCGGCAACGCGTTCGTTGGAGTTGGACCCTGCCAAACCGTTCGCCTTCAGGGTTTCCTTGACCTGGAAGCCAATTTTCCACACCGGGTTCAAGTTGGACATGGGGTCCTGTGGAACCATGCCAATGGAATTTCCACGCAACTCGATGATGCGCTTTTCGCTGGCGTGAGTAATATCCTCGCCATCGAAAATGATCTGGCCACCGCTGACCCGGCCATTGGAGGGCAACAGGCCAATCGCGGCAAGCGCCGTGGTGGACTTACCCGATCCGGACTCGCCAACAATGGCTACGGTCTCGCCAGGCATGACGGTCAGATGCGCATTGCGCACAGCGTTGACCGGGCCACCCTGAGTATCAAAGGTGATGGCCAGGTTCTTAATTTCCAGTAGCGGAGCATCATTGACGCCCGGAACCGCCGGCTTTGCGGACTTGTTCAAGTCAGGAAAGGACATGCGCTTCTCACCTCTTCCTTGCTTTGGGGTCCAGGGCATCGCGCAGTGCGTCACCGAGCATGATGAAGCTCAGGACGGTGACCGACAGAGCAACAGCCGGCCAGAGCAATACGCCAGGGTTGTTACGAACCTGTGGTTGAGCGGCCGAGATGTCATTTCCCCACGACATAACACCCGGCGGCAGACCCAAGCCCAAGAAGGACAGGGTTGCTTCGGCAACGATGAAGGTACCGAGAGAAATACTCGCAACCACAATAATCGGCGCCAGAGAATTGGGGATCACATGCTTGACGAGTGCGCCAAACCTGGACAGGCCCAGAGCCTTTGATGCGGTTACATAGTCAGAGTTGCGGTTCTCAATGACAGCACCACGGGTGATACGGGCAATCTGCGGCCAGCCGAAGGCCACAAGGGCCACCACCACTGTCCAGACGCTCTTGTTGTCGCGGAAAGCAGGCAACTGGTTGATGATGATGGCGCCGAGGATCAGCGGCAAGGCAAAGAACACATCGCCAAGTCGGGCCAAAATGGCATCCAGCCAGCCACCGTAGTAACCGGCAAGGGCACCCATGATGCCACCGATGATCAACACACCGATGGTGCAGAAAATGCCGACTGTCAGCGAGGCTCGCGTGCCATGGATCATGCGCGCATACACGTCACAGCCCTGCAGCGTGAAGCCCAAGGGATGTCCCGCGCGGGCCCCCTCTGCAGAGTCATCCAAGGTACAGCTGGTGGGATCGACGCTGGCAAACCACTGCGGGAAAATTGCCACAACAATGACGAGCAGGATCAGCAATGCCGAAATTATAAAGAGAGGCTGTTTACGCAAGCTGCGCCACGCCTCTGCCCACAAACTCAGCGGAGTTCCGCCTTCAGACACCGAGTCAACGGCGGCCAAGGGGGTCTCCTCCAAAGGGGCAACAAAGTGTTCTATTACGCGGGTTGATTTCTTACCGAGACGCGGGGCTGCCGGCGTCCTCGGTTCATTTTCAGGTGTCAGGTTCTCAGACATAGCGAATCCTCGGATCAAGCACGGCGTACAACAGGTCTACCACCAGGTTGGCCACAACGAACACAATGACGAGGACGCCAACCACGGCAACAACCGTGGCGCTCTCGCCCTTCAAAATGGCCTGGTAAAGCAAGTTGCCAACACCGGGCACGTTGAAAATACCTTCCGTGACGATGGCTCCGCCCATAAGCGAGCCCAAGTCAGCTCCGAGGAACGTCACCACGGGAATCAATGAGTTACGCAGAATATGCACAACCACTACGCGTCGCCGGCTCAAGCCCTTGGCTGTCGCCGTGCGAACGTAATCCGCATTCATGTTCTCGCTGATGGATGCACGGGTCAGCCTGATGACATAGGCCAAGGAAACAAGTCCCAGCACCATGGCGGGCAGAACCAATTCATTCCACGGTGCCGCACCGCTCACGGTGGGCTTGGCCCAACCGAGCTGGACACCTACCACCAGCTGCAGCACGAAGCCGAGAACGAAGGTGGGAATGGCAATCACGACGAGCGAAGCGACCAAGACGGTGCTGTCAAATAGTTTGCCCTTGCGTAGGCCAGCTATGACACCAAACAAAACACCAAACACAGCTTCAAAGATCAAGGCCATGATGGCTAGGCGTGCAGTTACGGGGTAGGCACGGCCAATGACTGCCGCGACTTCCTGTCCCGAGAAAGTCTGGCCCAAGTTCATCGTGACTAGGTTCTTCAAGTACAAACCGTACTGAACCCAGAAGGGTTGGTCCAGGTTGTACTGGGCCCGCAAGGCAGCCTCAACGGCTGGTGCCATGGGCTTGCCGCCGGAAAGTGCGGCGATGGGGTCACCTGGGGTAGCAAACACCAGGAAGTAGACCAGAAGAGTTGCCCCGAAGAATACGGGGATCAACTGTAAAAATCGGCGGAGCGTGAACATGACCATTACGGTGTCACCACGCCCTGCAACCGGAGGTACATCTCATTCATGTAATTACCTGTTCACTAGCTGTCTTGGCGGTAACAATAGCGGTCGTCTGGACCTGAGGTATTGACGTCGCCTAGACGCATTGTATTTGTGCAACAAAGAAAGCAGCATTAGAAACGCCAAAATAGGGGAACCCGGTTTGAGGCCAGGTCCCCCTACTTCACGTTATTCCACGCCGGAACTTATGTCCCTACTTGGCGGTTACTTCGTAGTACAGCGGTACGCCGTTCCAGCCGAATTCAACCGTGTTGACGTTGTTGCTCCATACACCCTGGACTGCCTGGTACCACAGGGGTACAACCGGCAGGTCCTTGAGCAGGATTTCCTGAGCTTCGTTGAACTTCTTGATGCCATCTTCAACAGTGGTAGATGCCAAGCCTTCCTTCAACTTTGCGTCGAAAGCGGGGTTGGAGTAGTCGCCATCATTGGAACCTGCACCGGTGCCATACAACGGACCGAGGAAGTTGTACAGCGACGGGTAGTCTGCCTGCCAGCCGGCGCGTGAGGCACCGGTCAGCTCCTTCTTCCCGACCAGTGCACGCATTTCCTTGAAGCTTGCGATCGGGTTCAGCTCAGCCTTGATACCCAGGTTGGTGGCAATCTGGTTGGCCATGGCCGTGATGTATTCCTTGTTGCCAGCACCATCAGTATTTGAGGTGATGGTGAAGACCTGATCTTTCGGCCACGGCTTGATGGCGTCGGCCTGAGCCCAGAGTTCCTTAGCCTTGGCGGCATCGAACTTCAGAACCTCAGAGCCGGGCAGAGCGGCCTCGTAGCCGTCAATGACGGGTGAGGTGAATTCCGTGGCGATCTTCTTGTTGCCGTAGAAGATCTTGTCGATGATCTGCTGGCGGTCAATGGCCATGGAGATAGCCTGGCGACGCAAGGTGCCTGCTTCGCCTTCGAACTCAGGCAAGTAGGACGGGATCACCATGGTCGCGTTACCAGCGTAAGGCTGGTTGACGTTGCGGCCCTCAAAGTCAGTCTTGAAGTTCTGCAGGCCGCTCGGCGGTACCTGATCCAGAATGTCCAAGTCGTCCGACTGAACCTGCGTGTAAGCAGAATCCGGGTTGTTGAAGATCGTGAAGGTCACGCCGCCGTTCTTGGCCTTGCGGGGTCCCTCGTACTTCTCGTTGGGGACGAGTTCGATGGAAACGTCGTGCTTCCAACCGTCGGCAGCCAACTTGTACGGGCCGTTACCAATGGGGTTCTGGCCGAATGCCTTGGGGTCATCGTAGGCCGATGCGGGCAGCGGGTAGAACGCCGTGTAACCGAGGCGCAGCTGGAAGTCAGATTCGGGCTGAGCCAGCTCGACGGTGAAGGTGGTGTCATCAACAACCTTCAAGCCTTCCATCTTGTCTTCGGTGGCACCCTCAGCGGAGACCTTGTCGTAGCCCTTGATGGACTCGAAGAAGTAGCTGTTCAGCTGTGCGTTCTTGGCAGCAGCACCAAAGTTCCAGGCGTCAACAAACGACTGCGCAGTGACTGGCGAGCCATCACTAAACGTCTGGCCGGTCTTGATCTTGATGGTGTAGCTCTGGGAATCCGTGGTCTCAATGGAATCCGCGATCTCGTTGACCGTGGCACCCTTGGCGTCGTAGCTCACTAGGCCGGTGAAGATGAGGTCCATGACCTTACCGCCACCAACTTCATTGGTGTTGGCTGGCAGCAAGCCGTTCTGCGGCTCGGTGTTATTGGCTGTGATGACCTTGGTGGTATCGCCGGCTCCGTTGGAGCTGGTGTTTTCACCGGCGCCACCGCCACATGCGGTCAGGGACATGGCAACAACTACTGCCAGGCCAAGTGCTTGGGAAGTACGCGACAAACGCATTTCCGCCTCCTATTGTGTGTTTTGGATTCGAGCAACGAGCCCGCAAGCCCGGATCCTTGTCTGGCCGGGGGCAGTGACTCAACTCATACCTCTAGAGCCTAGTCGCTATATATTACCGACAAGTAAACAAGCCCACATTCTGGATACATCGTAATAAAATCGAGACCTAGAACACAGGACAACTAAAATACAGAGCAATCTGCCCGTGAAGGCAAAAAACCCGCCCCAGCAAATGCTGGGGCGGGTTACTTGGAAGTAGCTAGCTTGTGGCTAGTTCTCGGCTAGACCTTAGGCCTTGGCGCGGGCGCGGTACTGCTTGGCACGGTCTCCGGCGTTCAAGATGACCTTGCGGATGCGGATCGCCTCGGGGGTAACCTCAACGCACTCATCTTCACGAGCGAATTCGAGGGACTCTTCAAGGGTCAGGTTGCGCGGCGGGGTCATGTTCTCGAAGGTGTCCGAGGAAGCTGCACGCATGTTGGTGAGCTGCTTTTCCTTCGTGATGTTTACGTCCATGTCATCGGCGCGGGAGTTCTCGCCGACGATCATGCCCTCGTAAACCTCAGACGTGGGCTGCACGAAGAAGTTCATGCGCTCCTGGAGCTTGATCATCGCAAACGGGGTGACAACACCTGAGCGGTCAGCCACGATGGAACCGTTGTTGCGGTATTCGATCGGACCGTGCCACGGCTCGTAGCCTTCGGCCAGCGAGGCGGCAATACCTGCACCGCGGGTGTCAGTCATGAAACGGGTGCGGAAACCGATCAGGCCACGGGCCGGAACGATGAATTCCATGCGGCACCAGCCGGTACCGTGGTTGGCCATGTTGACCATGCGGCCCTTGCGTGCGGCCAGCAGCTGGGTGACGCCACCCAAGTATTCTTCGGGTACGTCGATGGTCATGTGTTCCATCGGCTCATTAACCTTGCCATCAACCAGCTTGGTGACAACCTGCGGCTTGCCCACGGTCAGCTCGAAGCCTTCGCGACGCATCTGCTCAACGAGGATGGACAGAGCCAATTCGCCACGGCCCTGTACTTCCCAAGCGTCGGGACGCTCGGTGGGAAGAACGTTCAAGGAAACGTTACCGACCAGTTCCTTGTCCAAGCGATCCTTGACCTGGCGTGCGGTGACCTTGTGGCCCTTGACACGGCCGGCAAGCGGGGAGGTGTTGATACCAATGGTCATGGAGATCGCGGGCGGATCAACCGTGATCAGCGGCAGGGGCTGCGGGTTTTCAAGATCGGTCAGAGTTTCACCAATGGTGATGTCTTCGATACCGGCAACAGCAACGATTTCGCCGGGACCGGCAGATTCTGCGGGAACACGGGTCAGAGCCTTGGTGGCCAGCAGTTCGGTGATCTTCACGGACTTCATGGTGCCATCGGCACGGGCCCAAGCAACGGTCTGGCCTTTGGTCAGGGTGCCGTTGAAGATACGCAGCAGAGCCAAACGGCCCAGGAACGGGGAAGCGTCAAGGTTGGTGACGTGCGCCTGCAGGACACCTTCCGGGTTGTACTTCGGAGCCGGGATGTGCTCAATGATGGTCTGGAACAACGGCTCCAGGTCTTCGCTGTCCGGGGCGGCACCGTTGTCGGGCTGCGTCAGTGAGGCGCGGCCCAGCTTGCCGGATGCGTAGACAACCGGAACGTTCAATACGGCGTCGAGGTCCAGATCCGGAACTTCGTCAGCCATGTCCGAGGCCAGGCCCAGCAGCAGGTCCATGGACTCGGCAACAACTTCATCGATGCGAGCATCGGGGCGGTCGGTCTTGTTGACCAACAGGATTACGGGGAGCTTGGCGGCCAGTGCCTTACGCAGCACAAAGCGGGTCTGCGGCAGCGGGCCTTCAGAGGAGTCAACCAGCAGGACGACGCCGTCAACCATGGACAGTCCGCGCTCAACCTCGCCACCGAAGTCGGCGTGGCCGGGGGTGTCAATGACGTTGATGGTCATTTCCAAGCCGTTGGCCGAAGGACCGCTGTAGGCGACAGTGGTGTTCTTCGCCAAGATGGTGATGCCCTTTTCGCGCTCCAGGTCACCGGAGTCCATGACGCGCTCGGCAACGTCGCCGTGTGCGGCGAAAGCGTGCGTCTGCTTGAGCATGGCATCGACCAGAGTGGTCTTGCCATGGTCAACGTGCGCCACAATGGCGACATTGCGCAGGTCATTGCGCGAGGCAGTATTGAGGGAAAGATCGCTCATGCGTGAAGACTCGTTTCAGTTGGGCCCGGCTGCAGGCCCGGAAGGGCTAAAGCAGAAAGTCACATTGATGGTTGGCCGCGATTATCGGCAGATAACACCATTCTAGACGAAGTGCCAAATGCGGCCTACCCACTTTATCCCATTTGTGCCATGTTTTCTAACACTCCCAACGGACCTTTCCGTGCAATCCGGCTCGTTCTCCCGGGAAACGTACGACGACGACAGGCGAGTCTGGTGACTAACGTCACCTCCCGTCGTCGTACTTTTGGGCGCACGGCTCCGGGTTGGGGCAGGCTCGGGGTCACCCCGCCCTCAGAGCCATCCCTGTTCGTGAGCCACGTAGGCAGCCTCAATTCGGTTTGCAGCCCCGGTCTTGCTTATGGCGCTGGACAGGTGGTTGCGCACGGTGCCGACGCTCAGGAACAACGCGGCGGCAAGTTGTGCCACGGGGGTGCCCGATTGCGCGCATGCCAACACCTCACGTTCGCGTTCGGTCAGCGGGTTGGCCCCCTGGCCCAGAGATTTCTTTGCCAGCTTCGGGTCCACCACCCTGCCGCCAGATTGTACGCGGCGCACCGCCGCAGCCAATTCGGCGGACGGAGTGTCCTTAACCAGGAAGCCGCTGGCGCCGGCATCAAGTGCGGCCCGAAAATATCCGGGCCGGTCGAAGGTGGTTACCATCAGCACCTTGCACTCCGGGAACCGGGACCGCAGCAGGGCGGCAGTCCGCAGCCCGTCCATGACAGGCATCTGGATATCCAGCAATGCCACCTGGACCCGGTATTCCTGAACCACGGCGAGCACCTCGGCACCGTTCCCGGCTTGGGCAACGACCGTGATGTCTGGCTCAAGATTCAACAGCGCCGCGAGCGCGCCCCGCACCAGAGCCTGGTCGTCGGCGAGAAGCACGCGGATCGGTTCCGTCCCATCCGGCAAGTTCACCATGACAGCTCCACCTTGGTGCCGCCGTGTTCGGAAACGCCCAGCTCGCAGCGGACCCCGTGCAGGCGGGAACGCTCCCGCATCCCGCGGATGCCGTGCCCTTCCCGGGACCCGGTGAGAGTATCGCCGTCGTCCTCTATACAGAGGCGACCTTCCCCGATCCGGATCCAGCAGGTGGTGGCGTGAGCGTGACGCAGCACATTGGTCACGGCTTCGCGCAGGATCCAAGCCAGGGCAGTGGAGCGCACCGGATCGCAATCATCGAACGCGCCAATGGCAACGATGCGGACGCCGGCGTCGTCGAGGGCGGCGCGCATCAGTGACAGTTCCTCCCCTAGCGTTGTGCGGCGCAGCCCTCCTACGGTGGTGCGGATCGAATCCATAGCCTCAATGGTGAGCTCGTTGATTTGCTGCAACTCCTTCCTGGCAGACTCAATGTCAGTGTCCAGCAGACGTTCGGCCAGTTGGGACTTCAGACCCACAGCGGTCAGCGAATGGCCCAGCGCGTCATGGACGTCCCGGGCCACGCGCTCCTGTTCAATGAGCATGAGGTTTTCCACGCGCAGTTTCCCCTCGGCCATGCCGCGCCTGATCAGCATGGTGTTCAAGGGGTTGACGATTGACAGCACCAGCAGCATCCCCAGTAGGAAGACAAAGCTCTCCAGCTCTCCACTGACTATAGCCACAGACACCGAAATCACCAGCGTGAGCGAGGTAATCCACCACATAGCCTGCCGCGAGAGGAGATAGGCCGCATAGCTGATGATGAACGGCCCGTAGGAGACCGCGTTGACGCCCAGCAGCGGAATCCCGGCCAGAGCCACGCCCAGCAGGAGCAGGAACCAAAGCCAAGCGCCGGGGATCCCAGCCTCTTTCGCACCCAACCGGTCACGGAATTGGTGGAAGGCTCGGAGATAGATTGCGGCAAAGGAGGCTATGAGCCCGTATCCCAGGATTGATAGGCCCAAG
Source organism: Specibacter sp. NPDC078709 (assembly GCF_040686795.1). Lineage (NCBI taxonomy): Bacteria > Bacillati > Actinomycetota > Actinomycetes > Micrococcales > Micrococcaceae > Specibacter > Specibacter sp. NPDC078709. The sequence continues at coordinate 62,096 of NZ_JBFBLU010000011.1, forward strand.
GGCAGCGTGGCGGTAGCAATCGAAAGCACTGGGATGATCAGGAAGATGATCCAGAAGGCTGCCAGCAGGTATCCGTAGTCGTCCCAAAAAGTGTGCGGTGACCGGCTCTCTAACATCGGCGATTTGGCCGTCACCTGCGTGCCCGTGAGCGCCGCAGTGCCCAGAGGGCCAGTACCGCGAAGAGAAGTGCCCATGCAACAAGGTTAGCCAACAGCAGCCAGAATGAATCCGCAGGGTCCCCCAGCGTGGCTGATTCCCCTTGCAAGAGCGGCCAGCGAACCAGCCCGGCGAACCCGTACATCGGCGTGAATCGGGCAATCGCCAGCAAGGTTCCGCTCAGGGGAAGGAAAACATTGCCAAAGAATGCGAAGAACACCATGGTGCCGCTGGCCACGCTGATGGCCGTTTCCGTTTTAAATCCCATCCCCACACCCATGCCGTAGAGCGCAAAGATGACAGAGCCCGCAACGGCAATGAGGTAGCTCAGAGCCCAGACCAGCCAGCTGTCTGCCCGGGCACCAGTGGCTGCCCCGAGCACGAACACTGTCGCGGCAGCGGCGGCGGCAACGATGAGTGAAACGCTGACCTTGGCCGCGATGAATCCGCCGGGCTTCATTGGGGTCAACGCTATCTGCCGACCCCAGCCCAGCAGGGATTCGGTGGCCGCTGTACCGGCGATGGCCGTGGTGGCCACGGCGGCCCCGTAGGCGGCCATGGATGCCATGATGTAAAACTTCACATTACCGTTTCCGGCGGGCTGGTCCCCACCTCCGAACATGTTCCCAAACAGCAGGTACATCACCGCAGGGAGGCCGATGGTGAACATGATGTTGCCGATGTCACGGGTTTGGCGGAACAATTCAATGCGTACATAGGTGGGGTTCATGAAGTCACTCCGGTCAATTCCATAAAGGCGGCATCCAGCGTTGGTGCCATGATTTCCAGATCGGTCGCCGCCAGCTCGCCGAGCAGCAGCCGCGCGGCAGCATCGGAACCGGGCCCGGTCACAAAGATCCGCTGCCCGGCAAGCCGCACCGAGGTGACCCTGTCTAGGGTGCTGAGTATGCGCACGGCGTCCTCCGTGGGGCGGTCTAACGGGAGCGTTGCGCTGACAACCCGGCCGCCGGTCATATCCCGCAGTTGTGTGGTGGGTCCGTCAACGAGCACCTTTCCGGCCCCGATGAGGACGGTACGTTCGGCAAAGTCCTGCGCTTCCTCCAAGTAATGCGTTGCGAACAGCACGGTACGTCCCTGAAGTGCGTCAGCGCGCATGGTGTCCCAGAATGCGTGGCGCGCACCAACATCCATGCCCGCCGTGGGTTCATCCATGATGAGCAGGCGCGGGTCAGGCAGCAGCGCTAGGGCAAACTTCAGCCGCTGCTGTTCGCCGCCGGAGCATTTGGAGACCTTGCGCTTGGCCAGCGAGGTGATGTCAGTGCGCTCCATGACCTGGTCAATCCGCTCTCGAGCCCCGTGCAAGGCAGCGATGGCAGTCACGGTTTCACGGACCGTGAGATCCCGCAGCAGGCCTCCGGTTTGCAGCACCGCAGAGACTTCTCCTGCCTCAACCGCTGCGCGCGGACTCCTGCCGAACACGTGAACGGTGCCGGAGGTGGGTGCGGTCAGCCCCAGCATCATGTCGATCGCGGTGGTTTTGCCGGCGCCGTTGGGGCCGAGGAACGCCACAATCTCACCAGTGCCGACGTTGAGGTCGATCCCTGCTACGGCTTCCAGCGGCCCTTGGGCGGTGTGAAAGCTCTTGCGGACCGCTTCAAGTTTCAGTGCCGGGGCCAGCGCCGCTACTACCGCCAATGGTTTGTGCGTCTTGGTTTGCATGCTTCCAGTTTGCCCGAGCCTGCGCGGCTCCGACAGTGCAAAATGTCATGGATGGCTCTGGTGCGGACCACCCTGCCAGGCTCTGCTGCCGGGCTGTCTTTTGCCCTCGAAGCACGACGACGGCTGGCGGTTCGGGCGCCCAGCCCACCGGCCACCGTCGTGCTGGGTGCGTCAACTGAAATGATCTGTCCACGATCCGGCCGGGGACGGTGTCTGGCCAGCCACGCAGTATAGCTCGCCCGGCGGCCCGCAGCAGGATCGCGGCACAAATGGCGGCTGCGGAGATGATGCTGATCCATGCAGCCAAGACATTGCTGCGATCCATGTCCTTGGCACGCTGGAGGTTTGTGACCGGTGCGGGGAGCTTGCTGGAGAACCGCAGCCCCGAGGTTGCCCACACTGCGGCGAATGGCATGACCCCTCGCGTGCTGGTCAAAATTCGCGGTTTCGGCTACGGGTTTCATGTCTCACAAGGCGTCCTCATCTCTTTGCAACCGGGGTGGTGCTTGGCCCGCCAGGGCACCGGGTTGAAGGACAGCAGCGCCAGCCCTTCGTGGCTGTTCATGTGGAGCACGCTTTCGGGAACCGGGCCGTGGTTCACGGTCTTGGAACTCTCACATCGATTCTTGCGCCGGGCACGGCTGGAGCAAGCTATTTGACGTAAGCCCATGCGGCGACGCTTTGCCACGGTCCGATATCCAGTGGCGAATACTTCACCCCGGCGACGTGTTTCCCGGTAGCACTCAAGGTAGTGCGTTGGAACAACGGCAACCCATAACCGGCTTCGACAACGAGCTTGTCAATCTGCATCTTCAAGGCATTCTGCTTGGCATCGTCGGGGTTCAGCGCCAGTTGTTCGGTGAGCTGATCTACCACGGTGTTGGAGAAGTTGTTGAAGTTGGAGACAGCGCCGGTCCTGAAAATCTGTGGCAGCTGAACGGACCCGGTGGGGTTGCTAATCCAGCCGTAGAGCGCCACGTCGAAGGCGCCTGCCTTCAATGCCGCAACCCACTCTTTGGAGTTCTTACCAGCATCGGCCACGGTAAACCCAGCCTTGGCCGCGGAGGCGGCGATCAATTGGTATTGGGCCACCCGCTCAGGGTCGTCCTGGTTGTAGAGGATGCGGACAGTTGGCTTGGCGCCGTCCAGCAGTTCCTTGGCTTGCTCGATTCCCTCCGTTTCCACCAGGTCGGCAGCAAATTCCTTGGTGCCGTTGCTGCCCGAGGACTCCTTATAAGGGGCCTGCCCAGGGCGGAAGACGAAGGAATTGAGCACCTCGGCATCGGCTTCGGCGTTGGCATCGGCATCGGCTATTAATGGCCTGGCCACCTCGTCTATGATTTCTTGACGAGGCACCGTATGGAGGAACGCTTGGCGCAGTTCCGGCGGGGCCAGAACACCCTTAAAGTTCAGCACCACCTGATCGAAGCCGAGTCCCTGTCCCTGCTGAATCTGCACGCCGTCGTCATTAAGCGCGTCGAGGGCGCTGATCCGCGCAGCCGAATTCTGTGTTGTGGACAGAGAAATGACATCAGCTGCGCCAGCTTGGAGAGCTGCAATCTGCTTGTCTGTGTCGGATTCGTACTTGACCGTGAGTGTATCCAGCTTGGGCATCTCACCCCACGCATAGTCAGCGTTGCGGGTCAGCACAAGTTCCTGATCGGCGGTGATGCCCTTGACCAGATAGGGGCCATTAGAGAGGGCCAGTGAGGGGTTAGGCATGCTGCGGCTATCAAAGCCGGTATTCCAAAAATCAGCCACCTTGCGCAGTGTCGGGTTCGGCGGCGCCTGCTTGGACGGGTCCCCCTGCTGCACGCTTTGTAGAACACTGGACAGGGCCGGCGCATCGGCCAGTCCTGCCCGGACGGCAACAATATGGGCGGGAATGGACACCGTGGAACCTAATGCGGTCTCCCAGTCGGAGTAGGCGGTGGTGTACGTCAGTGTCAGCGATTTTCCGTCGTCGCTGATGACGGGCCGTTCCGTTTGCGCCAGTCCAGAGTGGTCACCAGCGGCATGAAAATAGGCCGTGCCAGAGGTGACGGCAAAGTTTTCATCCAAGACGGCGTCGTTGTACCATCCGGACAAAGCTGCCCACTGGAGCATCAGGTCATCGGCGGTGACGGGTGCGCCGTCGGACCATTGAACTCCGTCGTTGATGGTGTATTTGACGGTCAGGGGGTTGTCCTTGACCTTTTCATACGTGCCGAACTGCTCATTTTTGACGATCTTCAGATCGTTATCCACGGTAGTGAAGCCAGAGTGGGTGGCCGCATCAATCCTGGTGTTGGTAGCAGTTTGTCCGGTGACGCTGGCGGCGTTGAAGGAGGTGAACGGCGCCGCTTCGAGCACGGTGACATTGCCGCCCTCGGTGGCTGTTGGGGCGGCGCTAGATTCTTCGGGCGCAGGGGGCGTTCCCGTGCAAGCACTCAGGGCAAGGGCTAAAGCTGCCGCGGCAGCCAATACTTTGGAAATGCGTCCGGGCCGCATTCCACCTCCAGGTTCTTCGCTTCAACATGACCTCCGGGACTCCAATGGCTTCGAGCCGGTCCCGGGAATAATCCTGTTTGCTAGGGTACCGCAGCGGCATGGACGCGAGCCGTACCTCGGCGCGCGGAACCGCAGCCAGGTCACGCAGAACCGCAGCCAGGTCACGCAAGGTGACCTCCGGCGTCGAACATTAATAGATAGGTGCTAGTAACCAGTGGCACCGTCGACGCATTCACGCAGCAGGTCCAGATGGCCCAAATGACGGGCATATTCCTCAATCATGTGCGTGTAAACCCAGCGCAGATTCAGTTGCTGGCCGTGCCGAAGCCCCGGCAACGCGGCATCGAGATCGGTGACATTGGCGGCCAGCTCTCGGACGTGGATCAGCTCCTGGCTGTAGGCGGCAACGTCGGCCAGAGCCGTGGCTTCGGTGGCACCGTTGAAGTCAGCATCGGGATCGTCCGCTTTGTAGCGGGCGGGCTGATCGGTGCCGGCCACCGCAGTTGCGAACCAGTAGCGCTCCACGTCGCACAGATGGCGAACGATCCCGGCTATGCTCAGGCTCGACGGCGGAACGGCAGCCCGGCACAGTTGCTCGGCAGTCAGACCGCCAACCTTGATGGGCAAAGTGGTGCGGTAGAACTCCAGCCACGCCTCGAGCGACTCCCGCTCCCCCGCCATGAACGGCGGGCGGCTCCTGGCATCCGGAATTACAGGGGTACGCTCGTGCAACTCATTTTTCAGGTCCATGACACTACTGTTCCACACTCGTCAGGGCCTGTGTCTAGTCAGGGCCTGTGTCTAGTCAAGGTCTGTGCGGGACGGCAGAATAGCGCCATGGCCTTACGCATAGAGAACTTTTCGATTGATTCCGCTTCGCCGTCTAAAACAGCCCGCTTCTGGGCTGCGGCGTTGGGCTGGAATATCGTGCACGACGACGGCGAGGAAGTTACGCTTCAGCCACCCGTTGGCAGCCCTGAAGCCGGGATCCTGCCGGATCTGTTGTTTTTGAAAGTGCCTGAGGGCAAGTCTGTGAAGAACAGGTTGCATCTTGACCTGCGCCCCAATGATCAGCTCACCGAGATCGCCCGGCTGGAAGCGCTGGGCGCTACCCGCGTGGACATCGGGCAGGGCTCCTCCCACACATGGGTGGTTATGGGTGATCCCGAGGGCAACGAGTTTTGTGTGCTGCGCACCCTGCCGCAGGCAGAGCGTTCGGCGCAGTAGTGTTGTAGCTTTTGAGCTGGTTCCCACTCCTGCTCGCCAATGTAAGATGCACTGGGCCGTTAGCCGTGCTCGATGACGAACTCGATGAAAAAGGGGAATTCCGTGAAGATCGCTATCATTGGCGGCTCGCAAGGCACAGGCGCTCAACTGGCATCACTGGCACAACGAGCCGGTCATGAGGTGACAACTGTTTCACGCAGTGGCGTCACACCGACTGGTACGCGTGTGGTCATGGGTAACGCGATGGATCCAGCTGTAGTTACAGAAGCCGTTGCCGGAGCCGACGCCGTTGTCGTCACCGTCGGCGCAGCAAAAGGGGTCCGCAATCATCGCGCAGCGGTCACCCAGGCAGTGGTTACAGCCATGGCGAAAACAGGCGCCCGCAGAATTGTGGTGCAGTCTTCACTGGGAGCAGGCGATTCCGCAAAGCAGTTACCCGCTTTCCTCCGCCCAATCATGACGGTCCTACTCGCCAAGCCGCTGGCAGACCACAACGCACAAGAATCGGCCGTCACCAGCGCCGGACTGGACTGGACCTTGGTCCGCCCCACCGGTTTGAGCAACAAACCGGCCACCGGAACATGGAAAGCCCTAGAGGTAACGAGCCCCGGGCGGCTGGGCGGATCAATTCCGCGCGTCGATCTTGCAGCCTGTCTGCTGGAAATCCTGGAAGACGACTCCACCATCGGCAAGGCTCTAGGCGTCAGCGCTTAATCAGGGCTGGTTCCCAAATACTTTCACAGCCTTGTCGCTTTGTTGGTGTCAAAATATAGTGTCGACAGGACAGTCCCCCACCTCCACTCGGCAATGAAACGCTACTGCCGCTGAAGCCCGCCTCCGCGTCCAAACACATTGTGATTGTGGGCGCCGGACCGGCCGGCCTAGAGAGCGCCCGAGTCCTCACCGAACGCGGGCACTATGTGGTTCTCCACCATGACCACCCCGGATAACGAGCGGCTCTTGCGCTGGTTCAAGGCTGAGGTCAAGCGCCTGCGCATTGCGGTGAAGCTCAATACCGTGGCCACGGTGGAGTCCATCCACACGCTGAATCCCGATCATGTCATCGTGGCTACCTATGCCGTGCGCCCCATGCCTGATTTCCCCGGCGGAGACCTGCCCAACGTACAGACCGGCGTCACGCTGCGAGCCATGATGCTTGGAACCGCGACAGCACAAGAGGCTGGAGCGGCGTTGAGTACATTCGGCAAGCTCGGCCGCCTGTCCGGGGTAACAAAGAGCCCGGAATTCGTCCGTCAGTTCACCAAGTACTGGCTGCCGATGGGCAAGGACGTTGTGGTCATTGGCGACTCATTGGTGGGACTTGAACTTGCGGAGTTCTTGGCCGAGCGCAGCCGGCGAGTCACCCTGCTGCACGATAGCCAGCCGTTGGGGTTGCTGCTGGTCATGCATAGGCGTTGGACCGCAGTGAAGCTACCTTCTATGCCCCGGCCGACATGGTGGTGTACGCAGAGGGCGCCATTCACTCCTCGTGGAACGTCAGCACCAAACTCTAAACGGATTCCTGACTGAACAACTGCGCCGCTCGTGTCGATACGAGATACGGGCGGTGTTGTTGATTCAGCTCACAGAAGCAGCTGTCCACGCTATCGTGAGCCTATGGCCAAAATTCAGGGACTCGAAGAACTACTGACCGCACTCAACGCTGGGGAGAACATTCCTGGCGGTTCGCCGCATCACGCAGCGATGCATGCAGCGAGTCAGGAGTCACTGCGCATCACGGCCGAACTCAATGGGCGTTACCACTCCCCAGATGAAGTGCGCTCCTTGATGAGTGAACTGACCGGGAGCCAGGTTCCCGAGTCCTTTATGCTCTTCCCGCCGTTCTCCGCTGACTTCGGCAAGAACATTCGCTTCGGCGAAAACGTGTTCCTCAATAGCGGCTGCCGGTTCCAGGACCAGGGCGGAATCGACATTGGCGCTGGTTCGCTGATAGGCCACAACGCCGTCATCACCACGTTGAACCATGACATGGTCCCAAGCCGGCGAGCCGATATGCACCCGGCCCGCGTGGTGATCGGCAAAGGCGTATGGTTCGGGGCCAACGTCACGGTGTTGCCGGGAGTGAGCATCGGCGATGGGGCTGTGGTCGGAGCGGGAGCGGTGGTGACCAAGGACGTGCCGGCGGGAGTCGTCGTCGTCGGCGTTCCGGCAAAACAAGTGGGCACGGTGCCGGAGGGCTAGTTCCCAAGAGCGCTCGCAGGACGTTCGACGGCGACGACTCGCAGAGTAATCTCACTCCGTTAGCAGTGGCAGCACCGGTTGCCTCGCACATAGTGTGAGAAGTGGCCGCACCCGCTCACCAAAGGAAGCCCATGCCTGACTCATCACGTCCTTTGCGCAAGCTGGGATTCCTCACCATTGGCCTGTTCGATCCGGCGGATCCGGCTGCCGGGCACGAATCCACGTTGCAGGTTATCGAATTGGGCGAGCGCCTTGGATTCGACAGTGCCTGGCTTCGCCATCGCCACCTGCAGTTCGGAATCTCCTCCCCCATTGCGATCATGGCAGCAGCCAGCCAGCGCACCTCGCGCATCCAACTTGGTACGGCCGTCACCCCGATGGGCTGGGAAAACCCGTTGCGGCTGGCAGAGGATCTGGCCACAGTGGATCTACTCTCTTCAGGCCGCATCAACCCTGGTCTGAGCGTGGGCCAGCCAATGCACTACGACACCGTTAAGCATGAGCTGTACCCGGATACTGCCAAGCAGGAAGACTTCAGCTATGCCCGGGTTGACCGGCTTGCCCGCTTGATCGCCGGGGAACCTGTCCGTGAATTTTCCGGCAGGCAGGGTGTGGTCGAAGAATTTTCCAACCGTGTCGAGCCACATTCTGCCGGGCTCAGGGATCGTCTTTGGTATGGGGCGGCGAGCAGGAAATCGGCCGTGTGGGCTGGTGCAAATGGGTTTAATCTGCTGACTAGCAGCGTGATGTTCGCCGAATCTGATGAGGCGCCGTCGTTTGCCGACGTCCAGCGATCGCAGATCCGGGCCTTCCGCGAGGCTGCCGAGGCGTCGACGGGAACGCGCCTCCCGGCCAGGGTTTCACAGGGTCTGGTGGTGATTCCCACCGATTCGGCTACGGCGCAGCAGCGCGAAAAATATCAGCGCTACGTCGATGAACGGACGCCGCGAACCCTGACACCGCAAGGGCCAAAAGGGATGCTGTTTGCCCCGGATCTCATCGGCAGCAGCGAACAGATTGCCGAGCAGCTGCATGCGCACGCCGGGTTCCAAGAGGTCGACGAAGCGGCGTTTGCCTTGCCGTTCAGCTTTGCAAACGAAGACTATGTCCAGATCCTGACGGACATTGCCACCACACTGGGCCCAGCACTGGGTTGGACTCCGGCGGCAGACGCAAAATAGAGAGCTATCGATCCACCTCGCTGGAGTTGTGGCTACTGTGCAGCAGTGGCAGCGTGTGTCGACGTCACTTCGACACCAGCGGCAGGTCGCAGGCTATCCACAATCACCCGAGTACCGTCTTCGCCAGCCTTGGTGGGCAGGAGCGCGTAAACATGGAGCTGTTCCGCTGCCTCGTGCCATGCCACCGACACCCCTGCTGCTTGCGCCTTGTCCCGCAACAGGTGCGCGTCGGGGTTCAGGACGTCGCGCGTTCCGACGAGAACTGTTAGCGGCCCAAGCCCGGACATGTCACCGAACAACGGACTGACCACGGGGTCCTCGATGGGGTCCGCACCCCGCCAAGCCTGGGCAAGAACACGTCCTCCAGGACGCCCCAGCCACGGATCGCTAGGCTGCACGGCGTCGATCCTCGGGTTCTTCCAGGTCAGATCCAAGGCGGGTGATAACAGCGTGGTGGCAGGAAGCACCACCCCTAGGTCGCGTAGCTCCAAGGCGACCGAGAGCGCAATCTGACCGCCGGAAGAGTCACCGGCCAACCGCACCTCATGGCCAGCCTCCCGTTCAGCTTGAACCAGTCCGACAATGCCATCGCGCACCTGCCGCGCGGCGCCCAGCGGAAGCAGTGGATGGATGGGCACTAAAACGCGCTGGCCCGTATCCCGGGCGATGCGGGCGATCAGGCGCCAATGATGAGCTGTAATCTCGTTGACCCATCCGCCGCCATGCACATAGATTACAACTGACCCTTTTGCTCTATGCTTCCGTACTGCTCCATGCTTCCGTGCTGCGCTGACGGGCTCCACGTCATAGACGGGCCAACCGGTCGGGTCAGACAATCTGCGCTCGACCCGCACACCTTTCAAACGTGCTGGCGGTCCATAGGACACGGGACGCAAGAAGCGCTCGCGAATTCGATCGTGTGCCCCAGCTTCAGTGACGAATGGCCGATTCGCATGCCTGGCTTTAAGAAGTAACGGGATAAGGGAGTCTGGCAGGCTAATGGGCAACTGGTTCCTTCCGGTCGTTCGGCAGTGCATTGTGGTCAGGATACAGCGCCCCAAATGCCGATGGGCTTTTCCAGAGTCACCTAATCTCCTGCGGCAAACCCGTCCGAAGAAACCAACAAATTGTGTACTCTCGCCCGGGCCATGGCATCTCCTTGAGTGATGGGGATCTGGAATCAAGCGTTGGACTTAGATTCAACCACGTCGCTGCGGCACAAATCGTGGTCTATTCTCGTGAACAGATAAGGGGAAGGACTCCAATCAATGAAGCAGTATCGAATCGACGGCGCCGAGGTGCAGGGTATCTCGGACCTCTATGAGCAATTCAACCGCGAGCTGATGAATGACCAAGACTGGCGCCTCGGCGATAGCCTGGACGGCTTCAACGACGTTCTCTACCGGGTAGATGGCGAGATCCGCGAGGGCGAGCCTGCTACATTCATCTGGATTGACCACGCCCATAGCCGTGAAGTGCTCGGGTTTGAAGAAACACAGCGGTGGCTGCACAACAAGTTGTCAAAACCGGATTCCTTCAACCAGCAACGTATCCAGTCTGATCTTGACGATCTGCGGAACGGACTCGGGAAGACGTACTTCGAGCTCATACTCGAGATCTTCGCGGATCACCCGCTCATCGAGCTCCAACTACGCTGAACCGAGTGGCTGTGCTTGGCAATCCCGTTCGTGACATTCGGCCTCTGGGCTGGGATTGTCGACGGCGGGTGGCTAGGCTGGCGCAATGGCAACAGTTATTCTCGTGCGGCACGGCCGCTCCACAGCCAATGTCACTGGTCTGCTGGCTGGCCGGGCTGCTGGCATCAGCTTGGACCAGGTTGGGCGGGACCAGGCGGCCCTGACCGGGGATCGACTCGCGCCCGTGCCCCTCGTCGGGGTGGTGTCGAGCCCTCTCGAGCGTTGCCAGCAGACCGCCCAGTTCATCTTGGCTCGCCAAACTGGCTCGCCCTACGCGCCAGTTGAGCCCGATCTCACCGAGTGCGATTACGGCCAGTGGCAAGGCCGCATGCTCAGTGATCTCTCGACCGAGGATTTGTGGCCAGTCGTGCAGTCCCAACCGTCCGCCGTCGTATTTCCTGGTGGTGAATCCATGGCTGCGATGCAGGCTAGGTCAGTGGCAGCAATTCGACGCCACGATGCAGCATTCGAAGCCGAACACGGTCCAGAGGCTGTGTGGGCGGCAGTGAGCCACGGTGACATCATCAAGTCAATCCTCGCTGACGCCCTCGGCATGCACCTTGACCTTTTTCAGCGAATCAATGTGGGACCCGCCTCTATTTCGATCATAAGCTACGGCGCTGGCCGGCCAAGCGTCCACGGGATGAACACCGATGGGGGTGATCTGTCGTGGCTCTCGAAAGGTATCCACGCTGGCGATGCGCCGGTGGGCGGCGGTGCGGGGCAACAGACGCCGTGAACCTCATGGGCCTAGAATACTGACATGTCTACACGTGTTCACGATTTTTCTTGGCCTGATCGGGTCGTCATTGGCACCCTTGGCATTCCGGGTGCGCGTACGTTCTATTTGCAGGTGCGCTCAGGGAAGCAAATAGTGAGTGTTGCCATGGAGAAGCAGCAGTCAGCCCTGCTCGCGGAGAAGATCGAGGAAGCTCTCGACCAACTCATCACCGTCAAGGGCAACCCCTTCAGTGTTCCCACGGGCACTCCCATTGAGCTTGTGGACAATGACCCGCTCGAGGCCGTCCAAGAGCAGTTTCGCACTGGGGCCATGACCTTAGGGTGGGACCCAACCACAGCCCAGATCATCGTTGAGGCTCATCCTCTCACCGAAGACGATTTTGACGCTGATGCTGATGACAACGACGGATTGCTTCATGAGGACGAGGCTGACGAGCCCGAAATGCTGCGTGTGCGTATGCCGGTCGGCACTGCCCGCGCATTCGCCAAGCGAACCCGCGAGATTGTGGGTGCTGGGCGTCCGGCGTGCCCGCTCTGCGGTTATCCCATGGACGCTGACGGACACATCTGTACCCTTCCCGAGGTCTGATGCTCGTGCTGCCTGACCTTCTGACCGCCGAATTGACACTCACCGGCCGTATCACGACGGCATCAAACGCTACATTTCTTGGCAGCATCGGCGACGTGGAGGTGGTCTATAAGCCGATAGCAGGAGAAAGTCCGCTGTGGGACTTTCCTCACGGAACGCTAGCCCACCGGGAGGTGGCCGCCTATCTGGTCTCGCAGGCCATCGGCTGGGACGTGGTGCCCCAAACTTGGCTGCGTGATGGTCCATTGGGCGAAGGAATGGTGCAGCTCTGGCAAGAGCAAGATCCCGCCCAAAACGCCGTGGACTTGATCGCGGCGGACCATGTGCCGCAGACGGGTTGGAAACAAGTCCTCAAGGGACAAGATGAGAACGGGGAGATAGTTGCCCTCGTTCACGAGGATTCGCCAGCGCTTCGGCGCATGGCGGTGTTCGACATGATCGTCAACAACGCCGACCGCAAAGGCAACCACATCCTCGCCATGACTAACGGCCACCGGTATGGGGTGGACCACGGACTCACCTTTCACAGTGACAACAAGCTGCGCACGGTGCTGTGGGGGTGGTTGGGAGACGCTCTAAACGCGGAGGAAAAAGCCGGCATAGATCGGGTCAGCGAAGGGTTGCAAGGCGGGCTGGGCCAAAATCTGGCGGAATTGCTCAGCGCTGAAGAAATCGCATCCCTTGCTGATCGCTGCGACCGCTTGCGCTTGGCAGGGCGGTTTCCGGCTCCGAGCGGTGAAATGTCAGCGGTGCCTTGGCCGCTTTTCTAAGGCGATTACAGAAGATCTCAGGAGGTCAGAACCCACACACTAAACCTGAACTCCACCGAACTCCGGCACCGGACAGCTTATAGATGATTGCCACGGGCAGCCACGAAAATCTACCTCGCCCTAGTACTTAGTCAGCAGTTCCGCGGGAAGGTGACAGGAGTCCTCAGGGAAACGTGCGAGCCGATGCTGATGTTCTTCGGCGCTTCGTACATAGTTGGCCAGTGGCACTACCTCGACGGCAATGCGGTCAGCGTCATCCCTCGCTGCGATGAAGGCCCGAGCATCTTCCAGGTGGCTCAGCTTGTTGGAGTACACACCAGTGCGATACTTCTGACCGAGGTCTGGTCCCTGCTTGTTCACGCTGTGTGGATCGATGATTTCAAAGAAGTACTCCATCAGCTGCCCGACACTAACAACCGTCGGATCGAACCGTGTTCGCACGCATTCCGAATACCCGTCGTAGTCGCTGTCGAGACGATGGCTGGAGCCGTTGGCCCTTCCAGCCTCTGTGAACGTCACCCCGGTCAGCGTCGCGATGAAAGCCTGCACACCCCAGAGGCAGCCGCCCGCGAGATAAAGCTCCTCAACCTCGCGCGCCGCATCCATATTCCGATCCTACTGGTGACTGCGCGACGTTCCGGCACATAGCAACCTCTCAGCCAGCTACCGGAACCACCTACAAGTGCCGTGTCAGATCCATACGTTGATGCAGGATGCGAATCACATCCACGCTGTCGTTCTTCTCGATATAGAAGATCAAATGGCTCCCGATGCCGTAGCGACGGTATCCCTCACGAATCTCGTCGCAGGCCCGTCCCCGATGAGGGTCAGCAGCGATGCGCTCGATCGCCGCCCTCATCTCGGATATGTAGATCTCAGCCTGCTTCTCATCCCATCGCTGCTGACTGAAGTCCCAGATCGATGACAGGTCTTGCTGCGCAGCCGGTGTGAGGCGAATGCTTTTCATGACCTCTTCGACTCGATGAAGGTTTCGAAGTCGAAGTCCTCCGGCTGGCCGCTCTCTTCGCCCGCAATGAGCGCGGCCCTCAGCGCTGCCATATGCGTCTCTTGGTCTTCCAAGAGTCGAAGTCCAGCACGGACTACTTCGCTGGCAGATCGGTACCGCCCGGCTTCGACTTCACGCGACAGGAAGCCCACGAAGTGGTCGTCAAGACTGATTGATGTGTTCTGAGCCATACTTACATGCTACCAAAGATTGGTAACTGCAGGCGAGAGTAGTAGTCGCAATCGTCGAGACTTCTACGCGTTGTTCGCTCGGTAGCGTTTGCCGCTAGCAGACACGTATGTCGCAGCCAGATAGACAACTAATGCCGTTCGCTGCTCTATCCCTGTCGCGCTGTTACGGCCCCGGTTGCCAAAGCAAGCGGGGCCGGATCAGAAACGCCAGTGATTAGACGTTGAAGCGGAATTCAAGCACAGAGCAACCTTTCACACGGTCCGCGTGCGCTTCAGCGTCGCTCGCATGGCCGGGAATCGATTCAGCTCGAATCCTTCTCGCTCATAAATGCGCCGCCCGCCGTCAGTCGCCATCAGTTCGGCCCTGCCGACACCCGCCTTGCGCGCCCAAGCCATGACGGCGGCGAAAGCGGCACTTCCATGTCCCGCTCCTCGGTGCTCGGGCAAAGTGCACACGTTGCTGATCAACACATCTCGACCGGCGGGGCATGTGGGCGAAGGAGCGGAATCTCGGATTGCTCCGACCGCTGCCGCCACGACATCACCACCCACGTCGACGACGAAGATGCCGTAGTCAGGATCCTCAACACGCACCGCGAACCAGGTGCACGCGGAATCTTGCCACGGACGAGAGTCCACATCTCCTGCGCCCATCGCGCGAAACATCTCTGCTCGCAGGGCGACCAGAGCGGAAACGTCATCGAGGGTCGCCGGACGGACCGACAATGCCCCAGTATCGCCTCGCACTCTCATGCGATCTTCAGCGGGGTGATGGCCGCAACCTTGTCCCTCAACGCGTGCCGCTCGAGTCGCAACTCGTAGTTGGACTGCAAGTTCATCCAGAACTCCTCGGACGTCCCGAAGTACCGCGCCAGACGGATGGCCGTGCCATCCGTAATTCCCCGCCTGCCATGCACGATCTCGTTGATCCGGCGCGGCGGCACACCGATCGAGACCGCAAGCTTGTTCTGCGTGATCCCGAAGCCCTCCATGAGGTTCTCTCCCGGATGGATCGGCTCAATCAGGTCAGTCTCAGTGGTAGTCGACGAGTTCAACATCCTCCGCTTCTCCTTCTCTCCAGACGAAGCATATACGCCACCGCGTATTCACCCGGGTCTCGAGGTAGTTGCGGACGGCGCCGACCTTCGCACTGTCGAGATCTCCGGGTTCGATCTTCGAAACCTGTCGCTGCCCGACACCGATACGCTCTGCCAGTTGCGCTTGCGCGAGTCCGGCCTGCTCCCGCAGTTCACGCAGTTCACGCAGGCGATAGGTGCGAACTCCGCGAGCATCCGCACCTTGTGCACCTCGACACGCTCTCGGTCGACAGGGTGCTCCGCGATGAAGTCTTTCAGTGTCCTTGCCATTGCCGTCACTCTCCCCACAGTCTGCTCAGATGGTAGTCGAACACGTCGTCGGCCAAGAGGATATTCTCCGTGTACTAGCGCTTCCAAGCCCCGCAGCGGAAGCAGTCGCAGCGCTGATCGCTCGCGTTCACTCAGACGCGACTAAATGCCAAACTCTCTAGGGAACTTCCCCGAGGTTCGCTCGTAACGCACGGTCCATATTTCAGACAAGGTAGCCCGGTATGCAATGGTGGCGCGCTGAGGATCTGCACGACCGGAACGAAGCGCGGACATGGCCGCCAGACACCCCAACTCAGCGTCGATGGCCCGCAGATACACGTTGACGACGATCTTTCCGGTGCCCGAGTGTTTGCCCCGATCGTGACCGTCGACGTAGCCCAAGCCCCGCTCATCAAGAGTCGCGGCCAGCCACACCTCGGCGTGCTCAATTAGCCTGAAGTCAGCAGCCTTGGTTTTAGAAGGAAACTGGATCACCACCCAGAACTGATACTCCAGGACTTCCTCGTACCCGTCGTTCAGTAGTTGCCCGATGACGTTACCGATGTTAGTCGTCGCCGGGTCAAGGCCGGTCTCAGTGTGCTTCCCTGCGCGACCAACTGTTCCGGGACGGATCACCCACTTTCCTGTGTCTTAGCTAGGCCAGACCTGCGCAAACGCCTTCACCGCGTTTTGCCTGACAAGCAGCATTTCATCTCCTTCACACCGGCTACGGCTACGACTACGTCCATACAATGAACCATTCCCTGCGCGGCACCAAGGGAGCGTGAATTCAGTAGTGGTAACGCGCCTGAAGAACTACCAAATCATCACCGTCGATCAGGTAGACGAGCCGATGTTCCTCGGTGATCCGCCTGGACCACGATCCTTGAGCGCCGTACTTAAGCTGCTCAGGCTTACCAATGCCAGCGAAAGGATCGCGAAGGCTCGCGTCTAGGAGCGTATTGATCCGTTTAAGGATCCGTCGATCAGCCGTCTGCCAGTATTTATAGTCCTCCCAAGCAGACTCATCCCAAACCAGGTGCACTCACTCCTCACGATCAAGTTCGTGCGACTCAGTTCTACCTGCAGTGGCCCGCTCGTAGGCATCGAGCAGCCGCCGGCCGTTGGCGGGCGAGCGGAACAGGTAGGCAGTCTCCTGCCATGCCGCATATTCGTCGGCCGGCATCAGGACGGCGTTGCCCTTGCGGGAAACAATCTCGACGGCAATATGGTCGTCGTTGACCCGCTCGATGAGTGGGAACAACGTCTTTCGGGCTTCACTGGCGCTGATGGACATGTGGCTGCTCCCCTTACTCGCTCAACTCGTACCACTTAAAGGTACCACTCGACGGTAGGACTGCCCAGTGCTTGCGATCCCTGCCAACCCTCAACGCCAAACGCTCCACAGAACTGGGTTCCGTGGAGCGTTTGGAATGCCACTAGGCATAGAACTAACGATCAGCCGAGTTCAGAAGTTGGATCGAAACCCTCTGTCCTGAATCGGAATAAACCCTGCTCAGCGGGGAATGCTAGACATTGAATCTAAACTCCACGACGTCACCGCACATACCAACCTCACGCGACATGCCGTTTTTGTTTTCCGGTCAGTTCTTGGCCGCGGACACCCGACGGATCAGTCGTGCGACCATCTGGCATACCAGGGCAGCGGGCAGGAGAATTGCGACGCCGTTGACCGTGTCACGAAACCGCAGCTCGCACCCGTCCCGCTGGAGTTCTCGACGCGCTATGAGCGCCCCGGGAAGCATGATCGGCAAAGCCGTCGCAACACCGGCGGTGTAACCACGCTGCGCGGCTGAAGCGCCGAGGTGAGTCACGACGTGGGCTTCCAGCCCAGCAACGACTGCCCGATAGATCGCCGACTTACCGGAAGATCGCACGCCGCGGCCACACGCGACCGCCACCAGAATTCCCATCAGACCCACTGCGGTCCACGATTGCTGCGGCGTGATCCTGAGCTGTTCTATACCGGTGCGATCCACGAGCCGATCGCAGGATGCAGGAAACGCGAACGCCTCCTCGATGTCGTGGACTATCCACGCCGCAAAAAGTGCAGTCGGCCCCTTCCAACTCACAATTCAGCCTTCCCCTCACGCATCCAATCCGGATGAATCTGCTGGCAGACGCACACGCCTACCAGCATCATTTCACAGCCGACACAGTGTTTGAGGCCATGCGATCGAGAGGTTGAACCGGAACTCGATTAGACGTTAAATCTAAACTCCACCACGTTCGGGTACGTAGCACCCTTTCCTTCGAATGGCCTAGCGGTCTCACTCTGCTGAGAGCGACTGGATGTATCCGCTGATCACCGGCAGGTCGACGATCAGCGTATCCCAGACCGCACCATAGTCGGTGCCCTCGTAATGATGCGCCATTCGGTCCCGCATCCGTTTGACCAATGACCATGGCACTTGGGGATGCCGGTCGGTCGTGGCGTCGCTCAATCGAGCCACATTCTCGCCAATCTTGACGATCAGTGATTCTGCCGCGAGACCCGGAACGTTGTCAGGGTCCCCCAGATACCACTCGTCGCCTCGTGCCACGAGGTTCGCGCCGACGCCGCATAGCCGCACGATCTCCGTCAGAGCCGCCTCATCCCGCATGTTCATACCGCGAGCGCCGTCGCCAAGATCTCATGACCGGCACTCAAGCCGCCGTCGGTCACCACATCAACCTCGACACCGAGTAAAACGCTCGCGTCAGCAGCGAACGCCGCGACCGTTAGCAACCCGGTGCCGGGCGATCGGGTGACCAAGATGTCCAGATCACTACCAGGGCCATCTGTACCGCGGGCCGCCGAGCCAAATACCCGGACGTTGTCGAAGCCATACCGGCCAGCAAGACTCACAAGGTCGGCACGGCGCGCAGCGAGCGCATCACGAGGCAGCGGCCGCGCGGCCATCCGCAGGCGCTCAAGCATCGCGGCTGAGACGCTGCGCCGCCCAGCTTCATAGGCGGCAATATTCGGCTGAGCAACCCCTGACCGCCGGGCGAGCTCTGCTTGGCTCAAGCCGGCTTCCTCTCGAAGCGCTCGAACTGGATTCACCATGGCCTAATTATATCGCGTGATATCACCCTAGGGACAGTCACCATATTTCCAGGGTGTCTGGGGCGACCGCAAGCAAGGGCGGCAGCATCACCAGGGACACGAGAAAACGCTCCTCGGATAGAGATCCGAAGAGCGTTTTCTAGGCGTTTTAGACGTTGAAGCGGAACTCCACCACGTCGCCGTCGTGCATGACGTATTCCTTGCCTTCAATGCGGACCTTGCCCTTGGCCTTCGCCTCGGCCATGGAACCGGCTTCCATCAGGTCATCGAAGTGAACCACTTCGGCCTTGATGAAGCCACGCTGGAAGTCGGTGTGAATAACGCCGGCGGCCATGGGAGCGGTATCGCCCTGGTGGATGGTCCAGGCGCGTGTTTCCTTGGGGCCAGCCGTAAGGTAGGTCTGCAGGCCGAGGGTGTGGAAGCCAACGCGAGCCAGCTGATCCAGACCGGACTCTTCCTGTCCGCTCATCTCCAGCATTTCGCGGGCTTCTTCTTCGTCGAGTTCGACAAGGTCAGATTCCAACTTGGCATCCAAGAAGATCGCTTCAGCGGGAGCCACAAGAGCGCTCAGCTCAGCCTGACGCTCCGGGTTACCTAGGACTGCGTCATCGACGTTGAAAACGTAGATGAACGGCTTAGCTGTCAGCAAGCCCAGTTCCTTCAGGTGCTCCATCTCCAACTTGTCACTCTTGATGGATGAGAAAATGGTGTCGCCGCGTTCAAGAACAACCTGAGCGGCCTTGATGGCGTTCAGCTCAGCGGCTTCGCGCTGCTTGAGCTTAACAGCCTTCTCAATGCGCGGGAGGGCCTTCTCGATGGTCTGCATGTCAGCCAGAATCAGCTCAGTGTTAATGGTCTCCATATCGGAGCTCGGATCAACCTTGCCGTCTACGTGGATCACATCGGGGTCATCAAAGACGCGGATGACCTGAGCGATCGCCTCAGCTTCGCGGATGTTGGCCAGGAACTTGTTGCCCAGACCTTCACCTTCCGAGGCGCCCTTGACGATGCCGGCAATGTCCACGAAGGACACCACAGCAGGCAGCAGTCGTTGAGATCCGAAGACTTCGGCGAGCTTTGCCAAGCGGGGATCGGGCAGGCTGACAACACCAACATTGGGCTCGATCGTGGCGAACGGGTAGTTCGCTGCGAGCACGTTGTTGCGTGTCAGTGCGTTGAAAAGGGTTGATTTGCCGACGTTGGGCAGTCCGACGATGCCAATAGTAAGAGCCACGGGACAAGCTTACCGGCAGGGTCCCGATTTTGCCGCCTGCGGCGAAATCAGGGTGGCCGGGAAGCGTTCTACCGGTTGCCAGAGTTTTAAGCTTCTTTGCCCGTCAGCGGCCAATCTCTGAATGTCAGTGCCTCGTGCGAAGGTGTATTCATGAATGGATTCGGCTGGCTTGTAGCAGTTTTAATGTTGGTTGTTGGTGCAGTACTTGGTGCTGCGGCTGTGGCGTGGGTGCTGCTGGCGCGCCTCCGTGCTGCGAATGAGGAAGCCGATGCCGCCCACGACCGGGCCTCCGCACTCACAGCGAATTTCGCGGCAGCTGATGCCGAGCGCAGGCTGCTCGCCTCGCAGAACCATGCATTAACGGCCCAGCAGGGATCGGATTCGCACGTCTTGCAGGCCCTAGGCCCGGTCTCGGAGAAGCTCAATGCGGTCCAGCGACAGGTGTCCTTGCTGGAGCGCGACCGCGTTGAGCAGTACGGCCAGCTCGCTGAGCAACTCCGTGATGCCCGCGATGCGGATGCCAAGTTGCTGGCCACCACGTCCTCGCTGGAAGCCGCCCTGCGCTCCAACAGTGCACGTGGCAAGTGGGGCGAAGTCCAGCTGAGACGCGTGGTTGAGTCCGCTGGCATGCTGGCCCATGTCGATTTTTCGGAGCAGGTTCACACTTCAACTGACGACGGCGTGCACCGTCCCGACATGGTGGTGCGTCTGCCCGGAGGCAAAGAACTGGTCTTGGACGCCAAGGTTCCGTTGACTGCCTTCCTCACTGCGCACGACGCCGGCACAACAGACAGCGCCGCATCTGCACAACATTTGGCTCGCCATGCGAAGGCGGTGAAGGCTCATATCGATGCTCTCGCTGGTAAGCAGTACTGGACTTCTGCGTTGAACTCACCCGAGTTGGTGATTTGCTTTGTCCCCGTGGAATCAATTCTCTCTGCAGCCTTGAACGCAGATCCGGAACTTCTTGATTACGCCATGAGCAAGAACGTCGTCTTGGCGTCTCCCATTTCCCTCATGGCCATTCTGAAGGCCGTAGCTTTTAGCTGGCGCCAAGACGTCCTGACGGAAAGTGCCAAGGAACTCTTTGAGCTTTCGGCCCAGCTCTACACGCGTCTGGGCACCATGGGTGAGGCCGTTTCCGCTGTCGGGGTTTCTCTGAAGACCAGCGTTGACCGGTACAACAAACTCGTGGGCACACTGGAAGCCCGAGTCCTGCCCACAGCACGAAAGCTCAATGCGCTGGATCCCAAGACTTTGGAATCCCCTGCTCAGGTGGAAAACACCCCGCGCATGCTGACCGCGCCGGAGTTCCACACCACAGAAAGTCACCCCGCAGATATCCGTGCAGCTGACATCGAGAGAGCCAGCTGAGTTCATAAGCCAAAGCGGCGTGGCCCGAACCAATTGGCCGATCCCGAGATAGATTGCTATCCCGGTTGAACCGCCTAGCTGGTCAGCAGCTCTTTGCACTCCGGAAGCGATGCC
>NZ_JBFBLU010000012.1:0-55000 GCF_040686795.1 Specibacter sp. NPDC078709
GAACTCTCCCAAGAAGCAGAGGAGATCGGCTTCCTGGGTGTCATGTCCGGACCGTTGGTGCGTTCTTCGTACCGTGCCGGTCGTCTCTGGGCCACTGCCATGCGCAAGAAGGGCTTGGACATTCCCGAACACCTCGCCCACATCGCTGAAGGTATCGAAGATTCCGGCCACACCCGCCAAGAAGCCGCCTCCCTGCTAGCCGCAGGCTAATCATGCCGCTGGGGTCGATGCCGGGGGAGTGGGAGCCGGAAGCAGGTGCGCCGGAAGCAGGTGCGCAAGATTCAAGTGCGCCGACAGCAGCGGCCCTCCCGACGCGCGTTGAAATTATCCCCACGGCGGGGATTGTGGATGCAGTGCTCACGCAGCTGTCAGTCAGCACTACGGTCACTGTGACCTGCCTTCCGCACCACGGTCTTGAACGCACCATGGCTGCGGCGCTGGAGCTCGCTGATCACGGCTACAACGTGGTCCCGCACCTTGCTGCGCGGTCCGTTGAATCACGCCAGCAACTCGCGGCCATGGTCCGTTCATGTGTTGCGGGCGGGATCACCGAGATCTTCGCCGTTGGCGGCGATAAGCAGTCAGCAGCTGGGCCCTACGGTTCGAGTGCCAGCGTCATGAAGGACTTGGCCGAGCTGAGCGGCGGTTTACTGTCCATGGGTGTTGGCGGGTATCCGGAAGGGCACCCCGCCATCACCGACGCGCAGTTGCTTGACGATCTGCGAGCCAAGGCGGCTCTGGCTGATTACCTAGTGACGCAGATGTGCTTTTCACCGGACGTGATTGCCGCCTATCTCGCCACGCTCTGGGAAGAAGGCATCGATCTGCCGGTCTGGGTAGGCGTTGCCGGGGCAGTGCCGCGCACTAAGTTAATCTCGCTTGCCACCAGGATTGGTGTTGGCAGTTCGCTGCGCTTCATCAGTGGCAAGGGTTCCCTGGGGCTGCGGCTACTTGGCGGCAGTCGCTACAGCCCGGATGCTCTCGTTGCCGGGATGGCTGCGCTGCCGGCGCCTCCGGCCGGCATTCACTTCTACAGCTTCAACAGTCTCGACAGCCTGGTCCCAACGTCCGCCTGATCGTTCTTGCCTAGAGGCCTGGATAAGAGACTCCGATGCTAAGCTGGTACTTCGAATCTTTGTACTAGGCGGTGGTGGTGTGTTTGGTGTGGATCCGGCAGCTCGCACGCCGCCCCCTGGTGAAGCAACTGGCTTCGCATCGCCTGCCCGCGACTATTTTGATGGCGGCATTGACCTCAACCGTCATCTGATCAGGGACCGCACCAGCACCTTCATCATGCGCGTGTCCGGGGAGTCCATGGCCGGGGCAGGTATAGCCGACGGCGATGAAATCATTGTGGACCGGGCCCTCACCCCGCGCGATGGCTCAGTGGTGGTGGCCGTCGTCGACGGTGAATTGTTGATCCGCCGCCTCATCATGCACGACGGCGTGACCTCCCTGATCTCTCACCCCACCGAGTTGCCGTCCCCGAGTCTGCGTGCGGACTCAGAAGCCGACATCTTGACGGGTGAAGCAGCCGTCTGGGGCGTTGTTACTAGGTGCCTGCACTATGTGTAAGCGCTGCTTTTGCGGAAAATCCTGATGCGGCGGTAGATTCTTGGCCCCAACCAGAAACAGTGGAAGCCTACGACGCGCTCATGGACGATCCGGCTACCTAAATGAGTATTGCTCAGGTGCGTGCGCGACTCTCGGCAAAGTATTCCAAACAACCGTGACTCGCACGTTTTGCTGAACGCCACCCGGGACGCAGGAGTAAGTCCTCATGTCACGGCGCTATGGGCCGTTGACGGATGGCTATGATTGGGCCAAATGACGTAGCCAATTCGCGGGGGACTATCTTGGGGTATTTTCGAGGGACAGTGGATAAGGGCAAGAAACCGGTGGAAGGAATTCCCGTCCCGCCGTTTGCCAGGCCACAACAAAAGCGAGACTTCGTCTCCGCGCTGCAAATGTTCGTGGCCCACCTAAACGAGGGCGAGCAGCAAGGATTAAGCCAGTACGCCATGAACGCGGCACTGGAGGCCGAGAGCTACGCCATGAAGGTGACGGACAAGGAAGAATTTGACCCCTACCCGTCAAGAACAGTGTTTGCCGTAGCCTGCGCAGTTCGGTTTCCAGCTCCTTGGACGCCGGAAGGAATTGCTGCCTTGCTCAAGGAGTATGGACGCAGGGGCCACCGGCTCGAAGAATTCCACACCGTTAGTGCTGGCACTATTGAGTTTGGCATTGATCCGGTGACGGTATGCCAGCGGCACGGCGACAACGGGTGGACTGTGACCAGCAACGAGCGAGGCCACGTCCGAATGGCGGCCCGTCCTGCGGACGACTTTGCCATGGTGATGTATCTCATGGACCAAGGGACCGGGCATCCCGGGCCGTACCATGGCCAGTACAACGAGCGGATAGGGACGGAACTTCGTCAGCCGGCACAGGCTGTGGTGGGCGAGTGGGGAAAGTTCGTGAAAAACTCGGCATCGATCAACAACTGGCTCAGGGAGTGGCCCCGCCCAAGCTGAAAGGGCTGCGCCGCCGTCGTCCCACTGGGTGTGTCTGCCGTTGCAGGGTGCCCAATTCTCCTCGAGGGGATGTCAGCATGGCGGGTTAGGACGTAAACATCCACTTCCACCATGAGGCCGACAACATCAGTTTTACCGTGAAAGTTAGGCAGCCTGGATTCGCGGACGCGCTGGACCCCGAGCCCCGGCTGCTGGAGCTCTTCGATCGTCTGGTAGAGCAGAAGGTGCTGCCGCCGTTCGGGGATCGCTGACGCACTGCAGGGGAGGGGTGCTGGACGGGAGCCGCAGTTTTTGCCGTGCTCGCCGTGCACTCTCTGGCACTCTTCGGCGCCTCCACTGTCAGTGCCCCAGCCTAAGATGATGAGATGGGGAAAAGACGCGGACTAACAGAATCGGCAAAGCGCACACCCATCTATGTGGAGATCCATATCCGAGCCACGATGGAAAGGGTGTGGGAACTGAGCCAGAACCCGGAGCTGCACCCACGGTGGGATCTACGGTTCTCCCGAATCATCCCTGTGGACCATGATGCCAACGGCCAGCTCCGTTTTCGTTACGAGTTCCTCCTTCCCTTGCACGCCATTAAAGGAACCGGAACCTCGCTGGGTCACCGGCACCGGTCCGACGGGCAAGCCACCTCCGTGTTGAAGTTCGATACAGCTGATGTGCTCTCGCCCATCGGTGCCGGGGCAGGCTATTGGCGGTACCTCCCGACAGCTGAGGGCCTGAGGTTTATCACTGGGTACAACTACCAGCCAGGCATGGGCTTGCTCGGGCAGGCCTTGGATGCTCGGTTCATACGGCCCGCTTTGGGATGGGCCACTGCCATAAGCTTTGACCGGCTGAGATTGTGGGCGGAATCGGACTTGGAACCTCAGGATTCCCGCAACCGGTGGTTCATGGATGCCGGCGCCAGGGTGGCAGGCCTGGTGGGTGCAGCTGCGCTGCTTCGCCGAGCCCATCACCCGCGAACCTCGGCAGGATCAGCTCTCGGCATGACAGTGCTGGGTGTGAGTGCGGCGTTGGCATCGTGGGCACTTCCTGCCCATGGCTCGGTGCCCCGGGCAGGGCGATGTTCGCGTACGGCCCCCAATGCTCGTTCAGCACGCGCCCCGTCCGCGCTCGCGGATCTAGAATCACCAGGACAACACCACTCCGAAGACGAAGCGACAGTCAGCAAAACGGCAGCCGGCAACATCACAGCACCAGTAGGGAAGAACTAGACGTGGCCTCAATTTTTGAAACGGCGTTGGGGGAAGACTTTCAACGACTGCATCCCATGCTGCAGAAACGCTTCGGTGTTGATGTGGAATCCGGATACGCCTGCGTCGGTGAAGGGGTATTCTCCGAGGTTCGTCGTGGTGCGTGGTGGACGGTACCGTTTCTGCGGTTTGGTGCGTTTCGCAATATTCTGTTCCCCGATCACGGAAACAACATTCCCTTCACCATCGAAAACTACCCCTACATTGACGGCTTTGGCCGCCCCACTGTCACGTTCATCAGGACTCTGGATGCGCCAGGGGCCCTCAAAGGCCGCACTAAGAAGCGCCGCTTTGATGCCACCATGGTGTACAGCGAAGCGCGTGGTGCCGTGGTGGACTACCTCGGCACCCATCAGCATCTGGCCACGGATCTGGTTCTGGAGGTGTTAGCTGATGGCTCACTGCACCTACAGACCACAGGGCAACGGTTCTACGAAGGCCCTGTGGCGTTCAGCTTTCCCAGCATCGGCACCGGCACAGCGGACCTCTATGAAAGCTATGACGAAGACCGGGATATCTTCACCATCCAAATGCAGGTGCGGAACACCGTCTTTGGATTCCTCTTCGGCTACAGGGGCGAATTCAGCTGCACCTATCCACTGGTGGAGAACAACAACATTCCCCTGCACCTCAAACCGGTCAGGGAAGAAATTCGTGAATAGCGGCAGGGGAGATGCACCGTGAGCAACGCACGCATTGCGCTGGTAGATGTCAACAACTTCTATGTCTCTTGCGAGCGGGTCTTTGACCCAACGCTGGAAGGGCGTCCCGTCGTCGTGCTTTCCAATAATGACGGGTGTGTGGTGGCACGATCGGCTGAAGCCAAGGCGCTGGGTATTGCGACAGGGGCACCCTGGTTTCAGATACAGTCCCAAGCCAAGGCGTGGGGGCTGGTGGCGCGCTCCAGCAACTATGAGCTCTATGGTGATTTGAGCGCCCGGGTCATGGAAGTGGTGGGCCGATTCGGCACGTGGCAGGAGGTGTACTCCATCGATGAATCCTTTGTGGGATTGGTGGGGGATTCGGCCCAATTGCAGCTGGCCGGACGGGATATTCGGGCCGCGGTGATGCGCAATGTGGGTGTTCCTGTCTGTGTCGGCGTTGCTACGACAAAGACGCTGGCGAAGTTCGCCAACCGGATCGCCAAGCAAAACCCGGCACTGGGTGGGGTGTGTGCGCTGGAGGCGATGCCGGCGGGGCATGTCGAGAGCATCCAATCGAAGGTTCCCGCTTCAGGGTTGTGGGGTGTTGGCGGTAAGACAGCAGCCCGGCTGAAGATGATGGGCATTGAAACCATCGCCGATCTCAAGGCCGCCGATCCTGCCCTGATTCGTAAGAAGTTCTCCGTGGTGCTGCAACGAACGGTCATGGAACTCAATGGCACAGAGTGCATGCCGCACACGGAAGAGCGGGTGAACAAGCAGCAAATCATGTTCTCGCGCAGCTTCTCCGAACCCGTCACCACGGTGGCGGGCATGGAAGAAGTCATGGGCATCTACGCTCAGCGCGGCGCCTCCCGGCTGCACGAAGAAGGCCTGCGGGCATCCCTGATGACAATCTCCGCCGGCACCAGCCGTTTCACCGCGGGGGAGGGTAGCTTCCCGGCAGCGACCATCCGTTTTGCGACGCCCACTCAGGACCCCATTGTGCTGGTCCGGGCCGCCGTAGCTGCTATCAGGGAAGCTGCCGTTCCCGGTGCTTCGTATCTGCGGGCCGGGGTCATGTTCAGCGGGCTCGAACCGGCGTCAGGCGCAGGGATGCTGGATATCTTCGGGACAGAGGCGAAGCCGCCAGAAGTGGGCGGGGTCCTCGGGGAGGTGCGCAGCAAATTCGGCAACATGGCAATCGGGATAGGTATTGGCGGGCTCGCCCAGGCTCCGCAGTGGTCCATGAAGCGTGAGCACTCCTCGCCGCGCTACACCACCGAATGGAAAGAGCTGCCGGTGGTGCGGGCATAGGCCGGCTCACTGGTGATCCACGGACCGCTGAGCTGGCCCGCCACTAGACTCAAGCCCATGACACTCGTGAAAACCACCAAGTCCCGGCGCCTGGCGCTGTCCTTCGCCGCAACCGATGTCATCATTCTTGGTTTGGTGATCCATTTCTTCGTCCCGGGCGATGTTGCCAGTCTCATCGCCGACGCCCTCTACACCGTGATGGTCTACCTGGTACTGGCAGTGATCTTGCCCCGCGCCAAGAGAGCATGGCTGGCGCTCGCCGCCTTCGCCATCAGCGCCCTCATCGAGCTCGCCCAGCTGACGGGCGTGCCCGAACAACTCGCGGTGAGCTTCCCGCCGTCGCGCTTGGTCTTTGGCACCACCTTTTCCGCCCTGGACCTGGTGGCCTACGCCGTAGGTGCCGTGGCGGTGTACTACGCGGACACCATCATTTCTGCACGCCTGTCCGCGCGCTCTTCTGCCAGCGATTCTGCTAGCGATTCTGCGAGCGGCGCCCAGTGGCGTCCAACACAGCCGGAATAGCCTTCCGCCACCACCCGTTGGAGCTCATAGGAGGCAAGAATGCTCGACGTGGTGGTTATTGGTGCTGGTCAGGCCGGACTTTCGGCTGCGTATTATCTGGCTCGGCACGGGCTGGTTCCCGAGACGGACTTTGTGGTTCTCGATGCGAATCCGGCCCCCGGTGGTGCGTGGCTTCACCGCTGGCCCTCGCTCACCCTGGGCGCAGCTCACGCCGTGCACGATCTTCCGGGCATGAAACTGCCTCGCTCAGACCCTGACGAGCCTGCCGCCGCGGTGGTCTCGCGCTACTACGAAAGCTACGAGAAGGCCTTTGGCTTACCTGTGCACCGGCCCGTAAAAGTCCTGGCGGTACGCACCTTGGTTGCGGACTCCGCCATGCTCTTTCCCGAGGATGACGCCGGCCTCCCCGCCGACATTGCCGGCCCGCCTCTGGTCGTTGAAACGAACCGCGGATCCTACGAAACCCGCCTGGTGATCAACGCCACCGGAACCTGGGATAAGCCCTATTGGCCATACTATCCGGGCAAAGATGTCTTTGCCGGACGGCAGCTGCACACCCACGATTTCCGCTCAGTGACCGAGCTCGCCGGGCAGCGCGTTGTGGTGGTTGGCGGAGGAACATCGGCCGTTCAGTTTCTGCTGCAACTCTCTGAATCGGGCGTAGAAACTGCGTGGACTACCCGGCGCCCGCCGGAATTCGCCAGCAGGGAGTTCGACCCCAACTGGGGCCGCGACGTTGAGCGTCAAGTCAATGAGCGCACGGCCGCAGGACTGCCGCCCCTGAGCGTTGTGGGCGTGACCGGACTTCCTTTAACACAGCAGTATCAAAACGGGATTGCCGCTGGCACCCTGGTTTCACGGGGCCCGTTGCAACGATTGACGGCGTCGGGAGCTCTTTTTGAAGACGGCACCACCTTTGATGCAGATGTGGTTCTGTGGGCCACCGGCTTCCGGGCTGCCCTTGACCATTTGGCGCCGCTGAAACTACGCGAACCCGGCGGTGGCATCGTCATGGATGGCGTGAAGGTGGCCCGCGAGCCACGCCTGCTCATGGTGGGCTACGGCGCCTCAGCTTCCACGCTCGGTGCCAGTCGGGCCGGCCGCGCTGCAGCATTGGCCGCCCTTGACCGATTGAGCGTTTCCGTTTAGCGATGCCGCTAGAACCGGGGAATGGAAATATCCACACGTACTTGACAGTTGGCGCAAGTAAGACTCCTTTGAAAGGCACTACCCATGACACTTCCCCTATCCATCCTTGACCTGGCCCACGTTGGCGATGACGGCATTGCCGAAAGCTTCCGTGCATCCGTTGATCTGGCGCAGAAAGCCGAGGGGTGGGGGTACAAGCGGATCTGGTTCGCCGAGCACCACAACATGCCCTCCATCGCGTCCTCGGCAACGAGCGTGTTGATCGCGCACGTGGCAGCCAACACGAAGTCCATCCGGCTCGGGGCCGGTGGCATCATGTTGCCCAACCACTCACCGTTGCAGATCGCGGAACAGTTCGGCACGCTCGAGACCTTGCATCCCGGCCGCATCGATTTGGGCTTGGGCCGCGCTCCCGGCAGCGACCAAAACACCATGCGTGCCCTGCGCCGTGACCCGATGGCTGCAGACACTTTCCCCTCCGATGTACAGGAGTTGCAGGCCTATTTTGCTGGCCAAACACGCATTTCCGGTGTCAACGCCTACCCTGGCAAGGACACCAATGTGCCGCTGTACATTCTCGGCTCCTCGTTGTTTGGAGCTCGACTGGCAGCGGCCTTGGGATTGCCGTACTCCTTCGCGTCGCACTTTGCCCCGCAGGCGCTGGAGGACGCAGTACGTATTTACCGCCGCGAATTCAAGCCCTCCGAGGTCCTGGCCGAACCGTATGTGATTGCCGGCGTCAACGCCATTGTGGCCGACACCCAAGAAGAAGCAGACAAGCTGGCTCTGACCGCCCGCCGCAATCGTGTGGTGTCTCTGGTGGGCCGCGGACAGACGTTTACGGACGCTGAAATGGACCTCTTGCTGGATTCGCCAGCGGGCCAGCAGGTCAACACGATGTTCAGCTACGCCGCGATCGGAACACCGGCCGTTGCGCGTGAATACTTGGAAAAGTTTGCCGTGAAGGCCGACGCCGACGAGCTCATCGTAGCCACGCAGGTCACCGACCGTACCGCCTGGATCCGCAGCTATGAATTGCTCGCAGGGGTTATGGAACTGACGCCTTCGGTGTAGCGTGCTGGCATGGCTATTGCACGCTTCCCCAACGTTGTCCTTGATTGCCCGGAACCATCCCAGTTGGCGACCTTTTATGGCGCGCTACTGGGGTGGGAGACTTCGGGGGAGGGCGACTGGCTCATGATCAAACCCGCCGACGGCAGCAATTGCATTTCCTTCCAGCAGGCCAGCGGATATCAGCCCCCGGAATGGCCCGGTCAGGACAAACCCCAGCAGCTACATCTGGATTTTGATGTTGACGATCTCGACGCCGGTGAGGCCGAAGCGCTAAGTCTCGGCGCCACCAAGGCCGAGTTTCAGCCCGGGACCACCTTCAGGGTTTTCTTGGACCCGGCCGGCCACCCCTTTTGTCTCTGTTCTTCCTAAGACTGCTTGGAACTGGTCGTGCCGGCGGGGATGTGCTGGCGGTCGGAATGGGAGATGCTGACGGCCGCCACGATGGTGCCGATCACCACGCCCACCAGAGTGTCAGCCACGCGGCTCAACGCGGCGTCCGGGCCTAGATTTGTTCCCAGCCCGGTCATGATCAGCGCCATGGGGGTCACCGCGATGGTGGTCAACGTGTAGTTTTTGAGCACCAGGAGTTCTGCCAATACCTGGAAAATAACCACAAGAACCACGGAGGGCCAGAAGCCCAAGGCCAGCGACAAAATCCCTACGGCCACGATGGCGCCGAGCACATTACCCACTAAACGTTGGATACTGCGCTGCACAGTGGTGGCGTAGCTCAAACCCTGGAGAGCAGCGATGGCGCCCATGGTGGCCCACAGGGGATGTTCCAGACCAAGCCCGACGGCGGCCCAACCGGAGAGTGCCGCGGCTGCGGCCATTCGCAGGGCCTGATGGATGCTGGCCCTGGCCGTTAGCTCGGCCTTGGCTGCTTCCACGAAGCCCTTGGGTACCAGGTGTCGGGTGGAATCCACGGACGGCACTGCGGGAGTCATTGGTGCTGAGACTGTGGGGATGCCGTGGATCTTACGAAGCTCGGATTCGTGCTGGGCCAAGCGGCCAAAGGCTTCCGAGTAGGAGCCATCGCTTGAGGACTCAAAGAGGGCCAGCGCAGCCTCAGCTTCATCAAGCAGGAGGTGCAGTTGATCCGCATTCTGATGGAGCCTGACCGAACGCGAAGTGGACGTGTGCACCGTCCCGACACTCACGGTCACCGATTCCCGGGCCGAGCGCAAGCTGGCCTTGGCAGCGGTACGGAGGGGGCCGGCGTCGTCCGCTTCTAGGCGGAGAATGTTGGCGATGGCCCGTGCAACAGCCAGCCGCGAGGGAGCCAGGGGAACCCAGAGAACCGGTGCCATGGCCGCGAGCCAACCAACCACGACGCCGATGATGATGGCGACGATGGGCCAGAGCATGGCGGCGTAGCTGTGCGTATAGCCCGAACCGGCTCCAGCCGCGAACACCAGAATGACGGCGCCGGGACCGGAGATGCGGAACGCCAAGAAGATATGTCCGGCCAGTCCTGCGAGTACGGACAGGACCACAATTTGGATCATCATGGGCACGGCCGCAGCGCCGAGGAAGGTGCCAATGACCATGGCGATGACCATGCCAGCACCCACGATTGCCATCATGCGTCCTAGCCTGCGATAGGGCTGATAGCGGCCAAACGCACTGGTCAGGGCCCCGAGAGCGGCCATGCCGGCAAGTTGCGGCTGACCCAGTAGACCGCCTGCGATGAGAACAACGGTGGCCGCGATTCCAACTTTGATGGCCGTGGTGAAGATGGCATCGGCCGGGCGCACAATAAAGGCATCGCGCCAGGTGGAGCGAGCGAGAGGATGAGCCAAAGCGGTGCCGGTGTGGCGGAATCGGGGGGATGTGGTCATTTGACTATTCTACAATCTATTTTACTAGTAAAATAGATGCTAAACATGTGAGTGTTGTCTCTAGACTGGAAGTATGAGCGCAGAAGCGATGGATTTTGTTGATCGGGCACGGCAGGGGTGGGAGATATCGCGCCCGGACCTGGACGTTTCCAGTATCGAAGTCATGGGACGCATCGGGAGAATCGGGGCCTTGGCCTCGCACCATGCGGGCCGAGCTCTGCAGTCTGCGGAAATTACCCGGGCAGAATTCGATGTCCTTTGCACACTGGCTCGCGGCGAGGGCCCGCTGCGTGCAAGTGAAGTCACCGCTGCCACCATGCTCAGCGGCGCCTCCACCACAAAGAATGCCGAACGGCTCGTCAAGCGCGGACTCATTGAGCGTCTGCCATGGGAACGCGATGGTCGGGTGGTCCTGATGCGGCTCACGGCTAAGGGTGAGGAGCTCATTGACAGGGAATTTCCGCGCTTCTTGGAGACTGACGCTGCCATGTTGGCAGGGCTTACGGCCAACGAGCGGACGCAATTGGCGGCGCTGCTGCGCAAGGTTGCCCTGACCGTTGAAGCCCTGACTTAGCTCTGGTTCCGCCACCATTGGATGGTTGCTTGGGCGGCTATATCTAGCGGTGTGGGGGCGAGGTTCAGAAGTTCCTCACTTGCCGTTGAATCCATGATGAACGGTCGCTGGAATTGGTAGAGCAGTTCCGCCAGTTCACGCATTGGCGGAGAAACTATCCCAGCGGCCTTGATGGTCCAGTTGGGTATGGCACCAACGGCCGGAGTCGGTGCGCCAGCGGCCTCGGCAAATGCGTCAGCAAGCTCGCGCTGGGTCAGTGCTGGCAGAGTAGGTGCGTGCAGAACCCTGTCCCATGCCTCCGGGGTATCGGCGGCCCGAATCATGGCTGCAGCTAAATCTGGAACGTAGGTGAATGAGTGCGGGGTATCTGTGCTGCCCAGAACGTGGATGCGTTTTCCGGCTAGAACGAGTGGCACCATTCGGTCGCCAGCATGGGCGTTATGCACGTGCGGCCCAAAGAAATCCGAGGCCACTACGCTCACCATTCGGGTGTGCGAGGCTGCGCGGGCGGCCAGAAGCGTTGTCCGCACGCCGCGCTTTCCGTGCGTGGCAAGCCGAGGACTATGTTCGGCCATGACGTTCTCCGGGGAACTGTAGGAGTAGAGGCTTTCCGGGAAAACCACGACGGCGCCCACCTCGGCCGCCGCCTCCAGTACCGTGCGTTCGGCGCGAGGCAGCTCTTCGCGCCAGGCTTTTGCGCTGTATTTTGAGCCGTGAATGCAATGAAAGACTGCATTGGCTCCTTTTGTGGCAGACCTCAACTGTGCAGGGTGACTGACGTCTAGGCGCAGTCTTTCAATGAGGGGATGGATCGGACCTGAGCCGGAGCGGGTCAGGAGACGGACGCGGTGTCCGGCCTCGGCAAGTTGTGTTGCAACGGTGGTGCCAACAGGGCCTGCGCCTGTAACGACTTTGATGGATTCCATGGCTGTAGTCATTTCTTGAGTCTGCTGAAAGGTGGAATAAGAGCACTGCTCTCAGTTCAAGAATGGTGACTCGCCTGAATTAAGTCAAGAGCAGTGCTCGCTTAAGTTGACGGTGGTCTCGAAGGTGGTGAGACTGGAACCATGAAACCGACACCCCGAGAACGCGCACGGCAGCAAACCATGGTGGAGATTATTGAGATTGGTCGGGCGCATTTGGAAATCCATGGGGCTGCGGGGCTGTCTTTGCGGGCCGTAGCGCGCGATCTTGGCGTGGTGTCTTCCGCCATCTACCGATACGTCAAGAACCGGGATGAACTGCTGACACTGCTAGTGGTGGACGGCTATAACGCACTCGGCGACGCCGTAGATGCGGCGCTCAAGGATGTGCCAGCCGGTGATTTTCGGGCCCAGTTCCGCACTACTGGGCGGGCCGTGCGGGAATGGGCAGTAGCTGAGCCAGCCCACTATGGATTACTTTTTGGCTCACCGGTCCATGGCTATGACGCACCAGCGGAACAAACCACTATGCCGGGAACGCGGGTGGTGACTCGGCTGGTTTTGATTCTGAACGAGGCCTATATAGCCGGTGAGCTCACCGCCCCAGAGCGTGTACTTGATCCGCGCCTGCGCGCAGACTTAGCAACGATCCGCCAAGAAATGGGGGTGGCCATGGACGATTCCGTCCTGGCCGCCGGGGTCCTAGCATGGTCATCACTCTTCGGGGCCGTCAACTTTGAGGTTTTCGGCCAATATGGTGCGGCGACCTTCAGCGTTCCAGCCGAACTCTTTGAGTCTCATCTGGATGGGCTCGAAGCGATGGTTGGTCTGCGCTAGATTAGGGTGCTAGATTCCTGCGTTAGGTCAGGGTGCCATGACTAGGCACGTGCTCGAGGCGGTGGCCAGGACACGGCCCTCGCTGTCGCGAATATCGGCCTCGGCAAATGCTGCCCGGCTACCTGGCTTGGTGATCCAGCCATGAACGGTGACCCGCCCGGTGTCCCTAGTGATGCCGCGAAGCATGGAAACCTTCAATTCCAGTGTGGTGTAGCCAACCCCGGCTGGCAGTGTCGACTGGACGGCGCAGCCACACGCCGAATCAAGCAGCGTGGCAGCAAATCCGCCATGAATCGAGCCAATGGGGTTGTAGTGCGAGGCATCCGGAGTGGCCGCCAGCAACACATCACCAACGCTGGCGGTGAGAAATTCGATGCCGAAATGACTGGCGATCGGTGGTGCCGGGAAGCGTCCGTCAATGATCGCCTGGAGCTGCTCGACACCCGGGAGACCAAAAACATCGGCCAGGTAGGGAGCAGGGTCCTCGTAGTTCAGGGTCTTGCTCTGGTGCGGAAACTCGGATCGCTGTGTCATTGCTGGCCGCCTGAAATAGAGAAATGCTTTGCTCTGGAGCATAGTGTGCCAGCCGCTGCCGCTACGAATGTTACCGACGAGTAGCCGTCACGTAGATTACCCTAGCGCAGGCAAACGGGAGAGCAGCTCCTGGGCGGCCGACGTCGGATCCTGAGCCTCGGTAATGGCCCGCACCACCACAATCCGGGACGCGCCGGCAGCCACCACCTGATCGACGTTGGACAGATCCACCCCACCTATCGCGAACCACGGCTTGGAGGTCCCCAGCGAGGCGGCATGCTCCAGCAGGGAAAGGCCCACGGCGGCCCGGCCCGGCTTGGTGGGGGTGGCCCAGAGCGGCCCCACGCAGAAGTAGTCGGCGTTGGGATCGGTTGCAGCGGCAGAAACCTGAGCGAGGTCATGGCTGGAGAGACCCATTGAGACCGCCGGGCCCACCAGCGAACGCGCCGCCGGCAACGGCAAATCCTTCTGGCCAATGTGGAACACGGGCGCGCCGCTCAAGGAAGCAATATCGGCGCGGTCATTCACGGCCCAAACCTTGCCAAATTCCTGCGCAACCGACTTCAAAACTTCCAGTAATTCCAGCTCCTGCGCCGCCTCGATGGACTTGTCGCGAAGCTGGATGATGTCCACTCCACCGGCATAGGAAGCCCGCAAAAAATCGGCAAAATCACCCTGTTCGATGCGCGCGTCCGTGCACAAATAGAGCCGGGCACTTTGTAACGAAGGGGTAGGAAAAGTGGTGGTGGCAGCGGGGATGGCAGAAGTTTGGCTCATATCTCATAGACTAATGCAGTACCGCGGGAGCCAGTGAAGCTGGCTGAGAGGGCGCCGACTGCGCCGACCGAATGACGCCCCCTGCAAGGGCGCAAGAACCTGATCCGGATCATGCCGGCGTAGGGAAGGAAGAACTGTGAGCGCTGTTGCGCCCGAAATTTTGACCACCGAGGTGGCCGTCATTGGCGGCGGCATCATTGGCCTCGGCATCGCATGGGAAGCCCAACGAGCCGGCCATACTGTCACTGTCATTGACCCCGCTCCTGCCACAGGGGCCACCTTTGCTGCGGCCGGAATGCTGGCCCCGGTGAGCGAGTTGCACTACCAAGAAGACGCCTTGCTGCAGCTGACACTGGCATCGGCGGCGCGCTGGCCGGAGTTCGTAGGCTCCCTCCCTGACGGGTTGCCCACCGGATTCAACACCTCCCCGACCTTGGTGCTGGGAGGCGATCCTGCAGATCGCCAAGCACTGTCCGATTTACGCGATGTCCAACTGCTCCATGGCTTGGACGTGTCGCAGCTAAGTATTCGCGAAGCGCGGGCACTGGAGCCGATGATTGGCCCGCAGATTTCTTGTGCCTACAAGGTGGAGGCAGATCATCAAGTTGATCCGCGAGCCATGGCGGCGGCACTGCGGGCGGCGCTGGTGGCGTCTGCCCGTGTGCGCGGCACCTCGGCGGCGAGCTTCATTGAACAATCCGCCACCTCGCTGTTGCACGAGGATCCCAACGACACTCACTCACGGGTGACCGGCGTGCTGCTGGCCGATGGTCGTGAGGTCCACGCACGGGAAGTGATTGTGGCGAATGCGCTGGGAACGCCGGCATTGGCTGGCCTGCCGGACGGGCTGAACTTACCCATCCGTCCTGTGTACGGCGACATCCTTCGACTCCGCGTTCCGGAACAGCTTCGCCCGCTCACCACGGCCACCATTCGTGGCATGGTGCGTGGACTGCCGGT
This sequence comes from Specibacter sp. NPDC078709, assembly GCF_040686795.1. Taxonomy (NCBI): domain Bacteria; kingdom Bacillati; phylum Actinomycetota; class Actinomycetes; order Micrococcales; family Micrococcaceae; genus Specibacter; species Specibacter sp. NPDC078709. The sequence goes on from NZ_JBFBLU010000012.1 coordinate 14,946, forward strand.
CTATATTGTGCCGCGCGAGGATGGCACAGTGGTGATTGGAGCCACCAGCCGCGAGGATCACAACGCTGGGGTCAGCGCCGGGGGAGTGCATCAACTCTTGCGCGATGCCCAAGTGCTGCTGCCCGCCGTCGCGGAACTGGAACTCCTTGAATGCACGGCCCGGGCCCGCCCGGGTACCCCCGACAACGCGCCGCTGCTGGGCCGGGTTGCCGGAGCTGACGGTAAGGACATTCCAGGGCTCATCATCGCTACCGGGTTCTTCCGTCACGGCGTCCTCCTCACCGCCATCGCCGCGAACATTGTGCGCCAATTGCTGGGCAACATCACGGATCTGGCGTGGGAAGACTTCCGCCCAGACCGCTTTTCACCCACGCTTCACCCGGCACACACTGCCGGCCACACCACCTAGGAGCAAGCCATGAACACGATCAACCTCAACGGTGCCACCGAGTCTCACCCGGACGGAACCACCGTGGCCCATCTTGTGACAGCCATGACAGGACGGGAACTGCTGCCCACCGGTCAAGCGGCCGACGGCGGTCGGCTCGGTGTTGCTGTTGCCCGCAACCAGGAGATTGTGCCCCGTAGCCAATGGGCCGCCACCGCCGTGGAGCACCACGACGAGTTCGAAATCGTCGCCGCAGTCCAAGGTGGTTGAGATGCCTTCACGCGCTACGCCATCTTTGAAATCCAGCCTGAACCAGACTGAAAGTGAACGCCATGACTGAAATCCTGACCCGCAATGATGCCTTGGTGATCGACGGGGTGGCTCTGAACTCCCGCCTCATCATGGGCACCGGCGGCGCCCCCAGCCTGAGTGGTCTGGGCGCTGCCCTGGTCGCTTCCGGCACCGAACTGACCACCGTGGCGATGCGCCGCTACTCGGTAGATGAGTCAGCAGGCGGCGGCACCAACTTGTTCAAGCTGCTGCTGGAAAACAACATTCGCGTCCTGCCCAACACCGCTGGCTGTTTCACGGCCCGCGAGGCCGTCATGACGGCCGAGCTGGCACGCGAGGCACTTGAGACGGACTGGGTGAAGCTGGAGGTGGTGGCCGATGAACACACTCTTTTGCCCGATGCCCTGGAACTGGCCGAAGCCACCGAGCAGCTGGTCAACCGCGGCTTCAAGGTTTTCGCCTACACCAACGACGATCCCGTCCTGGCGCTGCGCCTGGAACAGCTCGGTGCGGTTGCCGTCATGCCGTTAGGAGCCCCCATTGGAACCGGCCTGGGCATCCTCAATCCGCACAACATTGAGCTCATCGTTTCCCGAGCCGGAGTGCCCGTAGTACTCGACGCCGGCATCGGCACAGCCTCCGACGCGGCCCTAGCGATGGAGCTGGGTTGCGACGCCGTCTTGTTGGCCACTGCGGTCACCCGTGCGCAGAATCCTTTAGTCATGGCTGAGGCCTTTAAACACGCGGTCATCGGTGGCAGACTGGCATCACAGGGTGGCCGCATTCCTAAGCGGGCACACGCTTTGGCCTCTTCGGTGATGGCTGGCCGCCCCGACTTATAAGACCCTGGTATGGGGGCCAAGGCGCGTGGAATCGCTGAAAGGATACGCTGATGGCTGCCCCTGATGATGTGCTGACTTGGGCCCGGATCCATACAGAATTGGAATCGCTGCCCCAGTGGCGTTACAGCGGTGACCTGCGCACGGTACTGAAATGTCCGACGTCGGCCGTGGCCTTGGAACTCTTCGCCACCATTGGGGAACTCGCCCAAGAAGCGAACCACCACCCAGATGTGGATTGGCGCTATGACACCTTGTTCATCGCCACCAGTTCACATGATGCTGGTGGGCAAATTACCGCCCGTGACATCGCCTTGGCGCGCGCCATCTCGAACGCGGCGGCGGAAGCAGGGGCCGTGGCCAGACCGGAACTGATCGCCAGGGCCTGATGATGGGTTCGCTACACTGTGACGTTTTCGCCTTGGATCAAACCAAGGCGAAAACGTCACAGTGGTGCGAAAACCGAAACAGTTAGTGCATTTGCAGGATCTGAGTGCTGCGCTGTACTTGGTGGGCATGGCGGGAACGGCCCACAAACGCGGCGGTGGCCCAAGCAACGGCGCCGCCCACCACCATGGATGCGATCCACGGAATCCATGCAGTGGCGCTGTCATTGTTCAGGCCCAGTGCCATGGTGAGGATCCAGACCAGCAATGAGGCGGCCACGGCAGCACCTGCAGGAAGTACCGCGCCAAAGGTGGAACGATGCTTGCTTACAGCCCAAGCGATAGCGCCAAAAGCGCCGGCTGTGAGGGCAATAATGACCAGGGCAACCATGAATATTTCCGTCTCTATGAGTCTGAATCTAGAACTTGGAAGTCTCGCTTAGAGGGCGCCGAAACCTACGCCACGAGCCTTCTCGCCACCGAGTTCAACGTAACCTAGCGCGTTGCCGGGAACAATGATCACACGGCCCTTTTCGTCTTTCAGACGCAGCTCGGTGCCCTTGGCCAGTGCCTCGGAGACCTGATTGGCGACGTCGTCCGCGCTCTGCTCGGATTCAAGGATGATTTCACGGTTGATGTTCTGGATGCCGATCTTAATTTCCACAGCTGTCTCCTTGATGCACACGTACTAATAGAAAAGATATAACAACCACTCTAGGGGCAGTCGCTTCAGGATTCCTTGGGGAAGCGGCTAATTCCGCGCCAAGCTAAACGGTAGACCAGATCACTGGCCACATCGAGGTCAAGGTCGCTGCTTGCCTCCAGCCAGTAACGGGCGCTGACCTGGGCCATTCCGGCCAATGCGCGGCCCAGCAAGGTGGCCTCAACGGGCGGTAGTTTGGTGTCCTCGGCGATGACGGCGCCGATCGCGTCAGCGTAGTTGGCGTTGAACTTCTCTAGGCGTGCGGCCACCTCTGGGTCATTGACCAGATCGGATTCGAAGACCAGCCGGTGGGCCTGGTCGTCGTTGGCCATGAATTCAAAGTAAGCCTTGATGGCGGCCTGCACGCGCAAGTCATTGTCAGTGGTGGAATTCAGGGCGGCCAGCAGCATGGTGGTCAGCGCCTCGAGGTGGCTGTCCAGTAGTGCTAGGTACAGCTCCCGCTTGCTGGGGAAGTGCTGGTAGAGCACGGGCTTGCTGACCTTGGCGGTCTCGGCAATCTCATCCATGGCGGCCCCGTGGTAGCCGTGGTTCACAAACACCTCGAGTGCCGAGGCGAGCAATTGGGCACGGCGTTCATCACGCGGCATGCGGCTCGGTTGCGTGCGCGGCGTGGGGCGTTCCTTCGCGGCTGGGTCCAAAGTCATGGCGGTTGCCTCTTTCTCCGTGCCCCGAGGGTGATGCATAGGGCGGTTTGTGTCATTCTACCGGCCGGTAGTGACGCGGACTGCGCAAGCCGGACTAGATTTGTAGCTATGGTTTCCTTGATCCAGCCCCTTTCCACCACCAAGCCTGCAACTTTGCCGCCGCTCGTTGAGCCCGGCCCGCCCCTGGCCCCCGAGGAACTGGAGCGGTATTCGCGCCACGCGCTGATCCCGGAAATTGGTTTGGAGGGCCAGCGCCGGCTGCGCAACGCCCGCGTGCTCGTCATCGGCGCCGGCGGTTTGGGTTCCCCGGCGTTACTGTATTTGGCTGCGGCCGGTGTGGGTACCCTGGGTATCATCGATGACGATTCCGTGGAGCTCAGCAACCTGCAGCGCCAGGTGATCCACGGCGTGCACGACATCGGCCGCACCAAGCTCGAATCCGCGCGCGATTCCATCTTGGAACTGAACCCGGGGATCAACGTGGTCCTGCACCAGATTCGGTTGGATTCCGCCAACGCGCTCGCGCTGTTCGAGGACTACGACATCATCCTTGACGGGGCCGACAACTTCGCCACCCGCTACCTCGTCAACGACGCCGCAGCCATTCTGGGCAAGCCGTATGTGTGGGGTTCCATCCTGCGCTTCGACGGCCAAGTGAGCGTCTTTTGGGACAAATTCGGCCCCAATTATCGCGATCTCTACCCCGAACCGCCGGCGCCCGGCACCGTCCCCTCGTGTGCTGAGGGGGGCGTTTTCGGCATGCTGTGCGCCTCGATCGGGGCCATGATGGTCACCGAAGCTGTCAAGCTCATCACCGGGATTGGCCAATCACTGCTGGGCCGGCTCCTGATTTTCGATGCGCTCAGCTCCCGGTGGCGTGAAATTCGCATCTCCAAGGACCCCGCAGCGCCGCCCATCACCGAGCTCATCGACTATGAGATTTTCTGCGGTCTGCTCCCTGCCCAGAAGGACGACGCCGATCTCATCTCTGTGGATCAGCTCGCCTCACGTTTGACTCGCCGGGAAGCCGGCGCGGACAACTTTGTACTGGTGGACGTGCGCGAACCGGTGGAATTCGAAATCTCCCGGATACCCGGATCGGTACTGATTCCCTTGGCCGGAATCCGCGACGGGTCCGCGCTGGGAGGCCTGCCGCAAGGAGTTCCCATCATTCTGCATTGCAAGGCGGGAACCCGCTCGGCCCAAGCTTTGGCGAGTCTGCGCGCAGCCGGTTTTGCCGACGTCGTGCATCTAGAAGGGGGCATTGACGCTTGGGCTGCTAGCGACAAACGCGGTGCACAGGAGTAAATTGCGCACAAGGGCCCCTTTTAGCGCGGGCCGGCACGCAAAGAAGAGGCGCATCATGAGTCGAGTCGATTTTCAGCCCACCCCGCAGCAGCCCATTGGTTCGGGATTTGGCCACGATAGTACGGCAGGTGCTGTGGTTGGGGGCCTGAATCTTGCCGGGTGCGCGGCGATTGTGACAGGCGGCTACTCGGGGTTGGGCTTGGAAACCGTGCGTGCACTCGCCGGTGCCGGGGTGGAGGTTAGTGTTCCCGCACGCCGCCCTGATCACGCCCGAGGAGTACTTGCCGCGGCAGATCTGGGCGGTGTGGCCGTGTTTGAGATGGATCTTGGCTCGCAGGAGAGCGTGAAACGGTTCGCTGCGCAGTATCTTGGCTCGGGGCGGCGCCTGGATATTTTGATCAATAACGCCGCGATCATGGCGTGTCCGGAGACGCGGGTGGGGCCTGGCTGGGAGGCGCAGTTCGCCACCAACCACCTGGGTCATTTCACGCTGGTTAATGAGTTGTGGCCGGTACTTTCCGTAGATGGTGCGCGTGTGGTGGCGCTATCCTCCACGGGCCACAAACGTTCCGGCATCCACTTTGACGATCCCCAATTCACCCAGGGGTACGACAAATGGGAAGCCTACGGTCAGGCAAAAACTGCCAACAGTCTCTTTGCCGTTGAACTGGATGCGCTCGGGGCCGAACACGGAGTACGTGCCTTTGCCGTCAACCCGGGCGGCATCATGACCGGTCTACAGCGGCACCTGACACAGGAGGAAATGGTGGCAGCCGGCTGGATGGATGCCGAGGGCACGCTGCGTGAGGGATTCAAAAACGCCGAGCAGGGTGCCGCCACCTCTGTCTGGGCTGCGACCTCACCTTTGCTTGATGGCCACGGCGGGGTCTACTGCGAAGACTGTGACATTGCCGCACCCACTGACCCCGCCTCGGAGCTGGCCCGTATTTCCGGTGTCGACGCCCACGCCATTGACCCCGAGGGTGCCCGGCGTCTCTGGGAACTGTCGGCAGAACTGACCGGCGTCAACGCGTTCGGCTAGTTCGGATAGTGGATATCCGCTTAGCTCCGGTAGGCAATCAGCGGCGCCGCCAGGACGTCCGCGCGCCTCGAGTGTGCAGTTCTCGATCGGGGAATCCAGCCCGAGAAAATCATCAGGAAGCTGCCGGTCTTGAATCGTGGGACAAGACGATTCCCGCGTAGCCAGCCAGCCAGCTGTCGTGAGCAAGCTCAGGTTCGCTGAGGTATTTGCGGACTGGAGGTAAGACCGACTGGAGACATGCCGGATTAACTTGGCCTACCACACGGTCAGGAGCGGTTCAGCGACGAGTAGGTCTGTTGGGGCTTACTTTTTGAGCCCGAGGATAAAAGCTGAGTTAACGGGAGAGGCATTATTCGGATAATGGGGTGCGGCAAGCGGTAATGAGTGTGGCGACCTGCCCGTGGGCTGCAGTCCGCGGGTCAGGCGATTGCTTCGGTGGCGGTGGCTGTGCCCGTGCCGGAGTCTGTGTCTGTGGCCGTTTCGGTGAGGGAGTCGTCCGAGGTGACGGGGCCGCCGTCGTTCTCTGCCTTTGAATTCAGGGCAGAACCAATAATTTCTGGCGAGAGCTTGAGCCCGTAGAGGACATCCAATGCTGCCAGATAGCTTTCGGAATCACCCGCAGCTGCCAATTCCTTGGCGCGAACCGTGGGCACATGCAGCAGCTGCTTGACCATCCGGCGCATGGCAAATTCCACCTCGGCGGTGGCAGCGTTACAACCGTGCTGTTTTCGGACCTTGGCCAGTTCATCGTCCAAGACACTCATGGTGTGCCGGCGCAGAGCCACGATGGCGTGATCCAAAGACCGTGCGTTGCGGGCCTGCTCAAAGTTTCTGGTAGCTTCGGCCACCATGGCTGAGGCTTGTGCCAACGTTGATTCCTGTTCGGCCGGGGCCGCTTGTCGCACGGTCTCCAGCGTCAGCAGGTCGACGCCGGGAAGAGCAGCCACATCGGAGTCAAAATCGTGGGTCAGGGCAAGATCAATCACTGTCAGCTGCTGTGAATCGGCGTGGCGCAGCTGTGCCAAATCAGCGTGCGTGATTTGCTGCCCGGAGCCGCTGCAGCCCACCAACAAGGAGGCCTGTGCCAGCGCAGAGGGGAGCGAGTGCTCATCAAGGGCGGTGCCGCCGCGCGAGGCGACGAAGGCTTCGGCCCGCCCCGAGGAAGAGTAGACGGAAATATCCGTGCAGCCGCGCTGCATGAGCTGGGCCATGGCGGCCCCGGCGTAGGCCCCAGTACCAAAAAGCACTGCTGATTTTCCGGCGAGGGAGCTGGCTGGTGCGATAGCGTTTGGCGACACGCCGGCCGATGGTGCGATAGCGTCTTGAAGGTCTGCGGCGAGGTCTAGCGCCACGGAGACGATCGACATGCCACGTCGGCCCAGTGCTGTCTGAGCGCCCACCTCTTTGGCGGTCTTGGCGGCGGATTGGAACAACCGCACCAGAGACGGCGTGGTGACACCCAATTCCTGAGCGGAGCCGAGCGCGCGGCGGACCTGACCAGCGATTTCGCGTTCGCCGACCACTGCGGAGTCCAAACCCGTGCTCACGGCGAAGAGGTGACGGACCACGGCGTCACCCTGCAATGTTGCTAAAGCTTGGGAAACTTGGGTTTCGGCAAGTCCGGAATGCCGGCTGATGGCTTCAATGGCCGTGCTGCGAGCAGCTTCAACGTCCTCGCCGCTAATGGCTTGGACATACAGCTCGTAGCGGTTGCACGTGGTTAGCGAGACCAGCCCGGCTACGGGGTTGTTGCCCGCGCAGAGCTCAGCACTGACTGCCGCTGCCCCAGCACTGAGGCGGGCAACGGTTTCCAGGTCAAGGGAAGTGTGAGAGGCGACGAGCGAAAAGAGAACCACAATTTCAATATGGTAGCCCCCCAAGCTGGGATTTTATGCACAAGAACTAACAGACCGTCACTAAAAAGTGTGATTCTGATTACCCAGGCCGAGGCAGGTGCACCCTCCTACGGTGACAACTTGTGCACAAAAGTCGCCCAGTTTGGCTCTGTAGGGTGGTGCCATGACACTGAGCCCAAGCCACCCCCTGATGGATGGCCGCACCGCTAATTCCCCTCTGATCACGGCTTACCGGGGTGGAACCCCTAGCCGCCGACCCATCTGGTTCATGCGCCAGGCAGGCCGGTCGCTGCCCGAGTACCGCGAACTGCGGGTGGGCACCACCATGCTGGAATCGTGCCTGAAGCCAGCGATGGCCGCTGAAATCACACTCCAGCCCGTGCGCCGCCACGGTGTGGACGCAGCAATTTTCTTCTCTGACATCGTCATTCCGCTCAAGCTGGCCGGTGTGGGCGTAGACATCGTCCCTGGCGTTGGCCCCGTCCTGGATAAGCCCATCCGCACCGCCGCAGACATTGCTGCCTTGCCCGAGCTGACGGATGAATCCCTGGACCCGATCCGTGAAGCTGTCGCGCTGACGGTTGCCGAGCTGGGCAACACGCCACTGATCGGTTTTGCCGGTGCACCGTTCACGGTGGCCGCCTACATGGTGGAAGGCAAGCCGTCCCGCGACCACCTGGGCCCGCGCACCATGATGCACGCGCAGCCCGAACTCTGGGCAGAACTGATGAACTGGGCTGCTGACGCCTCAGGAAAGTTCTTGCGCGCCCAACTCGAAGCTGGCGCCAGTGCAGGCCAGCTTTTCGATTCCTGGGCGGGGTCGCTGGGACTGGCCGATTACACCGCGCATGTGGCCCCGGCGTCGAGCAGGGCCTTTGATCATGTCCGTGACCTGGGTGTTCCGCTGGTCCACTTTGGCACCGGCACCAGTGAACTCCTCGGCGCCATGTACGCGGCCGGCGGCGACGTCATGGGCGTGGATTACCGGCTGCCGTTGGATGAGGCTAACCGCCGTCTCGGTGGCGCGGTGCCGCTGCAGGGCAACATTGATCCGGCCCTGCTCAACGCGCCCTGGGAGGTGCTGGAGAAACACGTTCGCGAAGTGCTTGCCGCTGGCTCCAGCGCACCCTCACATGTGGTGAACTTGGGGCATGGAGTGCCGCCGGAAACGGATCCGGCCGTCCTGACTCGTCTCGTTGAATTGATCCACTCCATCTAGCACCCGGGCCACCGGCACACGCCAGACCGGCCCACACCCGTAACCCGTCCCAGTCGCAAAGGGGAGACCATGGAAAACCGCAGACTCGCAGCTAAGGCCCAAAAGCCACAGAGCCACCCCGCTCCCAACCAGGCAGTGGTGGTGGGCGGCGGAATTTCCGGGCTGGTGGCAGCCCTGGACCTGCAGGCGGCCGGGTTCCAGGTGAGCATTTACGAGGCCGGCTCCGCGTGGGGTGGCTGCGTTGGCGTTCATGAACTGGCGGGTGTGAAACTCGATAGTGGTGCCGAATCATTTGCTACCCGGAACACGGCCGTGGCGGATCTGGCGGCCGAGCTGGGTCTGGGGTCCAAGATCGTGACCCCGGATCCTGCCGGTGCCTGGGTATGGCTGCCCGATGGCCCCGTGCCGCTGCCGCGCACGGGAATCCTGGGCATCCCCTCAGACCTCACAGCCCCCGAGGTCAAAGCTGCATTAGGTGCTTCCGGCGTGCTGCGGGCCGCCTTGGACGCCAAAATGCCCGTCAATATCGGCACCACAGAGTCCGTGAGTAGCGTGGCCGATCTGGTCCGTTCCCGCATGGGAAAGCGGGTGCTCGACCGCCTGGTGGCACCCGTTGTTGCGGGCGTACATTCGGCCGATCCGGAGCTGCTGGATGTGGACATGGTGGCGCCAGGGCTGCGCGCCGGTATTCGCGAACACGGTTCCCTCGCCGCTGCCGTGGCCGCTCAGCGTGCGGGTGGCAGCAAGCCCGGTTCTGCCGTGGGTGGGCTGGAAGGTGGCATGCACACGCTCATCAGCGCGCTCGTTACGGCGCTGCAAAAAGCGGGCATCGCCATGCATTCCGGGCATCGCATCAGGGCTATTTACCGTGGCGACACCGAGGAGCCGCAGAAGACTGGAACCGCGTACGACGGCGATGAGCCCCTGCGCTGGATTGTGGACTGGGAGCACGGTACAGAACGCGGATTCGAGGCCGCCAACCTGTTGGTGGTAGCCACCGATGGTCCCACCGCGGTCAAGCTCCTAGGGCAGGAAGTCCCCAACTTGAGCGCTTTTGCCCCGGCGCCTGGGCCTGACATCAGGCTTGTCACCCTTGTGGTGGATGTCCCTGAATTGGATTCTGCTCCCCGCGGCACGGGCATCCTCGTGGCGCCCGGAGTGGATGGTGTGAGAGCCAAGGCCCTCACACACGCCACCGCAAAGTGGGAATGGCTGGCTGATGCCACCGGTCCCGGAACTCATATCTTGCGCCTGTCGTACGGCCGTGCTGGCACGAAACCAGCCGACGCCGTCCGCCTCACCGCCCGCACACCCAGCGATGAGGACTTGGTCACCACGGCTCTGCGCGACGCCACAACACTGTTGGGGATTCCCGTCACCGAATCCGATCTCCTCGGTTCGGACATTGTCCGCTGGCAAGGCGCATTGCCGTTCACCGCCGTCGGACATCAGAGCAAGATCGCCAAGGTTCACGCTCTCGCCAACGAAGTTCCGGGGCTGGTGCTGACGGGTGCCTGGATGAGTGGCAACGGCTTGGCAGCGGTGGTCAGCGGGACTCGCCGGCAGGTACGTGCTGTGGTGGACGCCGCCGGAAGAGTGTGAGCTTGGCCACTTTCTACGCCATGTAGAGAACTACGATTTAAGCTTTCGCGCCAATGGGTGCAAACTTGAAGCCATGAGCCACACTTCTGCACAAACTGTCACTAAAACTCCTGCCGAGACTCCGTTCACTTTGTGGACCGTGTTCAAGCGGACCGGATCCTTCACAGGCGGGGAAGCCGCGGTGAGCGAATTCGAGACGCTCGTTGCCTCGCTGGCCGCCGAAAGCATCACCCTTCGCGGAGCCTACGACGTTTCCGCGATGCGCAACGACGCAGACGTCATGGTGTGGTTGGTGGGCGCTGAGGCTGAGGGTCTGCAGCGGGCCATCCGCAGCATCCGCCGCACTGAGCTGTTCGCAGCTACGGAAATCGCCTGGTCCGCGATGGGCGTGCACCGCGAAGCTGAGTTCGCCAAGTCCCACGCTCCGAGCTACATGGGCCCGAACGGCGCCAAGGGCTGGGTTTGCGTTTACCCCTTTGTGCGCTCCTACGACTGGTACATCATTCCGGCCGAGGACCGCTCCCGGATGCTGCGCGAACACGGCATGCTGGGCCGCGAATACCCACAGGTTCAGGCCAACACCGTCTCCGCCTTCGCCTTGGGCGACTGGGAATGGCTGCTGGGTCTGGAAGCTGACAACCTCACAGATTTGGTCGACATGATGCGCAGCCTGCGCTACTCCGATGCCCGCCTGCACGTGCGCGAAGAAGTGCCGTTCTACACCGGCCGCCACATCGACGCAGCCGAGGTTGCCGAGGTTCTCCGATGAACAACCGCAAGGTAGCGCCCGCCGAATACGACGCCATTTTGCTGGCCTCCTTTGGCGGTCCCGAGGGCCAAGATGATGTCATCCCGTTCCTGCGCAACGTTACTCGCGGCCGCGGCATCCCCGACGAGCGCCTCGAAGAGGTCAGCCACCACTACCGTAAGAATGGTGGCATCAGCCCCATCAACGCACAGAACCGTGCGTTGAAGGCGGCTCTGGAAGCCGAACTGGCAGCCCGCAACATCGCGCTGCCCGTCCTCTGGGGTAACCGCAACTGGGATCCCTACATCCCCGCCGTTTTGCAGGATGCGTACGACGCCGGTCATCGCCGACTCTTGATGGTCACCACCAGCGCCTACTCCTCATACTCGAGCTGCCGCCAGTACCGCGAAGACATTGGCATGGCCCTGACCGAGACAGGCTTGGACGGCAAGCTGGCCGTGGACAAGGTACGCCAGTACTTTGACCACCCCGGTTTTGTTGAGCCCTTCATTGAAGGCACTGCCGCATCCTTGAGGAAGGTTCGCGCCCAGTTGGCCGCCGCTGGCACTCCGGAGGCGCCGGTGCACGTCATGTTCGCCACCCACTCAATTCCCACCAGGGATGCCGAAGCCTCGGGTAACTCCGAGCTGGAACTGCGCGAATTCGCCGAGAATTCAGCCTATGTGGCGCAGCACCTTGCCGCGGCCGAAGCCATTATGGCCGCGGTTGATCCGGCCCAGGAATGGTCGCTGGTCTACCAGTCCCGTTCAGGTGCTCCGCATGTGCCGTGGCTGGAGCCGGACATCAACGATGCCCTTGCCGAGAAGGCCGCGGCTGGCACCAAGGGTGTTGTTGTAGTCCCCTTGGGCTTTGTCAGCGACCACATGGAGGTCCGCTGGGACCTCGATACCGAAGCCGCAGAAACGTGCGCCGAACTTGGCCTGGCCTTTGACCGCTCACCCACCCCTGGCACGCACCAGAAGTTTGTCAGTGGCCTCGTGGACTTGATCTGCGAACGCACCATTGAAAACCACATCGAAGAACGCCCGGCCATGACAAAGCTGGGACCGTGGTTCGATGTGTGCAACCCGGGCTGCTGCGCTAACTTCCGCGGCGAGAAGCCTGTCATCTCAGAAGTGGGCAGCACCATAGGGCTGGTATCCGCGCCGGCTGGCTCCTGATCGCCATGGCTGAAACAATGACAAGTGTGAAAATTGGAACCCGCGGAAGCAAGTTGGCCCTGAGCCAGACTCAGCAAATCACCGATCAGCTCAGCGCTGTCGGCGGCTTTGTTGCCGAGATCATCCCTGTTAAGACCGACGGCGACGTCCTCACCGGTCCGCTGTCTCAAATGGGTGGCACGGGCGTCTTCGCCGCTGCCCTGCGTGACACGCTCCTCAACGGTGGGGTCGACGTGGCTGTCCACTCGCTCAAGGATCTGCCCACGGCAGCGGTGCCTGGCCTGACTCTGGGTGCCATTCCTGTGCGTGCCGATGCCAGAGACGCGCTGTGTTCCCGCGACGGACTCAAGCTTGCTGAGCTGCCAGTTGGCTCAACGGTTGGCACGGGGTCCCCGCGCCGAGCGGCTCAGCTTCTGGCGGCCCGTCCGGATCTGCTCATCGTGGATATCCGCGGCAACGTAGATACCCGTCTAGCTCGGGTCCCCGGCTTGCCCGGTAACCCCGACGTAGAACGCGTGGACGGAAAAGTGGCTGATCTGGATGCCGTGGTGCTTGCCGCCGCTGGTCTGGGCCGGATCGGCCGGCTCGATACCGTCACCGAATTCCTTGATTCGTTCATCATGCTGCCGGCCCCCGGGCAAGGCGCACTTGCGCTGGAATGCCGCACGGCCGACGCCGATCTGAACGGGGTTTTGGGGCAGTCGCTCAACGCGGTGGACGATCATGATACTCGTCTTGCCGTCACCGCCGAACGTGCTCTCCTGGCCCGCCTTGAAGCCGGCTGCAGCGCACCGGTCGGTGCTCTCGCTCACCGCAAGGGCTCCATGCTTTACCTGGAAACCGTTGTGGTCTCGCTCGATGGCACCCGCTCACTACGCCTGAAGAAAGCCACCGACGGTCTCACCTCTGTTGGAGCCACCCTCCTCGGCATTGAACTGGCCGAAGAACTGCTCGCCGGCGGCGCAGCCGACCTGGCGGAATTGGCCGGCTCCGCGAAATGACCGAAAGCGGCAACGTCCCGCTGGCCGGCCTGCGCGTGGCCGTGACCCGCAGTGCTGACAGGGCCGGGGCCATGGCTGATGCGCTTGCTGCGGCTGGTGCGCAGCCGGTTTTGGTTCCTGTCATCGATTTTGAGGTGGGCGAGCAAAAGGTTCTCGGGGATTCGCTACAGCGGCTCGCCGCAGGGGAGTACCGCTGGCTGGTCATCAGCTCCATCACCACTGTGCGCGCTCTGAAGCAATGGTGCGAGGCGGCTGGAACATCACTGCAAGCGTTGATTCCGGCGTCGACCTCCGTCGCAACCATCGGCCCCACCTCTGTCGCTGTTTTGGCGGCAGAGGGCATTCATGCGGAGCTGGCACCTGTTGATCTGCAATCGGCCGCGGGCCTGGTAGCACTGTGGTCCGACTTTGATTCGGCCGACGGCGGATCCCCTCGAGTTCTGTTGCCGCAGTCGAACCTAGCCGAGCCCACGCTGGTGGAGGGTCTTACCGCCAAGGGCTGGCACCCCGAGATCGTCACGGCGTATAAAACAGTCGACTATCCAGCCGATCCGGCTCGCCGCCTGACGGCTACGTTGGCGGGCCGCTCCCCGGAGCGGGGATGGATTTACGAAGGTCGCTCAGCGACCGAGGAAATCTTACCGCCCGCGAGGGGAGCCGACCGCCAGGGAGGCGCCGGCAGCTCCCGCGCTTACCCCCTACTCACTCCGGCAGAAGCGGCAGGGGAGATCCGTGCGCGGGCGATTAACGCCGTCGTACTTGCCTCGGGAAGTGCGGCGCGCAGGGTGGCCGCCACCATGGCGCCACTGCCGGAGAACTGCCTGGTCATCGCGATCGGCCAACCCACGCAGGCTGAAGCCCAGCGCTTGGGCATGGTGGTTGCCGCGACCGCCGATCACCCTACGCCGCAGGGCATCGTGGCCGCACTGGCCCGGGCCCACACTAATTTTCTAAACCAGCAAGTTACGGAGTCGTCATGAGTTTCCCCCAGCACCGCCCCCGCCGCCTGCGCACCACCACCGCCATGCGTCGGCTGGTCAGCGAATACTCGGTGGCGCCGGCGGATTTGATTCTGCCGGTGTTCATTCGTGAGGATCTGAGCGAGCCGAAGCCCATCACCTCGATGCCGGGCGTGGTGCAACATACAACGGCGTCGCTGGTGAACGCTGCGCGCGAGGCCGTGCAGCTGGGGCTGGGCGGCATAATGCTGTTCGGCATTCCGGCGCAGCGCGATGCTACCGGGTCTGCCGGCGTGGATCCCTTTGGCGTGCTGAACAAGGCCATTCGGGACGTGCGCGCCGCCGTCGGTGATGACCTCGTGATCATGAGCGATCTTTGCCTGGATGAATTCACCGATCACGGCCACTGTGGAGTGCTGGATTCCGCCGGACAGGTGGACAATGACGCCACCTTAGAGATTTACGCCAAGATGGCTGTTGCTCAGGCCGCCGCGGGCGCCCATGTTGTGGCGCCGTCCGGCATGATGGATGGCCAGGTGGCTGTGATTCGTGAGGCTCTGGATTCTGCTGGATTCACCAACGTGTCCGTGCTGGCCTACGCCGCCAAGTACGCCTCCGCGTTCTACGGCCCGTTCCGCGAAGCCGTTGATTCCCAGCTCGACGGGGACCGCCGCACCTACCAAATGGATCCGGGTAACCGTACCGAAGCCCTCCACGAGGTTGAACTGGACCTGGCCGAGGGCGCCGACATCATCATGGTCAAGCCGGCCATGAGCTACCTCGACATTCTCGCCGACGTGGCAGCGATGAGCCCCGTGCCCGTGGCCGCGTACCAAATCTCCGGTGAGTACGCCATGATCGAGGCAGCCGCAGCAAATGGCTGGATCAACCGCCGTGCCGCCATCGAGGAATCGGTGCTGAGCATCAAACGCGCTGGCGCGTCCATGATCCTCACGTACTGGGCGGCAGAACTGGCCGTCTGGCTGCGCGAAAACTAGCGCTTCCTCTTTACCTCGTCCTTTTAGTGTTTAGCCCTTAGCAATCAGCCTTTAGTCAAGGAAATTTCATGACCTCCTCGCAGGAACTTTTTGACCGCGCCAAGACCCTCATGCCCGGTGGGGTGAACTCGCCCGTGCGTGCCTTCGGCTCCGTGGGCGGCACACCGCGCTTCATGGTCAACGCCAAGGGCGCCTACCTCACCGACGCCGACGGCCGTGACTATGTGGACCTTGTGTGCTCTTGGGGCCCGGCCCTGTTGGGCCACTCGCACCCGGATGTGCTGGCAGCCGTCCATGCCGCCGTTGATCACGGACTGAGCTTCGGCGCCTCCACCCCGACCGAAAGCGAACTGGCCGCTTTGGTCCAGGGGCGCGTGTCCGGCGTCGAACGTCTGCGCATGGTCTCCACCGGCACCGAAGCAACCATGACGGCTGTGCGTCTGGCCCGCGGCTTCACCGGCCGGGACCTGATCATCAAGTTTGCCGGTTGCTACCACGGCCACCTGGACTCGCTGCTGGCCGCAGCAGGTTCGGGGCTGGCCACCTTGGCGCTGCCAGGTTCAGCCGGTGTCACGGCCGCGACCGCTGCCGAAACATTGGTGCTGCCGTACAACGATCTGGCGGCCGTCGAGGCCGCGTTTGCCGCGCATGGTGACCGGATTGCTGCCGTCATCACGGAGGCTGCTCCGGCCAACATGGGTGTTGTAACACCGGGGGAGGGCTTCAACGCCGGACTGTCACGCATCACCACCGCTCATGGCGCGCTGTTGATTCTGGATGAGGTTCTCACCGGATTCCGTGTTGGTGCGGCAGGTTATTGGGGCTTGACCGGCGGCGCGGCTGACTCCGCCGAGCGCTGGACACCTGACCTGTTCACCTTCGGCAAGGTCATCGGCGGCGGACTGCCGACGGCCGCACTCGGCGGCCGCGCCGAGGTCATGGACTATCTAGCCCCCCTGGGACCGGTCTACCAGGCCGGCACGCTGTCCGGAAACCCCGTGGCCATGGCCGCCGGCGTTGCCACGCTGACGGCCGCGACATCCTCGGTGTACGACACCGTGGATGCGCGTTCACTGGAACTGTCCGCGGCGCTGTCCTCCGCCTTGACTGCCGAGGGTGTGGATCACTCGATCCAGCGTGCCGGCAGCCTGTTCTCTGTTGCGTTCGGCACCTCGGCGGCTGGCGTGCAGAATTACGATGACGCACAGGGCCAGGAAGTGTTCCGTTACGCCCCGTTCTTCCACTCCATGCTGGACTCGGGTGTGTACCTGCCGCCGAGCGTCTTCGAGGCTTGGTTCCTGTCCGCGGCGCACGATGACGCTGCCATGAACCGTATCTTTACGGCACTGCCGGCCGCGGCGAAGGCTGCAGCAGCCGCCACCGTGGTCTAACGGTTCGGGCCTGCGTAAGGCTACTTTTGCCACCTGGACGGGGCTTGGCGTGGTTGGCGATGCCCACCACGGCGTCACGGTCCAACACCTCTCGCGCGTCAGGGCAGATCCTTCGGCTCCCAATCTGCGCCAGCTGCACCTGATACAGACGGAACTCTTCGAATGGTTGGAACCCAGAGGTTTCAATGTTGCTCCCGGGGAACTAGGGGAGAACATCACCACCGGAGGCGTCGACTTATTGAAACTTCCGCGCGGGACCCTGCTGCACCTTGGCGGGCACGCAGTGGTGGAGCTGACGGGACTGCGTAATCCCTGTTCTCAGATCGAGAATTTCCGCCCCGGATTACTCAAGGAACTCGTGGGCTACGACGACGGCGGCAGTGTGGTTCGCCGGGCCGGTGTCATGGGAGTGGTCATCACCGGCGGCGCCATCCGCCCAGGTGAGCCGATCGTCGTCGAACTTCCTGACGGAGCGCACGAGGCCCTAGAACGCATCTAAACATAACTGCCCCCGGACTCTAGGAATCCGGGGGCAGTTGTGTTGGGCCCACGCCAACGAGAAACGAGCCGTGGGAGCCGGTGGGGACTACAAGACGTCCGAGAGGAAGCCTTTCAAGCGCTCCGTCTTCGGCTCGGTGAACAGCTGATCCGGGGAACCGGTTTCAACCACCACGCCGCCATCCATGAAGGTGACGGTGTCGGAGACATTGCGTGAGAAGCCCATCTCATGGGTCACCACAACCATGGTCATGCCGCCCTTGGAAAGATCGGTCATGAGCGACAGAACGCCCTTGACCAGCTCGGGGTCCAGCGCAGAAGTGGCCTCGTCGAAGAACATGACCTCGGGCTCCATGGCCAACGCGCGGGCAATCGCCACGCGCTGCTGCTGGCCTCCGGAGAGGTTCCCGGGGCGGGCATCGGCCTTGTGCTTCAGGCCCACCAGCTCGAGCTGTTCAAGGGCCTTGACGTGCGCCTGATCCTTGGGCATCTTGCGGATCTTGATGAGCGCCAAAGAAACGTTCTGCACAACGGTCTTGTGCGGGAACAAGTTGAACTGCTGGAACACCATGCCGATACGACGGCGGAGCTCGTCCGGGTTGTCCTTCAGGACGGACTTACCGTCGAGGAGGATATCGCCTTGATCAGGTTCAATCAGTCGGTTCATGACGCGCAACAGCGTTGACTTGCCTGATCCCGAAGGACCGATGACCGAGGCCGTGGTGCCCTGCGGAACGTGCAGGTCAATGCCGCGCAGCACCTTGTTAGCCCCGAAGGCAAGATGGATGTTCGTGGCGGTCAGGGAACCTGAATTAAAGTCGCTCATGGTTAGGCGCCCTTTCCGATTACAGCAGCGGCGTCGTCGGGCTCAATTTTCTGGGCCTTGCCTTCGCGCATGCGCTTGTCAATGAAGTTGACCAGATGCGTCAACGGCACAGTCAGGCACAGGTATAGGACGCCGGCGGCCACTAGGGGGGAGAGGTTTCCGGAGTTCGCCGCTGCATCATTACTGATGCGGAAGATCTCGCGCTGGCTGCCCAGCAAACCCAACATGTAGATCAATGAGGAATCCTTGATCAAGGAAATCAGCTGGTTTACCAGTGCCGGCAGAACCCGGCGGATACCCTGAGGCACCACCACCAGCAGCATCGATGATCCGTAGCTGAAGCCCAGAGCACGGGAAGCTTCGAGCTGTCCTTTCTCCACACTTTGAATTCCCGAACGGAAGATTTCACCAATGTACGCCGTCGCCATCATGGACAACGCCAAAACAGCCATGGGATACGGGTTGGTGCTTCCAGTCAGCGCACGTACCGTGGGCCCCATACCGATGCCGATGACCAAGATGACCAAGATGGCGGGCAGACCGCGCAGGGCATCTGTGTAGATCCTGGCGATCCACCGGGCAACAGGATTGCGCGAGATGCCCATGATGGCCAGAATCAAGCCAAAGAAGCAGCCCAAAATAGCCGAGGTTACGGCAAGGATCAGGGTGTTGGGTAAGCCGACAGTGAGGAGGTTTGGAATGACTTCCGCCATTGCCTGCCAGTCAAAGAAGGTTTTTAGGAACTGCTCAAATGCATTCATGCGCCAGCCTTAAGGGAGCTTGACAGCCTTGGAACCCGGTGACCAGGTGGTCGGGGTTTCGCGGTCCGGGTACCATTCTTTAGCCAACTTGCCCCAGGTGCCATCGGCCACGACGGCATCCAGGCCAGCGTTGATGGCGTCGGTCAGGGCCTTGTTGCCAGAGTTTACAGCGTAAGCGGTGAAGTTCTGAGTGTTGATGATCGACTCGGCGATGTGAGTGTTGTCGCCTTCTTTGATCTGACCCGAGGCCTGCTGTGAGGGGGCCACCCAAGCGTCAATCTGACCGTTCTTCAGGTTCGCATATGCGGTGTTGTAGTCCGGGAAACGAACCGTGGAGGCTTCCAGCAGCAAGGTGTTGGTGGCGTAGTCGTCCTGAACGGTGCCCTGGATGACTCCGAGGCGGGTGTCCTTGTTCAGGTCTGCGAAGGACTTGATGGGAGAGTCGGTCTTGGTCACGACAGCCATGTAGCCAAAGTCGTAACCGTTGGTGAAGCCAACGTTCTTACGGCGGGCGTCCGTGGTGGAGATCGAGGAGGAACCGATGTCGAACGTCTTGTTTTCAACCTGAGCCAACAGGGCCGAGAAGTCGGTGGACTTGAACTCAACCTTGAGGTCTAACTTCTCTGCAACGGCACGCAGCAGTTCGTTGTCGAAACCGGTGAACTTGCCGTCCTTGTCGATGAAGATGTTCGGCGGGGCGTCAGAAAGGGTTCCGACCGTGATGGTGCCGGGCACGATCAGGCCCAGAGCGTCCTTGTCGATCGAGTCAAGAGCCACTACATCGTCAGTGGTGTACTTATCCAGCGAGACCTGATCACTACCGGCGAGGGCATTTGAGGACTCGGTGGGGGTGCCGGCATCCGTGCCGCCGCCGCATGCTGCGAGGGAGAAGGCCAGAGCAACGGCAACCGGGGCGGCCGTGAGCCACTTCAGGGCAGATTTCTTCATCAAACATTCACTTTCATTGCAGGTGCCCAGCCCGAAGGACTGCTCGGGAGGGATAAGCGTGGCATGGGAGTCGGGCTGGATACTCACAGGAGTTTCTTAGCAGAACTCAACCAACGGAACTAAATTATGTCACCCCGCCCTAAATTATGGCGGATGCGAACTTATGCGAGGCAAAAAGCGCGTTCGAAGAAATAATCGGCGAAAATTAGGGCGTTCACCACGGCAGCGATCACGCTCTAGCTAGCGCAGGCGCACGACTGACGCGCAGGAAACTCGCCAGCCCTCAGATTTTCTTTGTGATTTAGCTCACAGCAGGGGTTTTGTGGAGCCTAGAATCAGGGCAGAACGGGCCAATCGCCCTCAATGACGGCGGCCGGGTCCTTGACACGGCGCAAATATGCCTGGAAATCGGCGGCCTGGTCCCGAGCCCACCCAATCTGAGCATTGTGCAGATCCATCACATCAATGCGCAGCGCGCTGTATTTTGCCGCCAGCGCATCTGCCAGCCGCAGGGTGGCTTCGGCGTCGGCAGCCGAGGTATGGGCGTCCTTGAGACTGATTCCGTATTCCTCACAGAGGGCCACCAGGGTCCGGCTGCCCTTGCGGAACCGGTCCACGTTCTTATTGCAGATGAAGGGGTCAATGACCGGGGCCGCGGTAATTTGAGCCAGGCTGTGGCGGCGCGCTTCATGGGCCAGGACGGTGAAGTCGTAACTGGCGTTGAAGGCGATCACGGGAATGTTGTTGGCAAAGAGCGTATCGAGAACAGCCCCTACCTCGGCGGTGACCATATCTGAGGGCCGACCATTTTCGCGGGCATGCTCGGTGCTGATGCCGTGGATGGCGGCGGCCTCCTCAGGAATTTCTATCCTGGGATCCGCCAACCATTCGTGCGTATCCACCACGGTGCCGCCCTCATCGACCACCACGATCGAGGCCGTGACGATCCGGGCCGTGCGGGGATCCTTGCCAGTGGTTTCTAAGTCAAAGGCGGCACGGGGATGCATATTCCAGCTAGTCATGACACTTACGGTACCTGTTGGCACCGACATTTAAGTCCGCCGCGGCCTGTGCATCCGCTCAGCTGTGTTGCAAACTACGCTGGAGGCATGCGTGAGGAGTATGTTGAGGCGGTTCTGGCGGTGGCCGAGCTGATCCCTGAGTCCAAGGTTTTGTCGTATGGGGACATCGCTGCCCTCTTGGAAAGTGGTGGGCCGCGCCAAGTGGGTGCGGTCATGTCCGCCCATGGCAGCGCTGTGGCGTGGTGGCGGGTCATCCGCGCCAGTGGTGCTGCTCCGCTGTGCCACGAGCGCGGGGCGTTGGAGCATTATCGACAAGAGTCGACGGCGTTGCGTGGCGACACCGCGGCCGCGGCCGTGCCGGGCAAGAACCCGCCGTGGCGCGTGGAGATGAAAAGTGCCCGCTGGAATCCGCACGAGGCCGAGTTTGAGCTCATCGACGCCATCTCAGCGGCTCTGCACGCCGCCGCTGGGCTTGACACCGATGCCACTGTGGATCCAGATATCAGAATGTCAGAGCCTCGTGGTGAACTGGGAATATGAGCACGCAAGCAGAGCAATCGCAGCAACAGCTCCCCGCTGACCCTCAGGCTGACGGACAGCCTGCCGCACCACCGGCGCGGACCGCGACAGTGAGCAAGGACTTCCAGCCCTTGCCCCGACTGGTGTTGGTGAAGCCCTCGCAAAGCATCAAGACCGAGTTGCAGCTAAGTACCGACCAACAAACCGTGGTCGATCTGGCGCCCGGCACCGGGCCCGTTCTGCTGTGGGGTGCCCCCGGTACCGGCAAGTCCACCGTGCTGATCGAGGCGGCCGTCAAACGGATGGAGCACGACGGCGTAGATCCAGCTGGTGCCCTCCTGCTGGCACCTTCCCGGTTGGCTGCCGCTAGGCTTCGTGACGGTTTCAGCGCTCGGCTCACTAGGAGTATCAGCACCTCCCCAGCCAGGACCTGGTCCTCCTATGCCTTTGACCTGCTGCGCCGGGCCACCGTGGCAGGCCGGATGCCGCACCTGGACGGCCCGCCACGGCTCATGAGTGGTCCCGAACAGGACCTGATCATTAAGGATCTGCTGGCCGGGCACAAGATGGGACTGGGCACGGACCCGCAGTGGCCCGAGGAGCTCAAAGAGGCACTGGAAACCCGCGGCTTCCGTCAGGAAATCCGGCAACTTTTTGACCGTGTCATTGAATACGGACTCCTGCCCGAGGAATTGGCACAGCTAGGTGTCGCCAACCGTCGACCCGACTGGGTGGCCGCAGCATCGCTGTACGCCGAGTACCGGGATGTGGTGGATTGGGGCAAGTCGGGCTCCTTTGACCCGGCCGGCATCATCACAGCAGCCACCACACTCTTGCAACTCGATGCGGAATTCCTGGCCGCAGAGCGTAGCCGGTTGGAACTCATTGTGGTTGACGATATTCAAGAGGCCAACAGGTCCGTCCATGAACTCCTGAAATTGGTGGGCCGGGGCAAGGACCTGCTGGTGGCGGCAGCCCCGGACGTTGTGGTTCAGGGTTTCCGCGGTGCCCGCCCGGACATGGTGGCGTCCCTGGTACAGTCGCTGGGCACCGAAGAATTGCCCTTGCAGCAATTTGTGTTGTCCACCTCGCATCGGATGAGCCCCGCCGTTGCGGGCGCCTGGTCCGGGGTGGCCGAGCGGATTTTCCAGATCCGGGGCGGACAGAAAGCCCGCGAACTTGCGTGGCCGGAACCGGCCACCCAAGGTGGCTTGGAAGCAGCAGCCGGGGACCCGGCGTCGTACGTCAGGGCTCATGTAGTGGCCTCTGAAGTCCATGAATTGCGCCTGGTGGCGGAGCGAATCCTGCACCTGCAACACATTGAAAGGCACAGCCTTGATCAGATCGCCGTGATCGTGCGGACGGGTTCGGCACTGGCTGCCCTGCAACGATATTTGAGCGGGTTGGGGATCGCCGTGAAGGTGCCAGTGGCAGAGAACCCGGTCCGCGACGAGCCCGCGGTTCGCCCCCTCTTAGAGGCCTTCGGGGTGGCGCTTGATCCCGGCAAGCTCGACGCCGAGGCTTGCGTGGCGTTGTTGACCTCGCGTTTGGGGCGGTCAACGGCGCTGCAATTGCGTCGGCTGCGCCAAGCGCTGCGGCAACAGGAGTTGCAGTCTGGTGGTGGTCGGGCCAGCGACGAGCTGCTCGTTGAGGCGTTGCTGCACCCGGAAAAGTTGGCGCCATTGGGCTGGGAAGCAGGCAACGCCACCCGTATTGCCGCCATGTTGGCTGCCGGAAATGACGCGGTGGCCCAGCCCGGCGCTAATGCCGAAACTGTCCTATGGGCGCTATGGGAGGCCTGCGATAGCTCCGGAACGTGGGAAACACAAGCGTTGCGCGGCGGGCCAACCGGTATCCGTGCCGACAGGGATCTGGATGCGGTCATGGCGCTGTTCCAGACGGCTGAACGGTACGTAGACCAACTGCCCGGATCGAGTCCGCAGCAGTTCCTTGATTATTTATTGAGCCAGGAACTGCCCATGGATACCTTGGCGGCGCGTGCTCAGCGCACCGACGCCGTGGAGATCCTCACTCCGGCTAGTGCGGCCGGCCGGGAATGGCAGGTGGTTATTGTCTCGGGGTTGCAGGAAGGCGTGTGGCCCAATACCCGGCTGCGTGGGGAGCTTCTGGGTAGTCAACTATTGGTGGATGTGCTGGAAAATGGGGCCGAGATGGCTCGGCAGATCGAGCCCGCCGCGCGCATTCGAGATATCCGGTATGACGAGTTGCGCAGTTTTTCTGCTGCCGTTTCACGGGCAGGGCAAAAGTTGATTCTGACGGCCGCCGCCGGTCACGATCTGCAGCCCTCACAATTTATTGACCTTGCCGCCCCGTACATTCCAGTCACTGATTCAGGTGGCGAATCGCAGTATCCGGTGCGTCCGGTGGAACAGGTCCCGCGGCCCATGACGTTGCGGTCATTGGTCTCTGAGCTACGGCAGGAATCGGAGATGTATGCCGATCCCGAAGCCGCCAGAATGCTGGCCGTGCTAGCTCACGAAAACGTTCCCGGGGCCCATCCGGAGCAGTGGTGGGGTTTGCTGCCGCTGAGCAGCGACGCGCCCATTGTCCCTGCCGGTGAACCGGTCAACGTCTCCCCGTCCAAGGTGGAAGAAGTACTTAAATCGCCACTGAACTGGTTTATCCGAGCCGCCGGTGGGGAAGCGACCACCGATTTCGCGCGGAGCTTGGGAACCCTCATTCATGCCATCGCCCAGGACATTCCGAACGGGGCCGGGCACGAGTACTTGGCTGAACTGGACAAGCGCTGGCCCACTCTGGGCCTGCCCGATTCTTGGGAAACCCAGGTGGACTACAAGCGCGCCCAAGAGATGCTGGGGAAGCTGGCCCAGTACGTGGTGGAGGCCAGCCAAGAGGGCCGCACGCTGATCGGTGTGGAAGAGGACTTCAGCGTTGAAATTGGCGAAATCCCTGCCATGTTGGGTGGATCGACGGGCGGTGCAGCCGGTCACCAACCGGATGCAGTGCCCGGGGATACGCCTTCAGAAACACAATCGGGGATTCAAGGCCACGTGGTGCGGTTGCGTGGCCAGGTGGACCGGCTCGAAGCCGACTCCAACGGGAACCTGGTGGTGGTCGATATCAAGACCGGGCGCACCAAACCCACCAAGGACCAAGTTCTGGCCCATCCACAGCTGGGGGCTTATCAAGTGGCCGTGACAGCGGGAGGCTTTACCGAGCTGGCCGAAGCCGCCGGTTTTTCCGGTTCGGTCTCCGGGGGAGCAGCCCTGTTGCCGCTGGGCGACGGCACCAAGAGTGTCAAGACTCAGGATCAGCCTGCCATGGTGCCCGGAAGCGAGAACGATCCCACTGCCAAAGTTATGGAAGCTGCACTCCTGATGGCCCAAGCAGTATTTCCTGCCCGCCACGGTACGGATTGGTCCGAACGTAACGGTTGCCCGCTGCCAACTATTTGCCCGCTGTGCCCGGAAGGGAAACAAATCACCGAATGACACTTTCACAGCCCCTGAGCCCGTATGAATTGGCCGAACTGTTGGGGCAGTTCCCGCCCACACCGGAACAGGCCGCCATCATATGTTCGCCCCTGGAACCGCTGCTCGTCATTGCCGGAGCTGGCTCGGGTAAGACCACCACCATGGCGGACCGCGTGGTGTGGCTGGTGGCCAACGGTCTGGTGCTGCCGGAAGAGATCCTGGGCGTCACCTTCACTCGCAAGGCGGCAGGGGAGTTGGCCACCCGGATCCGCGGACAGCTGGCCAAGCTGGGTACGTTGGCACGCTCCGGTGAGGTGGAGTTGGCGCCCGCCGCAGCGGCCAAGGATGCTCTGGAAGCCAAGGTTTCCACCTACCATTCCTACGCCAGCGGCATTGTTACCGATTACGGACTGCGCTTGGGGATTGAGCGTGATGCCGTGGTTCTTGGCGCCGCCGAGGCATGGCAATTGGCCAGCGAGGTGGTGGAAGCCCACAACGGCGCTCACGAACACTTCACGGCCGCCAAATCGACCTTGATCCAGTCCGTCATGGATCTGGCCGGGGAATGCGCCGAACACCTGCAAGAGCCCGAGCAAGTCCGGGAAACCATTGCGTCCTACTTGGCACGGCTCGATGCCCTGCCCTACATCGCCGAGACCGCCAAGCCGCGCACTGCCGTGGTCAACAAGCAGCTGGATGTCTTGCGGACCCGCGGCTCGGTGGTGGAGCTGGTCCAAAAATATGCCGAGGCCAAGCGGCGCCGCAATGTTTTGGACTACGGCGATTTGGTGGCGTTGGCGGCCAAGATCGCCCAGGAAGTCCCCCACGCCGGCGAGGTGGAGCGCCAGCGGTACAAGGTGGTGTTGCTGGATGAATTCCAAGACACATCGCACGCTCAGCTGCAGCTCTTCGCCGAGCTCTTCGGCTCCGGCCACCCCGTCACAGCCGTGGGCGATCCCCACCAGTCGATCTATGGTTTTCGAGGCGCCTCCGCCGGGCAGCTGTTCCGCTTCCCGGAGATTTTCCTCAAGTCCGACGGCGGGTACGCACCAACTGCCGAACTCACCATCGCGTGGCGGAACTCAGCCCACATTCTAGATACCGCCAACGTCATGTCAGCAGAACTTGCCCAAGCGCAGACACGCAAGGCCCACGCCAAACTGGCGGCCGGGCTAACCGAGGAAGAACGGGCAGCAGCCGGCCCGCGGGTGGTGGTTTCACCCCTGCGCGAGAAGCCCAACGCACCCGACGGGGAAGTGGTGCTGGCCCGCTTTGAGACAGAAATAGCTGAGGCAGAAGCCATCGCCGATGAAATTCTGGACCGAAAGGGGGATTTCACGCACCGCAGCGGCACCCAAGGTGCCATGACAGTGGCAGTGCTGTGCCGTCGTCGTGCGCAGTTTGCTGGGCTGCAGAGCGTCTTTGAGGCCCGCGGCATCCCGTACGAGACCGTAGGACTGAGCGGGTTGCTGAGTACCCCGGAGATTGTGGATTTGGTCGCCACTTTGCGCGTGGTGGCCGATCCCGGACGTTCGGATGCCCTGATGCGGCTGCTGACCGGTGCGCGGTGGCGAATTGGGCCGTTGGACCTCATGGCATTTTCGGACTGGGCCCGGCACCTGGCCCGGCGCCGAAAGTGGGCCGCCGAAAATCGGGTGGACTTCAACGCTGCAGCCTTGCGCGGTGAGCTGGAGCTAGATTCCGGCCATGGCGGCCCGGACGGGGCCGCGCACGAAGCCGGTGAGGGAGCGCCGGAAACTGTGGTGACGGCAGATCTCGTGGACGCCTCATCGCTGATCGAAGCCTTGGACTATCTCAGTGCCGACTACTGGCCGGAGTCAATACGCCCGCTGTCCCAGGTGGCGCGGGCCAGGTTGCTGACGCTGCGTGATGAGTTGCGCATGCTGCGTACTTTTGTGGGTGAGGATCTGAGCAACCTGCTCGGTGTGGTGGAACGCACCATGCTGCTGGACATTGAATTGGCAGCCAAGCCCGGCGCCAGCATTCACCATGCCCGGCGCAACCTCGATGCCTTTGCGGACGCCGCCGCAACCTTTATGCAGGCGGCGCAGCGGGTTGACTTGGATGCTTTCCTCGGGTGGCTGGAAACAGCAGAGTCCGAAGAAGGCGGACTGGAAATGACGCCATTGGAGAGCAACCCCGATGCGGTGGCGCTGCTGACAGTACATGCCTCCAAGGGGCTGGAATGGGATGTGGTGTTTGTTCCTGGGATGAATATGGGGGCGTTTCCGAGCACTCGGGCTGACCGTTGGAGCACCGGGGCAAAATCCCTCCCCTGGCCGCTGCGTGGTGACCGGGACGATCTGCCGGAATGGGATTTGAACGTCCCGGACCTGAAGACCCTGTTGGACAATGAAAAGCTGTTCGCTGCCGATGTCAGCCTGCACGGCGAGGAAGAGGAACGGCGGCTAGCCTATGTTGCCTTCACCCGAGCCCGCGATTTTCTCATGTGTTCCAGCACGGTGTGGGGTAGCGGGAAGAAGCCACTGCAACCTTCCCCCTTCATCTCCGAGCTGCTGATGCTGGCCGAAGGGGCGCAGCAAAGTGCCCGAATTTCGCTGTGGTCCCCGGATCCTGAAGAGGATGCCCAGAACCCCACCAGCGCCGGTGCCGAAAGTGCGCAGTGGCCTTATGACCCGCTCAACGGCCCTGAGATCCAAGGCCGCCCCGGAGCTGTGAAGCGGGTGGGTCGGCGTGGGAACGTTAGCCGGTCAGCTGCTGCCGTGGACAGTGAACAGGAAGCAATTCGCGCCAGCGGGCTCACGCCGGAACAACTTTCGGCACTCGTGGGTGGCAGCGAATTTTTGGCGAGCCACCCGCGCTGGGGGCTCGAGACCAGCGTGCTATTGGCACAGGAACAAGTGGAGTCGGACCAGCTCAGGGTGGAACTGCCACCGCACATTTCCGCCTCCCGGCTAGTGGCTCTGAGCGAAGACCCGGAGAAGGTCACCCGCGCCATGCGCCGACCCGTGCCCACCAAGCCTGGCATGGCGGCTCGGAAGGGAACGGCGTTCCACACCTGGATTGAGGACTTCTTCGGCACCACCGGGCAGTTGGACTTTGATGAGTCTCCCGGAGCTGACTCCTATGTGGATGAGGCCTATGGATTGGCCAGCATGCAAGAAACTTTCAAGAAATCCCAGTGGGCTACCCGAGTTCCTGCCGAGCTAGAGGTGCCCATTGAAACCAGGGTGGCCGACGTGGTGGTTCGTGGGCGTATTGATGCAGTCTTCAGGGATGCGGACGGCAGCTGGGACCTGATCGATTGGAAGACCGGAAAGGTTCCCGGAAAGCAACAGTTGACGGTCCGTGGGGTGCAGCTGGCCGTGTACCGGCTTGCTTGGTCGCGCCTCAAGGAAGTGCCCTTGGATCAGGTGCGGGCAGCGTTTTACTACGTGGGCCAGGACAAGCTCATCAGGCCCGTGGATCTGGCTGGACAGGACGAGCTAGAGGCCATCGTCACCAACGCCTACTCCGCCTAATGCTAGGGGTGGCCACTAGTGCGCTGGCTACTTTTCGATGGTAATGACCTTCATCGCGGTGGTGTCGACGTCTTCGCCAGATGATGAAGCATCGGGGGCAGAGTCCTGAGTATTGGCGTTTGCGTCGTCGCCGTCAGTGTCACTGTCAGAGTTGGTTGCGTCTGCGTCTGAGTCTGCGTCTGAAGTCGTATCACCGGCGACATCCTGAGGATTGTCGGCGTCGTTCTTGCCGGATTCACCGGATGGCCCAGCGGTGACATCGGTGGCCGGCTGCTCGTTGATCTGGGGGTCAGCGATCGAGATCGATGCTGTATCAGGAGCCGGTTCGGCAGCTACTTTAGTTGGGGATTCGCTGGGCTGCGGCTCGGTGGCCTTGCTCACTGGGCTAGCTGGGCTAACTGCGGTGGGAGCAACAACAACAGTCGGCTCAACGCTGATGGGCTGGCCGCCGTGCTCGGCAATGTCCGCTTCGAGGGTGCGCAGCATGGATTCTGCATCTTCCACCATGCGTGCACTGTCGGCGGCGTACCCCTTGACGAGCCACTGCGCCAACGCAAACTCGGCGCTGAGGGCGGCCCTGCGAAGCAGGTGCGGGTCCGGGGTTTCATGGCGGGCGCCAGCGTAAGCCTGCAGCACTGTGTCAACAAAGTCGGGATCATCCACGGCGACTAGCCATGCGAAATCATCAGCGGGATCGCCCACACGCAGCTCGGTCCAGCCATTGACGGCGGTGACCTGATCGCCGTCGAGCAATATATTGTCCTCGTGCAAATCACCATGGACCACACACGCGTTGAAGCGCCACAGGGCTACATCTTCCATGGCGTGTTCCCAGCGGCGCAGCAGTGCCGGCGGGATCTTGCCCGTGGTGGCCGACTGATCCAGTTCGTTGAGCTTGCGTTGACGGAATTCATTGGCGGTGTAACTGGGGAGATCGTAATTGGTGACGAGTTCCTGAGGAAGATCGTGAATGGCTGCAATGGCGGCACCGATTTCCATGGCCAAGGTAGCGTTTCCCGCTGAGAGCTGCTCCACTGTGTATGCCTTCCCCCGGATGTGGGAGTACACAAAGGTGATGAGTTCGCCCTGCCGTACAGTTCCGGCCACGGTGGGCAGCAAGAAGGGTAGCTCGGCTCGAATCGCAGGGGTGAAGGCGCGCAGGACCTGACGCTCGGTTTCCAGACGAGTACTGGCCTCGGCATGGCGCGGCGAACGTACCCTCCAGCGCCGATTTTCCGAATCCACCAACAACGCGGAGCAAAAATCGGCTGCATGGTCGGGCTCCGGACCAAACGCTGTCACGTTGAGTCCGGGCACGGCGGCGCTGGCAATAGCGGCCAGTTCGATTGCAGTCATTCTTCTCACCCCTCCACCGTAGAACGCGAAGGCTCCAAACCTTGCTTCCTCGGGGCGGCGAGTCGTAAGAAGTCGTGCACAAATCCTCCTGCGCGAATCGCATCCCAGCGCCACCTTGTCCACAATCACGTGCTGCGGAATGTAAAAAAGTGCAGTGGATGCGTACGGTAGAAACATGAGCAAACCCAACCTTTCCCCCGACGTTGTGCTGGACCGGGAATGCGAACAGCGCAATGAACCCGGGTTTTTGGAGACGGTGTTGGCGACGGCAGCCCACAAGGTAGTGCTCTTCCACCGCGGTAAGGCCCTGGTGGCCGGTGCCAGTCTCAGTTCGTTGGCCTATCTACACCCCTCACAACTGCCCCAACATCTACCGGCCGGGACCCTGCCGGTCTATTTGGGAAAGGTGCTTGAGGGCAACGGACATACCCTACTCGCGGGTACGGAGCTGGTGCTGATCGCATTACCGGACGACGCCGGAGAGCCGGCTTGGGTGCCGGAGGGCAGCTCCTTCGCCGGTTACCGAGCTGCCGCAGAGCAGATGAGTAGGGCCGATGCGGAGGTTTTCATCCAGGCTCAGGCGGCAGCCAACTGGCATGCCACTCACGCGTTCTGCCCGCGGTGCGGCAATCCCACAGAAATTCAGGCGGCAGGCTGGATGCGCCGTTGCAGCCAAGACGGTTCCGAACATTTTCCCCGCACCGATCCGGCCGTGATCGTGGCGATTGTGGGTGCCGATGAGAAAATCTTGCTGGCCAACAACTTCGCATGGGATGAGAACAGGTACTCCACCGTGGCGGGTTTCGTAGAAGCAGGAGAGAGCGCCGAAGCAGCTGCGGTGCGTGAGATTTTTGAAGAGGTGGGTGTCCGTCTGCATTCTCTCCAGTACCGATCTTCCCAAGCCTGGCCGTTTCCCCGGTCCTTGATGTTGGGTTTCATGGGCTACACGGATGACACGAACGCCACCCCAGATCTGACGGAAGTCCGGGCGGCCCGTTGGTTCGGGCGAGAAGAGTTGCAGGACGCGGTGTTGAAGGGTGAGGCAGTGATCTCGCCCCGGTTGTCCATTGCGCGGGAACTGATTGAGCACTGGTTTGGCGGAAGAATTGTAGAAGCCGGTGAACAGCTATGAGTTTTGACCCCAGCCAGCTGGGTCTGCCCGTAATGGATGAACGCACGGCGGAGGAAAAGATTCTCTCCGGTTTGGATGAGGAACAACGCACCGTTGCCACCACTCTGAACGGGCCTTTGTGCGTGCTGGCAGGCGCCGGCACCGGAAAGACACGCGCCATCACGCACCGCATCGCCTATGGCGTACACACCGGTGTCTACAATCCCAACCGTCTGCTCGCCGTGACCTTTACAGCCAGAGCGGCAGCCGAAATGCGTACCCGGCTGCGCGATCTGGGCGTGGGCACTGTCCAAGCCCGCACCTTCCATGCCGCAGCGTTACGGCAGCTGCAGTATTTCTGGCCGCACGCCGTCGGCGGTCAATTGCCGGGCCTGCTCGAACACAAGGCTCAGATCATCGCCGAGGCCGCGCGCAGGCTCCGGCTGCCCACCGACAGAGCTGCCATCCGGGATTTGGCCGCCGAAATTGAGTGGGCCAAGGTGTCCATGATGACCCCGGAAACGTACCTCATCAAGGCAGAAGATCGCGGCGAACCAGGCGGGCTGGACAAGGTCACGGTGGGCAGGCTCTTCCAAGGGTACGAAGACGTGAAGGCGGATCGAAACCTAATTGATTTTGAGGATGTCCTGCTGATCACCGTGGGCATTCTGCAGGAAGACCCGCGGGTCGCAGCTACGGTACGCGATCAGTACCGGCACTTTGTGGTGGATGAATACCAGGATGTTTCCCCGCTCCAGCAGCGGATGCTCGATCTGTGGCTAGGTGGCCGCGACGAACTGTGCGTGGTGGGCGATGCCAGCCAGACCATTTACTCCTTCACAGGTGCCACACCGCGGCACCTGCTGGAATTTCCCCAGCGCTTCCCCGAAGCAAACGTGGTCAAGCTGGTCCGTGACTACCGTTCCACCCCGCAGGTGGTGGGCTTGGCCAACGGCTTGCTGGCCAATCGGCGCAGTGGAGGCATGACTGCCGATGCGCTCTGGTCTAAGCCGCTAGAACTTGTGGCGCAGCGCCCAGGCGGTCCGGCGCCTGAATTCATGGAGTGCAGCGATGACGAGGCCGAAGCCGCAGCCGTCGCCGCCAGAATCAAGGTACTGGTTGAGAATGGCACACCCGCCAGCGAAATTGCCGTGCTGTTCAGGACTAACGGTCAATCCGAAGCTTATGAGCAGGCGCTGACCGCGGCCGGACTCGGCTACCAGTTGCGCGGTGGCGAGCGGTTCTTCGCCCGCAAGGAAGTCCGCGACGCTATGCTGCAGCTGCGCGCTTCCTCCCGTGCTGCCGAAGATGAAGCCCTGGGCCAGCTAGTCCGTGATGTGTTGGGCAACCTCGGCTACCAGGCAGAGGCCCCCAAAACGGGCGGTGCCGTGCGGGAACGCTGGGAATCACTCAGCGCCATCGTTGCCCTGGCCGATGAGCTCGTGGTCTCCCGCAGCACCCCCGAGCACACTTTCTCCATCCTGGACTTTGTCGCCGAACTACAGGAACGGGCCACGGCCCAGCATGCCCCCACCGTCCAAGGTGTCACGCTGGCTTCCTTGCACTCGGCCAAGGGATTGGAATGGGACGCCGTGTTCCTGGTGGGCCTCAGTGAAGGGTTGATGCCCATCTCCTTCGCGGACACACCCGAAACCGTGGATGAGGAACGCCGGCTTTTGTACGTGGGCATCACTCGTGCTCGGGAATACCTGAACTTTTCCTGGTCCACAGCACGCACCCCGGGTGGCCGGGCGAACCGCAAGCCCTCCCGGTTTTTGGACGGCTTGCGGCCCAATTCGGTGGGTGGGGCTCCCACCGGCCCGCGCATGGCCACCACCCGTAAATCGCGCAAGCTGGCGGGTCCCTCAGTGTGCCGGGTATGCGGGAAGATCCTCAATACCGGCGCCGAACGCAAGGTGGGGCGTTGTTCCGACTGCCCGCCTGGGTACGACGAAGCAGTGTTTGAACAGTTGCGAGAGTGGCGTCTGAAGGAATCGGTATCCGCGTCAGTGCCAGCCTTCGTGGTGTTTACCGATGCCACACTGATGGCCATTGCCGAGGCTGCTCCGCAGGACCTGGATGAACTAGCTGCCCTGCCTGGAGTGGGGCCCTCTAAACTGGAACGCTACGGAGAAGCTGTTCTGGAAATTGTGGCTGGCTGATTCTGCCATTGGCAGCCGCACTCAGGGTGGGCGCTGAATTCCTGCTCTGTCCAGCGTCCGCTCCCAGAATGGAAACTCAGGACGGCGGACCACGCGCTGGGCTGATTGACGCCGTCCAGAAATAGCAGTGCCTGGGTGGCTGCGGTACCAGCTAAAGCCAGCGAGGTAGCGCTAGCTTCCAAACGACCAGCTGAAGGCCCAGCTGTCGGTCCCGCTAACGGCCCGTCACCGTCGCCCTGCAACCACGGAGATTCAGGGCCGTTGCGCTGCCGTTCCACACAGCCCGCGCAGGCGGTCTCCCCAGGCACCACGAGTGGACCCACCGTGCCGTCTTGCTCCCTGTGCAACACCAGCAGATGGGGCCTTTCGGTACCCAGAAAACGAGACGTCAGCCCAACTGCCGCGCAGTCGAAACCCACCAGAACGGCAAGATCAAGGCTCTGAAGGCTGGGACCTCCTGCCCCGCCGTCGTGCACCATGTGAATGTGCGTCAGCGGATCCAGAGCTGTGAGATGGCGCCGCAGGGCCAGGGAGCGGGGGATGCCAATGTCGGCCTTGGTGTAGGCGCTCGGTGACACGTCGGACGCGGCGACGGGGGAGTCATCCTCGAGCAGGAGCGTGCCCACTCCGGCGTTGGCAAGTGCCCCGGCTAAGGTGGCGCCGGTGCGTCCCAACCCCGCCACATGAATCACATTCTGCTGGCGCTGGGCCAGGCGCTTTTGTGCCGAATCCCGATACAAGCCCAAGAGCGCAGTCCTGTCAGGGCGCAGCCGTTCCGCCCGGTACCCCTGGGTGGACAGTTCGGCGTCGGGACACAAAACGGTGTCGAGCATAGTGCAAATCTCCTGGGCACGCGCGGCAGGAACACCAAGTTCAACGGCGGAACTCACCACTTTCTTGTCGGCGATTCCGCGGCGCAACGCGTTGATGAACGCCACGTCTGAGGCCTGTAGTCCCTCCAAGATCAGGCCGCCGGGCCCCAACCCAATTTGCACGCTGTGGGCGCCTCGGCTGACCATGCGAAGCGCCGGATTGACAGCCGTCATGATGACCTCCCTAAGGATTCCGGCGAGTAGATGCCGTAGTTAAGATCATTGCACTTGAAGTGCTGGGCTGCTGTGAGTTATCCACAGCTAGGTGTTCTCCACAACTTGTCCCCGCACAGGGCCAGCGGCGTGCTCTGGGTGGCACGGTGGCGGTACGGTCGATATATGGCACCTGCACCAGCACCAGCTCCTAGAACTCCGGCACAGACACCCACCCCTGCACGGTCACAGTCACCGGCACCGGCACCGGTACCGGCGCTGGCAGCTGCTGCGCGCCGCAGGCCCATCGGCACGGGAACCAAAGGTCCGCTGGGCGATTCAATTTCACTCCACCGGCTCAGCACAGGCGATCCCATCGTGGTCCGGCGGACGGCGCGGCGGAAAACCGGGCTGGCTGCATTCTGGGAGAACGGACAGGCAGTCATAGCCGTTCCAGCGCGGCTAAGTCTTGACGATGAGGCGTATTGGGTGCCGCACATGGCCGCCAAACTGGAACACAGCAAACAACGCGAAGCAGGCCTGGCTGGCCGTCGGAACGTCCCAGCCAGTGACGCTGCCCTGTTGCAGCGCAGCCACTCTCTTTCGGCTCAGTTCTTGGGTGCCCGGGCTGTGCCGGATTCGGTGCGCTGGGTTAGCAACCAGAACGGTCGTTGGGGCTCGGCCACCCCGGCCCGGAAGACCATCCGCATTTCCCACCACGTGCAGGGTATGCCTGACTGGGTTGTGGACTATGTGTTGTTGCACGAACTGGCCCACTTGATCCACCCAAACCACAGCCCCGCATTCTGGGCGGAACTGGCCGGGTACTCGAAGCTTGAAGAGGCGAAGGCATTCTTGCAAGGGGCCTCGTTTGCTTCGGCGCGAAACATCATGGGTATGGGAGAAGGTATGGATGACGGACGTGATGACGGTACTGACGACGGAAGTGAAACCTCGGAATAGTCCGTCTCAGCAATTATACAAAGAGGGCGGCGGGAACCTCAGTTCACTGCCGTAGCAGTGGATCTGCGATTCCCGCCGCCGGGATGTGATGGAGCCGTGAGCTCCTTAGCTCTTGTCTCCGGTCCCTGAATCCGTGCCCGAATCCGGGTCGGTCTCTGAGTCTGTGCCCGAATCTGTCTCGCCGGCACTGTCCCCGGATTCCTCGCCCCCGGATTGCTCGGCTGGGGTCTCCGCTGCATCCTCGGTCTGGAAGTCGTCAAAGCCGCCGTCCAAGAGCTTGGCCAATGCCGCATCAACGTCTGATTCAGAAGCGTCTTCAGCGCTGCGACGGGCACTGAAACCAGCCGCATCGTCCAAGTCGGCGGAGGTGGGCAGCAGATCCGGGTGGGCCCAGATCGCGTCACGACCGGCAATGCCGCGTTGATCCTTCAATGAAGCCCACAAGGCGGCAGCTTCGCGGAGCCTGCGTGGACGCAACTCCAGTCCCACTAGAGAGCCGAAAGCATGCTCGGCGGGACCGCCCGTGGCACGGCGCCGGCGGATCGTTTCACGGATGGCCGCAGCCGCAGGCAGATTCGCTGCTGCCTCGAAACTGAGCTCGTCAACCCAGCCTTCCACGAGGGCGAGGGCTGTTTCCAACTTTGCCAATGCGGCGTCCTGCTCCGGTGTGCGGGCCGGCATGAAGACACCCTCGGACAGGGCTGCCTGCATGGCCTCGGGGTTGGAGGGGTCCAAATTCTGGGCCAAATCTTCAATACGAGACATGTCAATATGGATGCCGCGTGCGTAGGATTCGATGGCGCCCAGCAGATGGCCGCGTAGCCACGGAACCTGCACGAAGAGCCTTGCGTGAGCAGCTTCTCGCAGGGCCAAGTACAGCAGGACTTCTTGTTCGGGAACTTCCAAGCCTTCACCGAAGGCCTTGACGTTGGCCGGGAGGAGAGCCATCTGAAGGTCGGCCAGCGGGATACCGATGTCGGTGGAGCCGACAACTTCCTTGGCTAGTGCACCCACGGCAGCACCAAGCTGCATGCCGAACAGGGCGCCGCCCATGTTCTGCATCATCGACGCTGCGCCGCCCATCATGGACTTCATCTCTTCGGGCAGTTGTTCGTTCATGGCCGTGGAAATGGCGAAGGCAATACTGTTAGCCACCGGCTCGGTCAGACGCTTCCACGTTCCCAGAGTTTCCTCTACCCATTCGGCGCGGGACCAGGCGTGGCCCACGATAGCGGTGGCGGCAAGGTCCGTGAACGGATCCAGCCACATTTCCGCCAGACGAAGGGCATCATCAACTTCTCGCTGCTGAGCTGGCGTCACTGACGGGTCATCGCCTGCGGCGG
The DNA here is from genome assembly GCF_040686795.1 of Specibacter sp. NPDC078709. Lineage (NCBI taxonomy): Bacteria > Bacillati > Actinomycetota > Actinomycetes > Micrococcales > Micrococcaceae > Specibacter > Specibacter sp. NPDC078709. Next base: position 51,015 of record NZ_JBFBLU010000012.1, read on the forward strand.
CCTTGCGGGCAGCATCGTGGGCCAGCTCCCAATTGACAGGTGTATCTGAGGAGCCGCTCATCATGGCCTGCACCTGAGAGAACATTTGCGCGAGCGCATTCGGATCTGACGGCAAACCCGCAGCCTTGGCCAGTTCTGCCGGGTCAAAACCATCCATGCCCTGTCCGCCCATAAGGTTGGCGAGCATTTCCTGAAGCGGATCCTTCGGGGTTTCGTCGTCGTTGTTGGCTGGTGTGGAAGACATGATGGCCCGTTCGTTGGCGTGGACGCTGAATATCTTCACGTTACCGCCGCCGCGCAGCGTTGTCGCCCTGCAGCGGCCCACTGTTCGCTCTAGGCAAAGGGTGTCAGACCTTGGGACGCGTGGCACTGTCGCATTCATTGGATGCTCCCAGCCGGTGCACAAGCACAGCACATCCAGACACAGTAGGCTTGAGGGTTGGTACCCCGTTTTGTTTTAGAGTTTTAGTCCGCGGATGTCTGCCGGACTCGATAGAATGTGGAAAGGTCACTGCTTTGAGCCAGGAGACACCCGAAATGGCAGCGACGCCACGCACTTTTCGCGACAAAAGAATCTCCCTCATGGCGGTCTCCGGCGTACTGGCGGTAGTTTTGGGTGTGGCCGCGGTGACGTTGCCGGTGCCGTATGTCATTGAATCCCCGGGGCCGGCGATCAACACTATTGGCGAGCTCAACGGCGAGCCCATCATCGCTGTTACCGGCCACGAAAGCTTTCCGCCAACGTCCGGCAGCCTTGATCTGACCACGGTTCATCTCACAGGCGGCTTGCCGGAGAGTCAGGTCAATTTTTTCAACGTACTGACCTCGTGGTTGACGCCCTCCCACACTGTCTACCCGGCCGAACTCATGTACGCACCTGGGACCAGCCAGGATGCCATTAACAGTGAGAACTCTGCGGCCATGACCGGTTCACAGGAAAATGCCACAGCCGCGGCCATGACCGCCATGGGCATTGACTTTGAGAGCAACCTAGCGGTGGCCATGGTCCCTGCCGACGGCGCCGCGTCAGGCATCTTGAAGCCCGACGACGTTCTCCTCACCATTGACGGTAAGAAGATCACGGATCTGGGCGTCATCCAGACCGCGTTGACTGATGGCAAGGGCGCGCCCGTGGAGCTTGAGATCCGCAGAAACGATGCCGAACAGAAACTGAGTCTCACACCGAAGCTGGGTGACGAAGGCAAATATTTGCTGGGTGTTCAGATCCAGAATGTGTTTAAGTTCCCCTTCGATGTCGAGATCACATTGAGCAACATTGGTGGGCCCAGTGCGGGCATGATCTTTGCTCTAGGCATCATGGACAGCCTGACACCGGGAGATCTCACTGGCGGGAAAAAGTTTGCCGGCACGGGAACCATCGATCCAGAGGGCAAAGTTGGAGCCATTGGGGGTATTGCCCAGAAACTGGTGGGCGCTCGCAGCACCGGTGCTGATTATTTTCTGGCTCCCGCCGCAAACTGCGGCGATGTAGAGGGGAACATTCCCGATGGCCTTCAGGTCATCAAGGTGAGTACGCTCACAGAAGCCCACGACGCCGTGGCCCTGATTGGCTCCGGCAAAGACGGCTCAGGGCTGCCCACATGCAAATAACATTTGAGCCCCGATGCGTAACGATTGCGCATCATACGGAACTTGGCCCGCGACCCGTTCGTGGCACCCTTATGGAAGTACCCAGAATTTTTCTTGTCCAACAGTTGAGTAAGAGGTAGAGAGTGACATCCCGCCCAGCCCCGCCGCCGAGCAACACCATCCGGCCCAAGCGACGTAGCGCATTGATGCCCACCATCATTGTGGTGGCGGTGCTTGTGGTCGCAGTGCTGATCTTTTCAGGGATTTACACCGATCTGCTGTGGTTCAACCAGATAGGTTTTTCTGAAGTTTTCTGGACCGAACGCATTGCGAAGATCCTGATATTCATCGCTGGCTTCCTCATCATGGCTGCGGGGGTGTTTTTCTCCATCCGGGCCGCTTACAAGGCGCGCCCCATCTACGCCCCCGATAGCGCACACGAGGATAACCTCAACCGCTATCAGATGCAGCTGGAGCCGATTCGCCGCGTGGTGATGATTGGTGTGCCGATTGTTTTCGGTCTATTTGCCGGTACAGCAGCCATGGCCCAGTGGGAAAAGGTCATGTTATTCCTCTACCGCGTTCCTTTCGGCTCAACTGACCCCGAATTCGGGCTGGATATCAGCTTCTACACCAACACCCTGCCGTTCCTAGGTTTCTTGGTGGGCATGCTCATCAGCGCCACGGTAATAGCGTTCATCGCCGGAATGCTGACCCATTACCTGTACGGCGCCATCCGCTTGACCGAGCGCGGCATCTTCACCACACGCGGCGCGCAGATTCACATCGCTATTCTCGCGGGCGTCTTCTTGCTGCTGCTGGCCGGCAACTTCTGGCTCGGCCGCTACGCCACGCTGCAAGACAACGGCGGATTCCGCGCTGGTGCCATGTTCACCGACGTCAATGCCGTGATTCCCACCAAAGCTATTTTGGCTGCGGCAGCCATCATCGTGGCAATTCTGTTCATCGTTGCAGCATTTATTGGCAAGTGGAAGCTGCCCCTGATCGGTGCTGGCATGCTGGTAGTCACCGCAATTGTTGCTGGCGGCCTGTACCCCATGGCCATCCAGGCGTGGCAGGTCAAGCCCTCACAGGGAAACATGGAAGCTGAGTTCATTCAGCGCAACATTGAGATGACACGTGAGGCGTACGGCCTCTCTGACATTGAAGTCACTCCTTACAAAGCAACGACGACGGCGGAAGCTGGCGCCCTGCGTCAGGACGCCGACACTGCAGCCAACATTCGTTTGTTGGACCCCAACCTACTCTCGGCAACCTTCCGCGAGCTGGAGCAGTACCGTCCGTACTACGAGTTTCCTAAGACGTTGAACGTTGACCGATACACCATTGACGGCGAGGTTCGCGACGCCGTGATTGCTGTGCGTGAGTTGAATCCCAACGGATTGAACCCAGCTCAGCAGAACTGGTACAACCAACACCTGGTGTACACCCACGGTTATGGCATGGTGGCTGCCTATGGCAACACCGTGACAGCTGATGGCAAGCCCAAATTCATGCAGTCCGGTGTACCTTCCACGGGTGTGCTGGGGACAGACACTAGCTACCAGCCGCGCATTTATTTCGGCCAGTCCATGACCGAATACTCTCTGGTGGGTGCTGAAGAGGGAACCGCTCCCATCGAGTTGGATCGCCCGCAGGGCACCACCGCTGGAGCTGCCGACGCGACGGCTGATGAGGCTTCTGGCTCGGAGTCTCTGACAACCTTCACCGGCAACGGTGGGCCCAATGTGGGCAACTGGTTTAACCGTGCCATGTACGCGCTGAAGTTCCAGTCAACTGACCTGTTGCTGACTAACGGTGTCAACAGCGAGTCGCAGATCCTCTACGACCGGACGCCCGAAGAGCGCGTTGCCAAGGTAGCTCCTTACCTCACAATCGATGGCAACCCTTACCCGGCCATTGTTGATGGCAAGGTCAAGTGGATTGTTGATGGTTACACCACCAGCTCCTACTACCCCTACTCGCAGCAGCAGCAGTTGCAAGAAGCCACCACGGATTCTCTGACGGCCACCAATGGTATGGCTACGCTGCCCAATGCTTCCGTGAACTACATCCGCAACTCGGTCAAGGCCACAGTGGATGCTTACGACGGATCTGTTGATCTATTTGCGTGGGACACCGAGGACCCCATCCTGAAGTCTTGGCAGAAGATCTTCCCGAGTACCATCAAGCCGTACACGGAAATGTCAGCGGATGTCATGTCGCATGTGCGCTACCCGGAAGATATCTTCAAGGTCCAGCGTGAGCTGTTGGGCCAGTACCACGTGACTGATCCAGACAAGTTCTTCCAGAACACCGAAGCATGGTCCGTTCCGGATGACCCCACAACCACGGCGACAGACAAGCAGCCGCCCTACTACCTGTCCTTGAAGATG
>NZ_JBFBLU010000013.1:0-51329 GCF_040686795.1 Specibacter sp. NPDC078709
ACCATACATGCTTTCAAAGCATGTACAGGGCCCTGCATCCCATATGATTACTGGCCGAAAGCCACTTTTCATACACACATTCTGGCCGCTAACCCGGGTTAGCGGCCAAAATGTGTGTACAGCCCGGGCGTGTCAGTGGCTTCTGCTTCGAAACAGCAGATGATGCGCTGAACCTGTTCGAGACTGCAGTAGACGCGACAAATCCGCGATTTTCATCGCATCATCCGCGTTTTCAAATCCAGCCCGTAACGACATAGCGGCCGCTAACCCGCCCCGTCCAGCGCAGCCACCATTGCCTATTGCCTAACAATCAATGCTCAACAACCTGAGTTCAGCTACCAGAACTGCTCCGCCGGCGGCACACCCATACTGCTCCGCATTACGATCCGGGCAGCGAACTCTTCACCACGGACTCTTCAACCACGGACTGGCACGCGACAGCTGCATTCGCAGAAGAATGCGGCGAGCAAGACTGCGGTGAGGGCGGGTTAGGGCGATGAGTGAGCAGGGCACTGGGCTCGAAGTGGACAATTCCTGCAACGGCTAAGATGGACATCATGAGCGACACACTTTCCCCGTGCCCCGTCTGCAACTGCGAGTACACCTATGAAATGGGTGAACTTTTGGTGTGCCCTGAATGCGCGCACGAATGGTCCCCCGCTGAAGAAAGCGAATCCGCAGCCGAAGAAGAGACCGTGGTCAAGGACGCTGTGGGCAACGTACTCTCCGACGGCGACACCGTCAGCATCGTCAAGACCATGAAGGTCAAGGGCAGCCCCCAGGATCTAAAGATTGGCACTAAGGTCCGTAACATCCGCCTCATCACCCCGGTCAACGGCCACGACATCGATGCCAAGGTTGACGGCTTTGGGCCCATGAAGCTCAAATCCAGCATCGTCAAAAAGGTTTGAGCCTCTCCCAACAGGCTGTCATGGCGTTTGGAGCACACACGGCTCTTATGGCAAACACGGTGCCTGATGCAAGGAACGCTGGGTGACGTCTTGGATTGAGGCGGTGCCCGCATTCGTCGTGGCCTTGCTGATTCTTGCCTTGCCCGGGGCAGCCGTTTTGGCTGCTCTGCGGATTCGTGGACTCATGGCCCTGTGCTTGGCCCCTACCGTATCCGTCTCGGTCCTAGCCGTAAGCGCCATAGTGGCGCCGCTGATCAACCTGCGCTGGGGAATTCCTGTTGTTCTGGTAGGAACGGCCGTTGCCACCGCTGCGGCATGGGCTGCCCGCCGGTTCATTCCGGCGCTGAACTCTATCGAGGCGGTGTCCGGGGCACGCTCCCGTGTTGGGCTCAGTGCCGGCGCGATCGGCGCTTTGACGGCTCTGTCCATCACCACCCTGTTGTTATTGCTGGTAGCCCGCACGCCGGAGCAGTTCACCCAGGGCTACGACACTGTGTTCCACCTGAATGCGTCAGCGAATGCCGTCGACACCGGGAATGCGTCCTCCTTTGCTATTTCCAGTTTCATCCTGCCCACCGTCAAATCCTCGTTCTACCCTGGCGCGTGGCACGGCTTGGTGAGTTTGCTGGCTATCGTGACCGGCATCAGTGTCCCGGCGGCAACTAACTTGATGTGGCTGGCAGTGGCCGGGCTGGTGTGGCCACTGAGCGCCATGTTCCTCACCCGTGTGCTCTTTGGCGCACGGCCGTTGTTGCTGGTCAGTGCAGCAGCGTTGGCTGCGGCTTTCCCGGCTTTTCCGTGGTTGTTGCTGCAATATGGTTCCGCTTACCCCAACTCGCTGTCCAACGCACTGGTACCAGTGGGCATCGGGCTGGTGTTAGTGGTCCTCCGCCCGGCCAAGCACCACGGTTTGGAACCGGTTCAGGCGCTGACCGTGGTGGTGCTGTTTCTGCCCGGCGCGGTCACTGCTCAGCCCAATGGGGTGTTTAGCATCTTGCTGGTACTCACTCCCCTGCTGGGCTATCTGATCTATGCCTGGTTGCGCACCGGTTTTAGTCGCAGCCACCTCCATGGCTGGGTTCGTGTGGCACTGTTGGTCTGTGCTCTCGGCGTTGCCGCGGCAGCTTTGTATACGCTGCCGCAAATCCGCAGCCTCTTCTCCTACACCAGCCCCGCATTCCTGCTCTTCCCGCTGGCACTGATCCGCAACTTCACCCACGCACCTGCCCCAATCTGGTTCCCGGCGCTGGCTTTGACCGCCCTAGTTCTAATCGGAGTTCGTGCCGGGTTCCGACGTCCCGGCCTGCGTTGGCTTCCGGCCGCGTTGGTCCTGTTGGTATTCACCTACCCCTTAACAGCGGGCACCAACTTTGTCGCGGCTAACATTGCCATGGCGCCTTGGTGGGACAACCCGGAACGCGTTGCTGCGCTGATGCCCTTAATGGCTGTGCCACTGGCCGCCTTGGGGCTTGTACACGCGATGGATTGGTTAGGCAGTAAAGCCAAGTCACACAATCTTTCGCCTGCCCTGCTCCAGCGCAAGGGAAAAGTAGCTGCGGCGGCGGGCCTCGTCGTCGTACTTGCCCTCAGCAATCCCGGGCTGTGGCAGATGAAGGGGCAGGTGGGCATCATGTTTGAGGTCCCGGCAGAGCCCAACGGTCTAGCCCAGATCGATGCGCAGGAACTGGCGTTGATCCACCGGCTGCCCAACTACACCTCCGTCGATGACGTCATTGCCAACAACCCGTACAACGGTTCGGCGCTGGCCATGGCGCTGGCGGGTCGGCAGATGTTGTTCCCCTACAGCTCGCAGGGGGATCTGAATGAGGATTTGTACACCCTGCGCTTCTGGCTCAACCGAGTGGGCAGCGATCCAGACGTGTGCGCTGCGGCCAAACGGCAGGGTGTGACTTACCTGCTGGACTTTGGCACCGACTATATTCCGGCCTTCAATGACCCCCGTTCGTTGTACCCGGGCATCACCTTGGCAGCAGATTCGGACGCCTTCACCCTCGTAGCCAATGAGGGGCATGCCAAGCTCTACAAGCTCACAACGTGTGGGGGCATACGCCTTTAGGACAACATCTTGGGAATTTGACAACTTTTGTCACATTACCAGCGACTATTCCGGACCAAACCAATAGAGTTGAGCCAGCGCAAGATGACCGGCAACTGGGCAAGCAAGTGAGGGAACCTCTATGGGAAGCAGTTTTGGTGATCGGCTCAAACAAGAGCGGCTAGCAAGACACTTAACACAGGCAGAGCTGGGCGGGGATCTGTACTCCGCCAGCTACGTTTCGTTACTGGAAAACGCCCACCGTGAGCCGACTGTTGACATCATTAAACAGTTGGCTAAGCAGCTCCAGCTGGCTCCGTCGTCCATTGCGGACTGGGTCGAAGGCGCCACAGCTGAGGGAAGCGGGTGCCTGCGGCTGTCGCTGTACGCACAACAGTGCTGGGACACCCGCGACTATCTGGGCGCAGCCACCAATGCAAAGGCCGCCGCGGAGCTGGCACAGCCTGCCAAGGACCAAGTTACGTGGTGGAATATGACCTTCTTGGCTGCGAACTCTCTGCTGCGCCACGGCGACAATGCCGAAGCCACCAAGGTGTTGGAGTTATTACTGAAGCATCCTCTCACCCTTGAAAGCGACGCCCTCTCTCTCCGCGCCCAACAGGTTATGGCAGCAGCCATGTTGGCCCAGGGTAGCCTGCAGCAATCGATCGAACATGGAATCCAGGCCGTCAGCATCGGCTCCGGTGACAGCGCGGCTGAGTTTAGTGCCTACCTCATGGCGCTGCAGACGCTCATCGGCAGCCTCACCGAAGCGGGCCGGCTCGACGAGGCCTGGACCCACACCACGGCCCTGGCCGAGGCCGTCACCGATTCGACGCCGGCCCAAATGGCGGGTGAAATCCACTGGGTTATTGGCAATGTAGCCTTCATCCGAAAGGATGTCCGCACAGGTCTAGAACACCATGCCAAGGCTGGCCAGCTACTCTCGCCGGCCACAGATCTCTCCCGTTGGGCCCAGTTCAACAAGGCGACGGCTTGGGTGCGGCTCATGGCTGGTGTGGTGGAACCCGCTACCCTGCAGGCCATTGAGCGCAGCGAACTAGCTCACTCAGTAGTGGGCGCAACACCAGCTGAAACCCTGGAAGTGTCACTGTTGCGCGCCCGCTGGCACTATCTCAATCATGAAGTACCACTAGCCCTAGAGCTGCTGGAAAAGATCGAGGGGCAAAAGGACCAGCTGGCTCCACACATCGCCGGCGATTCTGCCCTGCTGTTGGGCAATGCCCTGGAAGCTGCCGATCGTAACCAAGAAGCGTTCACAGCCTATTCCAACGCCCAAGAACGCTACACCGTATCCGGAGCATTGGACCGGGCTGCCGTGGCGCAGGATTGCTTGGCAGCATTGGGTTCCTCTGGCCACTAGCAGCGGGCTTGTCTAGTCTCGACCGGCTTGTCCCAGCATGCATGTCGGGGCAGGCAGGCGAAGCTTAAACGAATCTGAGCTGTTGAAAGTGGCGCCCACGCCATCTTCAACAGCTCAGATTCGTTATCGGAGTCTTTTGCTCGGTTGCTTTTACTTTTTGCCGTGCGACTACACGAACGTGGTGCCCGTCAGGCGTTCAAAGGCCTCCACATAGCGTGCGCGGGTACGCTCCACGACTTCGGCAGGCAGAGCCGGCGGCGGGGTGTCCGAGGCGCGGTCCCAGCCGGATGCCGGGCTAGCCAACCAGTCCCGCACGTACTGCTTGTCAAAGCTAGGTTGCGCCTGCCCCGGCGCCCAGAGCTCTGCGTCCCAGAAACGGGAGGAATCCGGGGTCAGGACCTCATCGCCGAGCGTGATGACGCCAGTGGCAGGATCGGTGCCGAACTCCACCTTGGTATCGGCCAAGATGATGCCCCGTTCGCGGGCAATTTCTTCGGCTCGTGAGTAGATTTCCAAGGTCAGCGTGCGCAGTGCCTCTGCGGAGTGCTCGCCCACCGTGCCGACCATCTGCGCAAAGCTGATGTTTTCATCGTGCTCGCCAACTTCAGCCTTTGCCGAGGGCGTGAAGATTGCCGATTCCAGCCGCGATCCGTCCTCCAGACCGGCCGGCAGCGGCAGGCTGCACACCGTCTGCGAGGCCCGGTATTCAATGAGTCCAGAACCCGTCAGGTAGCCACGGGCGATGCACTCGATAGGGAACATTTCTAGCTTCTTGCAGACCATGGCCCGGCCAGCCACGGCCGCAGGGACACCGTCTTCCACCGTGGTGGCAACCAAGTGGTTGGGCACGTTGAGCTGCTCGAACCACCAGAGACTGAGCCCGGTCAGGATACGGCCCTTGTCCGGAATCTCGGTGCTCAGAATGTGGTCGTAAGCGCTGATCCGGTCACTGGCAACAACCAGAACCACATCATTGCGGCCTGCGAACGGGCCACCCGTGGAGGCTGGCTGGTAGAGGTCCCGAACCTTGCCGGAGTAGACATGCGTCCAGCCGGGCAGGGCGGGGGCTGCGGGAATTGCTGAAGTCATTAATACAGTCCTATGCCTGTGCAGGGTTCGTGGTCACGGTAATCTCTCCGCGGGCAGCCTTGGCCGCAATATCCTTGCGGTACTGGCCACCTTCCAGCGAAATTTCTTCAATGCCGGCGTAAGCCTTTTCACGGGCGTCTTCTAGATCCACACCCAAGCCGACCACGGCGAGGACTCGACCGCCCGCGCTGACGGTATTGCCGGCGTCGTCCGTGCCCGTGCCCGCATGCAGCACGTGCACGCCGTCGAGCCTATTTGCCTTCTTCAAGCCACGGATCTTATCGCCGGTACGGGGAGCCTCGGGGTAGTTTTCGCTGGCAAGTACGACGGCGACCGCGGTCTCGGGTGCCCACCGCAGCTCATCGATCTCATCCAGTTGGCCTTTGGCTGCCGCCATGAGTACCCCGCCCAATGGGGTCTTTAGACGGGCCAGCACGGCTTGCGTCTCCGGGTCACCGAAGCGGGCGTTGAATTCAATGACGCGCGTGCCGCGACTGGTCAGGGCCAGTCCGCAGTACAGGACGCCGGTGAAGGGTGTGCCGCGGTGGGCCATCGCGTCAATCGTGGGCTGAGCCACCCGGTCAATGACTTCCTGGACCAGCCCGGCGGGGGCCCATTCCAGCGGGGAGTACGCACCCATGCCGCCGGTGTTGGGGCCTTCGTCGCCGTCGAAAATGCGCTTGAAATCTTGGGCCGGGGCCAGCGGCACCACGGTTCGGCCATCGGCCAGAACAAAGAGTGAAACTTCGGGGCCATCAAGGAACTCCTCGATGACAACTGTGCCGCCCACGTCAAAGCAGGACTGGGCGTGAGCCAGAGCCTCGTCGCGATCATTGGTGACCACCACGCCCTTGCCGGCTGCGAGGCCGTCGTCCTTGACAACGTACGGTGCACCAAAAGTGTCGAGAGCGTCGGCGGCTTCGGCTGCGTTGACGGCGACCTTGGCCATGGCAGTCGGAACTTCGGCTTCTGCCATGACGATCTTGGCAAACGCCTTAGAAGCTTCAAGCTGCGCGGCATCCTTGCTGGGACCGAAGACCGGGATGCCTGCGGCGCGCACGGCGTCGGATACACCTGCCGCTAAGGGAGCCTCGGGTCCTACGATCACCAGATCGCTTTCCAACTTCAGCGCCAAGGCCGCCACGGCGGCAGGATCACTGGCGTTGATCTCATGGGTAGGTACGATGGCCGCGATCCCGGCGTTGCCAGGTGCTGCGTGCACTTCACTGACGTTGGGGTCGCTGAGCAACGAGCGGACAATGGCATGTTCGCGGCCTCCGGGGCCAATCACTAAAACCTTCACTCCTCTAGGGTACTTGGCTTGAGCACCGGGGCCGCATCATTACTGGCGCCGCTACGACGACGGGAGGCCACCAACTGGGGCAAATGGCCTCCCGCCGGGGCTAAGAAACGGCGCAATCACATCAGCCATCTGAGGTTTACCTGAATTCCACCTGAACGCCAGCTGGGCGCCATTTGACGTGCCTAGGCTCGACGTCATGCGTGCAGTGCCACTGCCCGATGCCAGCCGCTGCTGGCGCCAAGGGCCTGGCCGATCCTCTCCTGAAGGCGCACGCAGCTCTTTGAATCCCTAGTGAAGGAAACCATGACAGCGAACAACAATCCGGTCCGCCGGCACAATCGAGGGCTGGCCTCCGCCGTGCTGCTCGCCGTGCTTGGCGGGGCGATTGCCGTACCTGCAGTGGCGTTTGCCGCCCCTGAGGAACCCGCCGCCCCCATCATCACGACGGCGAACACGACCTGGCAGTACCTCGACGACGGGTCCGACCCCGCAGTGGGCACCGCCGATCTGCGGTCGTGGACCACCCAGGGGTTTGATGACTCCAAGTGGAAGAGCGCCAAGGGCTCCTTCGGCGCCAAGAGGGGCAAGCTCGAAGCTGTTGGCCCGCACACCCCCGGAACACTGCTGAACCAATACTTGGATGGCAAGGGCGCTCCGACCGTCCCCACCTATTTCTTCCGCAGTTCGTTCGAACTCGCAGCGGGCGCCACGGACGGGATCGAATCAATCGTCGGCGACCTCGTCCACGACGATGCCGCGGCAGTGTGGATCAACGGCACCAAGGTCGCTGGATTCCTAGATGACAGGGCCAAGGACGCAGGCAACCAGGTGTATGCCGGCACCAGCAACGGCGATCCCGTTGCCAACACCTTCACCGCGGAACCCTCGGTACTGACTGAGGGCACCAACACAGTCGCCATTGCCTTGTATCAGGACCGTGACACCAGCTCTGATATCTACCTCGATGTCCCCTCGATTCGTTTGGCGAAGGCTGGCGAAACCCTTAACGCTCCGCCGTCACGGGTCATTCTGACTCCAACCACGACGCCGGAAACCTCACAGTCGTTCTCCTGGCTGGCCGGCGACGCCACCCACGCTAGCGGTCAGGTGCAGATCAAACGCGCCTCAGGCGGCGGCGAGCAGACAGTGGATGCCTATATGTCCGGCTTGGTTAACAGCAACCCGAAGCCGCACTACTCGGCAACCGTTTCCGGGCTGGTTCCCGCCAGCAAGTACAGCTACCGGGTGGGCCTTGAAGGCAGCTGGAGTGAATGGAACACCTTCACCACCGCTGACCCCAACGCCAAGGACTTCCAGTTCATTTACTACGGTGACGCTCAGATCGGCCTCGACACCACGTGGCCTGAGGTGGTTCGCCAGGCTGAAGCTAAGGCCCCCAACTCCATCGGCTCCGTTCACGCAGGCGATCTCATCGACACCGGCAGCAACGAAACCCAGTGGGTTAACTGGTTCGCTGGCATGGAAAAATCGGCTGCAACCACCAACGTCATCGCGGCCCCCGGAAACCATGAATACTCAGGCGATAAGAAGCTGGCAGCCTGGAAAGCCAACTTTGAGTACCCGCACAATAACCCGAACGCAGAGACCATTGGCGAGATGGCCAAGCTTGCCGTCGGAGACACCGATGTTGCCCGCCAGTACGCCGCGTACTTCACTCACTGGGCTGATTTCGCAGCCGAAACCGTCTACTTCACCGATTATCAGGACACCCGGTTCATCACCATCAATGCAACCCGCGACTCGGCATTCCTGACTCCGGATAACCTCCCTGCCTGCATCGGTGCAGATTGCCCTTCCTTGAAGGTCTCCCGTCTCTGGACCGATTTCCAGGGCGCTTGGCTTGACCATGTTTTGGAAACTAGCCCGTCAAAGTGGAACGTTGTCACGTTCCACCAGCCGGTCTTCTCCACCTCCGCTGGCCGCAATGAACCCATCCTGCGCGAAGTGTGGGTCCCCATCTTCCAGAAGCACAACATCGATCTGGTACTCATGGGACACGACCACACCTATGCCCGTGGTTACGTGAACGCAGACAAAACCGACACCGAAGGCATCACTACCGGTCCTGTCTACACTGTCGCTAACTCAGGAGCCAAGCACTACGACTTGGAAACGGACGAGAAAAACGTTTGGACCAACAATGGCGCCACTCAGGTATTGCGCGGCGCTGGCGTGACCACTTATCAGGTCATTGATGTATCCAGCGACAAGCTCATCTACCGCTCCTACATCGCGGAGAAGACCGCCACCGCAACCACCGATTTGCCGGTGGGGGCGTTGTATGACGAGTTCACCATCAGCAAGTCTGACGCGGGAAAGAAGTGGGTGACCGAGGCTGGTATCCAGGCTCCCACTGAACCCACCATCGAACCGACTGAGCCCACAGAGACCCCGACGGCAGAACCCACGGATGAGCCCACGGCAACCCCGACTGACGAGCCGACGGTGGCACCCACGGATGAGCCCACGGTCTCCCCGACCGACGAGCCGACGGCGGCCCCGGCCCCGATCGATCCGCTGACACTCACCGAACAGAACCGAGGAGGCGTCGTCGTGCCCGCTTCGGCCACACCCGGCCAGAGCATTCCCGTCACACTCAAGGACGAACATGCAGGCACCAAGGTGTGGGCGTGGCTCTACTCTGTACCTACCGTGTTGGGCAACTTCACAGCTGATGCGTCAGGTGCATTCACTACAGCGGTGCCGGCCGGCGCTGCAGCTGGCACGCACCGCATCGTGGTCCAGGCAGCAGATGGTTCCCTGGTCGGCTGGGCACCGCTTCAGGTAGTGGCAGCAGTGGACGGAAATGTTCCCACTGCCACCGCCACCGCCACCGCCACGACAGGTGCACATGCAAGCGACGGTGAGCTGGCCAACACCGGCGCCGAGTTGTCCATCATGACCGGGGCGGCATTGGCCCTGCTGCTGCTCGGAACCGTGTTCGCAGGTGTCGGCATTCGCCGCCGGAAAATGAATCAGGCAACCTCGCACCACTAGCATTTCCTGCACCAACAGGCGTTGAGCGCCCGCATAAATGGCGGGTACTCAACGCCTGTTTGCGTCCCACTTCCTAAAGTTCCCCTTCCCCGTTCGACTTGGTGCGATCAGACTCCGCGCGCAAATTCCGGGAGAGCCCCGGCATTAACAGCGGACATCGAACCGCACAATTTCCCGGAAACGTCAATGGGCAGCCCTCCCACCCGCGCCAGTACAGGGATGCAGCGCCGTTGGTGAAGTACGTCCGTCATTTCCGTTGCCAGCGATTACCCCACTTGATAGCTTTACTCTCGGGGCTGTCTTTTCACTCTCGGCAGGCGGTGGTGCCCTCAGGCGCCATCAACCCATCAGGACTTTTCATCTTCTTCAGGGGGAACCACTTACATGCAAGCATCCACGCGCGCCTTCATCAAGCGCGGAGGTGCGGCCTGCGCCGCAGCTGCCGTCCTGTTGGGCGGCAGCTTTACTGTCGCCACAGCAGCACCTTCGACTGAACTGGCGCCCGCACCGGCCGTCAGCGTCGAAGCCACTTTGCCCGCGACGTCCGAAACTCCAGCCGCTTCCTCCAGCGCAGCACCGCTGCCTGAGGGCCTCGCCGAGGCAGTGGAGCGCGATCTGAACCTGAGCGTTGAGGAATTCAACGCCCAAGGTGAATTAGCCGCCAAGGCTTCCGAGGTGCAGGCCGCGGCTGAAGAGGCTGACCCCAACGCGTCGGTGTCCATCGCTGGCGACACCATCAAGGTCCACGCTTCCCCCGCCGCCGCCGCTGCAGCCAAGGCTGTCGCTGGAAGCGCCAAGGTGGTTGTCACGACAGCACCTGCAGCCCCCGTGGCCGCCCCGACCAACGCTGCAAATGTTGACTCACTCATTACCGCTTATGCGAGTGAATTTGGTATTGGCAAGCTGCAGTCGATCATGGTCAACGGCAACGGCGAGTTCGTCATCCGCACCGGCGATCCACTCAGCACCAGCCCGGCACTGAAGGCCCGTACCTTCACTGCAACCCCCAAGCCCACAGTCGCTGACTTTGTGGCTAAATTCGCAAACGTAACGGTGGAAGCAGCCTCAGGCCCCGCAACCCCGCTTGCTACTGATGTGACCAATGGCCAGGGCTACTCTGCTCACTCAGCCGAAGGGCTGAAAGGATTCTGCTCCATTGGCTGGAACGGCTTCAACGCTGCGGGTGACCCTGCCATCATTACCGCTGGCCACTGCACTGTTGATGGCACCAACATCAGCACATTTTTGACCAACCCTGAGACTGAACCCGCCGAAGGCGGCACAGGTGGTGGCCCAGAGCTTCCGCTAGGTACATTTGGCGCCTCGCAGTTTGGCGGCCCCGGAAATACCCCAGGAACCCAGGGGCCCAACTGGGACGGAACTGCGAACACCGCCAATAACATTGGCACCGACGTTGCAGTCATTGATGGCATCAACCCCGACTTGAACCAGATAGCCAAGGTCACCGACTGGACAACCCCGGAGAACCCCAAGGCCTCCGGCCCGGTTGTCAAGGCCGTTTCCGATGCCGTTGTGGGCACAGCAATTTGCAAGTCAGGCCGCACCACTGGCTGGAAGTGCGGCACCGTGACTGAAGTTGGCGCCTTCTTTGTCGGAGGCTACAACATGGCAAGCGATCCAAACGACATCCGCGTGGTGCGTGGCTTCGGATCCACCAATCTAGAAGCTGCGGGCGGAGACTCCGGTGGTTCAATCATCGCCGGTAACAAGGCAGTCGGCATGATCAGCGCTGGTGCCCTCGATGGCAGTAAAACCTACGGCGTCAGCCTCAAGGACGCCTTGGCGCACACTGATGGCTACACCGTGAAGATCTTCTTGGAGACCCCCGCGGTCACCACCACCGCCACCGATGTTGTCTACCGCGAAGGCGCCGTTACCGGCACCGTTGCTGGTGCTCCTGCTGGCACCACGGTTGCCGTCACCATCGACGGCGTGGAAACAGTGGTTCCCGTTCACGCCGACGGCAAGTGGAGTGCCAAGGCCCCGAACAAGTTCGGTACCTTCACCGTCAGCGCACAAGCCAAGAATGGTTTCAGCACCTCCGAGGCCGGGACGGGTTCCATTGAGGTCATCAAGGAAACCCTGGCTGTTCCGGCCATCACAGCTCCCGCGAACGATGGCATTGTTGCAGCCCCCGTCACCGCCATCACGGGCACCGGCAAGGCAGGCGCCACCGTTGAATTGACCGGCGACGTCACCGGAACCGCAGTAGTCGGCGCCGATGGCAAGTGGTCCTTCACAGTCACACCGGGCCTGGAAGTTGGCCCGTACACGGTCACTGCCAAGCAGACGTTGACCGACTGGAACGACTCCACCAACACCACCAGCAAGTTCACAGTTGTGCCAGCTGCCCCGGCCGTCACGACGCCGAGCAACGGTCAGGAATTCGCCTTCGATCAGGGCCCTACTGCAATCTCAGGCACCAACATTGAAGGCGCAACACTCACGGTCACCCTCAACGGCAAGGCCCAGACGGTCACTGTTGTTGACGGCACTTGGAGTGTGGCTCTGGACGCCAAGCTGGCTACCGGTAAATACACGCTCACCGCAGTGCAGGCCGTTGACGGCGTAGATTCGCTGACCACCACCTCAGCGTTCACCGTTCTGGCCGAACCGAAGCCGGAACCGACCACTCCCCCGGTCACGGAGGAGCCCACCACTCCGGCTCCTCCCAGCCCGGCCCCGAGCGATGCCCCCACCAAGGCACCGTCCACTAACGACCTGGCTAACACCGGTGCATCCAGCTCAATGCTGGTGCTTGGTGGAGCCGGTGGCTTGTTGCTCCTGGCCGGATCGGTCTTCTTGCTGATCCGCCGCCGCAACACCGCAGCCTAGGCACCACTCGGACAGTAGGCTGTCATGTATTGACGGACCCACTCGGGTACGAACGTAAGTAGTGGGTCCCGTTCACTTTGAACGGGACCCACTGCCGTTATACGGAGACACTATGAACAACAGGAAAATGACGTCAATCGTCCTCGCAGCCACCATGGCAGGAGCCCTCGGCATGAGTGCATGCAAGCCCGCCCAAGATCCTGAAACACCGGCATCCAGCCAGGCAGCCAGCCAGCCCGCCACTGTCGAAGAAACCAACAACCTGTTACAGCTCAACGATTCCCTGCGGACCGAGCTCGGTGACGCTTACTCTGACTCCTGGATCGAGGGAGCCCAACTGCACGTTGCCGTGACCACCGAATCTGCCGCCGCCACCGTAAAGGCAGCCGGCGCAACTGCCCATCTCGTCACCTTGGACGCGGCCCAACTGGAGACAGCCCTGCAAGCTGTCATGACCTGGCGCAGTTCGCTTCCCGCGGACCAGGGCGCCGCTATCCACAAGGTCATCCCCGATGGCCGTACCGGAACGATGACCGTTTTTGTTGCCCCCGACCAGCTCGACGCCGTCGCCCAGGCTGCCGCCGCCAGCAAGCCTGCCGGGGACGTACCGTTGCTCTTCAAGGAATCTGCCGGACTTGCCTCGCCACTGTAGCCCCGGCCGCGGTTTCGCTCGATAAGATGACACCATGATCCATACTTTCCGGGCGGACGACGCCGTAGAACTTGCCGTCCTCGAACGCAGCGGCTTCGTAGAGTCCCGGCATATAGGTTCGGCAGTTGTTCTGGCCGGCGATGGCTCAGTCGTCACGGCCTTGGGCGATATTAGCGCCCCCATTTACCCGCGCTCGGCCTCCAAGCCCTTCCAAGCCTTGGCTGCCATGCAGTCAGGCGTGCCCTTACGTGGCGCGCAGGTGGCCGTGGCAGCAGGCAGCCACACTGGTTCTTTGGAACATATGGATGTGGTCGAGGGGATGCTCAAGGCCGCCGGTCTCACTGAAGCTAATCTGGGCTGCCCGGCCGATTGGCCCAGCGATCCCGAAGCCCGAGCCTGGCTGGTCCGCTCTGAGCGCGGCAAGTCCAAGCTGGCCATGAATTGCTCCGGCAAGCATGCAGCGTTTCTGTGGGCCTGCAAGGAAAACAGCTGGGATCTTGACGGCTATCTTGAGCCCAACCACCCCATGCAGCGGGCCGTGCGGACAACTCTGGAGGAGTACACCGGCGAATCGGTGCACCACACCGGAACCGATGGCTGCGGCGCCCCCGTCATGGCCGTGACCCTGACCGGACTCGCAAGGGCTTTCACCACCTTGGCCAAGGCTCCGTCAGATAAGAACGCCAACGCCCGGGCCGCCACCATCGCCACCTCCATGCTGGACTATCCGTGGGCCGTGGAAGGCCACGGCCGCCCCAACACCGTAGTGATGGACGAACTCGGCGTCCTAGCCAAGCTGGGTGCCGAAGGAGTCCTCGCCATGGCAGCCCCCACGGGAGCCAGCGTTGCCGTCAAGATCCTCGATGGCAACGGCCGCGCCGCAACCCTTGTCGGCCTGACATTGCTGGCAGCCAGCGGCGCCTTGGATATTCCGGCCGTGGCCGAAGTCCTTGGCAAAGTGGTGCCACCCGTTCTGGGTGGTAGCCACCGCGCCGGCAGCCTGCGCCTCGGCCAGGCCGTCAGCGCCCTGCTGAACTGACCCACGCGGTGGACCACCAGCTTCGTCCCTGACCCACCCAACCCGGCCATCCGGCGTCGAACATCCCCAACAAAAACTTCAGGAGCATCCATGGCCGCCCGCCGACGCATCGACCTCGCTGAGGGAAGCGCCGCACTAGCCGCCTGGCGCGGCGGGGAGCGGGCCCGGCCCGTGACCGCCATGGCCGTGCGTTATTCCTTGGAAGAATTGGCCGCGCGCGCACCCGGCAACTCCGTGGAAGTGCGCGTGCCACCCTTCGGCGTGACCCAGTGCATCGCCGGCCCGCGCCACACCCGCGGCACCCCACCCAATGTGGTGGAGTGCGACGCCGGAACCTGGCTCGCGTTGGTGACCGGCACCTTGGACTGGGCGGACGCCGTCGAACGCGGTGTTGTGGCCGCCTCAGGATTGCGGGCGGATCTCTCTGCCGAACTGCCCCTCTAGCGAACTTTTTGAGGTTCGCGGGGGGGGCACCAAGCTGGGCCGGGTATCCTTGAAGGATGACTTCCCAGCCTGAAACCACTGCCGGAGAGCCCCGCAAACTCAAAGTGCGCCGCGCCCCGAAGTACGCCCCCTTCATGATCGCCGGAGCCTTGGCGGGCGTTGTGACCGCGGCAATTTTCACCATCTTGGCCCCGCCCAGTGAGGAATTTACGACCTCCACGATCTTCGGCTTCTTCACGGTGTTGCTGCTGATCCCTGGAGTTATTCTCGGCTCCATAGCAGCCCTGATTTTGGACCGGCAGAGCCTGCGCCGCAGCAAGACCCTCGTGGTCCAGCCCCTCCCGGATGACAACAGCAACGCCGAGGCTGAGACCGCATAACGCTCCCCCGTGCATAACTTAGATCACAGTAGGTTCGGTGTGCCTGTCATTACATGAGATAATTTTCTCGTGGCACGCGGAGACGGAAAACTATCCCATGATCTTTTACCCGGCGAAAAGGGACCTCAGGACGCTTGTGGCGTTCTGGGCATCTGGGCACCCGGTGAAGAGGTTGCAAAACTAACCTATTACGGGCTGTATTCACTACAGCACCGTGGGCAGGAATCTGCTGGCATCGCGACGAGCGATGGCAAGCGGATCAGTGTGTATAAGGACATGGGACTCGTATCCCAAGTCTTTGACGAACCCACACTGAACACCCTGACCGGACACATGGCTGTGGGCCATTGTCGATACTCCACCACAGGTGCGGCCAATTGGGCTAACGCTCAGCCGACCCTGGGTGCAACTGGCAGCGGCACTGTCGCGCTGGCGCACAACGGAAACTTGACCAACTCTGCTGAACTGCATGAGATGGTGATTGCCCAGTATGGCGTTCCCACTGATGGCGAAATGGCCCAGGGAAACACCACAGATACTGCGCTGGTCACCACCTTGCTGCGTGGCAAAGAGGGTTCCTCTCTTGAAGAGACCGCCATGGAATTGCTGCCCAAGATCCACGGCGCGTTTAGCTTTGTCTTCATGGACGAGCACACCCTGTACGCTGCTCGCGATCCGCACGGCGTTCGCCCGCTGGTGCTTGGACGCTTGGAAAGCGGCTGGGTAGTTGCCTCCGAAGACGCCGCCCTCAACACCATTGGCGCCTCGCTGATCCGTGAAATCGAACCCGGTGAATTCATCGCCATCGATGAAGACGGCGTCCGCACCCAGCGCTTCGCCCCGGCAACTCCTGCCGGCTGCGTTTTCGAGTACGTGTACCTGGCCCGCCCGGATGCCACCATTGCCGGCCGCTCCGTGTACGAATCTCGCGTGGAAATGGGCCGCCAGCTGGCGCGCGAAAGCCACTACGACGCTGACCTGGTTATCCCGGTTCCGGAATCCGGCACCCCGGCAGCCATTGGTTACGCCGAAGAATCCGGCATCCCCTTCGCTCACGGCTTTGTGAAGAACGCCTACGTTGGCCGTACCTTCATCCAGCCCAGCGATACTTTGCGCAAGCTCGGCATCAAGCTCAAGCTCAGCGCCCTTGAATCCGTCATTCGCGGCAAGCGCATTGTGGTGGTGGATGATTCAATCGTCCGCGGCAACACCCAGCGCGCCGTGGTGCGCATGCTCAAGGAAGCCGGCGCCGCCGAGGTCCACGTGAAGATCTCTTCACCGCCCGTACGCTGGCCATGCTTCTATGGCATCGACTTCGCCTCCCGTGCAGAATTGATCGCCAACGGTGCTGCCGTTGACGAGATCGCCAAGTCCATTGGTGCCGATTCCCTGGAGTACATCTCCGAAGACGGCATGATTGAGGCCACCTTGCAGCCGCGCGAGCGCCTCTGCACTGCCTGTTTCACGGGCACTTACCCGATTGAACTTCCCAGCAGTGACCGTTTGGGCAAGAACTTGCTCGAGCGCACCGCACCGGGGAACGCCACCCCTTCCACCGGCTGCGATCCGGGACCTGATTCGGAACTCGAAACTGTCCTAACCGATCAAGACCGTACCGCCACCACCGGTTCCTAAAGCATTCGCAGAAAAGAGACGCCATGACCAACGCCTCCAACGAGCCAGCCCCCCAGGGAATCACATATGCCAGCGCAGGTGTCGACACCGAAGCGGGCGACCTCGCCGTTGAGCTGATGAAGGAAGCCGTCAAGGCCACCCACGGCCCGTCCGTGGTTGGCGGTTTCGGCGGATTCGCCGGGCTGTACGACGTGTCCAAGCTGCTGACCTACAAGAAGCCGTACCTGGCCACCTCCACCGATGGCGTGGGTACCAAGGTCGCCATCGCGCAGGCCATGGACATCCACGACACCATTGGTTACGACCTCGTGGGCATGGTTGTCGATGACATCGTGGTGGTTGGCGCCGAGCCGCTGTTCATGACGGACTACATCGCCACCGGCAAGGTTGTCCCCCAGCGCGTAGCCGACATTGTTCGCGGCATTGCGGGCGCCTGCAAGGTTGCCGGAACCGCCTTGGTGGGTGGCGAGACTGCTGAGCACCCCGGCCTGTTGGCTCCTGACGAGTACGACGTCGCAGGTGCTTGCACGGGTGTCGTCGAGGCTGATTTGCTGCTCGGTCCGGAACGAGTGCGCGAGGGTGATGTCATCATCGGCATGGCTTCTTCGGGTCTGCACTCCAACGGGTACTCACTGGTTCGCCGCGTCATCAACCACGCAGGCTGGGCACTGGAGCGTCAGGTTTCTGAACTCGGCCGCACCTTGGGCGAGGAACTATTGGAGCCCACCCGCGTGTATGCCGCAGATTGCCTAGATCTGACCCGCTACCTGCCTGTCACGCAGGAAAAGGCGGTTCATGGTTTCAGCCACATCACCGGAGGCGGTTTGGCTGCCAACCTGGCACGCGTGCTGCCCCAGGGCCTTATTGGCACGGTTGACCGCTCCACCTGGAGCCTGCCTGCCATCTTCAACCTGGTTTCACAGCTGGGCAACGTGCCGTTGGCCGATCTGGAGCGCACACTGAACCTCGGCGTGGGCATGGTGGCAGTTGTTTCCGCAGACGCTGCCGACGACGCCATTGCTCGCTTGAACTCTCGTGGCCTGCCGTCCTGGGCTATGGGTACAGTCACTCGCGAAGCCTCCGACTCGGATAAGACCGGTTCCGATTACACCCAGGGCGCCAAGGGCGTCGACGGTGGCGCAGTTCGCCTGGTGGGCGACTACGCTTCCTAAGCTTCACATCACGTTTCGAAAAGGGACGGCGGTGGCGTAAAAAGACGGTGTTAGACGGCCGTCTTTTCCCGCAAGCGCCGTCCCTTTTGCATCCCCGGGCCGGTTAGGTGCGGTGGACCCCACGGCGAGGAACGAGCCTGTGACTCACCGGGTGGGCCCACAGCGGCGAGGGGCCCCGACCGAGGAACGAGGTTGGGGAGCCGCTGGGGAACAACAAAATCCCCACACGTCACTTCAGCTAATTTGCTCAAGAATCGTGCAGGGTTTGTTGCGTTTCGTTCTGTCAGACGGTCCTAGCCAATACGGCGGGAGTCCACGTCGTCGTCCTCAAACTGATCCGCGTACTTGTCTTCGTACGCCGAATAGTCCGGCTCTGCCGGAATTTCGCTGTGATGGCTCGGGGCTCGCCGAGTAGTTCCACCGAGCTCTTTCTGCAGAGCTGAATAGTCAGTGTTCGGGGAGTAGTACTTAATGTCCCGAGCCTGCTTGGTTGCCTTCGCCTTTTGACGGCCGCGCCCCATGGCGTGACCCCCTTTTACACTTGGACCGGAGGTGGTCGCTCGGGCTAAGAGCGAGGCTCCGGAATATTCGGTCAATTTGTCGTAGTCCTAGATTACATTAGTTCTGGACCGCCTGCGTGCCATCATGGGTTGTTCTGCCCATAGCCAAACACCGCATTAGCCTCGTGGACGAGGCTTTATTCGGTAGAGTCACGTGTAGGCGGAGCAATTTTCCGCGAGACTGGGGTGTCTGGGTACTCGTCTAAACGACTATTAACACCGGGCGATTCCAGCTCACACTCTAGATTTTGTGCCATTCAGGACGCAGCACGGAAGGTTTGCCCCCATGAACGAGAGCAGTAACGCCAAAGACCAAGGCGCTCAACAAGGCCCTCCAACTGGTGGGCATCCTCAGCCCCCGGCGCAGGACCCCGCAGAAGGTTTCTCCGGCTCAGACTACGAATTTGCCGAACCCCAGCTAGGTGCCGCGGAAATCAGCGAAGACGTAGCGGAGAGCGTCGACCTCCAAGCCGCTGCAGCTGAAGCCGCACGCGTGGAGCATGAAGCCGAACTGGCAGCCCAGGGCGTTTCCGCCAGCTTCAGCGAGCCCGCCCCAGCTTCTCCGAACTCGTCTGTCGCATCCGAGCCTATTGCACCGGAGTTCGATGTTTCTGACTCCGTCGATTCGGGGCCTGCTGCATCCGATGCGCCCCAGACTGTTGACGCCGAGCCTGTTGACTGGGATAGCGCTACTACGGTCTTGCGCACAGATTTCAGCCAGCCTCCGGTGGCCAACAACCCTTGGTCGCAGCCGGCAGAATCCGCCAACGAGCCTGCCGCCAACGAGCCTGCCATCAATGAGCCTGCCGTTGCCCCAGAGCTGCCAGACACACCGCCTTCAGCACCCTTCAGCTTTGAACCCCCGGCACAGCCCCCGGCAGCCCCCGCGGAACAGCCGTCCTACCAGCCGTCCTACGGTGGAATGACTTCACAAGTACCAGGCAACGCTAGTGAAAGCAGCCCTACGGAAAACAGTGCTACTGACAGCGGTTCCTCCGAAGGATCCATGCTTGGCGGCACCTTGTCGGATGCCGCCGCCGCGTCAGCCCCGGGCGCCCCTCATACAGTGGGTCCCGGAATCGATGACGGTCACGGCTGGCGCCGCCCGGAAACCCCGTGGCAGCAATCAGCAACTCCGTGGCAGCCCAAGGCCGGCGCTTGGCAGTCTCCTGCTCAAATTGCGCGCGGGGAGGCCGATGCAGCAACCGCTGCGGCTGCTTCAGCTCAATCCACACCTGAGGCTCCACTGAACGCTCCCGCCTCCGAGGGTCAGCACAAGCCCTACGGGCAGCCCCCTGCTACCCCCGCGCCGGCTGCACCCTACGGTCAAGCCGCTGGTCAGCAAAACCCCTACGGTCAGGCTCCTGGCGCCGGTCAGCAAAACCCGAATGCTCAGCCCGCAGCAGCCCAGGCTCCCTATGGTGCCCCCATGCAGCACGGCGCTCCAGCGTTTGGCGGGCCCTCTTCCTCAGGTTCCTCGGGCTCGAACTCCGCACCCGGAGTGCCGCCCATCCCCGGCCAATTCGGCGGCCCGCAAGGCCCCGGTGGTTACGGCCAATTCGGCGGCCCCCAAGGACCCGGTGGTTACGGCGGTGGTCCCGGTGGCCCGCAAGGCCCCGGTGGTTACGGCGGTGGACCTCAGGGTCCTGGTCAGTTCGGTGGACCCCAGGGTCCCGGCGGCTCGCAGGGAGGTGGGAACAAGAAATTGTTCATCATTCTCGGCGCCGTTCTCGTAGGAGTTCTCCTGCTGGGCTTGTTTGTGTGGCTGTTGATTGGTCTTGTCTTCAACAGCGGCTCCAACAACTCGGAATCTACGCAGACCGCGACCCAGTCGCAGGAGCAGACCACAGATCCGGGAGAAACCGCTGATCCTAGTACTGACACCACAACAGGTGCCCTCTCCGACGCGGATGTGATCTTGGCCAACGTTTCTCCGCTGAAGTGGCTGGAAGGCGACTGCCTGCGAGATTTCAAAACCGCTTCCGCACCGGCTGACGTAGTCTTTTGCAATAGCCCCCATGACGCTCAGTTGGTAGGTGCCTTCTACTTCGATGATTCCGATGAGTTCCCTGGCATCGAAGCACTCAAGGCTAAAGCCTCTGAGGTCTGTGACAACGTCACACTGACCACGGAAGCCGCCAGCATTAAGACGCTGACCCAGTCGACGGCATACCCGACCGAAAACACGTGGAATAACTCAAATGACCGCCGTGTCGATTGCCTGGTCCGCGACACCCGTGGCGGCAACCCCTTGGACATCTCCCTCACCGAGTAGCCAAGGGCAGCAATTCCAGCCTTCACCGGGTTTTAGACAAGAGTTATAAACAGCAGGGGCTGTGATGCTTGGGAGCAACCCAACCATCACAGCCCCTGCTGCATTAACCCCGCTAGCCTCCAGCCCTATTTCCGGCGGACCGTCAGCCCAGAAACAGAATCCATGTCCAGCTCATCGAAGTCGGCAGCCGTGTCCACCAGGACAGTGTCCCCGTCCACAATGGTGCCGGCCAGAATCTCCTTGGCCAGCCGGTCGCCGATCTGACGCTGCACCAGCCGTCGCAGCGGCCGGGCGCCGTAGGCAGGGTCGTAGCCGGTCATCGCCAGCCACGCCTTGGCAGCATCACTGACCTCAAGGGTCAGGCGCCGCTCATACAAACGAGCAGCCAGCGACTGCACCTGCAGATCCACAATCCGTGACAGCTCTTCGATATTGAGCGCATCAAACATGACAATCTCATCGAGCCGATTCAGGAACTCGGGTTTGAACGAGGCCTCCACAATGGACATGACAGCCTTGTGCTTCTCTTCTTCAGCCAGCGACTGATCTACCAGGAACTGCGAGCCCAGGTTGGAGGTCAGCACGATGATGACGTTGCGGAAATCAACCGTGCGGCCCTGCCCATCGGTGAGCCGGCCGTCGTCGAACACCTGGAGCAGAATGTCGAAGACTTCCGGGTGGGCCTTCTCCACCTCATCGAGCAGCACCACCGAATACGGACGACGGCGCACGGCCTCAGTCAGCTGCCCACCCTCGTCGTAGCCCACATAGCCCGGAGGCGCACCGACCAGCCGGGAGACCGAGTGCTTCTCGGAGTACTCGCTCATGTCGATGCGGATCATGGCGCGCTCATCGTCGAATAGGAAGTCCGCCAGGGCCTTGGCCAGCTCGGTCTTACCAACACCGGTGGGCCCTAGGAACAGGAAGGAACCCGTGGGCCGGTCCGGATCGCTGATACCCGCCCGGGCGCGGCGAACGGCGTCGGAGACGGCAGTGACGGCCGCAGATTGACCAATCAACCGGGAACCCAGGACCTGCTCCATTTGCAGCAGTTTCTGACTTTCACCTTGCAGCATGCGTCCGGCGGGGATGCCTGTCCACGCAGAAATGACCTCGGCAATGTCATCGGCAGTGACTTCTTCGGCCACCATCAACTCAGGCTTGTCCGCAGATTGTTCCTCGGCAGCGGCCGCCTCCAACTCACGCTGCAGAGCCGGAATCTCACCGTACAGGATCCGCGAAGCCTGCTCGAGGTCGCCGTCTCGCTGGGCCTTGTCAGCCACCGAACGTAGCTCATCGAGCTTCGCTTTCAAGTCACCAACCCGGTTCAGCCCAGCCTTTTCAGCCTCCCAGCGTGCGTTCAGACCGGAGAGTTCTTCCTTCTTATCGGCCATGTCGGCGCGCAGGGCCTCCAACCGCTCAATCGAGGCGGGGTCGCTTTCCCCGGTCAGCGCCAGTTCTTCCATGGTCAAACGGTCCACGGCGCGGCGCAGCTGGTCGATCTCTTCCGGCGCCGAATCAATTTCCATGCGCAGGCGTGATGCGGCTTCATCCATCAGGTCGATCGCCTTGTCCGGCAGCTGACGGCCACTGATATAGCGGTTGGACAGCGTGGCAGCGGCGACCAAGGCAGAGTCTGCAATGGCCACCTTGTGGTGGGCCTCGTAGCGTTCCTTGAGCCCGCGCAAAATACCGATGGTGTCATCCACGCTGGGTTCACCCACGAATACTTGCTGGAAACGGCGCTCCAGGGCGGGGTCCTTTTCAATGTTTTCGCGGTACTCATCCAGCGTGGTGGCACCGATCAGGCGCAGCTCGCCGCGGGCCAGCATGGGCTTGAGCATGTTGCCGGCGTCCATGGAACCTTCGGATGCACCGGCTCCGACAACGGTGTGAATTTCGTCAATGAACGTGACGATCTGCCCGTCCGAGGCCTTGATTTCCTCCAGCACGGCCTTGAGCCGCTCCTCGAATTCGCCACGGTATTTGGCTCCGGCCACCATCGATGCCAGGTCAAGACTGATGAGCGTCTTCCCGCGCAGTGACTCGGGAACGTCTCCTGCCACCATGCGCTGGGCCAGGCCTTCCACCACGGCGGTTTTACCGACGCCGGGCTCGCCAATCAGCACGGGGTTGTTCTTGGTGCGTCGGCTCAGCACCTGAATGACGCGGCGAATCTCGGCATCGCGGCCAATCACCGGGTCAAGTTTGCCGGTGCGGGCAATGGCTGTCATGTCCACGCCAAACTTCGCCAGGGCCTCAAAGGTGTTCTCGGGATCTGGCGTAGTGACCTTGCCGTCCCCGCGCACGGTGGGCAGCGCGGCATCGAGCGCAGCCCGGGTGGCACCTACTTGGCGCAGGGCACTTCCTGTTGCTCCGGCGTCGTCCGCCAGAGCCAGCAGGAGATGTTCGGTGGAGACGTAGCTGTCACCCATGCGCTCGGCGGCCTGCTGGGCAGCCTGAACCGCCATCAGCGTGTTGCGGCTGAGTTGGGCCTGGGCCACGGAGGTGCCGGACGACGCCGGGAGGTTGCGAATGGCCGTGCTGGCACCGACACTGACCTCATCTGGGTCCACCCCGGCGGCCTTCAGGAGCGCGACGGCCACGCCCTGGCGCTGGTCCATGAGGGCCTTGAGCAAGTGGGCGGGCTCAACTGTGGGGTTGCCGGCGGTTGAGGCGTTCATGGCGGCGGCAGAAAGAGCCTCCTGGCTCTTTGTGGTGAATTTGGCGTCCAAGAGAGGTCCTTTCGTTGGGTGGTGACTCGCTGGTCGTAAAGTTGAGTCTACTACGCTCAACTTACATCTTGCGGAACTTATTCCGAGAATTTTTTCCGTGCGCGAAAAGCTGGTCACCCGGTGCCTGAGATGCGAAGAGGTGCCCGGAAACTGATACTCAGCTTCCGGGCACCTCTTACCCTTCAAAGGTGGAGCACTGCTCAGCCGCGCGGGTTCACGATGATTTTCACGTGCTCTTCATTGTTGTTGATCAACTGCTCAAAACCTTCGGTGACCAGCCCGTCCAGGCCAATCCGTCCAGTGATGAAGCGAGAAAGGTCCAACTTGCCGCTTTGGACCAGCGCGATGGTGTCCGGGTGGTCATTGGCGTACCCGATGGTGCCGCGCAGATCCACTTCCTTCAGCACCAGCTTTGGCATGTCCACAGCAGGTTTGTGCCCCCAGATGGAGACGTTGACGATGACCGCGCCGGGCCGGACGGCGTCCAGGAGCATGTCCAGAACAGCGGGTACAGATGAGCACTCAAACCCGACGTCCGCACCTTGGCCATTCGTCAACTCGCGGACCTGGCTGGCAACGTCGCCCTCACGGGGATCGAAGACGGCGTCAGCAACACCGGTTTCCAATGCCTTCGCCTTGCGCGCCTCGGAAAGTTCGGAGATGTAGACCGTCAGGCCCTTGGCTTTGAGTACAGCTGCGGTCAGTAGGCCGATGGGACCCGCCCCGCCCACGATGGCAACCTGACCGGCCTTCGCGCCGGAACGCACGTAGGCATGATGCCCCACCGAAAGGGGTTCGATCAGCGCGGCCTGGTCCAAGGGAATGTCACCAATCGGGTGGACCCAGCGCCGTTCCACGACAATCTTCTCAGCCAGCCCGCCACCGCGGCCACCCAATCCGATGAAGTTCATGTCCTTGGACAGCTGATACGGCGCACCTTCGCTTGTATCCACATCCGCACCGATGATGTACGGCTCCACCACCACGTTTTCACCGACCGCCAGATCGGTGACACCCTCACCCAGAGCCGTGATGGTTCCGGAGAACTCATGGCCCAATGTCACGGGAGCAGACTCACCGGAGATCGGATGCGGGTGACCTGCGGGCGGAACGAAGATGGGCCCTTCCAGGTACTCGTGCAGGTCGGTGCCGCAGATCCCGCACCAGGCAACATCAATGGCCACGGTTCCCGGTTTCAGTTCAGGCTCAGCAATGTCCTCGATACGGATGTCATTGCGGTCGTAGTAACGTGCTGCCCTCATGATTGCTCCTCAAGTTTTTCATTATTGAAGACTCGGTCAAACTGCACGGCTTCATGCTGTTGCTGTGCAGAACCACCGGGTCCCCCGAAGTCGCTGACAATCCCATCCTCTCGCAGAAAGCAAGGAACGGCACAAATCGTACGCATGGCGTACGCCACATTGAATACACCTGCTGCGCAGCCGGGACCACAACTTTCCTTGACCGGAACACGCCTTGACCTTGACGTTGCGTCAACCTTTAGAGTTGCTTGCATGAGCACCGATAAAGCCACCTCGGACTGGTCAATCCAGCAAATTGCAGCCCTGGCGGGAACCACCAGCCGAACATTGCGGCACTACGACGCCATCGAACTGTTGGCGCCGAGCCGGATTGCCAGCAACGGTTACCGGCACTACGACCAGAGAGCACTAGTGCGGTTGCAACGGATTTTACTACTGCGTGAGCTGGGACTCGGACTGCCGGCCATTGCAACCGTTTTGGCGCAAGAGGACTCGGCCACCTCAGCACTGCGAACCCACGTTGCGTGGTTGCGGGGCGAACAGGAACGGCTATCGCGGCTCATCGAGTCAGTTGAAAAGACCATTGCAGCCGAGGCTGCGGGAGAGGAAATCATGGCAAAGGACATGCTTGACGGATTTGACCACACAGCCCACAAGGAGGAGGTGGAGAAGCGCTGGGGCAAGGAAGCGTATGCGCAGAGTGACGCATGGTGGCAGGGAATGGGGGCGAACGGACAGGCGGACTGGAAGGCCCGCGTTGCCGCCCTGAACAACGACTGGATTGCCCTGTCGTCCGGCGGGGACGCACCGTCCTCGTCCGCCGCGCAGGAGTTGGCGCGGCGACACGTTGAATGGCTTACTTCGATGCCAGGAACTCCGGCCACCACACCCGGCGGGGACGTCCGCGGCTACGTCTTGGGGCTTGCCGAAATGTACGTTGCGGACGGGCGCTTTGCCGCGAATTACGGCGGCCTGGACGGAGCCGCATTTGTGCGGGACGCCTTGGGCATTTACGCGGTGCGCGAGCTGTAGGCCCGACGGCGGACGGCCGGCGGAGGCGCTCAGCCCGGCTTGCGGGCAGTCCAGATCATGTTCGTGCCCATGAACCTTGATTTCACCCGGACGTCCTCGAAGCCGGCCAGCTCGAACCTGCCGCGCAGCGCGCCGGGGGTCAGGAATCCGAGCGTCGAGTCGAGCAAATACTGATAAGCCGGGCGGTCGCGGCCAATGATCGTTCCCAGAGTGGGGATGACCACACGCATCCCCACTCGAATGAACGGGGCGAGCACACCGCTGGGCGGGGATGATTCAAGGGCCACAACCACACCTCCCGGCTTCAGGACCCGGAACTGTTCGTTCAAAACCTGGTCCAGATCGCTGACATTCCGAAGCAGGTAGCCGTGAGTGACGGCGTCGAACCCGTTATCTTCGAAGGGCAACTCATGGGCGTCGGCAAACTGCCAGTCGATGCCTGCGTTGCCCTCAAGCTGGCGGGCCACGTCCAGCATCGACTCGGAGAAGTCTGCGCCAATGACAGCGCCGGAGGGGCGCTGTTCGCGGATGGCCCTGGCGATGACGCCGGTTCCGGTGGCCAGGTCCAGGTAGCGGTGCCCGGGGCGGGCGGTGGCCAGCGTGGCGACTTCACGGCACCAGCGCTGGTGCGAACCCAGCGTCATCAGCCGGTTCATGACGTCATAGCGACGGGCGATGCCATTAAAAGTTGCTTGGACGGATGAGTCTTCGTTTCGCATTACCGGCTGCCTTTGCTTGATGTTCCGAACCCTCAAGAGTCTATGCGGACCGGGCCGCCACAGTCCCCGGATCCTCGAACCCTTCCCGCCGAGGGCCTAAACTGGGGCCATGATCTTCATCGATCCGCCCTTTTGGCCAGCGCACGGGACGGTATTCTCCCACCTGATCTCCGATGCCTCCGTTGCCGAACTACACGCCTTCGCAGCGGCCAACGGAGTCGCAGAACGCGCCTTTGACCTTGACCACTATGACGTTCCCGAGCGGATCTACCTGGACCTTGTGACAGCGGGGGCCGTGCCGCTGTCCGGCAAGGAGTTGGCGCGGACCCTGGTGGCGTCGGGCCTGCGCATCAAGGCAAAGTACCGGGTCAAGTCGGTGTCCACAGTTTTGGAGCTGCGCTGGAATGCGCTCATGCCGGGGCAGCCAGAACTGGGCGCGGAGCTGCTGGGTCGATGGAGCGAACCCCACCGGCACTATCATTCCGCCACCCACCTGCTGGCAGTTTTGGAGGCGCTTGACGCCCTGACCGGGCGCAACACGCCCCGCGAAGTGGCGCTGGCAGCCTGGTTTCACGACGCCGTTTACAACGGCACCACTGCCGACGAAGAAGACTCCGCCGTTTTGGCACAAGAGTGCTTAAACGGGATTGTGCCGACGATTGAAACAGCCGAGATTTGCCGCCTGGTCCGCCTGACGACCACCCACTCCCCCGCTGCCGGCGATGTCGCCGGGCATCTTCTGTGCGATGCCGACCTGGCCATCCTCGGCGGCGAGCCGGATGCATACTCTCGTTACACAGAAGGGGTCCGGCGGGACTATGCCCACGTGTCGGAGGATGATTTTGCCAAGGGGAGATCCGCCATCGTACGTCAGCTGCTGGCACTGCAGCCAATGTTTCACACGGCCAAGGGCCAGGAATTGTGGGCGGCCCGGGCACAGGAAAACCTCAACCGGGAACTGGCGGGAATCCTAACCTCGTAAATCGGGTTAGCCGCCAGTATGCACACGTGTTCCTCCCAATGGCGAGTGCTCCCGACGTTATTGCGTAGTGGAAAACCGTTCCCTGAACGCAGTCGGCGTCGTGCCCAGCTGACGCGCAAATGCCCGCCGAAGCGTCTCGTCCGTACCCATGCCACTGAGCTGGGCCACGAGGGTGATCGGGTGGCCAGCAGTTGCCGGTGGCGGCGATTTGGGCCGGTTCGACGGCGCCGCCCCTTGCGGCAGCCATGTTCACCGAGCAGACTGCACTCGGAGCCGAGCACGCCGCCCCCGGACCGCACCACCTCCAGCACATGACACGAATGTGCTAAATAGTTCACCTTGCGCCGCGCAGTAGGCTTTGCGCATGACGAACAATGACCTCAGAACTGCGCCGGAATTCGCCAACCTTCCAATCGGCGAATTCGCCTTCCCCGGGCCGTTGCGCGACCAGTTGGTGGCGGCAATTCTCGACGGTTCAAAAACGTCCACAACGACCGCCCTCATTGAATTCGAGGTGGAACAGGAGGAGCTGCCCCGCGTCGGTGAGCGGGAAGTGGTGGTGGATTCTGCGGGCCGCGGCGTTGCCGTCATCTAACTGACGGAAGTTCGCACGGTGCGGCTGGCCGATGTAGACCTGCAGCACGCCGTCGACGAGGGCGAAGGCTTCACCACCGTGGCGCAATGGCGGGCTGGCCATGAGGTCTTTTGGCATTCCCCTGACATGAGAGCGTACATGAATGATCCTGAATTCACGGTGGATGACACCACGATGTTGGTGCTCCAACGCTTCAAGGTGATCGCCCAGTTACCATAGCCGGTCCGCCACATTTCCCTTAGGCTGGCACCATGGAGACCTCAGGAACAGTCCGTTTTTGGCATGATGAAGAAGGCTGGGGAGTTCTTGATTCGGAATCGACACCGGGCGGCTGTTGGGCCCATTATTCCCATATTGCCGGGCCGGGTTATCGCTCATTACAGCCAGGTCAGGATGTCTCTTTTGAGTGGGAGGCTGCCGCACAGGACGGTTACAGTTACCGGGCAACCCGGGCGTGGCCGGCCGGCGATGAACCAAGCCCCGATCCCGGCCCTGCTGCGCCCGTGGAAGAAACGCATGGCGCTTATAACTCCGCCTTGAGGATCCGCTTCGACAACCCCTGACTATCATAAAATCTACTCCCGCCGCGGGCAGATAACCTAGATGCATGGCTTCGAAGAATGCACCCCGCGCACCCCGGCTCACCCCGCTGACACTGCATGATCTGGTAGACAACGACGATGCTTTCTTCGGCCCCGGTGACACTTATGACGGCCAGCGCTTTGACCGTCCCAGCTTTGACGGCGTCAACCTGACATCCTCGGATTTCTTGGAGTGCGAACTCAACGGCCCCCTGCTCAATGACGCCGAGCTCCGCGGTGTGCGTTTCCGCGGCTCCGTCATTAAGGACAGCTTCGCCCCGATCATGAAGGGTGCCCGGACTAGCTGGCGTGACACCGAAGTCACCTCACCGCGCTGGGGATCGGCCGAACTCTACGACAGCAGCTGGCAGTCGGTACGGATCGACGGCGGCAAGATCGATTTCCTGAACCTGCGGGCTTCAAAGATTATTGACCTGCAAATCAGCGACTGCATCATTGACGAACTCGATCTGGGTGGCACCCACGTCACGCGCCTGGCGTTGCAGAACTGCCGGATCGGAACCCTGGATCTGCAACAGGCCACCTTGAAGGATGTAGATCTGAGGACCACAGACTTCCGCACGCTCAACGGCGTCGGCTCCATGTCCGGCGTCGTGATTGACGATTACCAAATGGGCCTGCTCGCACCAATCTTCGCCGCTCATCTGGGCATCACCGTCGCCTGACATCAGCCTGACACCAGGCAGCGCTGCCCCTGCAGAGCAAACCCGCTAGGGCCAACCGCCTAGCCCATCAGCGAGACACCGAACGTTGCGGCCACACCAAAGGCGGTGCCCCACAGGATGATGGAGATGACCTGCCAAAGGATCACGGCATTCTTCGGCGCACCAAAGGACACCATGGCGGCGGAAGTGATCTGGCTCGGCAGGATAGTCTGGCCCACCAGACTCACGCCGGCAACGCCATACTTATCGAATGCTTTGCGCAGCTTGGCCCGGCGCGGGGACTCTTCCTTCGGTGCACGGCCGGCAGCAACCTTGGCCCGGACCCGGTGCGCGCTGAGTACAAAGATCAGCATCGAGACCACGTTGCCCACCACTGCCGCAGCAATGGCCACCGCCGGGTTCAGCCCACCCAGCACACCAACCACCGAACCAAAGTAGGACTCCACAAAAGGAATGGCCGCTATCAGGAGCACGCCCACCCACTGCAGCATGGGAGGAAGGGAGGCGGTGAAGGACTGCATTGACTCGATCATGATGACTTCTTTCGTCGGTGGAATTCGTTGATGAATCAATCCTTTCGCAGTAGCCCGGGACGCAATAGTGCATTGTTGTCACGTCTTGACTTGCACTTTTACACGGCGAATCCATGACAAATGTCATTGCCATAGACTGAAACCCATGCCCGCAGTCTCCGCCCCGGAAATTCCACGCCCACCCTCCAGTCTGGGCCGCAGCGTGCGCTCCACCTGGACGTACACTTTGGGTTCCATCGTGTTCATTCTGGTGGTCCTGCACTTCATGCTGCTGAGCTTCGCCGCCAGTGATTTCACCGCCAAGCACGACGCCGTTTCTGGACTATTGCTGTTTGTCCTCCTTCTCGCTGTGGCTCTCCAAGTGCGCTACTGCTGGTTCCTGCAGGCCGGTTTAGGTGGTGGGCTTCCCCGAACTGTGTGGACCGTGGCCACGCTGGTCACCTCTGGCGCTGTCTGGGTCTTGGGAGTACTCACCTCTGACGCCGGGTGGATTGCGGCGATTCCACTGTGGTTGGCGGTGTCTCTCGTGGCCTGCCTGCTGCCGAAAAAGCAGCGTTGGCTAACCGTGGCGGGCGGCATTCTTTCGCTTCTAGCATTTGCCGCCATTCGTCATTATTGGCTGGGGCTCTCCGATCCGCTTCCGCACGATGCTGCCTCCCGCATGCTGCTGATATATTCGGCCGGCATGCCCCTGCTGCTCATCAGCAGCCTGTGGTGGTGGCAGGTAGTGGTGGAACTGGACCGGCACCGGCTCATGGCCGGCGAGTTAGCGGTTGCCCAGGAAAGGCTCCGCTTCGCCGCGGACCTGCACGATATTCAAGGCCACCATCTGCAGGTCATCGCCCTGAAATCCGAACTGGCCGAACGGCTTCTGGATCGCAATCCCGAGGCAGCTCGCGAGAACATTCATGAGACTCGGCTCATTGCCAAGCAAGCTCTCGAGGAAACCCGTTCACTGGTGTCCGGCTACCGAGAAACATCCTTGGAAGACGAACTGGAGAATGCCCGCGAAGTCCTCACGGCAGCCGGGGCACACTGTGAACTGACGCTGGAAACACTGCCAGCAGAACCGGCAGCGCAACAGGCATTGGCCATGACAGTTCGTGAGGCCACCACCAATATTCTGCGCCACAGCGAAGCCACCCACGCCACCATTACCGTGGCGTCAACAAAGGGCGGGGTCACGCTGACCATCCGAAACAACGGACTCAACGGCACGCCGTCGTCCATGTCCTTGACGGCGGGCACCGGCTTGCTGGGCTTGCGGGAACGGCTCGAGACAGCCGGCGGAACACTTGAAACCACCATGGACACCGGCCACTTCGAGGCGCAGGCGTGGGTCCCCAGCAAAGGAACGCTCGCATGATTGAAACTCAGGAATCCGCTACGACCGGCAGGATTCGGCTGCTGATTGCCGACGACGAGCATCTGATCCGCGGCGCCTTGGAGGCCCTGCTGGGGCTCGAAGGCGACATTGACGTGGTGGCAAGTGCCGATAATGGCGTCACCGCCGCCGAGTTGGCGTTAACCACGAGCCCCGATATTTGCCTGCTCGATCTGGAAATGCCGCAGGCCGATGGCCTCGAAGCGGCCACCAAGATTCTGGCCACAGTGAACACACGCGTGATCATCGTGACCCGCCATGCCCGTCCGGGTGTGCTGCGCCGGGCGCTGGCCTCCAAGGTTTCCGGCTTCGTGCCGAAGTCCACGCCGGCGCAGGAACTGGCCCACGTAATTCGGGATGTGGCGGCCGGAAAACGCTACATCGACCCGGAGATTGCCGCTGCCGCGCTGACCGCCGAGCGTTGCCCGCTCACGGACCGCGAGCTGGATGCGCTGCGCGTGAGCCGCTCCACCACCAGCGTCGCGCAGATTGCCAAGCAGCTGCATCTGGCCTCGGGCACGGTGCGCAACTATCTCTCCTCCGCCATGATTAAGCTCAACGCTGTTTCCCGGCATGACGCCGCCGAAAAAGCGTGGCAACAGGGCTGGATCTAGAATCTTTCCGCCCCGGAACCCCGCGGACGTTGAGAATCCAGCTAAGCTCACTATGTGATAATACGTCCTACATCTTTGGAAACGGTTCTTGCCCGCCGCGGAGTCGCGGGGCACCGGCAGTACCGCATCCCTGCCCTGGCAGTGTCGCCACGGGGAACTCTTCTGGCCGCTTACGACGGCCGCCCCAACCTGGATGACCTGCCCAATCCGATCGATCTGCTCCTCCGCCGCAGCACCGACAACGGACTCACGTGGGGACCGCAGCAAACCGTACGCACCGGCACCGGCTTGGACGGTTACGGCGATCCAAGCCTGCTCATCGACACCTCAACCGGGCGCATCTTCCTCTTCCACGCGGCGGGCACGCACGCGGGATTCTTCGAGGCCGCGGCGGGGCTCGATGACCAGGACGCCATCCAGCACACTGACCTCAGCTTTTCCGACGACGACGGCGTCACCTGGCAACACCGCCGCCTCACCGCCATGCTCAAGGGCGACGGGGTTACCGGCCTCTTTGCTGCGGCCGGAGCCGGCATTCAGATCCACACCGGCCCTTTCCTTGGACGTCTGGTGCAGCAGTTTGTGCTGCTTCACGAGGGCGAAATCAAGGCCGCCAGCGCGTACAGCGACGATCATGGCGAGACGTGGGCGCTGGGAGAATTCATTGCCGGCGCCAACGAAAACAAGGTGGTGTGTCTGGCTGACGGAACCCTGCTGATGCATTCGCGCGCCACCCCGCACCGACTCACGGCCATCTCCATCGACGGCGGCCACAGCTACACCACAGCCCAGCCGCACCTAGAGCTGCCGGACCCCAGCGACAACGGCTCCGTGGCCCGGTTCGACGGCCGCCCTTTCGTCACCACACTGTCCACACCGGACACCGCTGATACCACTGACTGGCTCATCGCCACCCACAACCACGATCCTGCCCTGCGCCGCAATACCGTCCTGAAGCTCTCGCAAGACAACGGCACAACCTGGCCCTTCGGCGTCGAACTATGCGGTGGAAGCTCGCAATATTCCACGGCTGCGCGCCTGCCCGACGGCCGCATCGGCGTCCTCTATGAGCGTCAGGGCTACCAAGAAATTGTGTTTGTGACGATCGATCCGGCAGAATTACTGGCCTCCCCCACGACCTCTTTGACGCACAATTCCGGCACCGCCACTTCTCGCCGCGTGGCTCTGGACGTGGTGCTGCGTTCCATCACCCCCGGCCGTCCCGCAGTATGGGAGAGCGTTGGCGAGAGTTTTGTGCTCGCCCAGACCGACGGCGATTGGGATCCGTCCGCGTGGAAAGAGGTGGGACAGGGCTACTCTGAGGAGGCCCCGCAGGTGCTCTCCAACCGGGAGTCGCAGGATCTGAACTACGGCGCTGTGATCCCGGGATATAAGGCTGGTGACGTTCTAGCTTTCTCGGGCCGGGTCCGCAATTCCGGCTTGGCGGCACCAAAAGTGGCAGTTTTCATGGAGAGCCGAACGGAGGGGATCGTTGCACTTCTTGGTTGGGATCCGTTGCTGCCGGGCGCGGCGCGTAGTTTCACCTCTACCTGCACGGTGACCGAGGCCGACATTACGGCCGGAACCCTGACTCTGGAGTTCAATATGGGGGTCGACGCCGGCATGGTCACCTCCGGCGCACGGCGCGGCTTTACCTTTGACATGGTGTCCGGGGACATCACCGAGCACTGATGCTCTGGGCTCTGGGCTCTGGGCACGGTATCGATCCGAGCGGTTGCCATCTCGCACCCCGCTCGGCGCATCCGTCCGTGAGATATGGCTGTTTAGAGCACCCTAAACGGCCATATCTCACGGATGGATGGCCACACGGGGGAGTTTTCTAGTGCTCGCCATCGAAATCTTCCAGCGCCTGTGCGATAGCTTGGTTGGCGCTGGCTGCTTTCTGGGTTGCCGTGAGCGTTTCCACGGTTACGTTGAAGCCTGAGACCCGGGCCTGCAACTGAGTCAGCGCGGAAATCAGCATGGCTTCTTGTTCGGCGAGAGCGTCCCGCTGAGAGACGAGATCGGCCAGTTGCCCGCCCATGATCAGATGCCGGTTCATGGCCGATTGGGCGGCTGTCTCATCGCCTTCGCTGCGGGACTTTTCGGCTTGCTGTGCCAACTTCTCCATAGCGTTTTGCAGGTCTTCGGCCTGCATATCTAGGCGCTGGCGGCTCACCGAAACATCGGCCACTCCCCTGCGCATCTTTTGCACGGCGGCTTGCTGCTTGCCCCGGGCATCGTTCAAGGTGAGTTGGCCGCTGGAGGAGGTGCCGCCGTCGTGCTTCCTGCGGGAAGATTTGGGCCGGAAAAGCGCTGCAATTTTGGTGAAAATGCGCATGAAGGCGAGCTAGTCGTTGCCAAGTTCAGTGTAGGTTTGAGCCCACTTTTTCAGCATGGTCGCCTCAATTTCCAGGGTTCGGGTGAGGTTCTTCAGGTCCACATCTCCGGCGGGCGCGGCCGTGCTGGCCAGGGCTTGTCGCACACCTGTGGCGGTCTGGGTGATCTGCTCAACCTGCGTGCCCAACGTCTTGACATAGAGGCCCTGGACGGCAGTTTCGGGCTCCTGCTGCGCCACCAAAAGATGGTGTTCCATGACCTTGCCAGCCTGCTGCAGCGAGGCGAAAATGGGCTCCAGATTGCCCGTGTACTGCCCGGCTCCCTGCGCTACGGCAAGGGATCGGCCAGTGGCTTCCAAGGCTTCGGCCAAGGCCACGCGCTGTTTGAGGATCTCAGCCATGGGACCGGTGCTGGATTCGGCCCGAACCTTCAGGGCGCTGCGCTTGGCAGACTCATACTTGGGCTTGCCAATCTTGACCAGGCCCAGCACTCCGCGGGAAATCAGGACCGCCAAGGTGATACCCACGCCCAAGACGATGGCAATGATCACCAGCATGAGGATCAAAAAAACTGTGCCGAAGTCCATGAAAGCTAGGTTTCCTTAGGGGCTGGGGTTACGGGTGGGGGGAGGTGACGTTGCTGATCAGCGTAGCACCGGAGGCCTCTTGGAAGCTGGGCGGTTGGTGTGAAATCAGGGGCAGTCAGGGTGAACCCTGATGTGTTTGTCAGGGCCAGCAGGCACAATGGGGTAATGAAGACAATCTTGAATCTCATCTGGCTCATCTTTGGCGGTTTCTGGCTGGCCATGAGCTATTTTCTCGCCGGCATTGTGTGCTGCGTTCTGGTCATCACCATCCCGTGGGGCATCGCCTCGTTCCGCATTGCCGGGTACGCACTGTGGCCCTTTGGCCGGATGGTGGTCGATAAGCCGGGCGGAACAGGCATTGCCAGCACTTTGGGAAATGTCATTTGGATTCTGGTGGCTGGCATTTGGATTGTCATCGGCCACGTCACCACAGCCGTTGCCATGGCCGTGACCATCATTGGGATTCCTCTGGCCATCGCCAACTTGAAGTTGATCCCGGTATCGCTCATGCCGTTGGGGAAGGAGATTGTTCCCACCAACCGTCCTTTCGCCAGCAACTACCGGTAGCCGGAGCGGAACCGCACAGAGTACGGGTGTTTGCGGTGCCTTCCGTGACCTCTGTGCTCCCTTCGACTCGCAGCCGCGTAAGCTTGAGTAATGCGCAATAAGACCGATTGGCTAGACATCATTGTCAACTTCGCCAGTTTCGCGGCCATGATCCTGGTGCTGACTTTCGCCCGCGTGAACCTGCCGTTGAAGATCGTGCTGGCCTTTGCTGTGTCCCTAGCGATCACGGGAGGCTGGTCGTACTACAAACGCAAGCTCCGCCGCCGGCCTTCGGACCTCAAACGCCTGCACGTGTACAGCGAAAAGAATGTGGACGAAAAATAATGCAGATCATTCGATACGCTTCTCTCAAAGCTGCCCAGTGGACCAACGGCGGCGGCATGACACGCCAGATCGCGGCAGGTCCCAGCGATGCCACCGGAACAAACTGGGACTGGCGCATCAGCATCGCCGAAATAGCCAAGGCTGGCCCCTTTTCACCCATGCCCGGGATCGATAGGATCATCACCGTCATCGAGGGCGACCTCATTGCCCTGAACGTCGACGGCGCCGAGCAGGCCCTCGAAAAGTACCGTCCGTTCCGCTTTTCCGGCGACTCGGAAACCTCCGCAAGCCTACCCACCGGCGCGCTCAAAGATCTGAACCTCATGACCCGCCGCGGTGCCTTCAAGGGCTACGCGGCCATCATCGAACTCTCCAAGAAACGCCCGCACCCCGTGTTTGCGGACCAATTCGCCGTGCTGTTGCAGGGCTCGGCTACCGTCTCTCCCGCAGCAGCGGACGACGCCGATGCCTCCTCCCCGGCGCCCGTCGCCACCACCGCACCCGAAACGCTGGGCAAGTTTGACACGGTGGTGGGCTCTGACGCTGCCCCGGAAATTTCCGGCCGCGGCTTCCTCGCCGTACTGAGCATCGACCCCGTTCTCTAACGCCGTGGTGACGTCGCGCCGGTACAGTGAGGTCGATGTCTTTTCGGCGACAGCCTACCGCGGCAATGCGCTGGCCGTGGTCCACGACGCCGAGGGTTTGAGCACGGCGGACATGGCGCAATTCGCCAACTGGACCAACCTCGCCGAGACCACGTTTTTGTTGGCCCCAACTGATCCGCGGGCGGACTACCGGGTCAGGATTTTTACGGCCAGCGAAGAACTGCCCTTCGCCGGACACCCCACTCTGGGATCCGCCAGAGCATGGCTGGAATCCGGTGGAACCGTGGGCCCTAGCGGTGTGATCATGCAGGAATGCGAGGCGGGTCTTGTACCGGTTCGCGTGACGGGCGACCGCTTAGCTTTTGAGGCGCCACCGCTCACGCGGTACGAAGACATCGACGAATCACGTCTGCCGCGGGTTGCCAGCGTTCTGGGTATTAGGCGTGAGCACATCCTAGACTCCTCGTGGATCGTCAACGGGCCACGCTGGATGGGCATCCGCTTGGCCTCTGCGCAGGAGGTCCTGGCGCTCCGCCCGGACCCCAACCGCTTGGACGATCTTGAGATCGGGGTTGTGGGTCCGCATGCTCCCGGCGCTGAAACGCAGTTCGAGGTGCGCGCATTCTTCGGCGGCGACGCCGTGTGGGAGGACCCCGTCACCGGCAGCCTCAATGCGGGTCTGGCACGCTGGATGAGCGATACCGGTGTGGCGCCGTCGAACTATATAGCCGCCCAAGGAACCGTTCTCGGCAGGGAAGGCCGGGTCCACATCGACATCGAGGATGGCTCGATTTGGGTGGGCGGACAGGCCACTCTCTGCATCGAGGGCACCGTCCGGCTGTAACGCCACAGGTTCATCCCTGGGTCTGAGGCGCCCTCCAGGCTTCCTGCATAGGCTGATGGTTCCTAGGGGAAGGATCCGCAATGAGCCGGTTGGTGTTCAAACGTACGTTTCACATGGTTTTAGTGTCAGTCGTCGTCGTTTCACTTATCGGGCTAAGCGGGTGTGGAGCTGCGCCCACCAGTACGTACACCAACGCTGTGGGCGAAGAAGTGACTGTGAGTTGGAAGGATTTTCCCCTCCACGGATATTCGTTACCTGAGGAGATTCTTGCAGCGCCGGCCAAAGAGGACGTTGAAGGAATCTCGGCGGCCATCCTGGACGAGCTCAAGGCCGTACTGACTGAAGAGTTCGAGTTGCAGTGGACCGCCAGCGGCGAGACTGGGTGGTATCCCAACCAGGGCAATGGATACGGTGGCAAGTCCATGACCACAACCTTTAACTCGGTGCAGTGGGACAGCGACAGCGCCCCTGTCGAAACCTCGGATTGGGAAGCAATTCTGGCCACCACCAACCGCATCACCACCGCCCGGGGTCTTGGCGCGATGAAGTTATCCCCCGACGCCGACACCCTCCAGAATGATCCCGCGTGGCATGAGGAACTAGTGGAGAGATACGGCACGGCGGATCCGCATAAGCTTTACTGGATCACTGGCACAGCCTATGCAGATTCGCAGTGGTTCTCGCTCTCACTGGTGAATGTTGATCGAGATACAACCGGTAAGGCTGCCAAGGAGTACGAGAACTCTGGACTCCCACCCCGAACTATTTCTCTGAGCTATGGCGCCACCGCTGTGTCCCGCGATGATCTACCCGCATTCAAGGACGCACTCGCACCATTCCAGGGGCTCACGCCGCCCGAACCGACCACCTCGGATTAGCTTCCTTCATGGGAGGCGCGGGCCAGCGGGCGGCGCAGTAGGCTGGCGGCATGACGTTTCCGATCATGGCGCTGATCTGCTTCTTGGCGCTTCTGGGGTCGCTGCTGGCGTTACCTGCGCAATGGCGCATACCAGTGGTGATCGGCGAGCTGCTTGCCGGGCTTTTGATCGGCCGAACGGGACTGAATCTGGTGGACCCGGCCGAGCCCACCTTCACATTTCTGGCCGATATGGGGTTCGCCCTCATCATGTTCGTGGCCGGCACGCATGTCCCCGTCCGGGACAAACAAATCAGGTCTGCGCTGGGCAGCGGGGCGGTTCGACTAGTGGTGGTGGCTTGCGCTTCCGCAGCAGTCGGCATCGGGTTGGCGGTTTTGTTTGGCAATGGCCATGCCCCGCTCTATGCGGTTCTTCTGGCGTCCTCATCAGCCGCCCTGGTGGTGCCTATTGTCAGCTCTCTAAAACTGTCCGGGCCACCGGTTTTGGCAATGATGGCGCAGGTGGCGATGGCCGATGCCCTGGCCATCATCGCCCTGCCGCTGGCACTGGCCCCGGCCACCGCGGGGAGGGCGGCACTTGGTTCCTTGGCAGTGTTGGCGTGTTCCGCCGTCGTACTTTTCTT
This sequence comes from Specibacter sp. NPDC078709, assembly GCF_040686795.1. Classification (NCBI taxonomy): domain Bacteria; kingdom Bacillati; phylum Actinomycetota; class Actinomycetes; order Micrococcales; family Micrococcaceae; genus Specibacter; species Specibacter sp. NPDC078709. The sequence goes on from NZ_JBFBLU010000013.1 coordinate 38,664, forward strand.
TTTACGCAAAGCCGACAAGAACGGGCTCCGGCGCCGGATTCACAACGTTTCAGAGGAACGAAAGTTCGCCCTCGAGCTCAGATTCCAGTTGGTACTGCTGTTCGCGCTGGCGGGACTGGCCGTGTGGAGCCACGTGTCGATCATGCTCGCGGGCTTCACCTTTGGGCTGGTGGTCTCGGCGGTGGGCGAACCGCGGCGACTGGCGCGACAACTTTTTGCCCTGACCGAGGGGTTCTTGGGGCCGCTGTTTTTCTTGTGGCTCGGCTCGTCCTTGGATCTGCGCGAACTTGCCAGCCACCCGACGATGATCCTGTTGGGCTTGGCCCTGGGGCTTGGCGCGATCGGTGTACATTCACTTACCAGGCTCTTCGGACTGCCGCTACCGCTGGGGGTGCTGTCCGCGTCACAGCTGGGTGTTCCCATCGCGGCCGCGACCATCGGCATTCAACAAAAGCTGCTGATCCCGGGCGAACCGGCGGCACTGGTCCTTGGCGCTCTCATTACCATGGCTGCTGCGACGGTGGCCGCGGGACGTTATGCAAATGCTGGCAAGGAACGCGCTAACGAGAAACGATCATAGTCCCTGTCCCGTGAGTGGATCGGGTACGACGAAGCCCCGCCGCGCCTGACGTTGTGCAACATCTGACTCAGCGGGGCCCGGTCTTACTCGGCGAATTTAGCCTGTGGGCTAGCGTCCGCGGCGCTGGTTGGAGGCCGGAGCCGTTGCGCGGCGGGGTCCGCCGGAACGGGCGCCGCCACCGTTGGAGTTGTAGCTTCCGCCGGAGTTGCCACCGGTGTTGGAGGACCACACGGCACCGCCCTGGCTGCCACCGCGGGAGTTGCTGCGCGGGGCATCGTTGGTGTGCGAAGAGCTGCGCGGGGCCGAACCCTGGCCTGCGCGGTTTCCGCGAGCAACGTCGCCGTCGCGTGCCGGGCGGCCTGCGCCTACCGGGCGGCCCTCGCCGGAACGTGCCGGGCGGCCTTCGCCTGCACCGCGTGCCGGGCGACGGTTTTCGCCGCCGCCGAAACGGGCACCCTGAGCAGCGCCTTCACGACGCTCGCCGCGGTTGCCCGCAGCTGCCGGACGCTCGGAAGAATCGGAGGAAACGCGGCCACGGCCACCGCGACCACCACGGCCACCGGCTGTGGGGGCTGCGCCGGAGCGGGCGCGCTTGCGCTGAGCGTTTGCACCGGTTGAGGAGCCACCGCCCTGAGCCGGCGCCTTGGAGGCGAGCAAGGCTGCGCGGGTGCGCGGGTCGATCTTGTCAGCGACGTCGCCCACCAAGGTGGCGATGACCGGTGAGCTGGTGGTGACGCGCTCGAAGTTCACGTCGACGCCTGCTGCGCGCATGAGCTTCTTGACGTCGCCCTGCTGCTCAGGGAGCGTCAGGGTGACGACAACGCCGTCGGATCCGGCGCGAGCCGTACGGCCGGAGCGGTGCAGGTAAGCCTTGTGCTCTGTGGGCGGGTCAACGTGGATGACCAATTCAATGTCATCAACGTGCACGCCGCGGGCGGCAACGTCGGTGGCAACCAGGACGCGGACGTCACCGGTGGCGAACTCGGCCAAGTTCCTATCACGGGCATTCTGTGACAGGTTTCCATGAAGGTCGACGGCGGGGATACCGGCGTCGGTCAGGGTCTTGGCCAGCTTGCGAGCGTGGTGCTTGGTGCGCATGAACAGGATGCGGCGGCCGGAGCCGGAGGCCAGCTCAACAATGACCTGCTTCTTCACGGTCTGGTCGTTCACAACCAGAACGTGGTGTTCCATGGTGGACACCGCAGCCTTGGGCTCGTCCACCGAGTGGGTGAGCTGGTTGGAGAGGTAGCGCTGAACAATCTTGTCAACGCCGTTATCCAGTGTTGCGGAGAACAGCATGCGCTGACCCTGTGTGGGGGTCGTGTCCAGCAGGCGCTTGACGACCGGCAAGAAGCCGAGGTCAGCCATGTGGTCGGCCTCGTCCAGAACCGTGATCTCAACGCTTTCAAGTGAAACGATGCGCTGCTTCATAAGGTCTTCGAGGCGGCCCGGGCAAGCGATGACGATGTCGACGCCGGCGCGCAGGGCCTTTTCCTGACGAGCCTGTGAGACGCCACCGTAGATGACAGTGGTGTTCAAGCCCATAGCCTTGGCGAGGGGCTCGATGGTGTTGTTCAGCTGGGTTGCCAGCTCGCGGGTCGGCGCCAAAACCAGGCCCATGGGGCGGCCGGGCTTGCGGAAGTACGGGGCTTCGCGCTCGGCCAGACGGGCCACGAGCGGGATAGCGAAGGCAATGGTCTTGCCGGAGCCGGTGCGGCCGCGACCCAACACGTCGCGTCCTGCCAAAGTGTCCGGCAGAGTCTTGACCTGGATGGGGAATGCTTCTTCAATGCCCTGAGCGGCGAGTGAAGCAACGATTTCCTTGGGCGCACCAAGGGCAGCAAAAGTTGTCATGTAAAGAGAGAATCTTTCGTAAGGCGGTTCAACGTCCCACGGGCAGTTTTGACCGCGGGTTCGCCGATTCAATGCCAGAGCGTGTCAACCGCGGTCTGCACAGTGCAAATTCACTGGGCAAGATCTATGCGGGACAAGTTGCATGCGTTCATCGACGCAGAATGCGCGAAACGCACATTAAGTACCCTCAGTCTACCAGCGGCACGACGCCGGGCACCCCCTTAGTGCCGTAACTCACCTTCAACAGCTCGGTGAGTGTCCAGATAACGTCACTTTGATCCGCTAGGGAGGCCCCTGAACGACGTCATCTGGGTACCCGCGCCACCACGAGCCACTTTCCGCCCCGGCCAAGGCTCCTCACGCCATCGAGCCGTGAGAAATGGCGGTTATGGGAGCTGAAAGCAGCCTTTACTCCCGGGTCGAAATTGTGGGTCGAAATCGTTCAGCTTGAACCTGGCCGAGAGGTTTCCGGACGGCGTGAGGCCAAAATTTCCCAACTAGCCCGCCTGAAAATCACCGGTACCCTTAACAGTGATGAGTGAAACCCCAGCTACCGACGCCCCCGCCACCGCCTCCGCCGCCTCCGCGCTCACCTCCGAGCAGGATGAAAAGCGGTTGGATGAGCAGCCCTCACAGCAGCGTGCACCCCGCACACAGGACGGCTCCGCACGCCCCATCACCCCGGGCAGTCAGGCCGCCGAGGGCACCTACCGCATGCAGCCGGTCTCGTTTGTACGCCGCGGAACCCGCCTACAGGGTCGCCGGCAGCAGGCTTGGGATGACCACTCCGATACCTTGGCCGTGGACGTTCCGCGCCACATCTCGGACACCTCCGTACACCCCGAGTATGTCTTTGACGCCGCGGCAGAGTTTGGCCGCACAGCTCCGCTGATAGTCGAAATCGGTTCCGGCCTGGGCGATGCCGTCATCCACGCAGCCAAAGAAAACCCGGACAAGGATTTCCTAGCTGTAGAGGTTTACACCCCCGGTCTCGCCCAGACCATTCAGAAGATCGTCGCCAACGAGCTGGAAAACGTCCGCGTCGTCCAGGCGAACGCGCCCGAAGTCCTGAGCACCATGCTCCCGGCCGGCTCCGTCAGCGAAGTCTGGGTCTTCTTCCCCGACCCGTGGCACAAGAGCAAGCACAATAAGCGCCGCATGGTGAAGGACACCTTCGCTCCGCTCGTGGCCCGCGTCCTCTCGCCCGGCGGCACCTGGCGCCTAGCCACCGACTGGTCCACCTACGCCGAGCAGATGCTCCACGTGGGCATCGCCTCCGAAGATTTCACTAACCTGCACGACGGCGAGCGCACAGGTTCCGAAAGCCCCCTCACCGAGGCGCGGCTCAGCGGAGTGGATTGCGAACAAAGTGATGAGCCAGATGAGATCGGCGGCTGGGCTCCGCGTTTTGACGGGCGCATCCTGACCAGCTTCGAGAACAAGGCCCACAAGGCTGGCCGCGTCATCTTCGATCTGGCTTTCCGCCGCAACTAAGCGTCCACGCACTGGGCACCCACAAGAGTAGGTACCCACGCGCTGGCGTCCACATGCAGCGCAGAACGGACGCACCAACTGGTCCTCCCCGCCAGCACCCTGAGCGAGCATCATCGTTCAGGGCCCCGGCGAGGAGGGCCTTTTGTTTTTGCCCAGCCCCGCGGGACCAGCGCCAATCATCCGCCGACCCCCACATGAAATAGCGTCGCCAAAAAAGCAACCATTGCTGAGATAGCGTCCACCAAAAAGCAACCATTGCTGCGCTAGCGTCGAGGGGGAGGGAGGCGAGGGACGAGCCTCCCTCCCGACGTAACATTCACCCACAAGGCCTTAATATTGCGGCCAACTATTGACGTCCTGCAAGTCCTCGGAAGTTAAAAGTCGCACAAACTATGCAACTTTTACAAGATAATTAGAACACCCTTATCTTGGCTATTTGACAGGCCGTAGAAATCCCCACGGGCAGCCCCTAGTCTGGGGCCATGACTGCTGAAACTTTTGTCGCCGGTGTCGATGGTCCGGCGTCTGACGCAATGTTGAAATTGGGGCGTTTCTTCACCAAATGGGATGAAACGGATGATTCTCGGGCAGTTTTCCGAGAAGGCGGACGAGCCGGCGATATTTTTTATCGCGACAGGTGGAGTCACGACAAGGTGGTGCGTTCAACCCATGGTGTGAACTGCACCGGCTCCTGTTCGTGGAAGGTGTACGTCAAGGACGGCATCATCACGTGGGAGTCCCAGCAGACCGATTACCCGTCTGTGGGCCCGGACAGCCCCGAATACGAACCGCGCGGCTGCCCCCGCGGCGCGGCGTTCTCCTGGTACACCTACTCCCCCACCCGTGTCCGCTTCCCCTATGCCCGCGGCGTGCTCGTGGAAATGTACCGCGAAGCGAAGGCCCGCCTGAATGATCCCGTCCTGGCGTTCGCCGAAATCTCCACGGACCCGGAAAAGCGCAGAAAGTACCAGAACGCCCGCGGCAAGGGCGGCTTGGTCCGCACATCCTGGAAAGAGGCACTGGAAATTGCCGCCGCCGCGCACGTGAACACGATCAAGACGTACGGCCCCGACCGCGTCTCCGGCTTCTCCCCGATCCCGGCCATGTCCATGGTCAGCCACGCGATCGGCACCCGTTTTGTGCAGCTCATCGGCGGGGTCATGACCTCCTTTTACGACTGGTACGCGGACCTTCCCGTGGCCAGCCCGCAGGTGTTCGGCGACCAGACCGACGTCCCGGAATCCGGCGACTGGTGGGATGCCACGTACCTGATGATGTGGGGCTCCAACGTCCCCGTCACCCGCACACCGGACGCGCACTGGATGGCCGAGGTCCGCTACCGCGGCACGAAGGTCATCGCCATCAGCCCCGACTATGCGGACAACACCAAGTTCGCCGACGAATGGCTCCCCGCCCAGGCCGGCACCGACGCCGCCCTCGCCATGGGCATGGGCCACGTGACGTTGAAGGAATTCTTCGTTGACCGCCAGGTCCCGTTCTTCCAGGACTATGTCCGCCAGTTCACCGACCTCCCGTTCCTGATCCGCCTGGAGAAGCACGACGACGGGACGTACGTTCCCGGGAAATTCCTCACCGCTGCGTTCGTCCCCGGCCAGGAGAGTCTCGAGGACGCGGCGTTCAAGACCATGCTCTTCGACAAGGTCACCGGGGATGCAATTGTCCCCAACGGCACCATGGGCCACCGCTACTCCAAGACCGGCGAGGGCAAGTGGAACCTTGATTTGACCGGCATCGAGCCGGCCCTGAGCATGGATGAAGTCACCGGAGAATCCGTGGAGATCCTGCTCCCCTGCTTCGAGGACCCCGAAGGTGCAGGCACCATCATGCACCGCGGCGTACCGGCAAAAATGGTGGGCGGCCACCTGGTAACCACCGTCTACGACCTCATGCTCGCCCAGTACGGCGTGGGCCGACCCGGCCTGCCCGGCGTCTGGGCCAAGGACTACAACGACGTTTCCGTCCCCTACACCCCGGCCTGGCAGGAAGAAGTCACTTCCGTCCCGGCACAGGCCTGCATCCGGGTAGCTCGAGAATTTGCGCGCAATGCCGAACAGTCCAAGGGCCGTTCCATGATCATCATGGGCGCCGGCATCTGCCAGTGGTTCCACGGCGACACCACCTACCGGGCCATTCTGGCCCTGGTCATGTTGACGGGCTGCATGGGTCGCAACGGCGGCGGCTGGGCGCACTACGTGGGCCAGGAAAAGTGCCGCCCCATCACGGGCTGGGTCTCCCTTGCCAACGGCCTGGACTGGTCACGCCCACCCCGGACCATGATCGGCACCGGCTATTGGTACATGCACACCGACCAGTGGCGCCAGGACGGCTACTCGGCCGACGCCCTGAAGTCGCCGCTGTCCACCGGCAACCTCGACGGCATGCACACGGCGGACGCGCTGGCACAGTCAGTGCGCCTGGGCTGGATGCCGTTCTACCCGCAGTTCGATTCCAACCCGCTGGACCTGGCCGACAAGGCCATCGCAGCTGTCGCAGCGGGCGAGGCCCCGGACGAGAAGACGTGGGTGGCGCAGTCACTCATGAACAGGACAGTGAACCCGGCCATCGAGGACATCGACGCCCCGGAAAACTGGCCCCGCACCCTGGTGCTGTGGCGCTCCAACTTGTTCGGCTCCTCCGCCAAGGGCAACGAATACTTCCTGCGGAACCTGCTCGGCACCCACAACAACGTCATGGGTCAGGACAGCCACGAATCGCTGAAACCGCAGGACGTGAAATGGCATGAGGAAGGGCCGGAAGGAAAGCTCGACTTCCTGATGTCCGCCGACTTCCGCATGACCAGCACCACCCTGCTCTCCGACGTCGTGTTCCCGGCCGCCACCTGGTACGAGAAGCACGATCTCTCCTCCACCGACATGCACCCCTTTGTGCACGCCTTCACCCCGGCCATCGACCCGCCGTGGGAAACCAAGACGGACTTTGAGCTGTTCAACTTGCTGGCCGAGGAATTCTCACGCCAGTCCGTGAAACACCTGGGCACCCGCAAGGACCTGGTCAGCGTCCCGCTCATCCACGACACCGTGGGTCAGATCGCCCAGCCCGGCGGCGTTGTCCGGGACTGGCGCAAGGACGGGATCGACGGCGTCCCCGGGCAGAACATGCCCAACTTCATCGTGGTGGAGCGGGACTACACGGCCATCGCGCACAAGCTCACCGCCGTCGGACCTCTGGCAGACAAGCTGGGTTTCACCGTCAAGGACATCACCTACAAACTCGACAAGGCCCTGGCCCACCTGGGCAAGGTCAACGGCGTCATGATGGGCGGCGCCGCGCACGGGCGTCCCGCCATCGACACCGACGCGAAAATGGCCGAGGCCATCCTGACGTTCTCCGGCACCACCAACGGCCAACTCGCCGTGGCCGGTTTCAAGGAGATGGAACGCAAGACGGGCATGAAGCTGGTTGATCTGGCCGAGGGCAGCGAGGAGAAGCACATCTCCTTCGCCATGACCCAGGCCGGGCCGCAGCCTGTCATCACCTCCCCGGAATGGTCGGGCTCGGAGACGGGCGGGCGCCGCTATGCACCGTTCACGCAGAACATTGAGCGGCTCAAGCCCTTCCACACGCTGACCGGGCGCATGCACTTCTTCCTAGATCACGATTGGATGATCGACATTGGCGAGGCCCTGCCGATCTACCGGCCCCCGCTGGATATGCACAGGCTGTTTGGCGAGCCGAAGCTGGGCCCCAACGGGGACAAGGAGATTGTGGTGCGTTACCTGACGCCGCACTCCAAGTGGTCCATCCACTCCGAATACCAGGACAACCTGCTGATGCTCTCCCTTTCGCGTGGCGGTCCCACCGTGTGGATGAGCCCGCAGGACGCCGGCTCTATCCAGGTCAAGGACAACGAATGGGTTGAGTGTGTGAACGCCAACGGCGTGTTCGTGGGCAGGGCGGTGGTCAGCCACCGCATGCCCGAAGGCGTCGCCTACATTTACCACGCGCAGGAACGCACCATCGATGTGCCGAAGTCGGAGGCCACCGGCCGCCGCGGCGGCATCCACAACTCGGTGACCCGTTTGTTGGTGAAACCCAGCCACCTGATTGGCGGGTACGCGCAGCTGACGTACGCGTTCAACTACCTTGGTCCCACCGGAAACCAGCGAGACAACGTTTCCACCATCCGTCGCCGTTCACAGGAGGTGCAGTACTAATGCGTGTAATGGCTCAAATGGGCATGGTCATGAACTTGGACAAATGCATTGGCTGCCACACGTGCTCCGTCACGTGCAAGCAGGCATGGACCAACCGTGCAGGGGTTGAATACGTCTGGTTCAACAACGTCGAAACCCGCCCCGGGCAGGGCTATCCGCGCCGCTACGAGGATCAGGAAAAGTGGAAGGGCGGCTGGGAGCTGAACAAGCGCGGCCGCCTCAAGCTCAAGGCCGGCGGGCGTGTGAAGAAGCTGTTCGGGCTCTTTGCCAACCCCATCCAGCCCGAGCTCAAGGACTACTACGAGCCCTGGACCTACGACTACAAGACCCTCGTGGACGCCCCGCTCGGCGATGACTTCCCGGTGGCCCGGCCCAAGTCCCTGATCACGGGCAAGGACACGAAGATCACCTGGAGCGCCAACTGGGACGACGATCTGGGCGGCACCTCCGAAATGGGTCATTTGGACCCCATTGTGGAGAAGGTGCGCCGCGAGTCCGAGGACAAGATCAAGTTCGAGTTTGAGCAGACGTTCATGTTCTACCTGCCGCGCATCTGCGAGCACTGCCTGAACCCCTCCTGCATGGCTTCCTGCCCCTCCGGCGCCATTTACAAGCGCGTCGAGGACGGCATTGTCCTGGTTGACCAGGACCAGTGCCGCGGCTGGCGCCAGTGCATGACAGGCTGCCCGTACAAGAAGATCTACTTCAACCACAAGACCGGCAAGGCCGAGAAGTGCACGTTCTGCTACCCGCGCATCGAGGTGGGCCTGCCCACCGTGTGCTCGGAAACCTGCGTGGGCCGGCTGCGGTACCTGGGGCTTTTCCTGTACGACGCCGATGCCGTCACCGCAGCTGCCTCGGTCACGGATCCGCAGGATCTGTACCAGTCCCAGATGGATGTGCTGCTGGACCCCAATGACCCTGCCGTCATTGCGGCCGCTCGCGAACAAGGCATCCAGGAAGACTGGATCCAGGCCGCACAGAAGTCGCCCGTGTACGCGCTGACCAAGGTCTACAAGGTGGCCCTGCCGTTGCACCCGGAATACCGCACCATGCCCATGGTCTGGTACATCCCGCCGCTCTCCCCCGTGGTTGATCTGCTGCGTGACCAGGGGCACGACGCCGAGGACAAGGACGTGTTGTTCGGCGCCATTGACGCTCTGCGCATCCCCGTCGAGTACCTGGCCGAACTGTTCACCGCAGGTGACACGGAGCTGGTCACCGGCGTGCTGCAAAAGCTGGCCGCCATGCGTGCCTATATGCGCGGCATTTCACTGGGCAATGATCCGGATGAGTCCATCCCCGCTTCCGTGGGCATGGACGGCGCCACCATGTATGAGATGTACCGGCTCATGGCCATCGCCAAGTACGACGAGCGCTATGTCATCCCCAAGGCACATGCCGAGCAGGCCCATGATCTTGAGGAAATGGGCTGCTCGCTCGATTTCGACGGCGGACCCGGCATGGATTCGATGGGCATGTCGCCCTTCGGTGAGGCCAGCGGACGTCCCACCCCGGTGGCTTTGGAAACGTTCAATGCTCTCAAGGACCGGCAAACCTCCGATTCGGTGGCCGGGGCGGACACCCTGCGTGGCCGCGTGAACCTGCTGAACTGGGACGGCAACGGCGCACCTGCCGGGATGTTCCCGCAAAAGCATCCCACCGAGCCGCCCGCCGATGACCTCGAAGCTGCCACCGAAGGCGGTGGCGGCTCATGAACGGGACCGGCAACAAAAGGGACCGGATAACGTTCCTGGCAGCGTCGTGGTGTTTGTCCTACCCGGATGAACAACTCGTAGCCCGGGTACCCATGATGAGGGCCGCCCTCGGTGAGTTTGCCGGCGCAAGCCAACCGTTCGGCGTCGTCCTAGAACGGTTGGAAAGCACCGATCTGATGGCGTTGCAAGGCCAATATGTGCAGGAATTTGACCTCGGCAAACGGCATGCGTTGCACCTCTCTTATTGGACCGACGGCGATACTCGGCGGCGCGGCGAGGTGCTGGGCGCGTTCAAGAAGGTCTACCGAGGTCAGGACACCCTGGTGGACACTTGGGGAGAACTGCCCGACTTTCTGCCCATGGTGCTTGAATTTGCGGCCACCGTGGACATGCCCACCGGCAAGGAACTGCTGGCGCAATACCGGCCCAGCCTGGAACTGATCAAGTTTGGGCTGATGCGCGATGAGCTGCCGCACGCCGAGATTCTGCAAGCCATCTGTGACACTCTGCCGGGCGCATCCCCGGCAGATGAACAAGCCGTCATGCGGATGGCAGGCTACGGCCCGCCCACGGAATCCGTGGGCCTGGACCCCTACGATCCGCGTTTGCTGCCCATGAAAGGGGCATGAGCAATGGACATCTTCCTCTGGGGCGTTTTGCCCTACGTCATGATTGTCATTCTGGTAGGCGGCTCCGTGTGGCGGTATAAGTTCGACCAGTTCGGCTGGACCACCAGGTCCTCACAACTGTACGAATCCAAGCTGCTGCGCATCGGCTCGCCCGTGTTCCACTTTGGTCTGCTCGCCGTGATCGCGGGGCACTTCTTTGGTCTGGTGATTCCGAAGTCATGGACCGAGGCTGTGGGTATGACGGAGAGCATCTATCACTTCAACGCCCTGTTTGTGGGGACTATTGCAGGTGTTGGCACGCTCGGCGGGATCGTGCTGCTGATCTACCGCCGCCGCAAAACCGGGCCGGTGTTCATGGCGACCACCAAGAACGACAAGCTCATGTACGTGGTGCTGGTGGCGGCCATCGTGTTTGGTTTGTGGACCACGTTGGCCAGCGTGTTCTGGCCCGATCATGATGCGACGTACCGGGACACGGTCTCTCCGTGGTTCCGCTCCCTCTTCATCTTCCAGCCGGATGTTGCCGCCATGGCCGCGGCTCCGACTTCCTTCCACATCCACACTTTGGTGGGCATGCTGCTGTTCATGGTGTGGCCGTTTACCCGTCTGGTCCACGCGTTCACAGCCCCGCTGCACTACCTGTTCCGCCCGTACATTGTGTACCGATCCAGAGACAAGGGTGCCAGCGTGGCTCCCCGCAGTGGCTGGTCCGAAGTAGGCACCCGCGACCGCGACACCACCAAGCGCTAACCGTCTAATCAGCTTCTACCACCCAGGTTCTAAGCCTCAATCAGGAGAGACCATGGCCTCAACAACCGCCCCGCACCCGCCTCCCGTCAAGGGACAGGCACTAAATCTGGCTCTGGCAACCGCCGCCTCCGTGGTGGGTTTCTGGGCGTGGAACATCATCGCCACCCTGAGTACGCACTACGCCAACTCCATGGAACTATCAGCTGGAACCATGGGGATCTTGGTGGCCATGCCCATCTTTGTGGGCTCTTTGGGCCGCATAGTAGTGGGCACCATGACGGACAGGTACGGCGGACGGGCCTTGTTCACATTTGTTCTGGTGGCCACGATTCCTACAGTCTTGCTGGTCGCGTTGGGAGGAGCACTAAACTCCTTTGTCATAGTGCTTGCGGCTGGCTTCCTTTTGGGTGTTGCCGGAACAGTGTTTGCCGTCGGCATCCCGTTCGTCAGCGCCTGGTACCCACCGTCGCGCCGTGGCTTTGCCACAGGAGTTTTTGGCGCAGGCATGGGCGGCACTGCACTGGCCGCCTTCCTGAACCCGCGCTTGGTGAAATCGATCGGATATGTGCCCACGCACCTGCTGATCGCGGGCATTCTGGCCGTCATGGCCGTGCTCGTTTGGGTGTTCATGAAGAACGCCCCCGGCTGGCAACCCAACAAATCCCCCGTGATGCCCAAGCTGATCGACGCCTCAAAGCTGGCCGTGACCTGGAAGATGTGTTTCCTGTATGCCGTGGTCTTCGGCGGCTTTGTCTCCTTCGCCACCTACCTGCCCACGTATCTGCGCGACATCTACGCATTCGATCCGAGCTCGGCGGGTGCCCGCACCGCCGGATTCGCCTTGGCCGCGGTGATCGCCCGTCCCATTGGTGGTGTCTTGGCCGACAAGATCGGTTCCAAGCCCGTGGTGCTCGTGTCCCTCGCCGGTGTGGCTGTGCTGGGCTTCTTCGTGGCGCTAGAACCTGCCGCTGACGTCCAGGCCGGACCCGTTTTCTTGGCCTTAGCCGCGGCGCTGGGGCTGGGTACCGGAGGCGTCTTCGCCTGGGTGGGAACCCTCTCGCCAGACGGCAAGGTGGGCACCATCAGCGGTATTGTCAGTGCTGCCGGCGGTCTGGGCGGCTATTTCCCGCCGCTAATCATGGGCATGACCTACAACCCCGAGGCCGCGAACTATAAGTACGCCATTGGCCTTTCGCTCCTGGTGGCCACCGCCATCGTGGCCCTCTTGTTTGCACTGTTCTTCGTCAAGGACAACGACAAGGACAAAGGCAAAGGCACAGCAAAGAATGCGCTGGAGCCAGTGCAGGAGTAATTCCCGCTGCGCCCTTCGCGCATAAGGCACCTCACCGCGGCGGTGGGCTGGGCACGTGCCCAGGTTCAACTCCTGGATCCTGGGCCGCACCCCGGCCAACAGATGGGGAACCGTGCAGGACCTGGTGGGGCCG
>NZ_JBFBLU010000014.1:0-50485 GCF_040686795.1 Specibacter sp. NPDC078709
AGTATTGTGGCCACCAACGCTGATCGTGTTTTGGCCATTACGGGTCAAGTTCGGGCAGAACTCATAAATCGTGGCGTTTTGTTCAAAGGTGACCGGCCGCCGTCGTGCTTAAGGCGATTCGAGAAAGTGACAACGGTTACTGGACCGTCCTGTGACTGGAACGGTATTCCAAACTGCGGATAAGGCGAAAAACATCGCCGAAAAGTCGCCTTACCTGCAGTTTCAAACTGAGAGTACGGACTTGAACTGCGCCATGGCCTCTGCTGAGCCGTAGTTTTCTTCGATGAATTCGGATTCGGTGCCACTGCGCAGCACCCAATCGCCGGATTCCACGGCTGTCAGCTGGGCTACAACGGCTTCACCGTCAACGCGCAGGCGGCGCACCACTGCGGTAGCGGGCAGTCCTTCGGCAGCGCCGGTGAGGTATTCATTGCTCAGGTGGAGGGCCAAATCGAGCATGGCTGCGCCGGATTCAATGGGCTGGATCTCGTGAACGCCGTAGGGGCTGATGCTCAGCAAGACGGCTCCCACGTTGGAGCCAACGGCGAAGAGTACGTGGCTGCTGGTGGGGGTGGTCAGCTTGATTTCCAACCATTCCTGGGCCTGGGAAAGCACGGTGCCCACCACGGCGCACCTGTCCACGGGAACAATCTTTTCACCTTGGGGGGAGGCCAGTCCGCGCACCATGAGCGTGGTCAGGCCGGCGTTGTGCAGCAGTTCATTGTCGCCGTGTTGGTCGAGGCGAAGCAGCCCTAAAGTGACGGCAGCAGATTCCGTCGGAGTCATCGACAGCAGTACTAGGAGCTCATGGTCGGTCATGCGAAGTTCAGTGTCAGTCATGTCCCCAGCCTACGTTGTGGGACGCAACCGGGGCTAAGTGGTGGCAGACAGAGCGGCCAAGCGGGCTATCGAAGCTAGAGCGGGCCGAACGGCCTGTCGGCATGCGGATCCCGCCAATTCAGGGACATGGCCTCCAGTTCGTGGCGAAGAGCAGGGGTGTTTTCAATGTAGCGTCTGAAATCGCGGCGGGCGTTTTGAGCAAAATATGGGGGCACAACAAAGGTGCTGACCATACCGAGCACAAACAGGGCCATGACGGCAAAGAAGGCAAAGGCCGGGCCGGGCCCTTGAGAGAGCCACCCGGATAGGGCCAAAACCAGGGGCGCGCCTGTTGCCACGCCAAGAAATATGGCCAGTCCCAACCCGGAGGAAACCCGTTCGGGGCCCCTGGATATCCCCGGCGGTGGAACGTGCGCAATTTGGGGAAGTTTTAGCCGACGGACCAGAACACCCACAGCAGCCAGGGCCAGTCCGCCTGCCAACAGCGTGATCCATAGGGCGGGGACGCCGGTCATCAGCGTCGCCGCCAGGATGCCCCCGCCCAACAAACAAGCGGCAACGCCGGTGCAGGCACCAGCCAATCCGCGGTACTGTCCGTAAGTCCACGCCATGTCGCGTAACGCCGAAGGTGTGGTGGGCGGTGCCATGCGTGCCATGTCCGAACTCAGCCAATAGTCCAGGGGCTGGCCCGGGGTGGCTGGATACGGGGTGTAGTAGTTCATGTGCCGGGCTCCTCAAGGCGCTTTGCGGATTGCGGTGGCCTGGAAAAAAATGTCAGAAACGGGTAGATGGTCAGGGGAACCGCCAACAGGATGGGGTCAACGCTCCACCGGGCGTCGACGCCGGCAACGGTCAAATACCAGAACAGGGCCGCCATGGCCCACAGGACCGCGGCCACCAGGGCCAAGGCTGCTGGCCGGCGTCGATTGCCCTCGGCGCCCTCTCGCCCCGCAGGAATTCGGCGGATGGCGAGCCAAAGAAACACGAACGGAACAGCAAAAAGAACCGCGCCCAACACCGCTATGCCGCCGCGGGACTTCCCTCCCCAGACCGGATCAGCCAGGGCCAATACTGCGAAACAAGCCACCACGGTCCCCGTGAAGAGCAACAGCGTCACGGCACGTCCACGGGAGGTAGCGCTGAGCGGCGAAGAGAAAGAAGGGCCCTGCCGACCGGAAGGCTCAGTGGGAGGGATCGGCATTAACTTGACAGGGCCGCGTGCAGGTCTTGGAAGGCGGACTCAGCCGTCACTTTCTTCTTCTGCTCGGCATCACCACTACCAGTCAACAACGTCCACCCCTCGGCCTCCCGTTTCAGGTTCGCGGTGCGTGAACTGCCAACGGCAGGGTGGTGGGTGAGCATTGCTGCAGCGGGAAGACCATCCGTGGCGTCTTCTAGATATGCTCGCGCCAGCAAGGTGCCCAATTGGGGCAGGCCTGCTGAGGCATCCACCGGGCGCACTTGATGAGCCCCCAGCCGGTCGAGGGAAAACAAGAGGGCGCCGTGTTCGGAGACGGCCACAAACATGACATGGTCTGCTCCAGGGGTCACAAAGGCTACCTCTAACCATTCGGTGGCCGTGGTCAACACGGCAGCCACCATGGCGCCACGCTCCACGGGAACGATGTCCTCGCCGCTGGGTTCCGCCATGCCGCGGGCCAGCAGAGTGGTGACGCCAACGCGCTCCAGAACGTCGCGGTGGGCAACATTGCTAAGCCGAAAAACGTCACGAGTTGCTGCTGCAGCCTCGGTGGGGTTCATGGCCAAAAGGGCTAGGAGCTCGTGGTCAGTGAGCAGCAGTTCTGATTCGTCAGTCATGTTTTCCTCTGCGATGGACTGTGGGTGCAATGCGGGACAGGGCTTGCAATAGACTCTATCCGCCGGTTAGCCAGCCCCAGGCCTTCTTGGCAACGTTGGCGGTTTCCTTGCCTATCCACTGGGCACCCTCGACGATTTTTGTCCCGGTCCACTGCACACCGGCGCCAACCATTTCGCTGGTTGAGTCATAGCCCAGGGATGATGAGAGTATGCCTAAACCTGCCCAGGCAACACCGGCAATCGCAAATGCCGGCCCCACTACGGGAATGAACGAGCCTACGCCTAGAACTGCTGAGATTCCGCCATCCAGCATCTGGTTGCCGTCGCCATTGATGAATCCTTCGGCGAACTGCATGCCGCCACCAATGACACTGAGTGCACCGGAAGCACGCCCCAGCATGGAAAGCCCGTTGAGTAGCTGGGTGCCCTTGAAATACTGGCCCAACTGTCCCGCCCTGGCACCAAACACGGTCCACGGCAATTTTTGCAGTAGCCCGCCCTTGACCATTTTGCCCAGGAGGTTATCGGCGAAGACGCCGGCTGTGCTGGCCAGCATGTTGACGCCTTGGTAAATGGGGTTACCGTTGGCGTCAACCACCTCACCCAGCCACTCATGGTCGCCGCCACCGCCTCCGCCACCGCCTCCGTCGCCGCCACCTGCGTTGCCGCCGCCGCCAGCAGCGGATGGGGCAGCGCCGCCGCCGGATGCACTGGCGGTGGTTTGCTCATCCGCCTGTGACTTCAGGAGCGTGGCATTTGTAGAGAGCAGGGTTGCCGTGTTGTTCAGTTTGGCCCTCATACCGTTGTTCCACTGGACACGGAACCGATCGCTGTCCGGGCCGGTCCAGCGGGCATGGGCCACGGCGCCGCCGAGGGTCATGGCGGCCTGTTTCAGGGCACTGCCCGAGCTCTCCATGGTCTTGGCGAGGGCAAGTAGTTGTTCTGGGTCTGCCCCGATCATGCCATCTGCCATGCTCGCCGCCTGCCTTTCATATTATTCGAGTCCGTGGCTTGGATACCGCGATTCTTCCACTCACCGTAGTTGAACTTTTGATTCTGCACGATGGGGAGTTCTCACTATGTGAGCCCCTGCTCCCGATAGAATCAACGCATGCTTTCCTCCTATGACCACACCACCGAATATTCGCATTGGGATTCTGGGCTCTGGACCCGCGTCCTTGCTGCATCCGGAGTGAGCAACCCTCTCACCGGCGCCGCGTTTACCGAAGCCATGCTGTCCGGGCTGGCGGGCGGCATCGGCTTCATGATCTTCACGTTTGAATACAAGAACATCACCACGGCGTCGGCTGTCACCCGCTTCCACCCCGGCCCGTACACGGAAAATCTGCTGCGCCGCAGCGGTGCCGCCGTCAACATCCAGCAAACCGGCAGCGCCTCCTTGGCCCAGAGCCGCTTGAATGCTGCGCTGGACACGGGAGTGCCCGCCGTGGTGCGTGTTGTCCGCGGCAAGCTGCCGTGGGTGGCCGAAGACCCGTTGGCCGACATGGAATCCGTGGACGTGGCCGTGGTGGGCCGAGACGGCGAGGATTACCTGATGGACGACGGCGGCGGGAGACTGGAGCGAATCAGTCCTCTCGCGCTGGCGCAGGCGCGTAATTCCCGTAAGGCGGACAAGCATTGGCAGGCCCATGTGGTCACGGGCGCCCGCTCCGCGATGGAGGAACTGGAAGGTGAAGCCCTGACCACCGATGTGGTGCGGCAGGCGATGGCGGACACGGCGCAGGAGCTGCTCTCAGAGCAGGCGCCACCGGGCGTGCCGCCGGGTTACGCCAGGAACTTTGGCATTTTGGGGATGATGACGTGGGCGCAGCGGCTGAGCGATTCCACCTCCAAGCACGGCTGGATGCGGATCTTTGCAGACCCGAAACGCTCGGTGACAGGCCTGGGCATGCTCCACGCACTGCTCACGGGCCGGCGATTCAGTGGCCCCGGAGCCTTGCGCCCGTTGTATGGGCAATTCCTCCGCGAGGTGGCGGCCGACGGGGCGGCGGTGTCCGGCGTCGAACGTGGAAGTTTGTTGGAGGCGGCGGCGCAATATGAATCGCTGGGCGCGCACTGGGACGCGCTGACGGAGCTGGTGGGTGCGCCGGGGGAGCCGGACTTCGCCGCGATGGCTGCGCAGGTTGAGGCGATTGCCGTGCTGGAAAACGCGGCAGCGCAGGAGCTACAAGCGGCGGCGGGCGTCATTTAATGCCTCTGGCCCCGCCTGAGATAGGCTAGGGGCGTGACTTATGAGATTGAGATTGGCCGTGGAAAGCGCGGACGCCGCGCATATTCGTTGGATGAGATTTCGATTGTGCCTGCTCGGCGCACCCGCGATCCCCAAGATGTTTCGGTGAAATGGCAGATCGATGCCTACCAGTTCGAGGTGCCCGTCATTGGCGCGCCCATGGACTCCGTCATGTCCCCAGAGACCGCCATTGCCCTGGGCAAGCTGGGTGGACTCGGTGTGCTGGACCTGGAAGGGCTGTGGACTCGCTACGAGGATCCGCAGAAGGTGCTGGATGAGATTGCCACGCTGGAGGGCTCGGTCATTGAACCCGCCACCACCCGCCGTCTGCAGGAAATCTACAGCGCTCCCATTCAGGCCGAACTCATCACGGCCCGCTTGGCGGAGATCCGTGCAGCTGGTGTGACGGTGGCCGGGTCCTTGACCCCGCAGCGCACCCAAGAGTTCTACAAGACCGTGGTGGCCGCCGGCGTGGACATCTTTGTTATCCGTGGCACCACCGTGTCGGCCGAACACGTCTCCAAGACCACCGAGCCGTTGAACCTCAAACAGTTCATTTACGAGCTGGATGTCCCCGTTATTGTGGGCGGTGCAGCCGGCTACACCTCCGCACTGCACCTCATGCGGACTGGCGCAGCAGGCGTCCTGGTCGGCTTCGGCGGCGGCGCCTCCACCACCACCAGCCGCGCATTGGGCATCCGTTCGCCCATGGCCAGCGCCATCTCCGACGTCGCAGCAGCACGCCGCGATTACATGGATGAGTCCGGCGGCCGGTACGTGCATGTCATTGCCGACGGCGGTATGGGTTCCAGTGGCGACATCGTCAAAGCCATCGCCATGGGCGCCGACGCCGTCATGCTCGGCGCAGCGCTATCCCGCGCATCAGAGGCTCCCGGACAGGGCTGGCACTGGGGTGCCGAGGCACACCACCAGGAACTGCCGCGCGGGCACCGCGTGAAGATGGACACCGTAGGGACTCTGACGGAAGTGCTGTACGGCCCGGCTCACCGTTCCGATGGATCCTCCAACTTGATCGGTGCGCTGCGCCGCTCAATGGCCACCACCGGTTATTCCGATTTGAAGGAATTCCAGCGGATTGACGTGATCGTCAACCCCCGGTAATCCTCAAACGATCACCAATTTGCAGGTTTTATATGGAAGTGCCCTGATCCACTGGACCGGGGCACTTCTTTTTTCTTCAGGGTGGTGCCACAGGCGGCTCCCGTGGTTTGTCTCCCTCTCGACTCTCGCTCTGAGCTGAGCGCACCCCTGCAACAAGCCTCAGCGCATAGACTGGTGCGAAGGTTCACCCTCACCACCAGCCATTGAAAGGTACTGATGACTCCGGGCTCGCTGGAACGCTATGAAACAGAACTGACCAACTCCGGGCTGGTCATTTTGGAAATGGTGGCAGAGACCAAAGAAGATGCCGCGGCGCAATTGGCGGCAAAACTCTTTGAACAGGAACGGATTTCGGATCTTTCCGGATTCCTCAAGGACGTCAATGCCCGCGAACACCAGATGGCCACGGGCCTTCCGGGCGGGATCGGCCTGCCGCACGCCAGAAGTGAATTCGTCCAGCAAATATCTATCGCCGTGGGGATCACCAAATTTGGACACAGTCTAGATTTCGGGGCTGTTGACGGTCCGGCCACCGTGATTTTGCTGATTGCCACTCCGGACAGCTCGTTCTCCGCACACCTTGAAGTGTTGGCCACCCTGGCCAGATCCCTGTTCAAGGAAAACTTCCGCGAATCACTGCGCCGGGCGCACGACGCTGAGGTTATTGCCGAACTCATCAACTCCACCCTGGTGTTCTTCGACCACTGATCCCTCGGCCACTGATCACTCGACCACTGTCCCCGAGTTCCGCTAAGGGCGTTGGTGCCTGCATTCGTTGTTCTACACAGATACGAAGTACCGTTGTAGTGTGTTAAAAACTGCCCTCAAACCCAAATGGATTGCCGCACTGGTGTTTGCGCTGGCCGTCGCCGCTGTTCTTGTCCTGTTGAGCCAATGGCAACTTGCCAGTTCGCTCGAGAAGGATGTGGCTCCGCCGTCGGTCACCGAAAAAGTGCAACCGCTCTTAGATACCGTCGTCCCTGGAAAGGCTATGACGGGGAACTTTGAGGGCCAGCTGGTGACCGCCACCGGCCACTTCGACGCCGGCAAACAAGTCTTGGTGTCTTCCCGCCTCGAGGGAGAAAAAGCTGGTTACTGGGTTGTCACGGCTTTCGTCGTCGATGGCGCACCCACAGTGGTGGGCGTCGCCGCCACAAAGGAAGTAGTCATTCCTGTGGCCCGCGGCTGGATTGCCGAGCCCGGCGACGCCACAACTGCGCCCGAAGGCGCCGTGCAGCTCGAGGGTCGGTTGCTAAATGCCGAAGGCCCTGAAGTTTCCCCCAACGTGCCAGATGGGCAGATTACAGCACTGGCCACCGCCGAGCTGACAAACCTTTGGGATGTCACCACCTATTCGGCCTTCATCGTTTCGCACCATGAAGTGGTGGACGGAAAAGACGTGGGCGCTTCGGCCATGACCGGGAAGATGATTCCCATTACTGTCACCGCCACCGATCAGAACAACAAGGTCCACTGGCTCAACATCTTCTACGCCATTGAGTGGGTGGTTTTTGCCGGATTCGCGCTCTTCCTTTGGTGGCGGCTCGTGGCAGATGACTACCGCCGTGATCAAGATGAACTCTTTGATATTGACTCAGATATGTACTTGGGGAACGACGACGACGGCGACCACGTTGAACCTGATGCCGGCCCCGGACGGGGTAGCGGCAGTGGAAACCAGCTTCCAGCGCCCTAACCAGCGCCCTAAACCACAGAGCTGGCGCACCAGCCCATGCATGAACCATGATTTTTTGGCTTTAGAACAGAATGAGGAGCACCGGCAGTGACCGAGCCCAGGAACACCGAATCAGCCCCAGCTGCACAGACTGCACAGCCCGCGCAGGATGCCGCATCCCGGCCCGCAGCGAAGGCGGCGCCCAAGCGACGATTTGGCGGTACGCCGGCCCAGATCCTGACGGCGTTGAAGTTCTACAAGTACCTGGCCTACGCCACCGGTGCCATGCTGCTGCTGCTGACCGTGGAGCTGATTCTCCGGTACGCATTCACCAGTGTTCTGGTTGCTGGTGGCACTGACACCACAGGGGCACCCCACGGTTTCGGATTGGTTAGCATCGACGGTGGAGTCATGCCCATCACCGGTGGCGTGAACCTGTCCACCATGGTGTTGATCGTGCACGGCTGGATGTACGTGGTCTACCTCATCGCAGACTTCCGCCTCTGGACCCTCATGCGTTGGCCGTTCAGTAAATTGATACTGATCGCCTTGGGCGGTGTGATTCCGTTCCTGTCCTTCTTCGTTGAAACGAAAGTTCACAAGGAAGTGTTGGCTGAGCTTGCCGCCAATCCCCAAGCAGGCAAACGCTACTAAAGCGCTTGCGAGTTACACCAAAAGGCCCGTCCACGACGGGCCTTTTGGTGTAACTGGTCACTGAAATGAGCGCACTGGGGCCAGTGCACTGTGCCGTGGGTTAAGATCATAGGGTGACTAATCCCGCTACGGCCCAGACTTCCCAGAAGCCCGTCCTGGTTGTGGACTACGGTGCCCAGTACGCCCAGTTGATTGCGCGCCGCGTGCGTGAGGCCAATGTGTACTCGGAAATCGTGCCGCATACCTATACAACTGAGCAGCTGCTGGCTAAAAACCCAGCTGCCATCATCCTCTCCGGTGGACCTTCAAGCGTCTACGCGGAAGGTGCCCCAAGCGTTGGTGCTGACCTGTTTGAAGCAGGCATCCCCGTTTTGGGCATCTGCTATGGCTTCCAGGCCATGGCCGCCGCCCTCGGCGGAACCGTCGCCCAGACCGGTCTGCGTGAATACGGTTCCACCCAGGTTCAGATCCTGGGCGAAAGCCGCTCCATCCTCAGTTCCACCAATGCTGACCAGACCACGTGGATGAGCCACGGTGACAGCGTTCAGGAAGCCCCTGAGGGCTTCGATGTGCTCGCTTCCTCCGCTGGTGCCCCCGTTGCCGCCTTCGCTAACGAAGAAAAGTGCCTCTTCGGTGTCCAGTGGCACCCCGAGGTCAAGCACTCCGAGTTCGGCCAGAAGGTGCTGGAGAACTTCTTGTTCAACGGCGCCAAGTTGGAAAAGAACTGGACTGCCACCAGTATTTTGGATGAGCAAGTTGAACTCATCCGCAACCAGATCGGCACTGCCAGGGTCCTGTGTGGCCTCTCTGGCGGCGTTGACTCGGCTGTCGCCGCTGCCTTGGTGCAGCGTGCCGTGGGCGATCAGCTCACCTGCGTGTTCGTCAACCACGGGCTGCTGCGTCAAGGCGAAGCAGAGCAGGTGGAGCTGGACTTTGTGGCTTCCACCGGTGCCAAGCTGTATGTCGCCAACGAGCAGGACCGCTTCCTGAACGCACTGGCCGGGGTTTCTGACCCCGAAACCAAGCGCAAGATCATTGGTCGCGAATTCATTCGTGCCTTCGAAGAAGCTGAGCGTGCCATCATGGCCGAGGCAGCTTTGGAAGGCGAAGAGATCAAGTTCCTGGTCCAAGGCACGCTGTACCCCGATGTGGTTGAATCTGGTGGCGGCGAAGGTGCTGCCAACATCAAGAGCCACCACAATGTCGGTGGCCTGCCTGAAGATCTGCGCTTTGAGCTCGTTGAGCCCTTGCGTGCACTGTTCAAGGATGAGGTACGTGCAGTTGGCGCCGAGCTGGGATTGCCGCCAGAGATCGTCGGCCGCCAGCCGTTCCCCGGCCCAGGTCTGGGCATCCGCATCGTGGGCGAAATCACCGGCGAACGCCTGGAACTGCTGCGCAACGCAGACGCGATTGCCCGCGCCGAGCTCACCGCAGCGGGTCTGGACAACGAAGTGTGGCAGATGCCGGTTGTCCTGCTGGCAGATGTCCGCAGCGTCGGTGTCATGGGCGACGGCCGCACCTACGGTCACCCGATCGTGCTGCGCCCCGTGTCCTCCGAGGACGCAATGACAGCTGACTGGTCGCGCTTGCCGTACGATCTGCTGGCGAAGATCTCCAACCGAATCACCAATGAGGTGGAAGGTGTCAACCGAGTTGTTTTGGACGTCACGTCCAAGCCGCCGGGAACCATTGAGTGGGAGTAATCCCCTAGGTATCGCTGGAGAGCATCAATAGGGCCTATATTTCGGGTCTAATTTGCTGCTCTCCAGTGTGCCGAGCAGGCAATGGAGGGCTAGGAGCGATAGCCTGAATTACATGTCAGTATGGTCAAGACCGTTCCGCTCAAGTGCAGAGAAGAAGGCACCCGTGTCCGAAGTTGCAGGGCCCAAGGAGAGCTCGTTGGAGCTCCAAGCCTGGCTTGCGGGATTGGACTCATATTCTGGTTCCGACACCTCGCTTGCCTTCGCAATCACCGAGCACGGCAGCATCTCCCTCACGCACGCCCACCCATCGGGCCTAGCCCAGCTGCTGGCCGGCCGTAAAACCCGGCTGTCAACGCTGATCCGCGAACCGGAACACTACGGTGCCGCCAAGAAAGCCGCAGCCGCGCTGCGCGCTAAAATCTTTGAGCTGAGTACCGATCGCGGGATCGATGTCGGGTATCTCGGCGCCGGGATGGCCCGCTGGCCTGCCGATGACCACAGCGGCACCGATGTGTGCGCGCCTGTGCTGCTGGCCGCCGTCGCACTTACCGTACGTCCCGGGCAGGACGACTACGAACTCCAGCTCATGGAGCAGGCACAAATCAACCCTGCTCTGGTCAAGCACCTTGCGCACAACACCAGCATTCGTTTGGACGCTCCGGCACTGGGACGGTTGGCCTACAGCACCGCACGCTTTGATCCGGCCCCCGTGCTGGACCGGATCCGCTCCCTTTTGTCGCCCATTCCAGGATCCAGCGTCGATCATGAACTAGTGGTCTCCACCTTCGCTTTCTTGGCCGATAACCTCAACGACCCCGCACTGCTTGAGGGCACCGAACTGGTCGAAACACTGCAGCAACACAGCGGTGACGATGTCCTCCCGGTGGAGCTAGAACCAGATTTCTCGCGCTTCACCTCACTGGATGAGCGCAATCCCGACGATGAACTGCTGGTGCTCGACGCCGATCCGCAGCAGCAATACGTGCTGGATATGATCCGCGCGGGAGAGTCTGTGCTGGTTTCCACTCCTCCCGGAACCGGCCAAACCCAGACCGCCATCAATGCGATCGCGCAGTTGGTCCATGACGGCAAGAGCGTCCTTGTTGTGGGCGAAAGGCGTGGCACGCTCAATGAGCTGGCCCAGATCCTGAGCGAACATGATCTTGACTCCCTGTTGCTGCAGCTCAGTGCCCAAAGCGGTCCGCAGCAAATCAAATCACAGCTGATCCGTGCCATTACACGCAACGAAAAAGCCGTAGAACCGAAGCTAGGCAGCTTGCATGAAACCCTGGTGGATCACCGTCACCAGCTGATGGACCATGTGGCAAGCCTGCACAATGTTCGTGAACGCTGGGGCTGCTCGCCCTATCAGGCCATGCAGTCGCTGGCTGAACTGACCTCAATCCATCCGGCGCCTTCCACCACTGTGCGCCTGAAGCGCAGCGTACTGGACAGCATCCGCGACCGCAAGGATCTTAGCGCCAGACTACGTCGGGCCGCGGAACTGGGCGCCTTCAGTCAGGTTGCTGTCAGCAGCGCTTGGCACGGTGCCCGCATGGTCACCCGCAAGGAAACTGAAGCCGCTTATTCGCTGGCGGAGCAACTGCACAGTCAGGTTCCTGAATTCTCCAAGAAGATGCAGGAAGTGGCTGAATTTGGCCAGATCCGCCAAGGGAATTCCTTTGCAGAATGGGGCCGCCAGCTGAACATGCTGGTGGCTATCCGGGAAAGCTTGGACAAGTTCAGTGCAGACATTTTTGACTGGTCCACGGATGACATGATTGCCGCCACGGCAACAGCTGCATGGCGTCGTGAACGCGGCATTGAGATGCCGGCTCTGCAACGGGCCAGGTTCCGCCGCAACGCCAGGGATCTGGTGCGCCCCGGTGTGCACATTGCCGATCTGCACGCGTCACTAGTTCTGGTCAACGAACAAAGCGCGCTGTGGGCGGAAGCCGCTACCAGCAAACGCCATCCCACGGTGCCATCCGGGCTGGCGGAGTTGAGTCGCACTTTTGTCGCGCTGCGCGAGAAGCTGCTCAAGCTCGGAGCCGTCCTGGAACGCACCGTCGACGGCGGAGACCTGCTGAACTTCAACGCCGGGGAGTTGATTGGTCGCCTCGAGGCGCTCGTTGAATCGCAGGACACTCTGGAGACGTTGCCAGAACGCACCCTGTTGCTAGAAGGCATGCGCGAACAAGGTCTGGGTGAATTGCTGGACGATCTGGCCCGGCGTGAGGTGCCGGCTGTGCAAACCGGTTCGGAACTCGAACTGGCGTGGTGGCAGTCAGCCCTGGAAGCCATGATCAGCGGTGATGAGTATCTTGCCATGTCCGACGGCGAGAACCTCCGCCGCTTGGAAGCCGAGTTCCGCCTCGCGGACCAAGCCCATGTTGCATCGGGTCCCGGGCGCATCCGCTGGGGCTTGGCACAAGACTGGGCACAAGTGTTAGCTGGCCGCAACCGCCAAGGTGAAATGCTCCGAAACGTCCTCAAGGACGGCCGTGTTTCTTTGGCTGCGCTGAGCGCTCAGGCGCCGGATTTGCTGCGCAACCTAGCGCCCGTGTTCGTCTTGAGTCCATTGGTGGTGCCATCAGCGCTTCCCGCCGGGTACCGCTTCGACACGGTTGTCATTCTCGATGCCGAATCCACGTCGCTGCAATCTGCGTTGCCCTCGTTGGCACGTGCCGATCAAGTGGTGGCCTTTGGTGATGAGCAAACAGCTTGCCCCAAGAGTTTCACGGTTGCCGTCAGTGCCCCCGAGAAACGCCAGCAGGAACAACACCCGCTGGAAAGCATTTTTGGTGCGTTGTCGCGCATTCTGCCGCGTCACCGGCTCACTGTTTCCTACCGCGCCGTGGACGAAGAGCTGGTCCGTCAGCTCAGCACCGGCTTCTATGACTCTCAGCTGGAACGGCTGCCTGACGGACGCGCTGTCACAGGGCTTGAACGCGCCCTGACCGTTGACTACTTGCCCGATGGTAAGGGCCTGCCCGGAACTGACAGCGGTGGGGTCGAGTCGGTGGTGGCCGAGGTCAACCGCGTCGTAGACCTCGTCTTCGAACACGCCAGGGTGCGCCCTCGCGAGTCATTGGCCATCATTACCGCCAGTGATAGGCACGCCGTCCGGGTGGCCCAGGCCATCCGTCTGCAAATGGCTAACCACCCCCTCTTGGCTGATTTCTTTGCTTCAGGTCCCGAGTCCTTCCGCGTGGTTACCGTGGACAGGGCTGCCGGTTTGGTGAGGGACAGGGTCATCTTCTCCTTGGGCTACGGCCGCACCCCGCACGGCCGGGCACTGCACGGCTTCGGGCCGCTGTCAGAACCCGACGGACGCGCCAAATTCGCTTTGGCCATGACAAGGGCGCGCTCCCACATTCACATCGTCACGTGCTTCCGGCCCGAAGACCTGGATGCAGGCCGCCTGAGTTTTGGTGCAGTCGATTTTTTTGAGCTCCTTGACCGTGAGATGGCAGGCAACTCCCTTCTGGGAAGCCCTGCTAGCCGCGCCTTGGACAGCGAAAAAGAAACTGGCGAAGACCCGCTCGTTGCCGATCTTGCCGACAGACTCCGCGCCCGCGGGGCTCGCGTATGGCACCACTATGACGGCGCTCTGGACATGGCGGCAGCGCCGGATCCCATCCAATTGCTGGGCCGTGCCGATCACGAAGTCCCTGTGCCCGTTGCCGTCGAATCGGATGGTACCGCCAAGTACCAGAAGATGAGTGTGCGTGAACGCAGCAGGCTCCGCCCGCAGATGCTGGAGCGGCTTGGCTGGCGGTACGTTCCGCTGTGGACGATCGAGGTCTTCACCGACCCGTCAAGCTGCGCGGACCAGATTGCCCGGTACCTGGGTATGGGTTCAACCGCAGGCGATGCTGATCTTTCCTCCCTCATGGGGACTTCATTGGACACGTCCATGACGGCTGTCATTGATTCGCCGCGTTCACGCCGCCGTCAAGGGGCTGATTCTGAACAAGGTGCTCAGTCTGAACAGGGTGGGGACGCAGAAACGCTTCCGGCCCAGTCCAGTAGTCAGGACGCCCCGAAAGAAAATAAATCTGAAGAAGGAGCGCCGCTGATGGGCGAGCAAGCGGAGAGTCTCAAGGGCGAAAAGGACGTTGCTACTGCTGCTGCAGCAGAGTCAATGTCAGAGGCCGCCGCGGAGGAAGATAGTAAGACTGCGCCAGCAGAGTCCGATTCCGCACTGTTGCCCAAAATTGCCCCGCACGATGCAGACCACACATGGGGCGATTCCGCCTCGGACCGTGGACACGATGCATGGTTGCGCGAAAATAAACCCCCGCATTGGGGATAAAGAACGTAAGGACCGCCATGGCCACTGCGCCAAAAATCCCGGGGCTGAGTGCCTTCGCAGACCATAAATCCGGAGCTCCCAGACCAGCAACCCCCCGGTTCGTGACTGCGGCGGCATGGTTTCTGTGCCTTGCCGCCGTCATGCAGTTGATTGCATCGGTCTTCGCCATCATCCATTCAGTCTCGCCCGAGAGGCGGGCTGTTCTGGAAGCCCAGCATGCCGCGATGACCGGTAATACGCCTAGCTTGGAGGCACTCCAAAACATTGACGTCATCACTGTGGTCTTGTCGGCATTGGTCACTGCTGGTGCTTACGCGCTGTTCAGTATCTTCTTGCTCAAGGGCAGGTCCTGGGCGCGGCTGGGTGCCGGAATCTTGGTAGCGTTGACGTTTATCCAGCTGGTGGGAGTCAGCTACCCAGAAGGGTTCACCACCTTGGCTCAAATCGTTTGCGGCGTTCTGGCGATAGCCCTGTGTTATCTGCCTGAATCTAGCAAGTTCTTTGCAACTGTGAAGTCCTCCCGCTCCTAACCAGGGCTCCCGGCAACCGAAGAGTTGCTGTCCTGCGGAACGAGAATCAAAAACACCTTACCGTGAGTGCTCGCACCAGCAAGCTGCAATGCCTGCTCGCCCGACGCCGCCACGACAACCATCCCCTCAACGTTCTGGGCAGGTAGTAAACCGCTGCTTGACTGCGCCAGTTCCGGTGTCCACAGGACAGGAACAGCGATGGCAAGGATCTCGTTCTGTACGGGCCCGGCCATAGTTTCGGAGCGGCTGAGTACCACCGTCACCAATTGGCCTTGACTTAGTAGGGAAAGAGTTGCCGGATCACTGACACGCACGGGGACTGCCTGAGTCCCCGGAGGGGATCCGATCAAGAGCTCGTTCCCCAACATCGAGGCGTCAGTGAGGACTTCGCCCCGACGCACGGGACCGGATAGTTGGCGTCCCAGCCACACCGGCTGGCCGTTTATTGCAGGGGAGATTATTGCAGGGGAGAGCGGCGCCGAGGCAAAAGCTCCGTCAGGAACTATGACAGGAGCGACGGCGGTCATGGTCACATCATGATGAGCCAGGGTATGCCCGGCAGGCAGGTCACGGACTGTCACCAGGACTTCGACGGTGGCCGGAGCTGAAGGGGTGAGCTGCTGCACGGCGATGGCAGCAGCTAGACAGAGAAGCAGCGCCGCCAGCAGCCGTCTGCGTCGCAGAGCTATTCGGCGCAACCTCTGAAAAATGTTTGGTCGCTTTGACCGATTCGACCAGTTACTCCACTGCCACGAAGGGCCCGGGTAGCCCTGAGAGCGTTGGGTGGTTCGGGCCGTCTTCATGAATCCACGTTAGGGATTGCGGCGGGCGGGTAAAAGGCTTATGCACCCGATTGTGGAGAACCTGGACGGTACAGATCCTGTGACGGAAGCAGTTCCCAAGAAGTAGTGACAAATGTGGTTGTTAGCTGCCTGCGCTTACCTTCGCTGGAGTCTTGGCGGCGTTGGAGGAGCTGGATGAGCCAGTGCCGGTCGTTCCAGCGTTGGAGGACCCGGCGTCTGCTGTGCTAGCCCCGGACTCTGAACTGGATGGACCAGATGTGGCAGCGGCAGGTACAGAGCTGGAGGTGCTGCGGGAATCGGTGCGGTAGAAACCTGAGCCCTTGAAAACAACTCCCACCGAGTTGAACTTCTTGCGAAGTGTGCCGCGGCATTCGGGGCAGACCGTCAAGGAGTCCTCGGAAAAGCTCTGCTGGATGTCAAAGGCATGGCCGCAATCTTTGCAGGCGTAGGCGTATGTGGGCACTGAAGTTCCTCCTGTGAACATGCTTTAGGGACCCTGTTATTGACAACTACACGGTTGGCAATCCATGGTCCCTAGAATGAATTCTATCACCGGGGATAAAACGTCAGAGCGGTGCGTGGCATTCCCGGGAGTGCAGGGTGGCACTATTCGCCTGCCAGCCAAGCAGTCCACCATCGCCTGTCAGCCGTTCGCTCCGCCTATCGGATCCTTTGAGTGGTCCACTGTTGAATGGTGCGCTGCCCCTAGCGGAATCCACGCTGACGGGGTCAAGGCATAGTGCACAGGCATGTCCAAACTGTCGTAGGGAAGTGCACCGGCAGGCAGATATTCATCGTCGTAAATAACGGCAGCAAGTGGAACCCCGGAGACGCCAGCCAAGAATCTGTCGTAGTAGCCTCCACCTTGGCCAAGCCGGGTCCCTTCTGCGTCGACCGCCAAAGCAGGAACAATGATCGCCCGCAGCTGATTGTGACTGGACGCGGCACCGGTTCCTGCTACCAAGGCTTCGAATGGGATGCGTGCACCGAGCGGCTCCATGACGGGAGCCCAAGCACTTCTTACAAGCTCCACAGCTGAGTGCCACCGAACCCAGCTGAGCTGGAAATCGGGTTCGCAGACAGGGACATGGACGATGTACCCGGCCGCGGTACAGGCACGCAGTAGTTCCTGAGTCGGCGGTTCGTAACCGGTTGAAATATAGGCGCAAACCACCATTCCCGGGTGGTTTCCGGAAAGTGTCGCAAGCCAGTCCAGTGTGTTCTTCGTCAAGCTGACACCGACTGTGTTTGCGCTCAGAGTGTCTGCGGAGTCGCCGGACGCAACAGCTGCGGGACAGGCTGCCGCCCGCCGTCGTGCACGAATACGGGAGCGCAGGGCAACTTTGTCCATGGTGATCCGGCCGATCCAATCATTGCGTGAGGATTAGTGTCTAAGTCACTGTATCGGGGGATTTTGGCCGAGTTCGGTTACCCTTGGGGCATGACTTCTGCACAGCATGTACGCAAAGCGGTAATTCCTGCAGCCGGCTTGGGCACTCGATTCCTGCCCGCCACCAAGGCTATGCCTAAGGAAATGCTGCCTGTTGTTGATAAACCTGCGATCCAGTATGTGGTCCAGGAGGCCGTAAGCGCTGGCCTGACCGATGTCCTGATGATCACGGGGCGCAACAAGCGGGCGCTCGAGGACCACTTTGATCGTGTTCCGGTCACCGAGCAGCTGCTCGAGGAGAAGGGCGATACCGAACGTCTCGCCGCCGTCCAGCACGCCACTGATCTGGGCGAGATTCACTATGTTCGTCAGGGAGACCCCAAGGGCCTGGGCCACGCAGTGTTGCGTGCCAAGACTCATGTGGGCGATGAGCCGTTCGCTGTCCTGCTCGGCGATGACTTGATCGATGAGCGCGATGAACTGTTGACCACCATGATCGAGGTCCAGGAACGCACCGGTGGATCTGTCGTGGCCCTGATCGAAGTTCCTCGGGACAAGATTTCTGCTTACGGCTGCGCCGACATGACGGTTATTGACGGTGAAGATTATGTCCGGGTCAACCACTTGGTGGAGAAGCCCGCGGTGGAGGATGCGCCGTCGAACTTGGCCGTTATTGGCCGCTACGTGCTGCACCCGGCAGTCTTCGAGGTACTCGAGAACACCCCTCCGGGACGTGGCGATGAAATTCAGCTGACGGATGCGCTGCAGACCTTGGCCACGATGGAAGGAGAAGGTGGCGGTGTCTATGGAGTTGTCTTCTCGGGCCGTCGTTACGACACTGGCGACAAGCTCAGCTACCTCAAGGCCGTGGTGACCTTGGGTTGCGAAAACGAAGAGCTCGGTGCAGATCTGCGTGAATGGCTGGGCGAGTTCACAGCTGATTTGAAGGTCTAGCTGGGTGTGGGCGCAGGCCATCTGGCCGGTTAAGTTGGAATGCGGCGATTTGATCCTGCGCCCCATCAAGCTTCGCGATCAGGGTGAGTGGACGCGGGTTCGCGCACGAAACGCTGCTTGGCTTGAGCCGTGGGAGGCCAGTAGCCCTGCAGGCCCGGGTCAACTTCCCACCTACGCCGGGATGGTGCGCGCCCTAAACCGGCAGGCCAGAGAAGCTGCTGCTCTACCCTTCATCATCACGGAGCGGATTCCGGGCGTATCCAGGCCTGCCATTGTGGGTCAACTGACGGTTTCCTCGATTGTGTGGGGTTCTGCGATGTCGGCGACTCTGGGCTACTGGGTGGATCAAGGCCGGGCGGGCCGGGGAATTGTGCCGACGGCAGTTGCCATGGCCACCGACCACTGCTTTCAAACGTTGGGCTTGCACCGGATGGAAATCAACATCCGCCCGGAAAACACCGCTAGTCTGCGCGTTGTTGAGAAACTAGGGTTCCGTGACGAGGGCTTGCGCCCGCGGTACTTGCACATCAATGGGCGGTGGGCGGATCACAGGAGTTTTGCTTTGACGTCGGAGGAAGTCCCTGAGGGGATCCTGGCCAGGTGGCTGGCGCGGTGACCTTGGCGAGCGCTGTGACCCGGGCCGATAGCTGAGCCTGCCGGCCCAGGGAACGCAAGTCGCGGAGTCAATGACGTCCTCTGACGTAAGAAATGACAGTTTTCGTGCCTTGGATGGCGACACACCGGCAGTAATGCTGGGAGGGGCATGTTTCCCCTTTAGGGTTGAAATGTGGCCGGACACGCGCAGTCGGTCCACCCAATCCAGCAGTTGCAGGAGACGTCAATGGAAAGCACTACTTCCGACGCCCACACCCACGTGGAGCCGGGACCTTCAACCGCCGTGCCCTCGGCAGCTCTGAAACCACTACAGATCCGTTGGGGCAGGACACTTTTTGCCTGCGTCGGCCTGCTTGCTCTATTGACTGCAGGGATCTCCGGAGCGTTGAACGTGTTTTCGCTGGGTTCGCCAGCCGTGGCATGGGCCGCATTGGCGGTTTTTGCCGGAGTCATCGTTGCCCTTCGGCTCTTGGCGGTGCGGGATCAGAACGCCCGGCGTTACGCCCGCAACGGAGCCTTGGCAGCAGCGCAGAGCGCCGTGGAAGAATCCACTGCTGAGGCCCCTGAACCGCGTGAAACCACACTTTTTGACGGTGCTGAGGGAGCGCCGCCGGCGCCCGTGCAGAAGCCGCTCACCGCAGAAGAGCTGCGTGCCGCAGCAATGCGGGTGGCGGCCAAGGGCAGTGCCGATGCCAAGTTGGCGCATACCCAAACGTTGGCCGAAGGCGAACTTGAAACTGAGACCTGGGAACCCGTAGAGGTACCTGTCCCCGGTTACGTCACCGCCGCCCGGTCCTTGAGTCTGGAGAAGCCGCTGAATCTGCCGGAGGCGCCAAAGTCGGCCGGAACCTCCATCAAGGCCGATCAGGCCGGTGTGGGCAAAGCCTCCGGACAGGAAGGCGTCGCAGTTGTGCCGGATGTTCCGCTCGAGGCAGGTGAAGTTTCCGCCAAGACAGCACCTGCTGCGGCCGAACGCAGCCAGTATGCCTTGAACAATCTCGACGATGTCTTGCAGCGGCGCCGCGCCTAATATCACTTCTGCCAACAGCCGGGTCCTTTGGGCCCGGCTGTTTTGTTCTGTGTTCAGGCGTACTGTGAGCTTCATGGTGTTGATAGCTGTGGTGGGAGGAACCGGGCTTGCTGGCCGAGCCGTGGTCCACCATACGGTTTCTGCCGGTCATCAGGTGCGCTCCCTGAGTCGTCATTTGCCCGCAATGGAGCAGCAGATTGGGGGAGCGGAGTATGTTCAGGCCGACCTCCGCGCTGGAACGGGCGTGACTACGGCATTCGCGGGGGTGGAGGTTCTCATTGACACCCTAAACGCCAGCTCCGGCGCTTCGTTGCGTGCCCTGCCGGTTACCTCGGGTGCCGTGCTCAATGCCGCTGCGCAGGCCGAAGTTCGCCGCTGCGTGCTGCTGACCATCGTCAATGCGGGGGAGTGCGCCATGGGGTATTACCAGGCGCAGGCTGCGCGAGCCCGTAGCTACGAAAAATCGAAGCTGACCACCACTGTGGTGGCGGCTACTCAGTTCCACAATCTGGTGGCCGGAATCTTCGCAGGTGGCGCAAAAATTGGTGTTATTCCAGCCTTCATGGGTGTTTCCGTCCAGCCAATTTCGACGGCGGATGTGGCAGCTGTGCTGGTGGCTGAGGCCCTGCGGGGTGGCCGCGAAAGTGAATATGTTCTTGCAGGTGGGCCCGCCGTTCATTCGATGCAGGAGCTGGCTCTGATGTGGAAGCAAGCTACTGGCAGCAAAGCTCTGATCTCGCCCATGCCGCTGCCGGGGTCCTTTGATGCCTTTTTGAGGGCGGGGAAAAACTAGATTCCGGACCATGCCGTGGGTGAAGAATCTTTCGAAGCGTGGTTGGCTAAGCGACCCTAGGCCAAGCTGGCGCTCAGTCCTCAATTATTATTCACGGTTAAATCCGAATAAATGGAGTAGGGTGAAAATGTTGGTTTCGACACAACTTTTGGAGGAGAAATGGAACTCATTCCCGGCGGCACGTTGATCACGGCAACCCCAGAGGAGGGGCGTTTGCTGGCCATGACCATGGCACGCAAAAGTATTGGTGCCATCCAGCCCGATGGCGAAGTGCGCAAGGCCTTGCGTCCGGACTACGCCAATAACCCTGAATCGCTGACCCTGGCGGCGCAGGTGGTGGCCATTGAGTTTGGCACCGTGGCGGCCGCGAATAACTACTGGCGTAAGTAGCAGACAGCTGTCGATTCTCCTGCCTGGCTGCTGATTCCATGAACCAGAGGTTGTTTTTGGAATCAACAGCCTTGTGGGTTTATTCTGGAAAAATGGTGGCGAAGCTGGATTTTATGTCAGCGAGGCTGCTGTTTTGGGGCTATGGCGCAGTTGGTAGCGCGCTTCGTTCGCATCGAAGAGGTCAGGAGTTCGAATCTCCTTAGCTCCACTTTAAGAAAAGCCCCTCTGACTAGGCTAAGCACCGTTCAGAGGGGCTTTTTGATCCCTCAAATTCACGGTTAAAATCGGTTTAGCGGCCAAAATGTGTGTACAGCCCGGGCGTGTCAGTGGCTTCCGCGATCGCCATCTTCGAGTCCCATATCTGGCCCCGATAAGGCGATTAAACGGGCCATATCTGGGGACTCGAGTGAGGGGATTCACGGTTAAAAGCGGCAACGGGCAGCAATCGTGCACCAACTCGCTTCGCAAAGGCCCTCAACTACCCAGTTCAGAGCCTCTATCAGTGTCTGTCGGAGTCAGACCGTCACGCTATGGTTACCCCATGATCATCACAGCACTATTGGAAGTCATCGAGACTGGCGCGGTGGAGTCCACATCCGTGGAATGCCAGGACTACACCGCCGGATTCGAGGAGCTCAAGAGGACCTTGCCCGAAGGTGTGAATCTGCTCAGTGTGCGGCCCGAGCGGTAACCCCAACTCAAACACCACAAGCGCCCGATCTGTCCGCGAGGAACAGGTACGGCGCTTTTGGTAGGGTCAGGCTCGGTGGCTTGGCCGCTAACCTGACTTGGGGACGTCTTCGTGGCTGTGGCTGTCATGTCAGGCCTTGACCCAGATTTGCAACCTCTGCGCGTCGGCGATGCTGACGGCTTGGACATTGCGTTTAGGTTTAGCGTTGACACCACTACACGGGTACATGGGCTCGCTGCTGAGACTGCCAGCTGCTCCCCGGCGTATGTAGAGTTGGCGCTTAGCTCCCGTAGATTTCTCGACGGACAAGCCCAAGCCCTTGTTCTCAGTATCAAACCCTTGACGGAGAATCCATTGTCTTTCCAAAATGCCAGGTATATCGTTAGGTATCGGTAAGTATCGTTCGCGATTGATTGAGGAGAGCACAATGCACAATAATTCATTCCCTGCAGGCGGATTCATGGGCAACAACTTTGACGGCATGTGGCAAGCCGTGGAGGAGTTTCGTTCGCGATTTGAAAAGCGATCCGGAACCCGCGCAGGCCGGGGTGAGCTCCGTTCGGCGGTGTTGGCCCTGCTTGCCGAACGTCCTATGCACGGCTACCAGATCATCCGCGAAATAGAGGAACGCAGCGGGGGCAATTGGAAGCCTAGTGCTGGTTCCGTTTATCCGACACTCCAGTTGCTGGCTGATGAAGGCTTGGTCAGTGCAGAAGAGTCCAACGGTCGCAAAATCTACTCGTTGACTGAATCCGGCCGGGCCGACGTCGCCAGTTCCGAGACGAAAACACCGTGGGACTCCGCCAGTCCGGTATCCGGTGGTGGCTTCGCAGCGCTCCCCAAGGCCGGAGTGGAGCTCGCTCAGGCTGCGGCACAAGTGGGACGTACCGGCTCACCGGAGCAGATTGAGGAAGCAGTTCAAGTACTCAAAGAAGCACGACGCCGGCTCTATTCGATCCTCGCCCAAGACTGACAAGACTCGCAAAGGTGACATCGGTCCGCCAGGAGAAAGCGAAATTCCGCACCGGCGCGCGTCTACACCGCGCCCGCTACCGACGAATTCTGCGGTTTGCTGCATGGCATTTGGTCGTGACGTGGTGGTTTGAACTCTTCCTCCCTCGTATCTGGCTGGGCAAGATTGCCGAACGCAATCGGGCGCAGCGGATGCGGCGTTTTGCGCGGCGTTTCCATAATCTGGCAGTGGATCTCGGTGGCTTGATGATCAAGGTGGGGCAGTTCATGTCCTCCAGACTTGATGTGCTCCCGCCGGAGATCACAGCCGAACTTGAGGGCCTGCAGGATGAGGTCCCGCCTGTCCCGTTTGCCGCCATCCGGGCATTGGCGGAGACCGAGCTGGGCGCCCCGCTGGAAACGCTGTTCGCTTCGGTGGACCCGACACCCATCGCGGCGGCCTCCCTCGGCCAGGCGCACCGGGCGCAACTGCGTCCAGACGATGCTGATGACACTGGACTGGACGCTGTGGTGTTGAAGGTACAGCGTCCCGGTATTGATGAAATCGTCGCGATTGATCTGGCTGCACTGCGGAAAGTAGGCCGTTGGCTCAGTCATGTGCGTCTCGTGTCGGATCGGGCAAACGCCCCGGCCCTGGTTGAGGAGTTCGCCACGACCAGTCGACAAGAGATCGACTACCTGAACGAAGCGGCGAATCTGGAACGCTTTGCCGAGGACTTCGCTACCGATCCGCGTGTAAGAACTCCACAGGTGGTCTGGGAGCGAACGACGCGCCAGGTACTCACGCTTGAAGACGTCACGGCCATCAAAATTACTGACTCCCAACGACTTTTGGCTGCGGGCATAGATCCGGCCAAGGTTGCCCCAGTCTTCGCGGAAATCATGTTTGAGCAGTTGTTTACGAACGGCTTTTTCCATGCTGATCCGCACCCCGGCAACATCTTTGTCACGCCAAATCCAGAGCCGTCTACGGAACACCCTTGGACCGTGACGTTCATAGATTTCGGCATGATGGGTGAGGTTTCGGCCCAGACGCGTAGTGGCCTGAGGAAGTTGTTGATTGCGGCTGCTGGCCGTGATGGGAAAGGCTTGGTCTCGGCGATCAGCGACGTGGGTGTGCTGGTGCCATCGGCCGATTCGGCGGCCCTTGAGCGTGCCATGACCGAACTCTTTGCCCGTTTTGGTGGGATGGGATTTGCCGAGTTGAAGGAGGTGGACCCGCATGAATTCAGCGATTTCGCGGCGGAATTTGGCGATGTGGTCCGCTCGCTGCCGTTTCAACTACCGGAGAACTTCTTGCTCATCATCCGGGCAATGTCCCTGACCTCTGGGGTATGCAGCTCGTTGGATCCCCGGTTTAATCTGTGGGATTCGGTAGAGCCCTTTGCGGCTCAGCTCTTGCATGATGAGCGCGGCAATCTGGTGCGCGACGTCGCTAAAGAAGCGTTCGACGTCGCATCTCTCACCTTGCGCCTGCCCAAACGCGTAGACGCGTTGCTGAGTCAGCTCGAGGAGGGTTCCCAGACGGTGGCCAACCCACGCCTGGAGCGACATCTGGTGCGGCTGATCCGAATCACGCAAGGTGGGGTAGCCGCCGTCGTATTTGCTGCATTGCTCATATCGGGAGCAGTGATTAGAGCCGAAGACTTGGTGCTGGGGAACGTGCTCATGATGGTCTCGGCGGTGCCGCTCCTTCATAGTCTGTGGAGTGCCCGAAGCTTACGCTGACGAGGCCAAAGCAAAGCTCTAGCGGCCATGATGATCGCCACTGCGGCTGCCGCCGTTGATGCCGCGACAACGCTCTCGGTCCACCGTGTCGTATCGTGCGAGCCTCCGCTAGTAACGATGGGCGCAATCAAGTACATGGACAAAAAGTAGCCCATCAAGGTTGAGCCGGTCGGGAACAGACACGCGACTGACGCGGTTCGTAGCTTCCGCCACCATAGCCAAGCCAGGGCAAGCAGACCGAGCAACCCGATATGGCCAAGGGCCCACATGTTCTGTAGAGGAGACGGTGTGCCGTCGATCCCTGAGTTGAAGGCGTGCGTTCCCAAAACCGCGAAGGTGGCTGCAACAACGATTGCAATCCCGAACTCCCCGATGGCGACTATGGAATATCGGCCCTTGGCGATCTTAGGCGCGAGTAGGATGCCGATGGCCATGACCACAACGGCGAAAGCCTGGATCAGGATCCCCACACCGAAAAACTGAGCTGTGGTCCCAATGCTTATCCACGGTTCAACGGGGAAATAGTAATCGTAGAGATGATCTTCACCGAAACTTTCACTGGCGGGCCGTGAGCCGGCGAACACCACCCAGCGCTGGACTGATGCGTGATGCTGGAGCGCAGCTGAGAGCAGAAGCAGCACGGCCGCTGCGAGTAGGAAAATCGTTGCAGGCTTAGATGAGCGACTGGGGCGCTTATCTGGACCAGCTAGATCGACGGCCGACATGCTCAAACCATAACAACCCGGGGTTTTCTGTCAAGGAAGGCGGTCTGTCATCCATTGGCAGGGACTAGGGCATCGACGACGCCAAACAACCGTTCTTCCGACCGGGTAGGGGTGAGTATCTGGAAAACAAGCGTGCCCAAGAGCGCGTCAGCCACGGCAATACAATCGCTTCGGTGTGGCAACTCTCCGGCGGTCTTCCCCATTTCCAGTCGGGCTACCAAAGCCTGGTGCGCCGGCCCCGTCAGGTGCTCGTAAAGCAACTCTGCATCGTGGCTGTCGCCGGAAGCCGCGGCCGCCAAGCCCCTGATGACCTGAACCGCGCGAGCCCCATCCTCGCTGCTGGACCCGGAGGCCCCGGGGGCGATGGCAATCCACTCCTTCAAATCATGGCGCAGCGAGCCAGTGGTGGGAATGGTGACGAGGGGCAGCTGAACGAAACCTTCGACGACGGCCTCGGTCACCACCGAGGCCTTGGACTTCCACCAACGGTAAATTGTTTGCCGACTGGCCCCTGCCCTGGCCGCGATGGCTTCGAAGGTCATGGCGTCATAGCCTACGTCTGCGATGAGTTCCCGGACCGCCTCAAGGATGGCCCGCCTCGATGACTCACTTCTCGGGCGACCCCTTTGTACTTCTGTCATTTTCCCAGCATAGGCTCTATGCTTTATTTACGAGACATAATGTCTCGAAACTTCCGAGGGAGCATCATGGTTGATCAGGTTGTTGTTGTCATTGGCGTCGGCGGAATGGGTCAGGTTATCGCACGCCGTCAGGGGCCGGGCAAGAAATTGCTGCTTGCTGACTTCAATGCTGACGGGCTAGAAAAGACCGCAGAGGCTCTCCGTGGTGATGGATATATGGTGGATACTCACGTTGTGGATGTGTCCTCGAGGGAGTCCGTCTACGCTTTGGCTGCAGCCGCCGCAGCTGCTGGCAAGGTGATCCAAGTTGCCCATACCGCAGGACTTTCGCCCACCCAAGCCCCGGCGGAGGCCATCCTCAAGGTCGATCTTCTTGGTGTTGCTTACGTTCTTGACGCATTCGGTGAGGTTATCGCCGAAGGAGGGGCCGGCGTCGTGATTGCCAGCATGGCAGGTAGCTTTGCTGCGGGTCGATTCCCTGCCGAGGTGGAATCCGCGCTGGCTCTGACGCCCACTGATCAATTGCTTAGTCTGCCCTTCTGGGCTGACCCCTCTTTTGCTGATGCGGGCACAGCATACAGCGTGGCCAAGCGCGCTAATCAGCTCCGAGTGCAGGCGGCCAGCCTCGTTTGGGGCGCCCGTGGTGCGCGCGTCAACAGCATTAGCCCCGGTGTCATCTCCACTCCCATGGGCCAGCAGGAGCTCTCCGGCGAAAGCGGTCAGAGTATGCGCGCCATGGTGGAGGCCTCCGGAACGGGTCGCTACGGCACCCCCGAGGACATTGCCCAGGCCGCCTCGTTCTTGCTGGGCTCCCAAGCCTCCTTCATCACCGGCGCTGATCTGCTGGTCGACGGCGGAGTGGTTGCCGCTGTGAAAACGGGCGCACTCTCGCTCGGCTAACTTGCTGGGCGGCCGGGCCGGGTATCAGCTCCCTTGACTAGCGTTTGCCTAGCGCTCCACCCTCGAAAACCTTGGGGGTGGGGCGCTTTTTCTTGCCTCGATGCAAACTGGCGGGGGAGGGTGCGGACTCCGTGACACTCGGTCTGGACCTCAGTGCAAGTGCGATCCACCCCACAGTTGTTTTGATTCATTCAAAACAACTGCTATGGTTGAGGCATGGCAACGGATACGCAGCAAGAAGTTTTGGCAGGGCGGCTCAGGTCGGCTCAGCTGAAAGTGACGGCACCCCGGATTGCGGTCCTTGATGTTTTATCTGGCCGCGGCCATCTTGATGCGGACACAGTATTTTCTACAGTTATCGAGCACCTGCCCAAGACATCCCTGCAAGCTGTCTACGGCGTGCTGGCAGCACTGGTAGCGGCCGGACTGGTTCGCAAAATTGAACCAGCAGGCTCGCCAGCGCTCTACGAAGCACGCGTGGGCGACAACCACCACCACCTCGTCTGCCTGAACTGCAAACAAGTTCAGGACGTTGACTGCGTCATCGGCGAAAGCCCCTGCCTGACGCCGTCGGACATGAATGGCTTCGCCGTCCAAGTCGCAGAAATTACCTTCTGGGGCGTTTGCTCCAGCTGCCAAGCGGCCCCGGCCGCCACGTAGATAGCCCGTGGCTAACTAGTCCCGAACAGTCAGCCACTGTTGGACTAGACACCACACAAGCTGCTCCGTGAGCAGCGCACCGGCACGAGGCTCTTTCAGCCCTGCCATCATAACCACTCACATAACCATCCATACGGTGCGATGTTGCGCGCCCTCTTACCCGAGCCCTAGGAGTTTCACATGCACAACTTTTCCAGTAACCAGCCCCACGTCAGTTTTCTTCTCGACAGCGATTCAGCTGGTCACGGCGTAGCGTCGGGACTCCATTCTCGCGGCGGATCCTACGTAACGACCAGCGTTCCCAAGACCCGCCAGGCTGGCTCCTACGTGACCACCAGAGCTCCCAAGGAAAGCCGCCCTGGCAGTTACGTGACCACGAATGCCAAGGCATCCGCACCGGCGGGCCGGTACACGGCCAGTGAACTGCACGTCTAGACGTTCGGCAGCGGATAACCTCGCCAAACACTGTCGCGCCGGGGTCCATGAGCGTAGCGTTTGCCCATGGACTGGAAACTGGAACTTGTGTTTGTGCCTGTCTCGGATGTGGACAGGGCTAAGGATTTCTACGTGAATCAGGTGGGCTTCAACGCCGACTTCGATGAGCGGCCCAGCGAGGGAATTCGCTTTGTACAGCTAACCCCACCCGGCTCCGCCTGCTCCATCTGCATCGGCGAGGGCCTGACCGAGGCGGCGCCCGGCACTGCCCCTAACCTGCAAATAGTCGTTGCCGACATCCACGCCGCCCATGCGCAGCTCAAGGCAAACGGCGTGGACGTCAGTGACGTTGACGTTCAAGACTGGGGCCACTTTGTCCATTTTGCCGATCCTGACGGCAACAAATGGTCACTGCAATACTTGCCCAACCGTCCCAACGGCTGACGTTTCCTCTGCCGTGGGCCCACATCTGCTGAACTTACGACGGCGGATCCCGGCCTAGTGCCTTCCTCACCTTGCCCCGGAGTACAGTGCGCTGCCCTTAGAGTGCAGCGATGACCCAGCTGGCCTCGTGACGTTCTCCTGCGCCCAAAGCGATCAGATCTGTTCCGGAGTTGAACGCATCCGGTGGGCATGTCATAGGTTCCACAGCCAACCCAATCCTGTTCGTTTCCGGCGAGGCAGTATCGGCCGTGTGGATTTGTACCCAGGGGAGCGTCCTCGGGTTCCAGCGCATGAGCACGCCCGAACCACCCGCAGCCACCAATCGCACCGCAACCTCAGGTCCCGCCTCGGCACTTGCGGCAGTGACACCGGCCGCATCAGCCGGGGACAACGCGGTGTACGCGTGATCAATCTCCGCGGCACCCAAGGTGCGGGGGTGCTGGAAGTCGAAGTAGCCGCCGTCGTGCGTGGCAACATCTGCAAGCTCGGTGGGCAAGAGCCTGTCCGCAGTGACCTGCAGGACCTTGGCGGCGGGCAACTGCAGTGTCCACGTGTCCACAGTGCCGGAACCGGCCACAAGATAGGGGTGCGGCGCAACGCCGTAAGGGGCCGGCCCAACGCCGGCGCCAATGTTTGTAGCGGTGATGCGCCAGTCCAGGCCTGCGGCGCTCAGTTCAAAGCGGACCTGAAGGTCTAAGCGATGCGGGTAACCAGTCTGAGGCTCAATGATGGCACCAAGTGTGACACTGTCAGGGGCCTGAGATCGCGGCTCCCATTCGTTCCACAGGACCAGACCGTGGAGAGCCGTCATGCGCAGAACCTCGTTGATGGGCAGTTGCTGCTGCTCCCCGTCAAAGCTGTAGGCCCCGTCGGCTAGCCGGTTCGGCCAAGGCGCAAGATTGGCGCCACGATACGCTGGGCGGATGTTCTCGGAGTCGAAGGGGACCACCAGATTGCGCCCGGCATGGGTTAGCGAACGCAGTGTGGCCCCCACCGATGCCACAACAGCCCGGTAGTCTCCGGAGGTAAGCGTGAATTGGGTTCCAGAACGCGGCCGACGCGGAATGCCTGACATGTGGTCTCCTCTGCAAGAATGACAGTGATTGTTTTACGGTTGAAGTAAGCGAACTATGGGGACGTTAATGGTTGGGCGGACGTTTCGGGATGGTTCCGGGCCGCAGCCAAACCGGAACTGCCGGAGAAAAGGTTGACAATGACGCAGAAAGATTCCGCACGGCGCCGCCCGCCGGTCATGGAGGACGTGGCTGCGAAAGCCGGTGTCTCGCACCAGACTGTCTCCCGCGTGATCAATAACCATCCTAATGTCAGCACCAAAACCCGGACCGTGGTGGAAGCGG
This sequence comes from Specibacter sp. NPDC078709, assembly GCF_040686795.1. Classification (NCBI taxonomy): domain Bacteria; kingdom Bacillati; phylum Actinomycetota; class Actinomycetes; order Micrococcales; family Micrococcaceae; genus Specibacter; species Specibacter sp. NPDC078709. The sequence goes on from NZ_JBFBLU010000014.1 coordinate 29,441, forward strand.
CCATCGCCGAACTTGGTTACCGCCGCAACACCGCCGCCCGCCAATTGGTTACCCGGCGCTCTGAAACCTTTGGCGTGGTTGCGCATAATCTGGAGCATTTTGGTCCCGCCCATATTCTGTTGGGTATTCAGGAAGCAGCCCATTTGGCAGGGTATGCGGTCAACGCCGTCGGTTTGCCTGAAGTCAGCGAAAAAGCCATCAATGAAACCGTTGAATATCTGCTGGCTCACCAAGTAGACGCCCTTGTGGTCATCGCACCCCAAGAGGAGATTGTCCGCTCCATTGAACGGCTGCATCCAGGTATCCCCATGGTGGCCATTGGCGATATTGGCGCCGCGGGTGTGCAAAGCGTAGGCGTTGACCAGCAACGCGGCGGCTATCTGGCAACTCAGCACCTCATTGAACAAGGCCACCGGAACATTGCTCACATCATGGGCCCGACCAACTGGCTTGATGCCCAAGCCCGACGCCGAGGGTGGGAGGCCGCACTGGCGAATGCTGGTCTGGAATCGGGGCCGCTGCTGGTGGGGGATTGGAGCGCTGAATCCGGTTATCTGGCCGGGCAGCAGCTGATCGACAACGGTGAATGCACAGCCATTTTTGCCGGCAATGACCAGATGTCCCTTGGCGTGATGCGTGCAGCCTACGAACGTAATCTTCGCCTGCCCCGTGACTTGTCCGTGGTGGGGTTCGACGACAGCCCCGAATCCGGCTTCTATTTCCCTCCGCTGACAACCATCCGTCAAGACTTTGCTGAGCTGGGACGCCGCTGTGTTGCCATGATCCTGGAAGGGATATCCGGCAACGATCCGCTGTTTTCGGTGCGTATTCAGCCGCACCTGACGCTGCGGGCGAGCACCGGGCCCAGACCGGTAGTGCTCACCCGCAGCTGACTTTGTGGGGTGCTTACTCAGGTCTTTCTCCGCGTGAAAATGCGTTGGAGAATGATGAAGACCAGGAGCAGGGAGCCTATGACGATCTTGGTCCACCACGAGCTCAGCGTGCCATCGTAAGAGATAAATGTCTGGACAATGCCCAGCACCAGCACACCCACCACAGAGCCGAGGACGTAACCCGCTCCGCCTGTCAGCAACGTTCCACCAATAACGACGGCGGCAATTGCGTCTAGCTCCATACCCTGGGCTGCAAGGCTGTAGCCGGAGAGGCTGTAGAAAGAAAACAGGATCCCTGCGATAGCCGAGCACAGGCCGCTGATGGCATACACCAAAACCTTGGTGCGTGGCACGGAGAGCCCCATGAGAAGCGCTGATTGTTCGCTGCCACCAATGGAATAGACGGTGCGGCCAAAGCGTGTGTGGTGCAGCACCACCACGGCGATGGCGACCACAATCAGGGCGATGACGACGCTGGGGGAGATGAACAGTCCGCCGGGGAACTTGATGCGTGTCTGGGCCATGGTCGTGAAGAAGCTGTCGGTGATGGTGATGGAGCTAAGGCTGATGACGTAGCACAGGCCACGGGCCAGAAACATGCCAGCGAGGGTGATGATGAACGGCTGAATATCGAAGAACTGGATGGCTAGTCCCATCAACAGCCCAAACACAGAACCCACCACCAGCACAATGATGATGGTGATCAGCGGTGACCAGCCAGCTTGCAACAAACTTGCTGCAATCATCATTGACAGGGCCACTACGGCACCTACTGAAAGGTCGATGCCGCCGGTCAGAATGACAAAGGTCATCCCGACGGCCAGTACCAACAGAAAAGCGTTGTCAACAAACAAGTTCAAGATGACCTGGCCCGAGAAGAAGCCGGGAAAAATCAGGGACCCAACGGCAAACATGAGTATAAACAGGGCCAAAGTGACCATGACGGGCAGGAACTTGTTCGTGGTGAGCTGCCGTTTGGCCTTGGTGCCCGTTGCGACAGGGGTGGGTGTGAGGACACTCATCAGTTGGACACCATCTCTTTCGGGGCCAGTGAAGTTTTCTTGACGGGCTTTTTCAGCAGGGACCGTAGTTTCGGTGACTGCAGCAGGCAAACAATAATGACCACCAAAGCCTTGAAGACCAAGGTAATCTCAGGAGCGATTCCCACGGTGTAAACAGTGGTGGTGAGCGTTTGAATGATGAAGGCGCCAATCACTGTGCCGGTGAGGCTGAACCTGCCACCCATTAGTGAAGTGCCGCCGATGACGACAGCCAGAATCGCATCCATTTCAATGTAAAGGCCAGCATTGTTGGCGTCGGCCGCCGTGACGTTGGAGCTAATCATCAGCCCGGCTAAGGCGGCACATAGGGCGCAGAAGATATACACGACCCAGGTCAGCGTTCGGGCATTAATTCCCGCGAGCCGGCTTGCTTCAGGGTTGATACCCACCGATTCAATGAGCGTGCCCAGCGCCGTCCTGCGCGTCAAAATGGCTGTGAGAGCAAAGACCACCACGGTGATGAGGATGGAGATGGGCAGCATCAGGAAGTAGCCCGCACCAATAGCTTTGAAGTGCGTGTTGGATACGGAGATGATCTGTCCGCCGGTTACTAGCTGGGCCAGCCCGCGACCAGCCGTCATCAGCACCAACGTGGCGATGATGGGCTGGATGCCAATAACGGAGACCAGAAAACCGTTCCAGACACCCATCAGTAGGCCAACAAGCACCGCAAGCACGACGGCGATCATCGCCGTGGTGAACGATCCCGGGTCTGGCGAGTTATAGATATACGTACAAGAAACAGCACCGGCTATGGCAACGATGGCGCCCACTGACAAATCAATTCCGCGTGAGGCAATGACCAGTGTCATGCCCAGTGCAATCAAGACTGTCGGTGCGCCGTTGCGTAGGATGTCCACCAAACTGCCGTAGAGGTGACCGTCCTGAACTCGGAGGGAGAAGAAGTCTGGGGCCATGATCTGGTTAAACACCAGCAAGGCAACAAGGGCCACCACTGGCCAGAGCAGATGCCCTCGAAGAAAAGATTTCATGATGGGGAACCGCCTGCGATGGTTTCCATGAGGTCATTGACGCTCACGTTGTCGTTGATGAGTTCGGCAATTTTCTTGCGGTCGCGAAGCACCGCAATTCTGTTGGAAAGGCGTACCACTTCCTCGAGTTCGGCGGAGATGAAAAGGATGGACATGCCGTCTTTAGCCAGCGAGAGAACCAGCTTTTGAATCTGTGTCTTGGCGCCGATATCGATTCCGCGGGTGGGTTCGTCGAGGATCAACAGCTTCGGGGAGGTGATCAGCCACCGGGCCAAGAGGACCTTTTGTTGATTCCCACCACTGAGGTTGCGAATGAGCGAGTTCGGGTTGGCCGGACGAATATCCAAGGCCTTGATGTATTTTTCCGTCAGCTCATCTTGTTGACGGCGCGGTATTCGACGCAGCCACCCCCGGCTGGCCTGCATAGCGAGGACGAGGTTATCGCGCACCGAAAGATCGCCGATCAGACCCTCAGCTTTCCTATCCTCGGAACTAAACGCAATACCGGCGTTGATAGCGTTGCGTGGCGTGCGGATCTTTCCCGGCACGCCACCCACGGTGAGGGATCCGACGTCGTACTTCTCTGCCCCGAACAACAGGCGAGCCAGCTCAGTGCGCCCTGACCCCAACAGCCCGGCCAAGCCGATGACTTCGCCGGGAAAAATCGAGAGATCAAACGGATCGATTCGCCCCTTCCGGCCAAGTCCCTCGGCGGTAATCACAGCCACAGCATCTGCGGCAGTGGCCTCCTTGGCCGCCGACGGCTCCTCGTCGAGCGCATCGAGAGTGGCCAGATCCTTGCCAATCATTTTGGCAATCAATTCCAGACGCGGTAGTGACCGGGTCATGTATTCGCCCACTAAAGCGCCGTTGCGCAGAACAGTGAGGCGGTCGGAAATCTCGTAGACCTGCTCCAAGAAATGTGAAACGAAGAGAATGGCCACACCGGAATCACGCAATTCGCGAATGACCTGGAAGAGCTGGTTGACTTCGCCCGTGTCCAGCGATGACGTGGGCTCGTCCAAGATCAAGACTTTGGCATCGACTTCGACCGAGCGGGCGATCGCAACCAGCTGCTGTACAGCGATGGAGTGGCTGGACAGTTCGGAACCCGGATCAATGTCCAGATGCATCCGGGACAGAATTTCAGTAGCCCTGGCCCGGACAGCTTTCCAATGAATCAGACCGCCACGGCGCGGCTCACGCCCCAGCAAGATGTTCTCTTCGACGCTGAGATTCGGGCAGAGGTTGACCTCTTGGTACACAGTGGCGATGCGAGCCTCTTGTGCCTGAGCGGGACTAGTGAAATTCTCCTGCCGTCCCAGCACGACGATTTTGCCCGAATCGATGCCATACACGCCAGTGAGGGCCTTGATCAGGGTTGATTTGCCAGCACCGTTTTCACCCATCAGAGCATGGACTTCGCCTTGAAAGAGGCGGAAATCAACGGCGTCCAAGGCTTTCACGCCTGGGAATTCGATGGAGATACCTTCCATCGTCACCACTGGTATGTCTTCATTCATGCTGCTTTACCTTTGCTGAGGTGGGTGGATGGGGAGTCCCCATCCACCCACGATCTGCTGTTGTGTGAAGTGCGCCGGTGCAGCCGCCGCTGTGTGTGCGGCTGCACCGGGTTAGTGCTTGAGCTGATTAGTACTTGCGATCCGGCAGGGCAGCCTTGGCCTGTTCGGAATCAAAAGTGGTCTCCACAGTGACCACGCGCTCAGGAACCGTCTCACCGGCCAAAACCTTCTTGGTTAGATCCATCAGCTGGTCTCCCAACAACGGGTTGCACTCGACGATGAAGTTGATCTTGCCGTCCGCAGCTGCGGTCATGCCATCCTTGGTGGCGTCAACGGAAATGATGGTGATGTCCTTGCCAGGAACCTTGCCAGCGGCCTCGATGGCTTCAATAGCTCCGAGCGCCATATCGTCATTGTGCGCGTACACAACATCGATCTTGGGGTTCGACTTCAGGAACGCCTCCATGACCTGCTTGCCACCTGAACGGGTGAAGTCACCGGTCTGCGATGCGATGATCTTGAACTTGGACTCGGCCTTGATGAGATCGGCAAAGCCGGACATGCGGTCGTTGGCCGGTGCAGCGCCCGTGGTGCCCTGCAGTTCCACAATATTCACATCACCTGTTGCTGCTTCCTTGTCCTTGATCAGCCACTTTGCTGCTTCCTGACCCTCGAGGACAAAGTCAGAACCCAAGAATGTCTTGTAGAGGGTTTTGTCGGGTGAGTCGATGGCGCGGTCGGTCAGGATGACGGGGATGTTGGCGTCCTTGGCTTCCTTCAGGACGGTGTCCCAGCCGGATTCAACAACAGGGGAGAACGCAATGAGGTCCACTTTTTGCTGGATGTAGGACCGGATGGCTTTGATCTGGTTTTCCTGCTTCTGCTGGGCATCAGAGAATTTCAGATTGATGCCTGCAGTTTTTGCAGATTCCTGGATTGATTTTGTGTTGGCTGTGCGCCAGCCACTTTCGGCACCAACTTGGGCGAAGCCCAACGTGATTTCATCGCTGCCACCGCCGGCGGCATCTGTGCTGCCGCCGCAAGCCGTCAGCGTCAATAGTGCGGCGAGTCCCACGGCCACCAAAGATTTCTTGAACAACTTAGCCTCCTGGTATGTCAGTCTCGAAGCGCAGGGAAGTCACCGGGACTGTACCGTCATCGCCACAAGAGCAAGTCATAGTGACCTGCATCTCAATTGTTAGCGCTCACACGTTGGTGTGTCAAGAGGTTCGAGAAGGAGAGGCCTGTTGCCCTTCGCGTTCCGAGATGAGTGCCGCGGAGTTCCCCGGGTTTCCGGGAAATTTTCAACAAATAATTTCCCGGGCCTCATTGAAAACGTTACTCATTCGAGGCGGATAGCCCTCTTGACGAGACATTGGGACTGTGCAACTGTTAGCGTTCACAAGTGTTTTTTTGGGCCGACATTGATGACAGCCCCGGCGCAGCATCTGAGAGGAAATTATGGGGACCCAGGATTCCTACGTAATTGGCATTGACTTTGGCACCCTGTCAGGTCGTGCCGTGGTGGTGCGCGTGAGCGACGGGGCTGAACTGGCATCAGCAGTAGTTGAGTACCCCCACGGAGTTGTGGAGCACTCACTTCCAGGAACTAGGGAACTTCTGCCGCCGGATTGGGCCCTCCAGGTTCCCGAGGACTACCGCCAGGTTCTCAAACAGGCCGTTCCCGCTGCAGTGGCACAAGCCGGAATCGACCCCGCGCACGTCGTGGGCATTGGCACGGACTTCACCGCCTGCACCATGGTGCCCACCACTAGCGACGGCACACCTCTGTGCGAACTGCCGGAATGGGCCAACGAACCACACTCCTTCATCAAGTTGTGGCGCCACCACGCCGCGCAGTCTCAAGCTGAACGCATCAACGAGCTGGCGCGTGAGCGTAAGGAGAGCTGGCTGCCGCGTTACGGTGGGCTGGTCTCCTCGGAGTGGGAATTTGCCAAGGGACTCCAGCTTCTAGAAGAAGCTCCGGCCGTGTATGCCGCCATGGACCACTGGGTGGAAGCCGCAGACTGGATTGTTTGGCAGCTGACCGGGAGCTATGTACGCAATGCTTGCACCGCGGGATACAAGGGCATCCGACAGGACGGCCAGTATCCTTCCCAAGACTTCCTTGCTGCTTTGAACCCCGGCTTTGCGGGCTTCGTTGTGGATAAGTTGGATCATCCAATCGGCAATCTGGGGGATGCGGCTGGTTACCTCAGCGCTGAAGCCGCACGCTGGACTTCCCTGCCAGCAGGTATCCCTGTCGCCGTCGGAAACGTGGATGCACATGTCACAGCCCCCGCAGCCAAAGCTGTGGAGCCCGGTCAGATGGTCGCCATCATGGGCACCTCAACCTGCCACGTTATGAGCTCCGAGGAACTGCGGGAAGTCCCGGGTATGTGTGGTGTGGTTGATGGCGGCATCATTCCGGGTCTCTATGGCTATGAGGCTGGTCAGAGTGGAGTGGGCGATATCTTTGGCTGGTTCATCAAGAATTCAGTTCCAGAGAGCTACGTTGCCAAAGCCGCCAAACGGGGAATAGGCATCCATGAATACCTCACGTCGTTGGCTGAGCGCCAGAATATTGGGCAGCATGGCCTGATCGCCTTGGATTGGCACAGTGGCAACCGTTCGGTACTCGTGGACCATGAACTGTCGGGTGTCGTGGTGGGTCAGACATTGGCCACACGTCCCGAAGACGGCTACCGCGCGTTACTGGAAGCCACAGCCTACGGTGCGCGGGTCATTGTCGAGACGTTCAATGTGGCTGGCGTTCCCGTCAAGGAGTTCATCGTGGCAGGCGGTCTTATGAAAAACCGGTTGTTGATGCAGATTTACGCCGACGTACTGAACTTGCCGCTGTCCACGATCGGCTCCAGCCAGGGCCCTGCTCTCGGCTCCGCTATCCATGCTGCGGTGGCCGCGGGCTTGTACCCGGACATCAGGGTTGCATCGGCCGCGATGGGTAGCATCAACCGTGCCGTGGTTACCCCGATTCCGGAAAATGTGGCCGCCTACGATGCCTTGTTCGCCGAATACCGGCTGCTCCACGACTACTTCGGTCAGGGTGCCAATGACGTGATGCACAGGCTTAAGGCCATTGCCCGCGACGCGCACAAGGTTGCGGCGGAGGTCTCGGCATGACGACGACACCGGATAACTCAAAGGCCTCCAGCACTGCAGCGGCCACCTCAGCTGTGCCCCCCGAACCATTCCCTGCCACGGCAGCACCGGAGCTTTTGGCAACCATCGCCGCCGTTCGTGAGGAACTCTGTGCTTTGCATGCGGAGCTGGTCCGGTACGAGCTGGTTGTATGGACGGCAGGCAATGTTTCGGCCAGGGTGCCAGATTATGACCTCATGATCATCAAGCCTTCGGGGGTTGAATACGATTCGCTGACGCCTGAATCCATGGTGGTCACGGACCTCTTTGGTACCCCAGTAGATGGAGGATGGGGCAATCCTGAGCTGGCGCCGTCGTCCGATACGGCGGCGCACGCCTACGTCTACCGGCACAAGCCGGAGGTGGGCGGGGTGGTGCACACGCACTCCAGCTATGCCACCGCATGGGCTGCGCGGGGGGAAGCGATCCCGTGCGTGCTGACCATGATGGGTGACGAATTTGGTGGCGAGATCCCGATCGGCCCGTTCGCGCTGATTGGTGATGATTCCATTGGCCGCGGGATCGTTGAGACGCTCAGCGGTTCGCGCTCGCCGGCCGTGCTCATGAAAAACCACGGTCCGTTCACCATTGGGGCCACCGCCAGATCGGCCGTCAAGACTGCCGTGATGTGTGAAGAGGTAGCTCGTACGGTGCATCTAGCGCGAGAACTGGGTCCTCTGGTCCCCATTGATAGCGCACACATTGAGAAGTTGAACCAGCGTTACCAGAACGTCTACGGACAGTAATACCACCTCCAACGCGTGCCCGAAGGAATGAAGATGTCTTTGAAGTTGAACAACTCTGCGCAGCTGAACAATTCACTGTCCGGATACGAGGTTTGGTTTCTGACCGGAAGCCAGAACCTCTATGGCGAGGAAACTCTGCGCCAAGTTGCGCAGCAGTCGGCGGAGGTTGTCAAAGCTCTGCAGGATTCCACCGAGATTCCCGTGCGTGTGGTGTTCAAGGATGTGCTCAAAGATTCGGAGTCGATCCGCCGCGCGGCTATTGATGCCAACGCTGATGACAAGGTCATTGGGTTGATCGCTTGGATGCACACCTTCTCGCCGGCGAAAATGTGGATCCGTGGCCTCACAGAGTTGAACAAGCCGCTGCTGCACCTGCACACGCAAGCCAATGAGGCTTTGCCGTGGGCCGAGATTGACTTTGACTTCATGAACTTGAATCAAGCAGCTCATGGCGACCGGGAATTCGGGTACATGCAGTCTCGCATGGGGATCAGCCGCAAGACCGTGGTGGGGCACGTTTCCAACCCGCTGGTCCGCGAAAAGATTGGTACGTGGACGCGCGCAGCGGCAGCCGTGGCCCAGGTCCGCTGCCTGAAGCTGGCCCGTTTTGGCGACAACATGCGCAATGTTGCCGTGACGGAGGGCGATAAGACTGAAGCTGAGATTCGCTTTGGTGTCTCGGTCAACAGCTGGTCCGTCAACGAGCTGGTGGAGGCCGTGGATGCCGCGTCCGAAGCGGATGTTGACGAGCTTGTCGCCGAGTACCTGCGCCTGTACAAGGTGGCGCCGGAGCTGCATCCCGGCGCCGAACGCCACGATTCGCTGCGCTACGGCGCCAAGATTGAGCTGGGTCTGCGGAGCTTCCTCGAGGAGGGTGGCTTCGGAGCGTTCACCACCAACTTTGAGGATCTTGGTGGCCTGCGCCAGCTGCCGGGACTTGCCGTGCAGCGCCTGATGGCTGACGGTTACGGCTTCGGCGCCGAGGGTGACTGGAAGACTGCGGTGCTGATCCGTGCCGCGAAGGTCATGGGCGAAGGCCTGCCCGGTGGCGCCTCGCTCATGGAGGACTACACCTACCATTTGGTCCCGGGCGAGGAGAAGATCTTGGGCGCCCACATGCTCGAGGTGTGCCCGTCACTGACTGTCACCAAGCCGTCGTTGGAAGTTCACCCCTTGGGGATTGGCGGGCGCGAGGATCCCGTTCGCCTCGTGTTCGACGCCGATCCTGGAGCCGGTGTGGTGGTAGCACTTTCAGACATGCGCGAGCGCTTCCGGCTCACGGCCAACAAGGTTGAGGTGGTGCCGCTGGACGAGCCTTTGCCTAACCTGCCTGTTGCGCGTGCGGTGTGGAAGCCGTTGCCGGACTTCGCCACCTCCGCTGCGGCTTGGCTCGAAGCGGGCGCCGCCCACCACACGGTCATGAGCACCGCCGTGGGTATTGAGGCCTTCCAAGACTTCGCCGACATGTTTGAGGCCGAGCTCTTGGTCATTGACGAGGACACTACCCAGCGTGGCTTTGCCCGCGAGATCCGCTGGAACCAGGCCTACTACCGTCTGGCCCAGGGGTTCTAGCCGCTGCTGCTTCTTGGGTTTAGGGGTGTGTCTTGCGGCGACAGTACTCCTTGCGGCGACGAGACGTTGGCTGTGGCCAAGAATCCGTGGAGTGCCCAAGCTCACCACCCAGGGGCCTGACGCGGAGTCATGCCCGTCAGGCTGATTAGTAGACTGGTGCCATTATGGTGGCCCCGATCTTTGCTCGCGGCGGGAGCAGGTCTTGGACCGGCTCCCGCCTTGTGCTGTGCGGATTGCTGGCACTGGCGGTAATTTTCGGCATAGTGGCTATGCACGGTCCGCATCTGGGTGAGTCTCACGCTTCCGATAGCGGCTCGGCAGCCCAAGGCTCCCACGCAACTCAAGGCCTTTCTGCGCTCCAAAGTCCTGAATCAAATCAGGGCACGACGGCGGATACTCTCACCATGCAGGGGCCCATTCCGCCGGCGGTTGCCACCGCGGTGCACACCGGCTATGCCATTGATGGTGGATTGTCGTGCGCTCACTGTTCATCAGGGGAGCTGTCGATGACGCTGAACTGTTTGCTCGCCGTCGTACTTGGTCTTTGGCTGTTACTCCCAAGAAAAGTCCGCACGAACAGCGTGCTGCCTCGGCTGCGCGCTGGCCCCCGGTCTGTGGCGACGGGGCTCATCATGCGCCGAGCACCGTCTCTGAACGTTCTTTGTATCAATCGATGCTGAGGGGCACTGCGCTTTAGCACACCAACCCCATCGACTGATCAAGGAAGCACCATCATGACTTTGAAAATCACCCGCCGTCTTTCACTCACCGGCGCCATCGCAGCAGCCGCAGCAACTGTCCTGCTCGTCGCAGGATGTGCGGCCCCTGCCCCCGCGCCTACTCCTGCAGAAGTAGCGCCTGCCGCAGGCCAGGACCTCATCGACGACCTGGGATTCAGCGGCAAAAACGCCAAGGACATCATCACTGAGCTGGACATGCTGCCCGTGGCGGAGCGCTCTACCGAGTTGATGGCATCCATCCGGCCCGGTGAATTGGTCCTGAAAGATGCGGCACACCGTGAAGCGACGCTGCCCATGCCGGCCGATGAGTTCTACGTTTCCGTGGCTCCGTATGTCAGCCAGACACACACCTGCCACTTTCACAGTCTCACCACCTGCCTGGGCGAACTGCAAAACAAGGACGTCGATGTCACCGTCAAGGACAGAACAACTGGCGCCGTGGTGATGCAGGAGTCCGTCAAAACCTATGACAACGGATTTGTGGGATTGTGGCTGCCGCGCGGCATGGAGGCCACTCTTACTGTGGGCTATGAGGATCAAACCGCGTCGCAGACCATCTCCACCATCGGCGGACAAGACCCCACCTGCCTGACCACGCTTCAGCTGAGTTAGCTCGTAGTCCTCCCGTCCTCGACAAAGCTGCAGGCCCACAAGAAGTCCTCCCCGGAGCCGTTTCGGGGAGGACTTTTTTGTTGACCAGTCCTCATTGATCTTGTGGGCGGCACATTTGTTGGAGCGACTACGTCCTAATGGGCCGTGTCCGAAACAATTGCCGTGTCGGGAGCAGTCACCTTCTCCGGGACTATGGTGGGGGCGGAAGTGGTGCGCCGTTCCCGGTAACGGACAAGCCTGACGGCGTTGAGGATGACCACCAGCACGCTAATCTCATGGACCAACATGCCCGTGGCCATGAACACCTTCTGCGCCAGCACGCCCGTCAGAAGCAGCACAACTGTTCCTAGTGCAATCCAAGTGTTTTGCAACATGTTCCGCACCGTTGCCTTGGCCAGCGAGTATGCGTGCACCAACTGGTCAAAGCGGTTGCCCATCAAGATCACGTCCGCCGTCTGAATCGACACATCTGTGCCAGCACCCATAGCCAGCCCAACGTCTGCTGTGGCAATGGCAGGGGCGTCGTTGATGCCGTCGCCCACCATGGCCACGCGGTGCCCGGCATCCTTGAGCTCTTGAACAATGCGGACCTTGTCGGCCGGCAATAGCTCGGAACGCACTTCATCAATGCCAAGCTCGGCAGCTACAAGGGCGGCAGTGTGTTGGTTGTCGCCCGTGAGCATGTAAAATCTCCGGACTCCGCTTTGGCGCATGGCAGCTATAGCGTCGCGTGCTTCAGGCCGGATTTGGTCAGCGATGGAAATAATGCCAGCCAGTTCCCCGTCAAGCACGGCAAATACAGCAGTGTTTCCGCCACGCTCCCGCAGGAGGGCGTGCGCCTGTGCGGAGGCGGACAGCTCGACGCCCATCTCGGCCAGCACCCTGCGGGAACCAACAGCCACGGTGACACCGTCCACATGGCCGCGGATGCCACCGCCCTTGATGACCTCCACCTCGGTAGGTGCAATGCTCACCTCGTGGCCTCGCAGCCGGGCCTCTTCCACAATGGTCCGGCCCAGCGGATGTTCGGAAGCCAGCTCAAGGCGGGCCGACAGCGCAAGGACCTGGCCGGCGTCGTACATTCCTAGAGGGAAGACCTCGGTGACTTCGGGGCGGCCCACCGTGAGGGTTCCGGTCTTGTCGAAGACCATGGTGTCGATTTTGGAGAAGCGTTCCAGGGCGTCGCCGCCCTTGACCAGGACCCCGTGGCGGGCGCCGTTGCCCAGCCCCGCGACCATGGAGACCGGGGTGGAAATGACCAGAGCGCCGGGGCAGGCGATGACCAAAAACGTCAGTGCGAACTCGATGTTGCGGCTGACGATCAGTACCAGCACCGCCAGCACCACGATGGCCGGGGTGTAGATTTGCGCGAACCGGTCCAGGAACCGCTGGGCCTTGGTCTTGGAGTCCTGGGCTTCCTCGACGAGCTCAATGATTTGCGCGAAGGTGGTGTCGTCGCCGACTTGTTCGGCCCTCATGCTGAAAAATCCGTTGTCCACGATGGTCCCGGAGTAAACCTTGTCGCCCACATTCTTGGCGGCAGGGACCGGTTCGCCGGTGATGGTGGCTTCGTTGACCTGGGCTCGGCCGGCAATGACGGTGCCATCCACCGGGATCTTGCCGCCGGACTGGACCACAACAGTCTCACCCTCGAGGACGTCGTCCACGCTGATGGTGAGCGTCACGCCGTCGCGAATCACCTGCGCTTCCTGCGGTGCCATATCCACCAGATCCCGCAACGAACGCCGCGTCTTCTCTAGTGTGCGGGCCTCCAACCATGCGCCGAAAATGAACAGGAAGGAGACCACGGCGGCCTCGACATATTCGCCGATGATCAGGGCGCCGACTACGGCGATGGTCACTAACAGATCGATGCTGAACGCCTTGTGGCTCAGCGCCTGGAACGCGCGGATGGCCGTGGGGACCCCGGCGGTGATGGCCGAGACGAACAGCAAGCCGTCGCGCCATGCAGAGAAGTCTGCGAGGTGAAACGCCAGTGCGGCGATCAGCATGATGCCGGTCGCGGCGGCGATCCGGGCTTTGGTCCTGCCAGTCATGATGCTCCTTGGCTTGTGCCTGCAGGGGTTTCCTGCCGATACTTCAAGGATTGCCCGGAAGGACGAAAGCTGCCTTGACCGGGGTCAATTCCGGGCGGGAGGTGTTGTGATTCGCGACGGGTGACGTGATGCGTGGCCCGACGCGCGGCCTACAGCTTGTGCAGCGCCGGGACGTTCAGCAATTCCACCGTGCGGCGCGGATGTAGGCGGAGCCAGCCCGACGCCTCAAACTGCGCCAGCTTGCGGCTGAGTGTTTCCGGGGTCAGGCCCAGAAAAGAGGCGACGTCCTTTTTGGCAATTGGCAGCACAAACTTCGCCGAGGCTGCCTTGTCCGCCAACTCCAGCAGGTAGGCGGCGATGCGGTGTTCGGCATCCTCTCCGGCGAAGATGCTCACCTGGCGTTCGGTGCTTTCGAGCCGGCTGCTGAGGGTTTCCAGCATCTTGTACGTCACGGTGGGGAAGCGGAGCAGGTAGTCGCGCAGGTCGTCGTGGTGCAGGGCGCAAATCTCGGCCGCGTCCAAGGTGGTGGCGAAATGGTCGGTGGGGGCGCCGCTGATGAAGCTCATGTCGCCGAGGAAGTCGCCCTCGCCCAGCACCCGGATGAGCTGCTCATGCCCGGACTCGGTGATCCGGTAAACCTTGACGTGCCCGCTGTGGATGATCATCAGGTGCGGATTGTTCTCCCCGGCACCGTACAGCTGCTCATTGCGCGGGTGGCGGCGGAGTTTCACCCGCCCGGCAATGTCCTTGAGTTCCTCCGGCGCGAGCTGGCTGAAAATGGGGACACGCCCCACGAGAACTTCCAGTGGAGCGTGTCCTTGGACTGCAGAATGATGTGCCATGTCCACAGTCAACCAGCTATTTTCGACGGCTGCGGCCACGGGGGCTATGCCGCGACCTTGTGCTTGAGGACCGGGTAGCCCAGATCCGTGATGGCCTTGGCGATTGCCTCAGCGGTGACCAGTCCGTCATCGAAGGTCACCTTGACCTTGCCGGAGTTGAACATGACCTTGGTTTCTTCAACGCCGTCCATCTTGCCGACAACGCCCTCGATCTTGGTGATGCAGGAGGGGCAGGTGAACGGTTCGGTCTCAAATTTTGCGGTGCGCATGGTGTGCCTTTCTGTCGGTGGTGCTTGTGTATCCACTACATCAAGTTCCGTTCGGCGCCGCCTTGACGTGGGTCAAGAACGGAAACTTCCATTGTGAAGCACGACGGCGGCGCGCATCTTGGGTCCTGTGAGTCGACCTGTCAGTGCCTGCTTTTGTTCTGTGATGCGGCCAGTACTCTGGATAGATGACTGAGATGACGCAATCAACGGCCCGCATCACCAAGAAGCAGCTGGGGTTCCCACTGGCCGCGGGCATTGCCAGCGGGCTCCTGACGCTCATTGATCCGGCCAAGTTGCGGCCCGGCGCTCGTAGAGCAACCGTTGCTGCCTCCGGCATCGTGACCGGAGCAGTTGTTTGGCTCAGTAGCTCGAGCAACGACGAGTACGTTCCGGCGAAGGAATTACGGGGCTCCCTCGCACTAGGGATGGGCGCACTGGGCGCTGTCGGCACACACTATGGCTTTGTGCTTGACCGGAAAATCCATCAGACACTGCTCAGCCGGGGCATCCGGAATCCACGGCCACTGATGGCGCTGGTATCCGGCATTCTCAGCACAGGCGTGATCCTGCTCGAACCTCCCGCCGCGACCAAAACTACCGGCCATGACAACGACATCTGCGGGGCGACACCGCTGGAACGGGAAATTCCCCAGCCGCTGCGCGAATTGCTCGCCGCCATGCTCACTGTAACCGAGGACTTCGGCGCGCCCTTGCTGCGCGAGCAACTCGCTGGTGCGCGGGAACAGCACTGGGGCGAGCCAATGGAGTTCACCACCGAACTGGCCTTCGTTGCGCCGGAGGGTGCCAGCCTTGCAGTCCCGCGCAATTACACCTTTCCGGTCCATGCGGACTTCACCACCAGTCCGGGCCAGCAGATGCGGATGAGCTTGCAGATCCAAGACGGCGTTCTGGCCTCCCTCTTCATTGATGCGCTTCCGGAACAACTAGCAGCCGCCCAAGGCGATGATGCGGATCCCTTCGAGGCACTCACCCGCTGGCCGCTGGTTTCCGAGGTCACCTTCACTCTCGAGGACTAAGGCATTGCTGTACCACGTTGATGGTGGCAACTGGTCTGCAGCTTAGAAGCTGCTAATTCCGTTGCCGATCAGGACAATGCCGAACACCACAAGCAGCAGGCCCGTCATGATCGAATGGTTGGCCTGCAGCCACTCCATGACGGTTTTCAGCGGAGCTGCCAACGTTCGGGGTGCAATGAGGTACGCCACGACAGGAGCCAGCACCGTCAAGGAAGCCAATAGGAAGTAGACCGCCATGGCCCAAACTTCGGCTGGAAGGGCCAGCTCCGCGGCCCCGATGGTGACGCCGGCTGCGGCAGCAATCGCAAAGTTCTTGGGATTTGCGGCCGACAGCGCAGCCCCATAATGGTGCTGCGCCCTGGCGAGTAGCCACCCGCGGAGGCCATCCAACGGGGGAGGGGCCCGGCGTCGGACGCGGCAAAACGCATGATCAACTTGCGCGCCGCCATGACCAGAAGAGCGGCGCCGAGGATGATCCGCAGGCCCCCGGCAATGGGGCCTGGGTCGTTGCCTGAGCTGTCCAGGGCGTCCAAAGTGAAAGCGAGGACTGTGACGATGGCCGCCAAACCCGCCACCCAACCGGCAAGAAACGCCAGACCGTTTGCCTTCGGACGCGCCGATCCCAGCAGCAGCACAATCATGATGATGGGGAACGGGCTCAGCGCCACGCCCATGCTCAGCGGCAGGATGCTGCTCAGCACTTCATTCACGGGGAAACTCTCTGCCAGGAAGTTCCTGCCCAGGTTATGTAGCGGAAGGGGCTAGAGCAGTTCCGCCCGCAGATCGGCTGCGGACTTGGGGGAGAGCAGACCGGGCGCAACGTCGAAAACTGTCTTGGCGCCGAACTGGCCTGCCGCGTTCATACGGTGCACGGCGCGGGCGTAGGACACCAGGACGCTGGAGGTGAATTCCGGGTTGCTTTCCAAAGCCAGCGAGTACTCAATAACCTGAGCGTGGCCGTCCGTGGTGTTGCCGCTGCGAATGACAAAACCACCGTGCGGCATGGCGGCATGATCCCGGGCCAGCTCTTCGGCGGTAATGAAATTCACCGTAGTGTCGTACTGGTCGAAGTAGTGCGGCATGCCCACAATCTCGGCGCGGACAGCGTCCTCAGAGGCGCCGTCCTCGAGCACCACGAAGCATTCGCGGGTGTGCTTCTGACGAGTGGTCAGCTCCGGGCGCGAGCCGCTCCGGACCTCTTCAATGGCAGCTTCCGAAGGCAAGGTGTACTGCACGCCGCCGGCAACCCCAGCCACGCGACGGATAGCATCCGAATGTCCCTGGCTCAGTCCGCGGCCCCAGAAGGTGTAGGTGTCGCCGTCGGGCAGCAGCGCCTCGCCGTAAACACGGTTGATGGAGAACATGCCAGGATCCCAGCCCGCGGAAATCAGAGCTGTCTTGTTGCTGGCCTGGGCCGGTGCATCCACGGCGGCGAAGTACTCCGGGATGCGTGCGTGAGTGTCGAAACTGTCCACCGTATTAAACAGTGCAGCCAACGCCGGGCCCTGCTCGGGAAGATCGGACTTTGAACCGCCGCACAAGATCAACACATCAACCTCGCCCGCGTGGCCGGCCAGATCGTCCATGGAGAATACCGGCGCACCGGCGTTGAGCGGGACCAGATCGGCCGGATTTCGGCGGGTGTAAATGCCCACAAGCGCCATGTCGGCGTTCTTGGCAATGGCGGCTTCGACCCCGCGGCCCAGGTTTCCGTAGCCAGCAATTCCAATGCGAATCGGCGCGCTCATGTGTTCTCCATCCAATCATTGGGCCGCTTCTCGTTGGCGGCCGCATTCATTACCCACCACGGTACAGTCTGGCGCCGCGGCGGCGCACGGCGGAACCGGGGGCCGGACACCCGGGCGGGTGCCGCCGTCGTACTTCTAAAGAGAAAGTACGACGGCGGCACCCGCCACCGCTGCCACCTCGCGTGCCGGTAAACTGGGCTTGGGTGTTTCTCGTACCCCATCTTCCGCAATTCCCGGCCATAAAGGACCACACCCATGAGCTTGATCCGCCTCAATGACGTTTCCGTGCGCTTCGACAAAGTCCAGGTGCTGCGTGAGGCGTTCTTCAAACTCGAGGCGGGGGACCGGGTGGGTCTGATTGGGCGTAACGGCTCCGGAAAGTCCACGCTACTCAAGCTCGTCATGGACCAGGTTGAGCCGGATACCGGCACTGTGAGCGTTGAACTTGGCACCAAAATTGGCTACTTCTCGCAGTTCTCCGAGCTGAACGGCGCGCAAACCATTCTCGAAGTGCTCGAAGAAGTCTTTGCGCACGTGAAGGAGATTGAGGCCGAGCTCGCCGAGATCGATGCGGCGCTCGGGGCGGATCCCGCCGAGGCCGAGATGGACCGGCTCATCCACCGCCAGTCCGAGCTGTTTGCCGACATGGACAGGCTGGACGGCTGGGATTACCAGCGCTCCATTGACAAGGTTCTGACCACGCTGGGATTCAACGAGGCCCACCGGGTCTGCGCGATTGACGAGCTGTCCGGCGGCTGGCGCAACCGTGCCGCGCTCGCCAAGATCCTGCTCGAGGCACCCGACGTGCTGCTGCTCGATGAGCCCACCAACTACCTCGATGTGGCGGGCGTGGAATGGCTCGAAGGCTGGTTCAAGAACTTCCAGGGTGCGGCGATCATCGTCTCGCACGATAGGAAGTTCCTGGACGCCGTGGTCACGCGCATCATCGAGGTGGAGAACTTCCACCTGCACGAATACCCCGGCAGCTTCAGCGAATACGTGGTGGCCAAACAGTTCCGGCTCAAGACCCTCGAGAGCCAGTTCGTGCACGAATCCGAGCTGCTCGCCTTTGAAGCCGAGGGGATTTCCGACCGGCGCGAGGCCACCAAGGCTGCCTCGAAGGGACTCGATTCCAAGCTGTCCAAGATCAAAAAGTCGCGCGCACCGCGTCCCGTGGACAAGATCATCACGGAGATCTACGGCGGCCTGCACGTCAAAGATGTGCTGTGCCGGGTCGAATCGCTGACCAAATCGTACGGCGACCGGACCCTGTTCAATGACCTCAGCTTTGAGATTCGCCGCGGGAACCGCATCGTGGTTCTGGGCTCCAACGGCTCGGGAAAGTCCACGCTGCTGCGCGCCCTCACCGGAGAAGAGCCTGCCGATTCCGGCTACGTCACCTGGGCCAAGGGTGGTGGGCTCATCTCCTACAACCAGATCTTGGACGAACTGGACCCCGAAGACACCGTCACACACGCCGTCAACGCCATGCCCGACAGTCTGGCCCTGACCGCCACGAAAAAGTCCGTCAACCGTTTTCTCGCCATGTTCCAGTTCTCCGAGGCAGATCTCAAGCAGCGCATCGGCAACCTCTCCGGTGGTCAGCGCGCCCGAGTCGCCATGGCCCAGTGCTTGCTCTCCGGCGCCTCAGTTCTGGTGCTCGATGAGCCCACCAACCACCTCGATATGTCCAGCACCCAGGTCATGGAACGCGCACTGCTGCACTTCCCGGGCGCCGTACTAGTGGTCAGCCACGACCGCTTCTTCACCGACAAAATCGCCAATCGCCGCCTCGTCTTCAACCCAGAGGTCCCCGGCGAAGTTGTGGTCCGCGGAGGGCACTAAATAGGGGCGGGCTGTCCTGATTCCCTGACTTATCCCTTTTTCTTGAGCCGTTGTACCTCTTGAGCCGCTGTTGTTCTGTGATGGACGACGGCGGTTCTTGCGTTAGGGCGGGTTGGCGCCCGTTCAGCTTGCCTCAGCCCTATTCACGGTTCTACTCGGGACGGGCTCTTGTCGGCGTCCCAGAACATTATTAGAAGTTACTTTCGGGTATGTATTGCGGTTGTGTTGCGGTGGGTTTAGTGTTGTGTTATGAGTATTCGGGAGGTGTTCCCCGGGGACCGGGGTGGTGACGCTACACAGGATGTAGCGGCACTGCTGGCTGGGATTACTCTTCCTTCTATTGAACCTTTTGGGTCTGACAGTGCTGAGTTGGTGGGGTTGCCTACTCGGTTGTTGTATTCGGATTCTTTGGCGGGTTTGGATGTTGATCGGCCTACGGTGCTTTCTGTGGCGTTGGGTGTGCGCGCTGCTGGGATGGAGACGTTGGCGGCGGTGAAGCGTCACGAGGATAAGTTGGCGGCTTTTAAGGCTAGGGAATTGGACAGGATTGCTGGGGCGGCTGCTGTTGAGCGGTCTGTGTATGCGTTGGATGGTTTTCAAAGCAGGGTTGCTGAGGCTGGGTTGGCTACTGAGGTGGCGTTTGCGTTGGGGATTCCGGAGCCTACTGCGGCGTCGTTGATGGAGCACAGTGTGGTGTTGGTTCGTGAGCGTCCGGTGGTGTTAGAGGGGTTGGCGGCGGGGCGGTTGTCGTGGCGTCATGCTGTGGCTATTAATGAGGAGATCGTGACGCTGGGGTCTATGGGTGGTGCCACGGTGGAGGATGAATCGGTGTTGGAGGAGCGGTTGTTGTTTCTGGCTCCGGGGACTACGGCGTGTTCGTTTGTGGGGAAGGCTCGTCGGGCGCGGGAGAAGATGTTTCCTGAGAGTATTCCGGTGCGGGTTAAGGAGGCTTTCGCGAAGCGGAAGCTCAGCTGTGATGTGGGTGCTGATGGGATGGCGTGGTTGGGGTTGTATATGCCGGCGGTGAGTGCTTCGGGGATTTATACCCGGTGTACTAGGTTGGCGCGGGCGATCAAGGCTGATGGTGTGCGGGCTCAGCGTGAGGCGGATGCTGCTGGTACGGGTCAGGATGTGCGTGAGCATAGGACTCTGGCGCAGTTGCGGGTTGATATTGCTGCGATTCTGCTT
The DNA here is from genome assembly GCF_040686795.1 of Specibacter sp. NPDC078709. Lineage (NCBI taxonomy): Bacteria > Bacillati > Actinomycetota > Actinomycetes > Micrococcales > Micrococcaceae > Specibacter > Specibacter sp. NPDC078709. Next base: position 49,728 of record NZ_JBFBLU010000014.1, read on the forward strand.
CTAGGGCAGAAACTTCCTGCCACGGCCACCGAATTGCTCCACGACGCCGAAGCAACCCTCAACACCACAGGCACGGGCACAGGCACCGGCACAGGCGCCCGGGCAACAGATCCCGCCACCGCGACCAACGCGGGCTCAAGCTCAAGCTCAAGCGCTGGCGCGCGTTCTAGTGCTGGTTCTAGCGTTGATTGTGGCGGTTCTGGAGGGGTCGGTAACCCAGCCAGACCCGATAGCTCAAGCTCTACCGCCAGCGTTGGTTCCGGTTCTGGTAATGATTCTGGTCTTTCGGCTGCGGAGCTCTATTTCGCTGCCGACCCCGCGGACCTTCCCGAGTCAGGGGACGATAGTGACCCGGCTGGTCCTTCTGACCACGCTGGTCCTCCTGACCACGCTGATCCTCCTGGCTCAGCGGATGCGTCTGATGCGTCAGTGGTGGTGGGGGATGGTTCTGGGTTGGTTGATTTTCTGGTTGATGGGATTGATGAGGATCCGAATGCTGAGTATTTGCAGCAGCTTACTAAGTTGGCGGGCAATGGTGTGTTGGTGGATCCGCCGATGCCTGAGGCGTTGGTGTTGGTGAAGGTCCCGTTCTTGGGGTTGTTGGGGATCACGGATGAACCGGCGGAATTGGTGGGTCCTCAGGGTGGTCCGGTGCCGGAGGAGTGCGCCCGTCAAGTTTTTGAGACAGCTTGATTGGTTTTTCTTCTTAAGCTGCTGCTTGATTGGTTTGATTCTGGTACTCGGCCAGGGCCCGTGCC
>NZ_JBFBLU010000015.1:0-38931 GCF_040686795.1 Specibacter sp. NPDC078709
GATGTGGGAGAGTAGGACACCGCCGGACAACACGTAAAAAAGGGTCGAGGCCCCGCACCACACAAGGTGCGGGGCCTCCCCACATTAACACCCAAAAACAGTGATGGCCACCCCTACCAGGGTGGCCACACTCGTTTAAAGACACGTGTAGCCGGCCGGATTTTGGGATCGGTCGCGGAAGAACTGATTGAAGAATTTGAGTTCTTTGCCTGTGGAGTTGTCCAAGGGCTTTGCTATCGCTTTTCCCCACAAACTGACCTGTTAAAACTATTAGTCCTGCATGATACTTATGAGAAAACTCTCCACATGACGTTTGTGGCGTGGGTGCCCAATGGGCACTCGGATGAGCCTGACGCCACAATGACCGGCTATCGGCCAGGCGTTGTCGGATTTCCTGCAAGCAAGGGGCATGTCCTTAAGGTACTTGAAGAGTAGGGTGGCCTGATGCATAACCTTTTTTCCCACACCCATGAGCCGGACTACATTTCTCCGCGCGATGCCGAGCAGTTTGAACAGTCAGTTGTTGTTGACGTGCCTGACATGCAGGCATTCGACGGTTTCGCAGACTCTATTCACCTTTGGTGGCCGGTAGCGGAACAGAGCGTTTTTGGTGATGGCAGCCATGTGGCGCTTCTGTCCGATCATCTAGTCGAAGAATCAGAAGACGACGAAGAAGTCCTCTGGGCTGACATTGTGGAATTGAAGGCACCGACGCTGATCAGTTTCCATTGGACCCTTGGTGAGGAAACACTGGGATCTCATGACGTCGACGTGAAGTTTGAAGCTGTGCATGACACGATGACGCGTGTAACGATCAGTTGGGAGCAAACACCAGACCGGCACAGTGATTCAGGCAACGTCTTTGTTTGTGATTGGTCACTCATCTTGTCCAGATACGCGAGATTCATGGGTGGAGCCGTTCAGCTCGACTAGACTAGAGGATGGACCAATGGGTTCATGGATTTTTTCGAACAACATCAATAGTGAAGAGCGGCTGTTACTGTGCCAGTTAGTGCGCTCGAAGGTTTAGGAGTCGGCATGGCTGAGCAGTACGAAGGTAAGCGCGAGGACAACTCTCGCGGTAATGACAACAAGGGGACAGGCGGCCGTCCTTACTCTGAGCGTCCCGCTACGAACGACCGCCAACCTGCGCGTCCCTACAATGAGCGCGGTGGCCAGAGCGGACGTCCCTATGGTGACCGTCCTGCCCGTAGCAACGACCGTCCGTCATACGGTGATCGTGATAACCGTGGTGGCCAGGCTGACCGTCCTGCCCGTAGCAATGACCGTCCTTCCTACGGTGACCGCGATAACCGGGGTGCTGACCGTCCTATGGTCAACGGACGCCGCGAAGACCGCAAGCCGTTTGGTGATCGTGATAACCGTGGTGGCCAGGGTGGCCGTCCCACTGGTGACCGCGATTCACGTCCCTCGTACGGTAACCGTGACGATCGTCCCGCCCGCAGCAACGACCGCCCGTCCTACGGTGACCGCGATAACCGCGGTGGCCAGGGTGGCCGCCCATACGGTGACCGCCCGGCTCGTCCCGCTGGTGACCGTGACTCACGCCCGTCGTACGGTAACCGTGACGACCGTCCGGCCCGCAGCAACGACCGCCCGTCCTATGGTGACCGCGATAACCGCGGTGGCCAGGGTGGCCGCCCATACGGTGACCGCCCGGCTCGTCCCGCTGGCGACCGTGACTCACGCCCGTCCTACGGTAACCGTGACGACCGTCCGGCACGCAGCAACGACCGCCCCTCATACGGTGACCGTCCGGCTCGTCCCGCTGGCGACCGTGACTCACGCCCGTCCTACGGTAACCGTGACGACCGTCCGGCCCGCAGCAACGACCGCCCGTCCTATGGTGACCGCGATAACCGCGGTGGCCAGGGTGGCCGCCCGTACGGTGACCGCCCCGCCCGTCCCGCCGGTGACCGTGACTCACGCCCGTCCTACGGCAACCGTGACGACCGTCCCGCACGCAGCAACGACCGCCCGTCCTACGGTGACCGCGATAACCGCGGTGGCCAGGGTGGCCGCCCGTACGGTGACCGCCCGGCTCGTCCTGCCGGTGACCGCCCCGCCCGTCCCGCAGGCGACCGTGACTCACGCCCGTCCTACGGAAACCGTGACGACCGTCCCGCACGCAGCAACGACCGCCCCTCCTACGGTGACCGCGAAAACCGCGGCCCCCGCGTCGCTCCGGAGCGCAATGCATCAGATCTGCGCAGCTCCAACCGCCCAGATCGCGACCGTTCACCGCACATTGATGCTGATGTGACCGGTGAAGAGCTGGACAAGGTAACTCGCGCCCAGCTGCGCATCCTGGATTCCCGCAACAACGAATGGGTTTCCAAGCACCTGGTCATGGCCGGTCGTTTGATTGACTTCGTTCCTGAACTGGCCTTCGAGCACGCCCTTGCAGCAAGCCGTCGCGGTGGCCGTTTGGCTTGTGTCCGTGAAGCTGTTGCCATGACTGCGTATGCAGCTGGCAAGTACGGCGAAGCGCTGCGCGAACTGCGCACCTTCCGCCGTATCAGTGGCTCCAACGTTCACCTGCCGCTCATGGCAGATTGCGAACGCGGTTTGGGCCGTCCCGACCGTGCCATTGACTTGATCAAGTCAGAGGACGCAGAAACCTTGGACACTGCCGGCAAGGTGGAACTGGCCATTGTGGAGTCCGGTGCTCGCGGCGACCTCGGTGAGATGGAGGCGGCCCTGTCTGCTCTGGAAATCCCGCAGTTGGACTTGAACCGCGCCTTCTCCTTCAGCCCCCGACTGTTCCGTGCCTATGCCATGGTGCTGCGCGCAGCTGGTCGCAAGGACGAAGCTAAGACGTGGGAGCGTCAGGCACTCGTAGCCGAAGAAGCACTCGGCATCGACGAAGGATTCGACCAGATCATCATGGATCTCGGCGACGATGAGGAAATCCCGCTGGATTCCCCACGTCCTCGCGTCCGTGTTGCTGACGTCATGGCACCGGCCACCCCGCCCGTCATGGACGACGCCGCTAAGGCAGAGAGCGCAGAACTGACCGACGGCGAAGCTGACGTTGAGCAGCAGGATGAGCCGAATGTGGATGACGCTGAGTCCTCCTACTTCGAATCCGACGATGCTGAGTCAGACGCCGATAGTGCAGAGGAAGACGAATTCAACGCCGCCGAAGGCGAGGATTCCGACGAGCGCAGCAGTGAGCGCTAATATCTTGCTGACTGCATATGATGCGGTGCTGGCGGATCTGGACGGCGTAGTTTATGCCGGTCCAGCCGCCATCCCCGGCGCTATTGACGCTCTGAACGGCCTTGCCGCGATGAACGTCAAGCTGGCGTACGTGACGAATAATGCGTCACGTACGCCAGCGCAGGTCGCGGCACATTTGCGCGAATTGGGTGCCCCTGCCGACGATGATCAAGTGGTCAGTTCCGCTCAGGCTGGTGCCGCTCTCTTGGCTCAGAAGTTCCCTGCCGGTTCCAAGGTGCTTGTCACTGGGAGCACTGCGCTCGCTCAGGAAGTACAAGCCCTGGGCATGCAAGTTGTTGGCAGCGCCGACGATGCTCCTGACGTGGTGATCCAAGGATTTGATCCGACCCTCGGCTGGGCAGATCTCGCTGAGGCGACGTTCGCTATCAAGGGTGGAGCCGCCTGGATTGCCACTAACACCGACATGACGATTCCCCGTGATCGCGGTATTGCGCCCGGAAATGGGACCCTCGTCGCGGCGGTGCGTGCCGCCGTCGGATTTGACCCAATGGTTGCTGGCAAGCCTGAAGCGCCCCTGTTCCACACCGCCGCCAACCGTTTGGGCAGCCAAGCGCCGCTGGTGGTGGGGGACCGGCTGGACACCGATATTCTCGGCGGCAATAACGCCCATATGGCCACCGCGCTGGTCCTGACCGGCGTTGACTCTTGCGAGTCGGCGCTGCGGGCACGTACCGTCGAACGCCCGCAGTTCATCATCGCGGATCTGGGCGGTCTTTATGCCCCCTATCCCGAGCTGACGTTCGACGCCGGATCCGTCACCTGCGGCGGAGCTACTGCCTGCGTCGTGGCAGATGTAGAGGGCATCCGGTCCGTGCAGATCAACGGCACTGCCGAGGACCTTGACGCCTGGCGTGCCGCCTGCGCAGCATGGTGGTTGGCTGTTCCGGAAACCACAGTAAGCACCGATCCGCTCTTGCAGTGGTCCTCGGAGCTGCCATGAGCGCGTCCGAGCCCACCGGCGATGCCGCAGTTGATTCGCTAGTCGCGTTGGCTGGCGAAACTGCTCAGCTGCCAGTTGGCGAGCACAAGGCCTTGTACTCGCGCGTCATCGAAGGCCTGGAACGTGAACTTGATGCCGATCCCGCGGCTGCTGTGAACGCAGCAGCCGCGGCGGTCGGCACCGCCGGAAACCCCAACGCACCCCAGAATCCGGTGAGTTCATGACCCGTCTTGATCAAGAATTAGTAAACCGTGGGCTGGCCCGCTCGCGCACCGTTGCAGCCACCCTCATCAAAGCTGGCCGCGTCAGCGTTGGCGGCGTTCCGGCACTAAAATCGGCCCTCGCCGTGGATGCCGAATCCGCGCTCGAGGTCATGCCTGGCACGGAAGAAGACTACGTCTCCCGCGCCGGACACAAACTCGCTGGCGCGCTGAAGCATTTCCCCGAGGTGTCCGTGGCCGGCAAACGCTGCCTGGACGCTGGCGCATCCACGGGCGGCTTCACGGACGTGCTGCTGCGCAAGGGTGCCGCATCCGTGGTTGCCGTGGATGTGGGGCACGGGCAATTGGTTGAGGCGCTGCGCAACGATCCTCGCGTGGCCGTCCACGAAGGCCTGAACATCCGCTACATGATGCCCGATGACATTGGTGGACCCGCGGACCTCACCGTCTGCGATCTGTCCTTCATTTCGCTCACCCTCGTCATGGCGCCGCTGACACTGTCCACGAAGGTGGGCGGGCAACTGGTGCTCATGGTCAAGCCGCAATTCGAGGTGGGCAAGGACCGTCTGGCCCGCACCGGTGTGGTCAGCAGTGAGAATGAACGACGCCGGGCAGTGGCCCTGGTTGCCTCCGCTGCGGTAGCAAGTGGGCTACTTTTGGAGGGTCTCGGGGTGAGCCCGTTGCCGGGCCAAGACGGAAACGTTGAGTATTTTCTGTTGGCCAGCCGCCTAGCGTCGGTGCCTGCACCTATGATCGAAGAACAGGACAGTTCTGTGGAACAGTTGTTATCGCAGCTCTGGCCCTGAGCCTGCCTCAGCCGTCTTGGCCTGAGCAGAACAGACATAAGCGGCACAGCTAGACGATGATGAGGAATAAGCACATGACACGGCGCGTCTTGATTCTGGCCCACACCGGCCGTGAAGAGTCGATGCTTGCAGCCCTTGAAGCGTGCGTAGAGCTTCATGCAAACAACATCATCCCTGTTATGTACGCCGAGGAACTCGCCGACATGACAGGGTATCTGGGCGTTTCCAGCGTCAACATGGAGATCCTGGACCGAGACGTCACCCTAGCCGACATTGAACTTGTCATGGTGCTGGGCGGTGACGGCACCATTTTGCGAGCCGCCGAGATTGTCCGAGAGTACGATGTTCCCCTGCTTGGAGTGAACCTGGGCCACGTGGGCTTCCTAGCCGAGAGTGAACGCGAGGAGCTCATCCAAACCGTTTCCGCTGTTGTCCAGCGCCGGTATGTAGTGGAAGAGCGCATGTGCCTGGACGTCATAGTCAGAGTCGCGGGCAAAGTAGTCGCGCACACCTGGGCGCTGAACGAGGTTGCCCTGGAAAAAGGAAACCGCGAACGCATGATTGAAGTGGTCACCGAAGTCGATGGCCGTCCGCTGACCTCCTACGGGTGCGATGGCGTGGTCATGGCCACCCCCACGGGCTCCACGGCCTATGCTTTCTCTGCCGGGGGACCGGTGGTGTGGCCCGGGGTGGAAGCGCTATTGATGGTGCCCATCAGTGCCCACGCACTCTTCGCTAAGCCCTTGGTTGTTGCGCCCACCTCCACCCTCGCTGTGGAGGTATTGACACGCAACGGGGCCCACGGGGTCATTTGGTGCGATGGCCGGCGCACTGTGGAATTGCTGCCCGGTGCCCGCATCGAGGTCACCCGCTCACCCAAGCCGGTCAAGCTGGCCAGGACCCAACAGTCCACCTTTTCCGAACGTCTGGTGCGCAAATTTGAACTCCCCGTGCAGGGCTGGCGCGGTCCTTCCGAGGAAGAATCACCAACGCCCACCACCCAGTTGCCCATCATCAAGCCGCCCAAGCCCAAGTGGCCCCTGGAAGGGCCGCCCGCGGGTCAGATTCCCCAGGTTCCCGACCTGACCATTCCGCACCAGGAAAGCAGCTATTCGGGCACCACGGGATTCTATGGGCAGGACTAAAGCATGATTGAAGAAATTCGTATCCGAGACCTGGGCGTCATCTCTGAATCCGTTCTTCCGCTAGGCCCCGGGCTGAGCGTTGTCAGCGGCGAAACCGGTGCCGGAAAGACCATGGTGGTGACCGCCGTCGGACTTTTGCTGGGTAACCGGGCAGACGCCGGGGCTGTGCGCAACGGCGCCAAGACTGCCTCCGCGGAAGCCACCGTGACCTTGCCAACCGGGCATCCTGTGTTGTTGCGGGCCCTGGAAGCTGGCGCCGAGATTGACGAGTTCGACGGCGGTGCGCAACTCATTCTGGCCCGCACAGTCAACGCCGACGGGCGTAGCCGTGCCCATGTGGGCGGTCGCAGCGCACCCATCGGCGTGCTCAACGAGATCGGCGATGCTCTCGTGGCCGTGCATGGGCAATCGGATCAGATCCGTTTGAAAAACCCGTCGGCCCAACGTGTGGCTCTGGATAAGTTCGCGGCCGAGGCCAACAAAGGATTTGCGGCCAAGATGCGCAGCTACAAGGGCGTGTTCGAGCGTTGGCGAGCCATCCAGAGCGAGTTGCAGGAGTTGCGCTCGGCCAGCCGGGAGCGACTGCGGGAAGCCGAATCGTTGACCACGGCGCTGGCGGAGATTGACGCCGTCGAACCTCTCGCAGCGGAAGATGAGCTTCTCAAAGCCCAAGCCGTCAAACTGGGCAATGTGGAAGAGCTGCGTAAGGCTACGCTTGGTGCCCATGAGGCCCTGAGCGCTGCCGACTACGGTGATGGTTTGGACGCCGTAACGCTCGTGGACAATGCCAAACGGCTCGTGGAGGCTGTGGCTGACAGTGATGAGGAACTGGCCCAAACCACCAAACGGCTCTCCGAAGTTGGCTATCTACTGGCCGATATTGCCAGGGATCTGGCCAGCTACGCCACCTCCCTTGACACCGAGGGGCCCGGACGGCTGGCCGAGGTGGAAGACCGGCGCGGGGAACTGGCTGTCTTGGTCCGTAAATATGCCCCGAGCATTGATGAAGTCATCGAATGGGCCGACGCCGCACGGGTGCGCTTGAGCGAATTGAGTGATGACTCCGGCCGGATCGAGTCCCTCGAAGCCGAAGAAGTATCGGCCGTGGCTGAGCTCGGGACTTTGGCGGGGGAGGTCACCGCACTGCGGCGCAAGGCAGCCGAGAAGCTCGCCAAAGCCGTCAGCGCCGAGCTGAAGGCTTTGGCCATGCCCGACGCCAGACTGGTCATTGAGATCTCCGCTACCGAGCGCAGCATCCATGGTGAGGATGACATTGCCTTCTTACTGGCCCCCCACGCCGGAGCCCTGCCGCGCCCCCTAGGTAAGGGAGCCTCCGGTGGTGAGCTCTCCCGCGTGATGCTGGCGCTGGAAGTGGTGCTGGCAGCAGTGGACCCCGTGCCCACCTTTGTCTTTGACGAGGTTGACTCCGGGGTGGGTGGCAAGGCGGCTGTGGAAATTGGCCGCAGGCTCGCCATGCTGGCCGAACATGTCCAGGTTTTGGTTGTCACACACCTGCCGCAAGTGGCAGCGTTTGCCGACCAACATATTCTGGTCACCAAGAGTTCTGTGAGCAAAAACTCAACAGGAATTACCACCAGCAATGTCCGGCTTTTGGACTACGAGGAGCGGGTGGTGGAATTGGCCCGAATGCTTGCTGGACAGGAGGATTCAGCCACCGCGCAGGCCCACGCCAAGGAGCTTTTAGCTCAGGGTGCGCGGGTAGCAGGGTAGAAACAAGGGGTGGTCGCGCAGAAAATGTGTGCCGTTCGCGAACGTATATTGGCTCATTAGATGATAGGCTCGAATTCCGTGGTGCAACGATCAAATTCCCGGTTCAGTGGTCAGTCCAAGACGACCAAACACATCTTCGTCACTGGCGGAGTCGCGTCCTCGCTCGGCAAAGGGCTGACGGCTTCAAGCCTCGGTCATCTGCTGCGTGCACGTGGCCTGTCGGTCACAATGCAGAAACTCGATCCCTATCTCAATGTGGATCCAGGCACAATGAATCCCTTCCAGCACGGTGAAGTCTTCGTCACGGACGATGGCGCCGAAACTGACTTGGACATTGGCCATTACGAGCGCTTCCTCGATGAAAACTTGGAAGGATCTGCCAACGTCACAACTGGCCAGGTTTACTCCACCGTCATCGCGAAGGAACGCCGCGGCGAGTACTTGGGCGATACCGTCCAGGTCATCCCGCACATCACCGATGAAATCAAGCGGCGCATGCGCCTGCCTGCTGAGGGCTCCAACCCTCCCGATGTCATCATCACCGAAATCGGTGGCACGGTAGGCGACATCGAATCCCAGCCGTTCATGGAATCAGCACGCCAGGTACGTCAGGACGTGGGCCGCAACAATGTGTTCTTCGCACACGTTTCCTTGGTTCCTTACATTGGTCCTTCTCACGAGCTGAAGACCAAGCCCACACAGCACTCCGTTGCTGCGCTGCGCTCCTTGGGTATTCAGCCCGACGCGCTCATCTTGCGTTCGGACCGGGTTCTGCCCGAGGCCATGCATGTCAAGATTGGCCGTGCCTGCGACGTTGATGTGGAAGCCGTCATCGGTTGCCCCGATGCTCCCAGCATTTACGACATCCCCAAGACCCTCCACTCACAGGGCCTGGATTCCTACATTGTGCGGGCTCTGGGCCTGTCCTTCAAGGATGTTGACTGGACCAAGTGGGACAAGCTCCTTGAGGTTGTGCACAACCCGGCTCACCACGTTGAAGTTGCCTTGGTAGGCAAGTACATCGACCTGCCGGATGCTTACCTCTCCGTCACTGAAGCCCTGCGCGCCGGCGGTTTCGCCAACGCCGCACGTGTGAAGATCCGCTGGGTCCCGTCGGATGACTGCGCTACGGAAGCTGGCGCCAAGAAGGCCTTGGCTGACGTTGACGCCATCTGCGTTCCAGGTGGCTTCGGTATCCGTGGACTCGAAGGCAAATTGGGTGCCTTGAAGTTTGCCCGCGAAAACCAGATCCCCACACTGGGACTGTGCCTTGGCTTGCAGACCATGGTCATCGAGTACGCCCGTAACGTGGTTGGTTTGGAAGGCGCATCCTCCTCGGAGTTTGACGACAACCCCACCTACCCCGTTATTGCCACGATGGAAGAGCAGCAGGACATTGTGGACGGCAAGGGCGATCTTGGCGGCACCATGCGTTTGGGCCTCTACCCGGCCGTGCTCACGGAAGGCTCCGTTGTTGCAACAACGTACGGAACCACTGACGTCTCCGAACGTCACCGCCACCGCTACGAAGTCAACAACAAGTACCGCGATCAGATCGCAGCTGCAGGGTTGGTGTTCTCCGGAACGTCTCCCGATGGCAAGCTTGTTGAATTTGTGGAGCTGCCAGCGGACGTTCACCCGTACTACGTCTCCACCCAGGCCCACCCTGAACTGAGCTCGCGCCCCACCCGGCCGCACGCCCTGTTCGCTGGCCTGATTGCTGCCGCTTTGGTCCGTCAGAACGCCACCCGGTTGCTGGAGGTCTAAGTGTCAACCTTTGGTACACCGTCAACGGGGCAGGACTCCGGAACTTTGGCGGACACGTTTAGCCAACGCACCTTGCAGTCCTCCTCGACGGTGTACCAAGGGCGTATCTGGGACATTGTCTCCGATACCTTCAGCCTCACTCCTGAGGCTAAGCCGATCACCCGCGACTATATGGCCCATCCCGGGGCTGTGGCCGTGGTGGTGCTCAACGAGGAAAACCAGGTGCTGCTGCTGAATCAGTATCGGCATCCAGTGCAAATGGTCCTCTGGGAAGTCCCTGCCGGACTGCTTGACATAGAGGGCGAGAACTTTGTTGTTGGCGCTGCTCGCGAACTTGCCGAAGAAGCGGACCTGGTAGCAGCCCAATGGCATGTGCTCACCGACTACTTCACCAGCCCAGGATCATCCAGCGAGGCCATCAGAATTTACCTGGCCCGCGGACTTTCCATGGTTCCTGAGGATGAGCGCCACGTGCGCACCGACGAAGAAGCCGAAATCACCTTCGCTTGGGTCGACCTTGCCGAAGCTGCCGATGCTGTCTTGAGCGGCCGCATCCATAACCCGTCCGCCGTCGTCGGTATTTTGGCGGCAGCACAGGCTTCCCTCAGCGGCTTCAGTCAGCTGCGCGATGCCAACGCCCCGTGGCCGGAACATCCGGCTCAGCGCGGGCAGTGACCCCACCTGCACCGCCCGAACCGCTGCCTCCAGCAGCTCCGAGTGCGGTGGACCGGCACATTCTGGACTATTTGCTGCACGTCAGTGTGGAGCGTGGCTTGGCGCCTAATACCCTCCAAGCTTACGAACGGGATCTGCGGCGCTATGGCAGTTTTCTGGCCTCCGCCGGGATCACTGAAGTGGAGCAGATCACCCGCCACCACATCAGCGAATTCTCGCAGGGCCTCTCTGACGGTGCCGATGGGGGATCGGCCCTAGGGCTTCGCTCGGTAGCCCGTACGGTGGTTTCGGTGCGCGGTCTGCACAAATTCTGGGCGCTTGAAGGCATCAGTAATGCTGACCCTGCCGCCGATATTCACCCGCCACAAGCTGGCCAGCGGTTGCCGAAAGCGATTAGTGTTCACGATGTCACACGGATCTTAGAAGCTGCCGGTTCGGAGACTCCTGCCGGGTTGCGGGACGCAGCCATGCTGGAATTCTTGTACTCCACCGGAGCGCGCATCAGCGAGGTTGTGGGCTTGGACGTGGATGATCTAGTGCTGCCATCCGAATCCGACGACGGTCCCTCCTTGGTGCGTCTCTTCGGCAAGGGTTCCAAGGAACGGATCGTGCCGATCGGCTCGTACGCGCTGCGGGCTTTGGAAGCCTACTTGGTGCGGGGGAGGCCCTCATTGGTCGTCAAAGGCAAAGGCACTCCAGCCCTCTTCCTGAACACCCGAGGCGGACGCATCAGCCGCCAAAGCGTGTGGACCATTCTGAAAACTGTGGCAGAGAAGGCCAACGTGGATGTTGAGGTTTCACCCCACACACTGCGCCATTCATTTGCCACCCACCTGTTAGAAGGTGGGGCCGATGTACGTGTGGTCCAGGAACTGCTGGGACATGCCTCGGTGACAACCACCCAGGTCTACACACTGGTCACGGCCGAGGCGCTGCGTGAAGTGTACGCTGCAGCGCACCCCCGCGCCTTGGGGTAATCCCGGTGAGTTGCGAGCCGACCATGCTGGACGGGTAACTGAAGCGACAGTGCCTTGCCGAGTGAAGCTTCCCCGTGAAATTGCCGTCATGGATACTCATGCGCGGCTGATAACTGGTGGCCGGGGGGCACGTTCAGCACTGGAGCGACTCCCACTGGATGGTCAGATCCGCGGCAACGGCGATGGCAATGCTCGCCGGATCCTTGCCGGTGATGGAGGACAGGCCGATGGGACTGGTAATTCGGCCGATCTGCTCTTCACTGTGACCTTCTTCGCGCAGCTTTTTGTAAAATCGCTGCCATTTGCTGTGGGAGCCGATCAGCCCAATGTAGGACGGCTGGGACCGTAGCGCAGCCTCGCACAGAATCAGGTCCTCCGCATGATCATGCGTGAGCACAAGAATGAAGGCCCCCTGCGGAAGGTCATCCAGGACTAGCTCTGGGGCCGGCGCGTGATGAACGCTCACCGCGGCCTGGCCTGCAAACAAAGGCCGCATCCGTTCCGGGGTGACCGCGTCCGGGCGGGAATCGGTAAGCACCAGGTTTACGGGACGTCTGGCCATAATGTGCGCGACCTCGTAGCCCACGTGGCCCATGCCGAAGATGGCCACGGTCCGCCTTGCAACAAGTACCTCCAAGAGGACACTGACCTCTCCGCCGCAGCATTGCACCCCATGGTGGGTGGCGACCTTCTCGTTAAGGGCAAAGGTCATCAGCTCCGTGGTTCCCTGCCCAGAGGAAATGAGTTCCCTCGCACGGTCAATCACCTCCGCCTCAAGGTTCCCGCCACCCACCGTTCCCCACGAGTCCTGAACGGAAATAACCATCTTGGCCCCGGTCTCACGGGGTGAATGACCTCGAATCTGGGCCACGGTAGCCAGAACAGCAGTTTCCTGTTGTTCTCGCAGTAGCGCAGCTGCCTCCAGCCAGTCCACGGCTACGGCTCCACTATTGCGGATATGCGAGCAGCTGTGGCAGCTTCGTGGGATTCTTGGACGGCCCAGAAAACCGCTTCCGGTGTTGCCGGGGATGCCAGCGTGACGCTGTGCCCCTTCGGGCCAAAGGCAGCAACGGCGGCACGGAGAGCTTCACGCACACTGAAGGCCAGCATGAAGGGTGGCTCCCCAACGGCTTTAGACCCATACACGGCGCCCTCCTCCTGGGCGTGCTCCAGCAAGTGGACGTTAAATATTTCCGGCATCTCCGAGAAGCTCGGCAGCTTGTACGTACTGGCCGACTGTGTCAGGAGCCGGCCCCGAGTTGGGCCGGTGCCTTCGTCCCAACGGAGATCTTCCAACGTCAACCAACCCGCGCCTTGGACGTAGCCACCTTCAATTTGGCCAATATCAACAATGGGGGAGAGGGAATCCCCAGCGTCGTGGACAATATCTACCCGGCGTTGGGTATAGGTGCCGGTGAAACCATCCACTTCCACCTCGGCCACGGCGGCACCACAAGCAAAGTACTTGAAGGGCTCACCCTGCATGGTTTCAGCGTTCCAGTGCAGTCCTTCGGTCCGATAAAAGCCGGCAGCCCACAACTGGACCCGCTGCAGGTACGCGACACTCACCACCTCGGAGAATGGGAAGGACTTGTTCTTGACGCCCAGCGCGGTCACCGTGCCGTGAGAAATTCGGACATCGTGAGCTGAGGCGCCCAGCATGCCACCGGCCACCACGGAGAGTCGCTCCACGATCTGTTCGCAGGCGTTTTTCACTGCACCACCATTGAGGTCTGAACCCGAACTGGCCGCGGTGGCCGAGGTGTTGGGCACCTTGTCTGTGCGGGTGGGTGCAAGGCGGACCGAGTCCAGCGGGACGCCCAGCGCCGTGGCGGCCACCTGCAGCATCTTTGTGTGCAGGCCCTGGCCCATCTCCGTGCCACCGTGGTTGATGAGGACCGAGCCGTCCTTGTAGACGTGCACCAAGGCGCCCGCCTGATTGAACGCCACAAAGTTGAAGGAGATGCCAAACTTCACAGGCGTGATGGACAGGCCGCGTTTTTGATCGGTGTGGGAGGTATTGAACGCGTCAATCTCGTTGCGTCGCGTGGCGAAGTCACTACGTTCGAGTACCTGATCCCATACGGTAGCGATCCGCTTGGCGTGACGTACAGGCATGCCGTACGGAGTGCTTTGACCCTCTCGGTAGAAGTTTTTCCGGCGCAACTGTTCAGGTGCTAGACCAAGTAGCGGGGCGCTGCGGCCAAGAATGTCCTCGATCAGCAGCATCCCTTGTGGTCCGCCAAAGCCGCGGAAGGCCGTTTGAGAAGTCTTGTTGGTCCGGGCCACACGGCCTTGCACATCCACATTGGGGATGAAATAGGCGTTGTCCACGTGACAGAGCGCGCGGGCCAGCACGGCCTCGGACAAGTCCAAACACCAGCCACCATCCGAGGTGAGCTGGGCCTTTAGGGCCAGCAACATTCCGTCCTCGGCGAAGCCCGCTTCCCAGGTGGTGTGGAATCCGTGCCGTTTGCCGGTCATGGTCATATCCAGAGTGCGGTTTAGACGCACCCGGACGGGGCGGCCAGTGAGAAGAGTACCCAGGGCAGCAATTGCCGCAAATCCATGGGATTGCATTTCCTTGCCGCCAAAGCCGCCACCCATGCGCAGACTCTGCACAGTGACCTCGTGGTGGGGACGGTTCAGCACATGCGCCAGAATTTCCTGTGTTTCCGAGGGGTGCTGAGTGCTGCTTTGCACGAAAAGTTGGCCACCCTCGTCCACGGTGGCCAACGCCGCCTGTGTCTCCAAGTAAAAGTGCTCTTGACCGGAAAACTCGGTAACACCGGTGAACACTCTGTGCGCTGTGGCAAGAGCAGCCTGAGCATCACCGCGGCTAACGGTTTTGGGTGTTCCCTGGAAGGAGCCGGCGGCGATGGCATCGCGCACCGAGACAAGGGAGGGCAGTACCTCATAGTCAACTGCGACGGCTCCGGCCGCGGCCCGTGCGGTGTGCTGGTCCTCCGCCAGTACCCAAGCCACGGCATGGCCGTGGAACATGGCCTCGGACGGAAAGAGCGGTTCATCGCCCCTGCCACCGCAGTCATTGATGCCCGGGACATCCGCGCCCGTCAGGACACGGACCACGCCAGGAATGGCGAGTGCTGCAGCGGTGTCAACGGTGCGAACCCTCGCATGTGGGTGGGGTGACTGTACGGGCCAAGCCGTGAGTACCTCCGGGGTGCGGGCGGCAATATCGTCGGTATAGAGGGCTTGGCCGGTGACATGCAGCCGAGCACTTTCATGGGGTACCGGCTGGCCTACGATGGGGTCGCTGGGGCGGTGCGAAAGTGCACTCATGATGAGACCTCCGGTGCGGCACTGTTCTGTGCATACAGTTTCATCAAGGCGCCGGAGAGCATGAGGGAACGGTAGCGCGAGCCGGCCCGGTGATCGTCCATGGGCGTTCCTTCACGCTCGAGTGTTGCTGAGGCATGCCGGATAGTTTCGCGATTCCACGGCTGACCGGTGAGCAAGGACTCCGTGGCATGAGCTCGTAAGGGGATGGCGGCCACGCCACCCAATCCAATCTTGGCGCTCGTGATGATGCCCCCATCGAGGTGGAGACTGAACGCGACGGCAACGCTGGAAATGTCATCGAAACGGCGTTTGGCGATTTTGTGAAAAGCCGTGACATTGGAATAGGGAAGCGGGATGCGAACCGACTTGATGAGTTCATCTGCTCGCTTGAGCGTGGCACGGTAGCCGGTGAAGTATTCCGCCAAAGGAAGGACCCGCTCGCCCATGGCGGAGACGAGAACGATCTGGGCCTCCAAGGCAAGCAAGGCAGGTGGGCTATCGCCGATGGGGGAGCCAGTGCCAAGGTTTCCGCCAAGGGTTGCCCTGTTGCGAATCAATCTGGAGGCGAACTGGGGGATGAGCTGCGCAAGTAGGGGCACCCGATCACCAAGCACGGCTGCAATCTCTGACAACGGTACGGCGGCGCCAATCTCAATCTCTGTGTCGTCACTGTGGATGACGTTCAGTTCGGGGATGCTCTCGATGGCTATGACCAGTGGTGCTCGCCTGGCCCGGATGGTGACCTCCACGCCCCAGTCAGTGCTTCCGGCGAGAAGCACGGCGCCGGGGTTCTCGGCCAGTAGGGCCACGGCCTGAGGCAGGGTTGTGGCCCGGATGAAGATTCCGTCGTCCCGCTCGAGAAACGTGGGCCGAAATTCTGGTGCGCTGGTGAGTCGACGGCGTGAGAAGGGGTCGTCGTCGGCCATAGGCAGCGAAAAGGCGGCATCGCGGATGGGACGGTAGCCGGTGCAACGGCACAAATTACCGCTGAGGGCATGGAGGTCGAAGCCGTTCGGGCCGGTTTCGGGATGGGCGCCCTCCGACTCGCCCGGGGACGTTGCGTCAGGGGGCGGTTGGCGGTCGAGCCGGTAGAACTCCGCGGCCATGCTGCACACAAACCCTGGGGTGCAGTAACCGCATTGGGAACCACCCGCTGCCGCCATGGCCGCTTGGACCGGATGCAGCTTCTCCGGCGTGCCCAGACCTTCGGCTGTTACCAGTTCAGCTCCGTCGAGCGCAGCCATGGGAATCAGGCAGGACGTGAGAGCCGCCCAGCGTGCTCCGCCGGCACGATCCGTTTGGGCCACCAGAATGGCACAAGCACCACATTCCCCTTCGGCGCAACCCTCCTTGGCGCCCGTGAGCCCATTGGCGCGCAGCCACTCCAGGGCGGTGGTGTGCGCGGGGACTTGGCCAAAATGCCGCACGGTACCGTTGGCGGTGAACGCCGGCTCCGTGTCCACCAGGGGGTCGGGTAAGGGGCCGAGGTTGCTCATGGTGATGCTCCAACTTCATTGTCGTCGCAGGCAAAATGGTGCAGAAAACAGTTCTTCTAACATCGAGCGTACATGCCGCGCCGGCCTCTGGACCGGAGTCAACCCCTCCGTGCGTAGATTCCGTGATTCTGCGCGGCAATAGTGGGGCCGTTCACGCGCAACTTGGTCAGTGGACACGGGGTTGTTAGTCTCAAGTTAAGCGGGCGCAACAGTCCCTTGGCGCCCGCCTGGGCACACGAAATATTCGGCAGGCGCATCATGGCCGGAGCAGTTATGGTCCGGTTCCCCTGCGCACTCTGCATACTCGGCATAGAAGGAGCAGCCCTCATGGAAGCATCGCAAGGCCCCGATCAGTCTGTGGCAGAAGGGTATTTGGCCAGAGCCGTAAAGCTGGCCTCAGACAATGTGCTCAACAATGGTGGTCCCTTTGGCGCCATTGTGGTAACGGCCGACGGGAAGGAGTTTGCGGGCCTGAACCGGGTCACCGCCGCCTTGGATCCCACCGCCCACGCCGAAGTGACAGCAATTCGCAATGCTTGCCAGGGTGTGGGCAGCTTTGATTTGTTTGGAGCAACGCTGTACACCAGTTGTGAGCCCTGCCCCATGTGCTTGGCGTCCGCGTTGTGGGCGCGGATCGGCCGCGTGTACTTCGCCGCGGATCGTCACGATGCCGCAGCTGCCGGCTTTGATGATGCGCTCTTCTACGACTACTTCGACGCCGGAAATGACGGTGCCCTGATGCCGGTGGCGCAGGCACGCCCCAGCACCGGCAGCGCCGTAGATCCGTTTGATCAGTGGCGAAACAATGCAAACCGGACAGACTATTAGAACCGGCTTGTAGAACCGGCTTGTAAGAGTGAGCGCTAGGCTGGATTCATGATTGCCGCCGATGTAACCCTGTGTTTCCTGCTCCGTGATACGAGCGGAATTGACGGCAGAGCCGGTGAAGAAGTCCTGCTGGGACTGAAAAAGACGGGTGTGGGTGCCGGCAAAGTCGTGGGGATTGGCGGGCACGTGGAACCGGGCGAGAGCATTGTTGCGGCCATCTGCCGCGAAGTGGCTGAGGAAACCTCCATCACCATTCAGGCGCTGGATTTGGTTCCCGCGGGAACCGTGGAATTCGTGTTTCCGGCCAAACCGGCCTGGGATATGTTCACCACAGTGTTCCTCTGCCGAACGTTCGACGGCGTGCCGCAAGAAAGCAGCGAAATTGCCCCGCAATGGTATCCGGTAGGGGAACTGCCGCATGCCCAGATGTGGGCAGACGCGATTCACTGGCTGCCAGCATTCCTCACAGGTGGGCGCGGCCACTGGCACGTTGTCCTGAACGATGACAACGAAACCGTGGCTTCCAGCGTGCACACCCCGTCGAGTGGACCCATCCCGGAAGATCGACTCGGCAGCTAGCAGCCCCGCTGTAGCTGTGGTGGTAGAGCTAGGGTTTGACCACTGTCAGTAAGAAGGTCGAGTCCACCAGCGCCTCCACGGAATGGCGGGCCTGAGGCACCACCAAATGATCGCCCGGAGAGCCCTCCCATGAAACCTCGGCAGCCTTCAAGACGATGCGGCCGCTGAGAACCTGCACGGTGGCTTCACCGGGATTGTCATGCTCATCCAGCAGGCTTCCCTCGGTGAGAGCAACAACGGTTTGTCGCAGCACACGTTCGTGACCGCCGTACACTGTTCTGGCTCCACGGCCACTGGATTTTGACTTGGCGGAAACCATAAGTTCCCGGGCTAGCGCTGTCAGAGATGATTTTTCCACGATGCTCCGTATCCAATGCATAGGCACAACTTTGGAACTGCTTTCCTTCACAGTACCCGTACAACAAAGCCGCCGCCCATCTCCACAGAGGGAGGTGGGCGGCGGCGCCGTAGTATTCGCAAAGACCAAGCTCGAGCGTTAGCTCACGTGGCGTTCGTCAACTCCGTTGTAGGCGCTCAACGGGCGGATCAGCGAGTTGGCGGCGCGTTGTTCCATGATGTGCGCCGTCCAACCGGTGATGCGGGCGGCGATGAAGATGGGCGTGAACATATCCGTGTCAAAGCCCATCAGGTGGTACGTGGGCCCGGCCGGGTAATCGAGGTTCGGCTTGATGGCCTTCGCCTCATCCATGGCCTGCTCGAGACCGTCGTACAGGCCCAACATTTCGGGACGATCAAAGTGCTCGATCATCTTATCCAACGCGCCCTTCATGGTGGGAACGCGTGAGTCACCGTGCTTGTACACGCGGTGGCCAAAGCCCATGACCTTCTTCTTCTGCGCCAGGGCGTCTTCCATCCAGGCCTTGGCGCGGCTGGCGGCTTCCTCGCGAGTCTCATCGCTGCGGATGCCGATCTCATCAAAGGTGTGCATGACGGCCTCGTTGGCGCCGCCGTGCAGCGGGCCCTTCAGCGCGCCAATGGCACCCGTGACTGCCGAATGCAGATCCGAGAGCGTTGAGGTGATGACACGAGCCGTGAACGTGGAGGCATTGAAGGAGTGCTCCGCGTACAACACCATGGAGACGCGGAATGCATCCACGACTTCCGGGGCTGCTTCTTCACCAAAGGTCATCCACAGGAAATTGGCCGAGTAGGGCAGATCGGCGCGGGGTTCCACCAACTCCAAACCACGACGGCGGCGCTGATCGTAAGCGACCACTGCCGGGAACTGCGCGAAGAGCGATTTTGCCTTGGCCAATTCCGATTCGGGGGAGGAATCCTCGGCCAGCGGATGAGCCGCGCCCAGAACCGAGACGGCGGTGCGGCCCACATCCATGGGGTGGCAATCCAATGGCAAGAGGTCAATGGCAGCTTTCACGCGTGTATCGAGGGCGCGGTTTGCGCGCTCGAACGCTTCAAAATCAGCCAGTTCCGCTGGGGTGGGCAGTTCCCCTGTCCAGAGCAGCAGGGCTACTTCTTCAAAGGACTTGCTGGCGGCCAACTCCTGGACCGGATACCCGCGATACAACAGTGAGTTGGACTCGGGATTGACCTTTGAAACAGCCGTGTAATCGGCAACGACGCCGGCCAGACCTTTGCGTACTTCTTCTTCACTCACAGTGAGCACTCCTTCTTCAAACGACGTTGTTGATTAGAGATTCGCGTTGTTGGTGGCAATGTCCAGGCTGGGAATCTGAAAATTGAAGATACCCGTATCAAACTGGTTGTACGCCTCATAGTCAACCAGATCGTAGAGCCTGGCGCGCGTGAGCATCTCCGGAACGGCAGCTTCCTGCGTGCCATCAGCTGCAATGGCCTCCAACACGCGCTCGGCCGCACCCATCGCACTGCGTAACAAGGTCACCGGGTAGATGATCATGGCCACGCCAGCGGCGGCCAAGGCATCACGGGTGAAGAGCTCGCTCTTGCCGAACTCTGTCATATTCGCCAAGACGGGGACATCGACGGCCTTGCACACGGCTTCAAATTCGGCCACGGACTTCATGGCTTCGGGGAAGATCGCGTCAGCTCCGGCGTCGACCAGGGCCTTGGCCCGGTCAATGGCGGCAGCCAAGCCCTCTACTGCGCGGATGTCGGTGCGGGCCATGATCAAGAAGTTCGGATCGCGGCGGGCATCGGCTGCGGCAGCAATCCGCTTGACAGCCGTGTCCAGATCCACCATGTTCTTGCCATCCAAGTGGCCGCAACGCTTCGGGTTGAACTGGTCCTCAATGTGGCAACCGGCCAGCCCCGCGTTTTCCAGTTCCTGGATGGTGCGGGCCACGTTCATGGGCTCACCAAAACCAGTGTCGGCATCGATCAGGCACGGCAGGTCCGTCATGCGGGCAATCTGTCCGCCGCGCGTGGCCACCTCGGTCAGCGTGGTCATGCCAATGTCCGGCAAGCCCAGATCGTTGGCGAGCACCGCGCCGGAGATGTACACGCCGTCGAACTTCTTTTCCTCAATGAGGCGGGCCGAGAGCGGGTTGAAGGCTCCCGGGAACTGGACGGCCGCGCCCGGGACCAGCATGGCGCGCAGGTCCCGGCGCTTTTCCTCAGCGGTCTTCTTGGAGTACAACATGTTAGAAGAGTCCCTTGGGTGCGGCTGCCAGATCCACGACGCCGGGAGCTGCAGTGATGTTGAGCTGGTCCAGTTCCCCTGCGGCCAAGTTGGGTAGATTCTCTGCTGCCGCGATGAAGCGGTCAATCTCTTCTTCCGTGACCAGGCCGGTGGCCAGGGTGCGGAACTTGTTGATGTACTGCTCGCGGGCGAACGGCCGGGCGCCGAGCGGGTGAGCGTCAGCCACGGCGATGGAGTCCTCAATGACGGTGCCGTCGGTCAGCGTGATGACCACCGTGCCACCGAAGGCCTTCTCGGCAATATCCAGGGAGTGGTAGCGGCGCGTCCACTCGGCGTCTTCTTCCGTGGTCACCTTGTGCCACAGCTCGACAGTGTCGGGGCGCCCGGCACGCTCGGGGGAGTAGGAGTCAACATGGTGCCACGCGCCATCCTGCAGGGCCACCGTGAAGATGTACGGGATGGAGTGGTCAAGGGTTTCTCGTGATGCGGTGGGATCGTACTTCTGCGGATCGTTGGCGCCGGAGCCAATCACGTAGTGCGTGTGGTGGCTGGTCTTGATGAGCACGCTGGCTACATTGGCCGGGTCGGTGGCCTCGGGGTGTTCGCCGTGCAGCTTGCGGGCCAGGTCAATCCACGCCTGTGCCTGGTACTCGGCGGAGTGTTCCTTGGTGTACGTGTCCATGATGGCGCGCTTGGCTTCGCCGGCGGCGGGCAGCGGCACTGTGTACTGGGCATCGGCGCCGTCGAGCATCCAGGCGATGACACCGTCTTCGCCCTCATAGATCGGGACCGGTGAGGTCTGGCCGCGCATGGCACGGTCGGCGGCCTCAACGGCCATCTTGCCGGCGAACGCGGGGGCGTGTGCCTTCCAGGTGGAGATCTCGCCCTTGCGGGACTGGCGCGTGGCAGTGGTGGTGTGCAAGCCCTGGCCCACGGCTTGGAAGATGGTCTCTACTTCAAGGTTCAGCAAGGTGCCGATGCCAGCGGCGGCGGACGGGCCCAGATGGGCAACATGGTCAATCTTGTGCTTGTGCAGGCAGATGGCCTTGACCAGGTCAACCTGGATTTCGTAGCCGGTGGCGATGCCGCGAACCAGATCCGCGCCGGAGGCGCCGGTGTGCTGGGCGACGGCGAGGATCGGGGGAATGTTATCGCCCGGGTGGGAGTACTCGGCTGCCAGGAAGGTGTCGTGGTAGTCCAGTTCGCGGACGGCAACGCCGTTGGCCCAGGCCGCCCACTCAGGGGAGACCTTCTCGGTGATGCCGAAGACGGAGGCGCCAGCGCCACCGGTGGACGGTGCGTGGGTCAGTGCCTGGGCGCGGGCCGCAACAATGGGGCCACGGTTCAGGGAGGCGATGGCAACGGAGGCGTTGTCGATGACACGGTTGATGATCATGTCTGTGACCTCGGCCGTCACGGCTACGGGATCGGCAGCCACGGTGGCGATCTTGTGGGCCAGCTGGTCCTCGCGGGCCAGGTTCTCTTCGCTCTTGTAAACGCGGACGTTGTGATCAATTGTCATGGTGTTCCTTTCGCAGGGTGTTTCAAAAAGTACTTCTAGAGAAGGGGGAAAGATTTAGGAGGTGGTACTCAGTAGATGACGCAGGCTGTTATCCAGGTGAACCGTGGTGGCGGCACTGGCGACTATGGGGTTGCGGTTGGCGATGGCGAGGGCAATTGCGGCGTGTTCCCTCGCCGCATCGCGCAGCCTAGCCGGGTTGTCCTTGCCCAATCGCCGCACCCGGACCAGATGGACCCGCAGATTCTTCAGCGCCTGGGTGAGGTAGTGATTTCCGACGGCGGCATCCACCGCCGCGTCCAAGTCGCCTGCCAGCTGGTAATAGTCAGCGCGTGAGGGATCATCTGCGGTGATAAGTTCTCCCGCATTGGTCAGTTGCTGATGGAGAGTGCGGAAGATTTCCGGTTCGCAGCGATCGGCCGCTAGTTCGGCCGCCCGGCATTCCAGAGCTGTGCGGAGTTCGAATAGCTCATCGAGATGGTCTAGTGAGATTGCGCTGACCACCACACCGCGCCCACTTTGTGGTTCAGTCAGGCCCTCGGCGGTGAGTTTGGCCAGTGCTTCACGAATAGGGGTGCGGGATACGCCCAAGCGTGCGGAGAGTTCCACCTCGCCCAACACGGTCCCGGGGGCTAAACGCCATTCGATGATGTCGGCGCGCAGCGCCACATAAGCGCGTTCGCTAGCTCGCATGGTCTCTCCCTCCAATAGCTCAAGTTAGTCATCAAATAGCTGTGGCTTACAGAACACAATACCTGTTCTGTGTATACAAGCAACAGCATTATTGGGTTATTTGGGTAAATTTCTGCCGAAGAATTCAAATAATGTATACATTGGTGGTTGTCAGGGCGCAAAGTTGAGCGGTAACATGACTCACATCACATCAACGTGGATGGAGCAACACCATGGCATTGAACGCCGTTAGCTATAAAGACGAATACCTGCGCAGTATCAACGATCCCGAAGGGTTTTGGCTCGGGGCAGCCACCGCTGTGGATTGGGTTGTTGCGCCTAAGCAGGCACACAATGGAGAGCAGTCTCCACGTGGCCGCTGGTTTGCCGACGGTGAACTCAACACTTGCTACAACGCACTGGATAGGCACGTCGCGGCTGGGCGCGGCGATCAGCCTGCCCTCATCCACGATTCCGCCATGCAAGGAATGCAGCGTGTCTACAGCTACGCGGAGCTCACCGATCAGGTGGCCCGCTTCGCCGGGGTGCTCCGAGCTCAGGGTGTGGGCAAGGGCGACCGAGTCCTGATCTATATGCCCATGATTCCCGAGGCTGCCATCGCCATGCTGGCCACCGCCCGGCTGGGCGCCATCCACTCGGTGGTGTTTGGTGGATTTGCCGCCAGCGAACTGGCCGTGCGTGTTCAAGATGCTGCGCCCACGGTTGTTGTCTCCACCTCGGGCGGCTTGGAGCCCAACCGACTGGTGGAGTACCTGCCTACAGTTCAGGAGGCGTTGACCAAGGCCGGCGTCCCGCAGCTGCCCGTGATCATCAAGCACCGGGACGGTTTTGCCGGCGATCCAGCTGCCCTTGGCCTGAATGCCGTGGATTGGGATGCTGCGCTCGCAGACGCGCAGCCCGCAGCACCCGTGCCGGTGAAGGCGAGCGACCCGCTCTACATCCTCTACACATCGGGCACCACGGGGGCACCCAAGGGGGTGGTGCGGGATAACGGTGGGCACGCCGTCGCACTTCTGTGGACCATGAAAAATCACTACAACATTGCTCAGGGAGATGTCTGGTGGACAGCCTCCGACGTTGGCTGGGTGGTGGGGCATTCCTACATTGTGTACGGGCCGCTGCTGGCCGGGGCAACCACCGTGATGTACGAGGGCAAGCCCGTGGGCACCCCCGATGCCGGCGCGTTCTGGCGCGTCATTGAGCAGCACAAGGTCAAGGCGCTGTTCACCGCCCCCACCGCGCTGCGGGCCATTCGCAAGATGGATCCGGAGGCAGAACTGCTGAAGAAGTACGACGTCGGCAGCCTGGAAACGCTGTTTACCGCGGGCGAGCGGCTGGATACCGATACCTATCATTGGGCTGGCAAGGTGCTCGGGGTACCTGTGGTGGATCACTGGTGGCAGACCGAAACCGGCTGGGCCATTGTGGGTAATCCTCGGGGGCTGGAACCCCTGCCGCTCAAGGCTGGCTCGCCTACTGTGCCGATGCCGGGCTTTGATTTGCGGATCGTGGATGGGATGGGAGTGGACGTGGCTGTGGGGGAGGAGGGCAATATTGTGCTGGGGCTGCCGCTGCCACCTGGCACCCTGCCTACGCTGTGGAATGACGATCAGCGCTTCATCGATTCCTACTTGAGCGCGTTTGAGGGCTTTTACGTCACGGGCGATTCCGGGTACCAGGATGAGGACGGCTACGTCTTTGTCATGGGCCGTACTGACGATGTCATCAACGTTGCCGGCCACCGGCTCTCCACCGGTGCCATTGAACAGGTCATCGGCACGCATCCGGCCGTGGCGGAATGCGCCGTCATTGGTATTGCCGACGTCCTCAAGGGGCAAAAGGCTGTGGGTTATGTGGTCCTGAAATCAGGGGTGACATTGCTCCCAGAAGACTTGCAGAAGGAACTGGTTGCGCTGGTGCGACGCGAAATTGGACCTGTTGCCGATTTCAAGTCCGCCGTGGTGGTGGATGCGCTGCCCAAGACCCGCTCCGGAAAAATCCTGCGCAAGACCATGCGGCAAATTGCCGACGGCGAAGCTTACGTGGTGCCCTCAACCATTGAGGACTCCTCGGTGATCGATGCGCTCATGCCGGTGCTGCGCCCCAGCTAAGGCTTCTTGCAGGGAACGCAAAAGCTCCGGGTAGTGCTGATATCAATCAGCACTACCCGGAGCTTTTGTGTGTTCAGAAACCGGAGGTGTTAGTGGGCCAGCGTATGCGCTTCGGCTTCGCTACCCGGGGCAGCTTCGACGGTTTCGTCGGAGGGATCCTGCGCCTGCGTGCCAAGGTGACCGCGGGTGAGCTTGTTCATGATCAATGCAATAGCGCCGTCACCTGTCACGTTGGTGGCCGTACCGAAGCTGTCCAGGGCAATGTACGCCGCGAACATGAGGCCAACTTCCACCTCGCCGAAGCCGAGCATCTGAGCGAGCAGGCCTGCGGCTGCAGCGATGGCGCCACCGGGAACACCGGGTGCGGCGATCATCATGACGCCGAGCATCAAGGTGAAGGGCAGGTACGCGCTGAAGGAAACATCGCCGCCGGTGAGCAGCAGCACTGCGATGGAGAAGCAGGTGATTTTGACCATGGAACCAGACAAGTGAATGGTGGCGCACAAGGGAACCACGAATCCGGCGACAGAATCAGAGACGCCGTTCTTCTTCGTTGAAGCAAGCGTTACCGGAATAGTGGCGGCCGAGGATGAGGTGCCCAATGCGGTGAAGTACGCGTCGCGCATATTCCACAGAGCCTTGAACGGGTTGAGGCCGGACATAGCCCCGGCAATGGAGTACTGGGTAATCAAGACAACGAGTGTCAGGGCGAAAGACACAACAGCTACCAGCAGGAACTTCGTGACGACAGTAACGGCCGATCCGCTGGCTGCGAGGTCCATGAAGATGCCGAAGATGAATAGGGGCAGCGCTGGCACGATGATGCGCCGGATCACGGCTTCAATGATGGTGCGGAACTCGATGGCTCCGCGGAAGAGCACCTTTGATTTGAAAGAAGTCAGGCCAATGCCGATCACGAAGGCGAGCACCAAGGCGCTCATGACGCCGATCACGGGCGGAAGGACAATCTCAGTAGCTGAATCTCCAGCGCTACTGACTACCGTCAGGTAAGGGGTGAATCCCGAACCTGAGTCAGCACCGATCTCTGCCAGTCCGCCGCCGGACAATGAGGCGGTGAAGAGCCACCGGCTCACAAAGTAAGCAAGGAGGCCGGCGAGAATAGTGGAACCGTAAGCGATCAGCGCCGTCACGCCGAGCCACTTGCCAGCGCCCTTGCCCAGTTCTGCGATGGCTGGCATGACCAGACCCAAAATAATGAGCGGCACAATGAAGCTCAGGAACCCGGAAAAGATTGAGTTGTAGGTCAGGAATGCCCCGCCGAGCCACGCAGGCATAACGGGGCCGAGCAGGATGCCCAGGACTATGGCTATAACAATCCAGCCTAGTAGTGGGATCGATTTCAGCAGCTTCATGGTGTTCCTTTGGTCGACTGGAGCGGTGCCGCGCGACGCTGCGTGGCACGTTGGCGGCGCAAGGCACGCCTCAGCAATAGTAAACGGCGTGGGTCGGAGCACATAAACGGCAGGGACCCCTACTACTTGGTGGCGGTTGCCGGGGGCATACCGAAGAGGCCGGGGTCTTTGGCGGATTTTGGCTTGCGCACATGGGTTCCCCACAAGAAAGCCAGCCACGTCAGTGTCAGCTGGATCGGGAAGGCTATCGAAGGCACACCGCCTGAGATCAAGCAGATCAGTACCGGCAACAGTACAATCAGGCTCAGGTCTGGGCCCACGATGAACGCCCTAATGGCACCCGTGGGGATGGGGCCAGCAGGACCAGCCAAGGCAGGCATATTCCAGTCAGGTGCAGGCCGGAAGCCAGCACGCAAAGTAGCGGCACCCAAACCGGGTCCAGCAAGGATAGCGAGGACTAGCAGCCCTGGTGAGCCAACACCCAAAGCGAGCAATAGCCCAAAGCAGATCGGCGCCCACAGCGTCATGACCACGGCGGGGACCAGATAATGCACCCGCCGGACGGTGGTCGCCGGCAACGGCATGAGCGTATCTACTGCCGGGTTGCCATTGGCGAACCGTGCGGTGGCGCCTAAAGCTGTCACGGCAAAGTGGGCGCAAAAGTACAGAGCCACGGCAATCAAGATGGCATTGCCCAGGAACTCCACCGATGCCAAGGATGCTGGCACGGCCGCCAACACCAGCACCCGCAGCAGCATGCTGGGAGAGCGCAGCGCCATGGTGGCATGCGTGCTGGCCAGTGTCTTGATACTCCGGGCGTGGACCGAGCCCTTTTTGAAGATCATGGGGAGCTTGACCTTGCTGGTTCCTGTGGACGGCCCGGTGCTCAGCGAGCGGGAGAGCTCGGTGGCGTCCATAGACAGCAGCGAACTGGCCGCATAGGCGCCAGCCGCAGCACTCTTCTTCAAGGCTGCGGTGGTGATGCGCTCAAGATGTGCATAGACCAGCGCAAGGAGCCCCAGCGCGAGGGCCACGATCAGCAGGGGCCAGGTGGCGCCGTCGGCCACTAAGAGTGGCCAGCTCGTGGGGAGGTATTTCAACCAAGCGGTTTGCGCGGCCGTGATGGCGCTGGATCCGGCCACATTGTTGTACAGGGCTGTTGTTACCAGAGTTAGCGGGGCGAGGAGGGTGATGGCCCCCATAAGCTTCTTTAGCAAAGCGCCGGAGCCGGTGATCTGGCACCAGGAGGCAACGCCGTACAGCAACCATGCCAGGCCCGCACCACACAGAGCAGCCAGAGCTAAATTCCCGGGCGTGGGGTTCGCTGCCATGCCCAGTGAAAGCGGCAGCACCACCAACACGGCCGCGATGGTGGGCCAGAGGATCGATTTCAGGAAACCGGGTTGGATAAACCCCCTGCGACGTACCGGCAGACCCAGCCACCAAGCGGTTTGTGGCAGCGTCATGGCAACGGGCCCCATGGTCATTTCCACGGATAGGAGCGCCGCAGCCAGAGTCAGCAGTACCGTGGCGCTGGCCTGCAGCAGCGTGACCGAGTGGAAGCCCGGCGCCACGGCAGAGGCCAGTAGCGCCGATTCATCACCAACGCCCAAGCTGTGACGCAAAGCCACAATGAGGGCCCCGGCCATGGTGAGTAGCGTCAAAGCGCCCAGAATGGAGGTGTACACCTCGGAGATGAGCTCCATGAGCCCGCCTTGGGTGCGGCTGAGCCCGGCCTTGAACGTGTACTGACGGATTTGTTTGGCGCTGAAGCGCTCGCTGGTAGTCATGGCCATGGTTTAGTCCGCGTGCGGGTTCTCGGAGGCGATCGCCGTCGCAGCCTGTGTGGGTGTCATGGCGTGGGTTGTGTCGGCGATGAAAACGGCTTTAGTGGCCACAGTCATCAAGAAATCGGGGTCGTGGGTGACCACCAGAAGAGCCAGCCCGGAATCAACCTCGGCGCGCAACCGAGTGGCAAGTTTGTGTCTCATGGCCGTGTCAAGGCGCTGCTCCGGTTCGTCCAAGACCAGCAGGGAGCGGGGCCGCACAAAGGCCGCGGCCAACAGCATTCGGCGCCGTTGCCCCGAGGAGAGGTTGTACGGACGTGAGCTTGCTTGGTCTTGCAAGCCGAAGAACTCCAGTTCAGCGGCAATGATTTCTTCCACATCCTCCACGCCGTGCCCGGCGGAGACAATCGCCAAGTGCTCCTCCACCGTCAACGCGGGGAAGAAAGCGTCATCGTCAAACACGACGGCCACTTCGCGCCGAAAATCCAGCGTCCTGTCATCCACCTCAGAGCCGTTGATCAATGTTGTTCCAGAGACAGCTTCGAGTTGGCCCACCACGGTTTTGACCACGGTGGACTTGCCTGCGCCGTTAGGCCCCACCAGCGCCAACGCCTGAGCGGCATGGAGGCTGAAACTAACAACACCGCACACGGCCTTGCCGCCGTAACCTGCCTGCAGTTTCTCAGCGCGCACGACGTCCCGCTGGTGTGCGGTTTGCGGAGCTTTTGGGTGCCCGGCAGGGGTGTTATTGGAGGGACTGGTTCTTTTGCTCATCACCTTCGAAGTATAGGCGGGTCATAACATTCAACTTCAGCTTGAGAGTCAAGGCTCAAAATCCATCAGGGCTAAATGTTCAAAACATGACGCCAGCACCCGGTAACGTAGGGGATGGCAGTGGAGAGTTAAATTAGCGGCGAAAGTGTGGACTGACAGGTGAGCAACGAGCAGGGTGCAACGGCACTTGCCGGCGAAGATGTACTGGGCCCTACGGGGCGTCCCCTGACGGAATTCCCGGAGCCTCCGGTCCTTTCCTCCCACGGCCCCGCGCGCATTATCGCGATGGTCAACCAAAAAGGTGGCGTCGGTAAGACCACCTCAACCATTAACTTAGGTGCTGCGCTGGCAGAAGCCGGGCGCAAGGTACTGCTGGTGGACTTTGATCCGCAGGGCGCCCTTTCCGCTGGTTTCGGCACCAATCCCCATGAGCTGGACGTCACCGTGTACAACGTGTTGATGGACCGCAAGGTGGACATCCGCGACGCCATCATCCATACCGATGTAGAGAACATCGACATTCTCCCAGCCAACATTGACCTCTCGGCCGCTGAAGTTCAGCTCGTCAACGAGGTGGCCCGCGAGCAGGTTTTGGCCAGTGCCTTGCGCAAGGTTGAGGATGACTACGACGTTGTCCTCATTGACTGCCAGCCGTCTTTGGGCTTGCTGACCGTCAATGCCTTGACGGCCGCTCACGGCGTGATCATCCCGCTGATTTGCGAATTCTTTGCCCTGCGCGCCGTGGCACTCTTGGTCGAGACCATCGATAAGGTGCAGGACCGGCTGAACCCGGGTCTGCAGGTCGACGGCGTGTTGGCCACGATGTACGACGCCCGCACCCTGCACGGCCGTGAAGTTCTGGCCCGCTTGGTGGAAGCATTCGGCGACAAGGTCTTCGAAACCGTCATCAAGCGCACCATCAAGTTCGCCGACGCCTCCGTCGCTGCTGAACCCATCACCTCTTACGCCAGCAACCATCAGGGCGCTGAGTCCTACCGCCGGCTGGCCAAAGAACTGATCGTCCGAGGCGGCTCGCCCTAACTTGATCTCATCACAGAACGTCGCGGGGATCGCGGCAGAAACACCACCGGAAGCCCCGGGCATGACTCGTTTCGAAGTCCGCCTAGAGAACTTCACGGGCCCTTTTGACCTGCTTTTGGGGCTCATTTCCAAACATGAGATGAACATCACTGATGTGGCGATTGCCACTGTCACGGATGAATTCATCAGTTATTTGAAGGCTTTACAGGACCTCGGCCAGGACTGGGCGCTGGATGAAGCCAGCGAATTCCTGGTTCTGGCCGCCACCTTGCTGGACCTGAAAGCCGCCAGGCTTTTGCCGGCTGGTGAGGTGGAGAACGACGACGACCTGGCCCTTTTGGAGGCCCGTGACCTCTTGTTCGCACGGCTTTTGCAATACAAGGCCTTCAAAGAAGTGGCCACCCTCATGGGCGCCGAATTGGACCGCGAAGCCCGGCGGTTCCCCCGCCAAGTAGGGCTCGAACCACAGTTTGCAGCGCTCCTACCTGAGCTGGTGTGGCGTCACACGCCCCAGCAATTTGCCGAACTGGCAGCCCGCGCCATGGAAACAAAGGAACCGCCAAGCACCACGGTGGGACTAACCCACTTGCATGTGCAACCCGTCAGCGTCAGGGACCAGGCCGCCATTATCACCGCCATGCTCACGGCCGGCATGCCCGAAGCCGGTGATCCTGCCGCTGCTGGCTGGGTCGGAGCGCCTCTGACATTTGCCGCGCTGAGTGCCGATGCGGATTCCTCCATGATGATCATTGCCCGGTTCTTGGCGCTGCTGGAATTGTTTCGTGACCAGCTGATCTCCTTCGAGCAGCCGAACCCGCTGGGGGAGTTGCTGGTGCAGTGGAGTGCCGGTGTGAGCCCCGCCGTTGCTGTTGCTGTTGCGAGCGATTTCGATGACGAACCCACTGAGACGGGCACTGGCGAGAGCCCTGATGTGCCCCCTGACGAGAGCGAGGTCCCTCATGACTGAGGAAGTTCCTGTGCCTGAAGAGTCCGCGCCAAGCGACGCTGGCGAACTCGTGGAATCCCGCGACAGTGTCCGTGCAGCCCTCGAGGCCGTGCTGATGGTGGTGGATGAGCCCGTTTCCGAGGTGCAGCTGGCCTCAGTGGTGGGATTGCCAGCCGCTACCATACGTGAGCTATTACACGAACTCGCAAGGGAGTACGACGGCTATACTGGAAAGGGTGACACCGTACCGGTTCGCGGCTTTGAACTCCGGCATCTTGCTGGTGGTTGGCGTATTTATTCACGTCCCGCTTACGCCGAGATCGTGTCCCAGTTTGTTGTGGACGGCCAAACGGCCCGGCTCACGCAGGCAGCCTTGGAGACTCTGGCGGTGATTGCTTACCGTCAACCGGTCTCCCGAGCCCGTGTCTCCGCCATTCGTGGCGTGAACGTGGACTCGGTTGTCAGGACGCTTGCGCAGCGCGGGTTGATTGAGGAAGTGGGCACCGATCCGGTGTCCGGGGCTTTCCTGTACCGCACCACGGCGTACTTTTTAGAACGGCTTGGGATGGGGAGCGTGGACGAGTTGCCGCAAATTGCACCGCACCTGCCCGGTCTGGAAAACCTTCAGGATTTCGATGATTCACACTTTTAGCATGACCACAACACTTAGCACTTTAAGGATTACATAATGACACCGTCACCCCGCTCCGGGAACTCTTCCGGACAGTACCAACCGCGTGGAGGCAAGCCCCGCTCGGGCGCACCCAAGTCAGAGGGCTACAAGTCCGACGGTTACAAGGGTGGATCCAAGTCCGACGGCTACAAGGGCGGCTCCAAGTCGGGTTCCTCCGACGGCCTGAAGCCGGGCGCTTTGCGCGCCGCAGGTTACAACGCCGACAGGGCAAAAGCGGCCAGCGATGGCGGTTACAGGTCCGGTGCCCCCAAGTTGGGCGGCCCCAAGCAAGGCGCTGGCAAGCCCGGTGCTCGCAAGCCGAGCCAGAGCGGTGCCCGCCCGTTCAAGAATGAGCAGTACGGCCGCACGGTTGGCCCGTCGAAGAACCGCCCCACCGAGCAGAACCGCCGCCCAACACGGACCACCGATGACATTGACATTCACAATGCAGAGGGCGTGCGCCTGCAGAAGGTCATGGCCATGGCAGGGGTGGCATCTCGCCGCCTATGCGAGGATATGATCCTTGAAGGCCGTGTCCAGGTCGACGGCGTCACGGTTAACCAGCTGGGTCTTCGTGTTGACCCGGCTACGGTGGAAATCGCTGTTGACGGCATGACCATCCAGACCAACGAATCCCTCGTCTACATGGTCTTCAACAAGCCCAAGGGCGTTGTTTCCACCATGGATGACCCCGAAGGCCGTCCCTGCATCAGCGACTTCTTGAAGAAGCGCCAGACAGCAGAGCGACTCTTCCACGTTGGCCGTTTGGACACCGGCACCGAAGGCCTGTTGCTCTTGACCAACGACGGCGAACTTGCCAACCGCTTGACCCACCCCAAATACGAGATCCCCAAGACCTACCTGGTTCAGGTCAAGGGTCCGATGGCGCACGGCGTTGGCGCCCAGCTCAAGGACGGCGTGGAGCTTGAGGACGGCTGGCAGAAGGTTGATTCCTTCCGCCTCGTTGACTCCACCCCGGGTCACGTCCTGGCCGAGGTCGTTTTGCACTCCGGTAAGAACCGCATTGTGCGCCGTATGTTCGATGCCGTCGGCTACCCGGTGGAACGCCTGGTCCGTGTGAAGTTCGGACCGATTGCACTAGGCGACCAGCGCCAGGGCAGCGTCCGCGTCTTGGGTCGCCACGAGATTGGCTTCCTACTCTCCGACGTGGGGATGTAATCAACGCATGAATCCTTCGCACTTGAGCGGAGCCGTGCTGGTCCTTGGCAGCGGGCTGCTAGGGGCCAGCATTGGTTTAGGGCTGCGGGCTCGCGGTATTGACGTGGTCTTGAGCGACCCCTCTCCCTCGGCACAGGCTGTGGCCGTGGACATTGGAGCCGGGCGCGCCCTTGACCCTGCTGAAAACCTGAGCCCACAACTGGTCGTTGTGGCCGCGCCGCCTGATGTCACAGCCCACGTTGTGGCGGGTGCGCTCTCAAAGTACCCGTCCGCCGTCGTGGTTGATATTGCCAGTGTGAAGGGTGCTGTGTTGGCCGAACTTCAAGCCATGGCTGCTCTGGAGCCGGCAATGCTGGAACGGTACGTTGGCACGCACCCCATGGCCGGGCGCGAACGCTCGGGTCCGGTTGCGGCTCGCGGCGAGCTGTTCAACTCGATGCCGTGGGTGCTCTGCCCGTCTGAGGCGAGCAGCGCGCAAGCCATCAAGGTGGCGCATTCGCTGGCCATTGATCTGGACGCTGTGGTGTTCCGTTTCACCCCTGACGAGCACGACGGCGCCGTGGCTTTGGTCTCGCATCTGCCGCAGGTCATGGCGTCTTTGGTGGCGAGCAGGCTGGCGGAAACACCGCAGCATGCACTCTCACTAGCGGGCAATGGGCTGCGTGATGTGACCCGGATTGCTGCCAGCGACCCTGCCCTGTGGGTCCAGATTCTCGGGGCCAACGCTCCCAAGGTGCTGGAGATTATGCAGGGTGTCCGGACCGATTTGGACCGTCTGATCAAAACGCTCAGCGCTCCCACAGCACCCGGCGCGCGATTGGATTTGGCCCAGCTCATCTCCGAAGGCAATGCGGGGCAAAGCCGGATCCCCGGCAAGCACGGTGGGCCGGCCCAGCAGTACTCCTGGCTGACAGTTTTGGTCGATGACAAGCCGGGCCAGATCGCCGAGCTGCTGACGGAAATCGGTGAGATCGGAGTCAACCTCGAAGACTTGCGTCTGGACCATTCGGCCGGGCTGCAAGTTGGCATGGTGGAGCTGTCGGTGCTGCCGGCACGCAGGGTGGCTCTCGTGGATGAATTGACGGCACGCGGTTGGAAGGTAATTCAATGAGCAACACAGATGTAGTGGTGCAGCAGATTCGCATAGGCAAGCCCTTGGTGATTGCTGTTGACGGGCCTTCCGGTTCGGGCAAGTCAAGTGTCAGCAAGGCCGTGGCGCAGCGCCTCGGCCTGGCATTCCTGGACACCGGTGCCATGTATCGCAGCGTGGCCTGGCACTGCCTGAATGCGCGTATCAGTTTCGAAGACGCCGGCGCCGTTGAGGCAGCAGCGCGCACCATCAAGATGGAGCAGAGCATGGTTCCGGACACCGAGTTTTTCAAGGTCAACGGCATCAATGTCACCGACGCTATCCGCGAACCGAAGATCTCATCTTCGGTCAGTGCTGTGGCCACCAACTTGGGTGCTCGTGCAGCCTTGGTGCGTCGGCAGCAGGAGCTCATCGCCGAACACGGCCACCGCATTGTGGTGGAAGGGCGGGACATCACCACAGTGGTGGCTCCTAACGCTGAGGCGCGCCTGATCCTGACGGCCAGCGAGGAAGCTCGTCTGCGCCGCAGGGGGCTGCAGCTCGGTGGCACACAAACTGCAGCTCAACTCCAGGAGCAGGTCTTAGCCCGGGACGCGAAGGATTCAACCGTGGTTGATTTCCAGCGTGCC
The DNA here is from genome assembly GCF_040686795.1 of Specibacter sp. NPDC078709. Taxonomy (NCBI): domain Bacteria; kingdom Bacillati; phylum Actinomycetota; class Actinomycetes; order Micrococcales; family Micrococcaceae; genus Specibacter; species Specibacter sp. NPDC078709. The sequence goes on from NZ_JBFBLU010000015.1 coordinate 34,147, forward strand.
GCTGACGGTGTCTACACGGTTGACTCTTCGGATCTGGATTTCGAAGAGACCATCCAAGCCGTCATCGCCGTGGTTCGCCAAGCAGTCAACGCCGGTCCCGCTGCATGAGCCGTGGCGAGAAGCCGCTGCGGGTGTTGACGGAGCCGCCGCCGCGGTGGAAAACGTTGTGGAGCCGTCCGGTGGGGCGCTTCTTGGACCATGTGGTGTACAACACCAAGGTTCTGGGTAGGGAACACATTCCCACATCCGGGCCAGTGGTTTTTGCCGCAAACCACCTGAGCTATCTTGACGGACCTGTCATGGTGGGCGCCAGCAGCAGATACATGCATGTCATGGTCCGGCACACGATGTTCAAGGGCGTCCTGGGTGGGGTGTTGCACGCTTCCGGGCAGATTCCTGTCAACCGCAGCGGCGACCGGGCAGCCTTGCAATACGCCAAGGCGGTCTTGGATCGAGGCGATTGTGTCGGGATCCTGCCAGAAGGCACCCGGGGAACCGGGGACGCCGCCAAGATGAACAGTGGGGTGGCATGGTTAGCACTTAACTCGGCCGCCGCCGTCGTACCTGTTGCAGTCTTGGGAACAAGACACAGCGGGGAACATCGCGATAAAATTCCAGCACCACGGCGCACACTGCACGTAGTGTTTGGGGAACCATTGACAATCACGCGTGAGCCGGGAGTTTCCGGCCGTGTTTCAATGGACAGAGCAACCGAACAAATCCGCCTGCGGCTGGCGGCACACATTGCCGCATCGCAAGCCGCAACAGGGCAGGATTTGCCTGCGGATGATCACCTATCTTCAAAGCATAAAGGACAGCAACCATGAGCGACCCCAAGTCATCCGCACCCTACGGTGACGGTGAGTTTGGTCACCCGGAATACGTGCCCACGGGTACCGACCAGATCGCCGAAAAATTGGCGGCCATCTCTGACGAGGACGCCGACGCTCGCGCTGCCGGCTTGCTCGCTGGCCTCGCCAGCTACGAACTCGACGACGCCGATGCTGCACTGCTTTCGGGCGAGTTCGACGACGGCCAGAGCGAGGATCCGCTACGCCAGGACCCGGTTCTGGCCATTGTGGGACGCCCCAACGTGGGCAAGTCCACCCTGGTCAACCGCATCTTGGGCCGCCGAGAGGCCGTCGTTGAGGACACCCCGGGGGTAACCCGTGACCGGGTCCAGTACGACGCCACCTGGAACGGCCGTAACTTCACCCTCGTGGACACCGGCGGTTGGGAACGCGACGCCCGCGGCCTGGACCTGCGTGTTGCCGAGCAGGCTGAGATCGCTGTTGAAATGGCTGACGCCGTACTGCTGGTGGTTGACGCGATCGTTGGCATCACCGCCTCCGATGAGGCCATTGTGCGGATGCTGCGCAAGTCCAAAAAGCCTGTCATCCTGGTCGGTAACAAGATTGATGACCTGGTTCAGGAAGCCGACAACGCCATGTTGTGGGGCCTTGGCTTGGGTGAACCGCTCCCCGTTTCTGCTGTTCACGGCCGTGGCGTTGCCGACATGCTGGACCGTGTCATGGACATCCTCCCGGAGTTCTCCGCCGTCGCCGGCCTTGAACGTTCAGGTGGCCCGCGCCGCGTAGCCATGATTGGCCGCCCCAACGTTGGCAAGTCCTCGCTGCTGAACAAGCTGGCCGGCTCTGAGCGCGTTGTGGTTGACAACGTTGCAGGCACCACGCGTGATCCCGTCGATGAAATGATCGAATTGGGTGGACGCACCTGGCGCTTTGTGGACACGGCCGGTATCCGCCGCCGGGTGCACATGGCACAGGGCGCTGACTTCTACGCCTCACTGCGTACCCAGACGGCGCTGGAAAAAGCCGAAGTTGCCGTGGTGCTGCTGGCTGTGGATGAGGTGCTCAGCGAGCAGGATGTGCGCATCTTGCAGCTGACCATCGAATCCGGCCGTGCTCTGGTGTTGGCGTTCAACAAGTGGGACTTGATGGATGACGAACGTCGCAAGTACCTGGAACGTGAAATTGAGCAGGATCTGGCCCACGTCGATTGGGCTCCGCGCGTTAACATCTCGGCCAAGACCGGTTGGCACAAGGAGAAGTTAGTACCCGCGCTGGATTTGGCCTTGGAAAACTGGGATCGCCGCATCCCCACGGGACGCCTGAACGCGTTCTTGGGTGAACTGGTTTCCGAGCACCCGCACCCCGTACGCGGCGGCAAGCAGCCCCGTATTCTCTTCGGTACCCAGGCCTCCAGCCGCCCGCCGAAGTTCGTCCTGTTCACCACCGGCTTCCTGGATGCAGGTTACCGCCGCTTCATCACGCGCCGCCTGCGTGAAACCTTCGGCTTCGAGGGAACTCCCATCGAAGTCAGCATGCGCGTGCGCGAAAAGCGCAGCAAAAAGAGGTAGAAAGTCCCTTGTTCCCCGGCCGGAATTCACGCTAGCCGGGGAATGAGATGCCAATCACAGGCAAAGTGGTTAGAGTGCCTCAGAATATGGGGTAAACTTTTTCCCGGTGGTTCGACCACGGAGGGCATCTTCCGAATGGTTGAACAATCGGGCTGTAGCGCAGCTTGGTAGCGCACTTGACTGGGGGTCAAGGGGTCGCAGGTTCAAATCCTGTCAGCCCGACCGAATAAAAACCGCTCAAACACTGGGAACTGTCCCGGAGTTTGAGCGGTTTTTTGTTTCCCGAGAACACTTTGAGAGGGAAGCCGGGTTAGGGGTTAGCGGTTAGCGGCCAAAATGTCGGGCGGGCGTCTCTGCTGAGGAAGGCGTTGGCTTGTTCCGTGGCGGATGCGAGGTGGCGGTAGCCGCGTGTTGTCTCGATTGAGGTTGGGCAGGCCGAGGTCAGCAACGACTTGGTCCCAGCTGGTGGCGTCGCGAACGGTGGCTGTCGTGAGGAAGCCACCACGCGGACCGACGAGGAGTGGTGTGTCCGATTGCTTGAATGCGCAGAGTCGATTCAGGACCGGCCGGAGTGGGTCGAGACTCGGCACGCGACGCTCTTTGCGGCTTTTGCTTGGCTTGGTGATGAGGCCGCAACTGCCGGGGAAGACCTGGCCTCTGATGATGACGAGGTTCTTTGTGAAGTCCACGTCTCCAACTTGAAGTCCGGAGACTTCTCAAGAGCGTTCTGCCAGTAGAGCGGCGAGCATCACGAACGGCTTCATCGAGCACCCGTACGAGTGGCGCGATGGTGTTCTTGATTGTCGATGCGCCGTATTGCTTCCCCCAGTCATCGATCGTGCGGTTGCCTCGTCCTTCACAATCTCGGTACGGATCATGCGCTGCTTGGTGAGTGGATCGGTCCAGCGTGCCCGCGCTCGGTGATCGTGCCGCCGGTCGACGGTAGCCAAGCGATATTCGCCAGGGATCCGCGCACGCCCGGAGTCGGGTACGCCGTCAGCGCCTGACCCGGATCGTCGAGGTCGCGATGGCCGGCGATCGGGTGGACTGTGTCCGAGAGCTCGTAGAGCGAGACGGCGGCCACGAGCGAACTCCCTTGGAAGCTCTCAGGCACAACAAGCTGCACCTCGAGCGAGCCGTCGGGCGCTATCGGCGTGAAGTTCTCCACTTCCAAGATGTCGGTCGCCGTGCCGTCCAGACCAAGGAACTCTTCCTGCCCCGACGCAAGGTCGGCCGCGTCCGGCAGTCCGGCAATAGGTGATCGACCTGTGGGCAACGGAACTTGTCACAATTCCAGCGGTAGAGACGCGCGCACCGGTGAGCCTGATGCGGTGGGCGAGAGGCTCAATCAGCAGCGCAGTCTCACCAGACGTCAAAAGTGCATATGGTGCCCGTTCTCCGAGATGGTCGAGGGCGACTGGCCAATCCTTCTCATCAGAAATGACGATCCAGAGGTCTTGTCTCTCGAATATCGCCATATGTATGGCCAAGATGTCCGCGCTACTCACAGTATGTAACCCTTCGCGCCAAACTGGCGCTGCGATTTGGTCGAGGCCGGGCAACGCGCCGTCAGAATCTGCGAGGTGACAGGTCGACGGATCCTCTGGTGCTGCCACGATCGTGAGAACGCTCCGCATGCTCAGCTCGTCGTGTCCGAGGTAAGAGTGGGAAGCCATCACCGTGAGGGTGCACAGCGCCGCCCCATTCTTCGAGCGAGGCTGACAGCACGTATTCTTGACGGGTGACCCGCCGAGTGAACTTAGACATGGATTTGCACCGGGACGAGGCGGCAGCCTTCGGCCCGTCATCATTTGTGGATGGTGGGCTCCTGCCGTACGAGGGACGACAACAGATGTTGCTGCCAGACGGCTTGCCCCCTGCGGTGTTCGAGGCGGAAGAGGACGGATGGCTTTCGCCGAACAACCCGATTCTGGTGCGTGGAATGGTCAAGATCCTTCCACTCGCGTGGCGCGGCGACCCGAAGAGTGGGAGGTGCGTCGGCGCGGATCCGGAAGAAATCGCTGCGTTCGTTTCGCTCATGCAGGCCGCGGGCTTGCAATGGGCGGGTAACTGGAGCGTTCTCGACCTCAAGGATCACCGAGATGACAACATCGGGTCGTATACAGCTGCGCTCCGCGCCGCTGGTGCTACCAGGGTGGAATGCTGGATGTATTCCGAAGCTGTCGGTCTGGCACTCGTGCGGGCCGGTGTCGAGGACGAAGGAACGATGTCGCTGGCGTGCCATGTCGTACCTGTCAGCTGGGTGTTCGAACCTCGCAGTTGGGCGTCCAAACATCACGTCAAGGAATTTGCGCCCGTCAAGTTTTTGAGACAGCTTGATTGGTTTTTCTTCTTAAGCTGCTGCTTGATTGGTTTGATTCTGGTACTCGGCCAGGGCCCGTGCC
>NZ_JBFBLU010000016.1:0-36350 GCF_040686795.1 Specibacter sp. NPDC078709
CATACATGCTTTCAAAGCATGTACAGGGCCCTGCATCCCATATGATTACTGGCCGAAAGCCACTTTTCATACACACATTCTGGCCGCTAACCCGGTTTCCGGGTTTCCGAACCCGAGATGACGCGATCGGGCTCTTCGAGTCGACACATAAGGCCCCGAATGTGCGATTTATGGGGCCATATCTGGGGTCTCGAGCACGGCCAAGCTCTCCGCGACCCCATTCACAATAGGTCCCAAGCATGTCAGTCGGAACTGCGGCTGATGCGGAGAATATAGCGGAATTACCGCATCAGCTGCAGTTTGGAATGGGAGGGGAGAGTTTGGAATCGGCGGGAGATTGGAATGGGTGGCGGGAGTTTGGAATGGGTGGGGATCGCTAGCACGGCCAAAAGACCGGAACAAGGAACACTGCCACAGCCAGATAGAGGGCCAGGATGACCACGCCGAACTTCCAGTAATCGCCAAACTTGTAGCCCGCGGGGCGCATGATCATCATGTTCGCGGGAGTGGCAATGGGGGGCAGGAGTGCAGCGGCCGACGCCACGCTCACGCACATCAACACAGTGAAGGGCGAGAGCTCAGCCTCGGTGGCAACGGACAGTGTAATGGGGATGATGATCAGGGCAGTTGCCGTGTTGCTGATCAGTTGTCCCAATACGGCAGTGACAATGAAGATGCCAATGAGCAGCAGATAGGGGCTGCCGCCACCGGTGAGGGTGACGATGCCATCGGCCAGCAACTTCGCGGTGCCGGTCTTGGTGATGGCTGCCGAGAGCGGGATCATCCCTGCTACCAGGATCAAAGTTTGCCAAGCCATCGATCGGTGCGCTTGGCCAATGGTGACAACCCGGGTCAGGACCATGGCCATGGCTGCTAGGAGAGCCGCCACAGCGGCCGGAGCGATGTTGGTGGTCATCATGACCACCATTGCGGCCAGGATGGCGAGTGCCGGGATGGCTCCTGGGCCGAGCGGCACGGTCTGGCGCCGGATGGCCCGGTACCGTTTCAACGCGTTGAAGAGTGATCCCACGACGGTTGCGGTGGCGCGGCTGGAAATTGTTGGGGCAGGCGTTGGGGCAGGCGAAAGTGCCGGAACCGAAAGCGCCGGAGCGGAAAGCGCCGAGGCTGGCGCTGACCGTGGCAAGGTGCTGGCCCGTTCGGCAGCGCTGGCCCGCGACCTCGCCAACAACCCTCCCGGCCATTTGACGGCTGCCGAGTATGCGGATTTCGCTACTGAGCATGGCCCACCCTTCGGGCTCAGCGTGGAAACGTTTGGCTTGGCTGAGCTCATTGACATGGGTTGCGGCGGCCTACTGGGCGTCAACGCTGGCAGCTTCGAGGAGCCGCGGCTGATCATCCTGCGCTACGTTCCTGATGGTGAACCTACGGCTCATCTCGCGCTGGTGGGCAAGGGCATCATGTACGACTCCGGCGGTATCAGCCTCAAGCCCTCGGACCCCATGCACCTGGCCATGAAGATGGATATGGCCGGCTCCGCAGCGATTATGGCTGCCATGACCGGCTTGCGGGATCTTGGCGTCACGGCAGCCGTCAGCGCTTGGTTGGTCTGCACCGACAACATGCCATCCGGGACAGCCACCAAGCTCGGCGATGTGCTCACGGCTCGCAACGGCACGACAGTTGAGGTCAAGAACACCGACGCCGAGGGACGCTTGGTCATGATGGATGCGCTCAGCCTGGCCATGGAGGAATCTCCGGACGCTATTGTGGACGCCGCCACGCTGACCGGTGCCGCCATGGCAGCTCTGGGCACCCTCGTCGGTGCCGTGATCGGCAACGATCAGCCGCTCGTGGAGCAGATCAAGACGGCCGGTGCCGCATCGGGCGAATCCATCTGGCAACTCCCCTTGGAAACTCGTTACCGCAAGCAGCTGGACTCGGACATTGCCGATATTTCCAACATGGGCGGGCCCACCGCCGGCGCCATCACGGCCGCGCTCTTCCTGTCCGAGTTCGTCAAGGGCACACCCTGGGCGCATCTGGACATTGCCGGGACCATGAAGAGCGATTCCAACGACTCCTGGCGTCCCATGGGAGCCACCGGGTTCGGCACACGCCTGTTGAGCGAATTCATTGTCAACTACGCCAAGCCCTAGACGCTCATAGAGGGTCTGCTAGGTAAGATCAGTTACAGGCGGTCGAGGACTCCCAACGAGCCCTCCACCGCCTGTGCCTTTTCATCGGCTAGAGAGCGGAACCCCACCACGATGATCCATCCGGAAGTGCTCCCTTGGCTGTTGCTCGCCGGCCACATCATTCTCGGCGCCATCTCCGTGGCCTATATTTCTGCCCGGCGCCGCCCAGCCACGGCCATCGCCTGGATGCTGACCATCATCTTCATCCCTTATGTAGGGTTCGTGGCATTCATGCTGGTGGGCTTTTCGCGCTTGCCCAAAGCCCGCCGTGACAAGCAGAAGTATGTCAACGAGCTGATCTTGGAACGCACCGAAGGATTTGATCAGCTCAGCCACCGGGACGACTGGCCCCAAGGCCTGCCCGGGCTCGTAACCCTCAACAGCGCGCTCGGTGCGCTGCCCATGGTGGGAGGCAACGGCGTCGAACTTCTCCCGGATTACCACGGCTCCATTGCAGCGATGGCGGCAGAAATTGATCGGGCCCAGACGTACGTTCACGTGGAGTTTTACATTTTGGTGCACGACGACGTCACCAAGGTCTTCTTCGACGCGCTGGCACGGGCGGTGGCTAGGGGAGTGAGCGTGCGGGTGCTCAGTGATCATCTGGCCTCGCTCATGAACCCGGGGCGGAAGGAGACGCTGGCCAAGCTGGCGGACATGGGCGCCGAATACCATGCCATGTTGCCGTTGCGGCCGTGGAAGGGGCACTGGCAGCGGATTGATCTGCGCAATCACCGAAAATTGGTGGTGATTGACGGGGCCGTGGGATTCACCGGCTCACAAAACCTGGTGCACGAGAGTTACAACAAGAAGAAAAACATTGCGCGCGGGCTGCGCTGGCACGAGCTGATGATGCGTATTCACGGGCCGGCCGTCAGGGAGCTCGACGCCGTATTCGTCACCGACTGGTTCAGCGAAACCGACGTACTGCTGGAACTGGATACCTCACCGGTGGTGGTGGATCCGGCCCAGCACCTGGTGGATGCGCAGGTGGTGCCCAGTGGTCCAAGCTTTGAAAATGACAACAATCTGAAACTTTTTGTGGCCATGATCCACCAGGCCACGGAGCGGGTCAGCATCACAAGCCCCTACTTTGTGCCGGAAGATTCGGTTTTGATGGCCATCATCACCGCGGCCGGTCGCGGGCTTTCGGTGGAGCTGTTTGTCTCCGAGATTGGGGATCAGGCCATGGTCTACCACGCCCAGCGTTCCTATTATGAAGCGCTGCTGCGGGCCGGTGTGAAGATCTACCTTTACAAGGCGCCGGAGGTGCTGCACTCCAAGCACTTCAGCATTGACTCGGACGTGGCTGTGATTGGGTCCTCCAATATGGACGTGCGCTCATTCTCGCTGAACATGGAGATCTCGGTGCTGATCCACAGCGAGTACTTTGTGCAGCAACTGCGAGTGATCGAGGACGGTTACAGGGCCAACAGTCGTGAGCTGGAACTTACCGATTGGGTCAAACGCCCGGCGTGGGAGAAGTTCTGGGACAGCGCGGCGAGACTGACCTCCAACCTGCAGTAGCGCCTCAACCCCTCCCCACTTCAGACGCTATCGCAGCAATGGCTACATTTACCTCGACGCTAGTGCAGCAATGGCGGGTTTTTCGGAGACGCTCTCTCACTCGGCCGACTTCTTGGCTGCCTTGGACACCTTGGCGGCCTTGGCTTCGGCCCGTTGGATGGCCAGCATGGCCTTGGATTCGCTGATGTCTCCGATGAACGGCCGCAACCAAGCCGCCTGCGGATGTGAATCAACCAAGATTGCCCGGGCAAACAAGGACAGTGGCACAGCCATGAGGGCGCCGAGCGGGCCCAGCAGAGCCGACCAGAAAATGACCGACAAAAACGTCAACGTCATGTTCAGGTTCACCGAGCCGGAGACAAACTTGGGTTGGATGATGGACTGGATCAGGGAATTGATGACCCCGTAGAAGGCCACCACTCCGATGAAGGTTGGCAGTCCGCCAGCCAGCAGGGCCATGATGGCTGCGGGAACGAGGCTGATCCAGAATCCAATGAACGGAATGAATCCACACACAAAGGACAGCAGAGCCCATAATCCTGCGCCCGGGACACCCAAGATCAGCAGCAGGGCGAGGTTCAGTGTGGCCACGATGGCGCCGAAGATGGTGGTCATGATCATGAAGGAGCGGGAGAGTTTGGCGAAGTTGCTCAATGCCTCCACCACAGGTGCCCGTTTTTCTTTCACCACGGCAAGGATCGTGGGGAAATAGGTAGCGTCAATGCTCATGAACATCACCAGCAGCAGCAGGAATACTAGCCCTGATCCCACGTTCATGGCGCTGCCCAACAAGTTGTAAGCGGTGTCGATCAAGACCCGCAGGTCTATCGAATCGACGATGGCGCGCACCTGCTCGTCGCCAATGCCGAGATTGTCGTGCAGGAATACCCTGAGATCAGTGCGCAATTCGGTAATCTGGGGCGCAAACTGGGGCAATAGCCGGGTGAGTTGGATGGCGGAGACCCACAAGGAAGCAACCAGTGCACCCACCATGGCATAGACGGAGAAGATGGTGGCCATCCCTGCCAGAACAGGGGGGACTCCGCGGAGCAAGAGCCGTTGCTTGAGCGGATAGACGCAAATGGTCAGTACGAGTGCCAAGAAAACCGGGCCTACGATCGAGGAGATCCGGCCGAGCCCGATCAACACGATCACGGCTGCCGCCAAACTGATCAGAACCTTGGTCCCGGAGGAATTTGAGGTTGGCGTTGAGTCCGGGTTTTCCATCGATGCGCTCATTTTTATTCCGTTTCAATCCTGCCACTCCAATGCCCCAATGGCATTGAACAGATCATATCCGGGACAGGAGCCAACTGGCCGGGTGCGTCTAGGACGTTTCAGCGGCCATGATGGCTTCGAGCTCCGCAGACCAGGCGTCCAGGACCCAGGTGCGCCGACCGGCGTCGTCAGTCAAAATGTTGGCAAGACCCAAGCCGCGTCCCAGATCCAGGGTGGCCGCCACAATGGCGCGCAGTCTAGGGTTTTCCCGATCGATGTTCAGCAGCGTGGCCGCAAGCCTGAAGGCCTCCCGGGCCACGGTCTGCTCCAGCGGGATGATGTGTTCGCGCACAGCGGGGTCGACGGCGGCTGCCGTCCAGACTTGCAGGGCCGCCTTGAAGAGGGGGCCGGTGTACAGGCCTACGAGCGATTCCAGCACCTCGCGCACCGGGACCGGTCCGGCGGCGTGCGCGGCGAGAGTGGCCTCAAGTTCCTGTACGCGAGCTACGGTCATGTGTTCGATTGCGGCTGTAAAGAGATCATCCCTGGTGGGGAAATGGTGTTGTGTGGCGCCGCGGGAAACTCCGGCGTGGGCGGCCACCGTGGTAACCGTGGTGTTGGTCCAGCCGGACTCGGCCAGCAGTGCCACGGCGCTTTCGAGCAGCCGCTCTCGGGTGGCGCGGCTGCGGTCTTGCTGAGGTTCTATGACGGTTCTGCTCACAGGAGGACGGTAGCATGAAATTGAAACAAGCAAGCATGCTTGCTTTTTTGTAGCGTGCATCACATACTGGGGTTACGTGAACAACTGAAGGCAAGAGGGGTCCAAGCGTGGTTGATGTGGCGGAAATTCTGGCTGATGTTGAGGCTGAGTCGACGGCTCTGGACGCCCTCGTGGCGCAGCTGCCCGCGGAAGTCTGGGCGCGGGATACCCCATCAGCGGGCTGGAGCATCGCGCATCAAATTGGTCATCTGGCGTGGACCGACTCCGCCGTCATCGCCGCAGCGACCGCAGCCAATGGAGACACCGCAACTTTTGACAGCCTGATGCAGGCGGTTCAATCAGGGACCGTCACTATTGACAGCGCAGCTGCGGAGCTGGCGCAATTGACTCCAGCTACCCTGTTGGAGCAGTGGCGGGATGGTCGACGTCGGATGGCAGCTTCCCTGCGCGAGGTCACCGAAGGCGCTAAATTGCCGTGGTTTGGACCCCCCATGAGTGCCGCCTCGATGGCGACAGCGCGCATCATGGAAACGTGGGCTCACGGCCAAGACATTGTTGACGCGCTCGGCGCCACCCGCGAACCCAGCGAACGCTTGCGCCATATTGCCCACTTGGCAGTGCGCACCCGCAACTTTGCTTTCAAGGTCAATAATCTTGCCGTGCCGGAAAGCGAATTTCGCGTCGAGCTGACCGGTCCCGCGGGCGAGATCTGGATGTGGGGGCCGGCCGACGCAAGCGACCGCGTCGCCGGATCGGCCGAGGACTTTTGTTTACTGGCCACCCGACGCCGCCACCGTGACGACCTTGCGCTGACCGCAGAAGGCTCAGGTGCGGATCAGTGGCTCGATATTGTCCAGGCTTTTGCGGGCCCTCCCGGGGAGGGACGGCGCAGGGAGGGGCGGCGCAAGGACGGACGGCGCAGGGAGGGGCGGCGCAAGGAGGGGCGGGCCCCTAGCGCCACCTCGCAGGGCGCCGCCCCGTCGGCCGCGGGGCCAACATCGCCAACTGAGCCAGCGGAAGCTGAAGCCGCGGGGCCAACAATATGAGCGTGCTCCGGGTTGCTAATGCTTCGGGCTTTTACGGTGACAGGGCCGGCGCTTTCAGGGAAATACTCGAAGGCGGTCCTGTCGATGTCATCACGGGTGACTACTTGGCCGAACTGACTATGCTGATTCTGGCTCGGGACAGGGCCAAGGACCCTGCCACTGGCTACGCCAAAACATTCCTGGCCGAAATGCGCGACAGCATGGAACTCGCCATGAAAAAAGGCGTGAAGATCGTGGTCAACGCTGGAGGGCTGAACCCGAAAGGGCTCGCAGCCAAGCTCCGCGAATTGAGCAGCGCTTTGCGGGTGGACGCCAAGATCGCGCATGTTTACGGCGACGATCTGATTGACCGTGCGGAAGAGCTGGGATTGGCTATCAGCGCTGGCAAGCCGCTCTCCGCCAACGCCTACCTGGGCGGCTGGGGTATTGCGGCAGCTTTGGAAGCAGGCGCCGACATTGTGGTGACCGGCCGGGTTACCGATGCTTCACTCGTCGTGGGCGCCGCAGCCCACCACTTCGGCTGGAACCCCACGGACTACGACAAAGTTGCCGGCGCGATGGCTGCTGGCCACGTCATTGAATGCGGCACCCAAGCCACCGGCGGCAACTACGCCTTCTTCGACACCATCGCGGACATGCACCGACCCGGATTTCCCATCGCCGAAATCGATGCGGACGGCTCCAGCGTGATCACCAAACATCCGAACACCGGCGGGGCCGTCACAAAAGGAACCGTCACGGCCCAGCTTGTCTACGAGATCACCGGCGCCCGCTACGGAGGACCCGATGCGATCCTGCGCCTGGATTCCATCGTCCTTGATGACGACGGCCCCGACCGGGTGCGCTTATCCGGTGTGCGCGGGGAAGCGCCGCCAGCCACGCTGAAGGTCTCTATCAACCAGCTGGGCGGCTACCGCAACGAAGTCACTTTTGTGCTGACCGGCCTGGACATCGACAAGAAGGCCGCCTTGATCCGCAGTCAGCTGGCGGGGGCAGTCCCGGAGGGCACCACCTGGACGCTGGCCCGCACCGACCGCGAAGACGCCGCCACGGAAGAGGAGGCCAGTGCCATGCTGCACTGCGTGGCCCGCGGAACGGACCCGAAAATCGTGGGCCGCGCGTTCTCCAACGCCGCCGTCCAGATCGGCCTGGCCAGCTACCCCGGCTTCCACCTCACCGCCCCGCCCGGTGACGCCGCACCCTACGGCGTCTATACGCCCGGCTGGGTCGCGGCCAGGGAAGTCCCGCACACAGTCGCGTTACCTGACGGGACAGAAGTGAGCGTCCCTCCGCACAGTGAAACTGTGCCATCCGGCGTCGCACTGGCGGTGGTGGAAGAACCCGAACTGCCGCCCTTCAAGGCGGAAAGTACGACGGCGCGTGCCCCACTCGGGCGGATAGCGGCGGCTCGCAGCGGTGACAAGGGCGGCGACGCCAATGTGGGCGTCTGGGTTGAGCGGGCGGACGCCTGGCCGTGGCTCGTGAACACGCTGACGGTGGAGGCTCTCAGGGAGCTGCTGCCCGAAACGAAGACGCTGGAGATTGAGCGGCACGTGCTGCCAAATCTGCACGCCGTGAACTTTGTCATCCGCGGCCTGCTGGGTGAAGGCGTGGCGTCGAACGCCCGCTTTGACGCGCAAGCCAAAGCCCTGGGTGAATGGCTCCGTGCCCGCCACCTCGACATCCCGGAGGAATTTCTGTGACAGCTTTGCGCACCACCGTTGATCCGCGCAGCGTGGACTTCAAGGCCAACACGGCTGCCATGCTCACGAAGCTGGCCGAGCTGGACGGCGAATACGCCAAGGTCCTGGAATCGGGCGGCGAAAAGGCTGTCGCAAGGCACCGGCAACGCGGGAAGATGCTGGCCCGGGAACGGGTGGAAATGCTCCTGGACCGGGACGCGCCGTTCCTGGAGCTCTCCGCACTCGCCGCCTGGGGCACCAAGTTCCATGTGGGCGCCAGCGTCGTCAGCGGGATAGGCGTGGTGGAGGGCGTGGAGTGCATGGTCATTGCCCACGAACCCACCGTCAAGGGCGGCACCTCCAACCCGTACAGCACCAAGAAGATCTTCCGCGCCCTGGACATCGCCCGAGAAAACCGGCTGCCCGTCATCTCGCTGGTGGAATCCGGCGGTGCCGACCTGCCCACCCAGAGCGAAATCTTCATTCCCGGCGGCAAGCTGTTCCGCGACCTCACCCGGCTCTCGGCCGCAGGCATCCCCACCATCGCGCTCGTGTTCGGCAACTCCACTGCCGGCGGCGCGTACGTCCCCGGCATGAGCGACCACATCGTCATGATCAAGGAACGCTCCAAGGTGTTTTTGGCTGGCCCGCCGCTGGTCAAGATGGCCACGGGGGAAGAGTCCGACGACGAGTCCCTGGGTGGCGCCGACATGCACGCCCGCGTCTCCGGCCTGGCCGACTACTACGCGCTGGACGAGATGGATGCGCTGCGGATCGGGCGCCGGATCGTGGCCCGGCTCAACTGGGTTAAAAAGGGCCCGACTCCGGCGCCCTCCGTGGATCCCCTGATGGATGAAGAGGAACTGCTGGGCATTGTCCCCTCCGACTTGAAGGTCCCCTTCGACCCCCGCGAGGTCATTGCCCGCGTGGTGGACGGCAGCGACTTTGACGAGTTCAAGGCTCTGTACGGCACCTCTCTGGTCACCGGCTGGGCCCGCATCCACGGTCACCCCGTGGGCATCCTGGCCAACGCCCGCGGCGTGCTGTTCTCGCAGGAGGCGCAAAAGGCGGCCCAGTTCATCCAGCTCGCCAACTCCGCCCACACGCCCCTGCTGTTCCTGCACAACACCACCGGCTACATGGTGGGCAAGGAATACGAGCAGGCCGGCATCATCAAGCACGGCTCCATGATGATCAACGCCGTCTCCAACTCCACCGTCCCGCACCTCTCCGTGCTTATGGGATCCTCCTTCGGCGCCGGCCACTACGGCATGTGCGGGCGCGCCTTTGACCCCCGCTTCCTGTTCTCCTGGCCCTCCGCCCGCTCCTCCGTCATGGGGGCCGCCCAACTGGCCGGCGTCATGTCGATAGTGGGCCGGGCCGCAGCAGCCTCAGCCGGGCGTGACTTCGACGAGGATGCCGATGCCCTGATGCGCGCCGCCGTCGAGGCCCAAATCGAGGCCGAGTCACTGGCCACCTTCCTCTCCGGAAAGTTGTACGACGACGGCATCATCGACCCCCGCGACACCCGCACCGTGCTGGGCCTGGCACTTTCCGCCATCGCCAGCACCGAAATCAAGGGCGCCGGGGGCTTCGGCGTCTTCCGGATGTGAGCCAAGGATGACCACCATGAACCAGCCCATCACCAGCGTGCCGATCACCCGCGTGCTCGTGGCCAACCGCGGCGAGATCGCCCGCCGCGTGTTCCACTCCTGCCGGGAGCGCGGCATCTCCACCGTTGCGGTTTTTTCCACGCCCGACGCCGGAGCTCCCTTTGTTCTGGACGCGGACACCGCGGTGCACCTGCCCGGGACGGCCGCTTCCGACACCTACCTGCGCGGGGAGGCGATCATTGCCGCCGCGCTGCGCGCCGGGGCGGACGCCATCCACCCCGGCTACGGCTTCCTTTCGGAGAACGCCGGTTTTGCCCGGGCCGTGCAGGCCGCCGGGCTCGTGTGGATCGGGCCGCCTCCTGCCGCCATCGACTCCATGGGTTCCAAGATTGAGTCCAAGCTGCTGGTTGCCGCGGGAGGAGTCCCTGTCCTGACGGAGCTGGACCCGGCCGCCGTGACGGAGGCGCAGCTGCCCGTGCTCATCAAGGCTTCGGCCGGAGGCGGCGGGCGCGGCATGCGGATCGTCCGTGCGCTAACCGATCTTCCCGCCGAACTGG
This sequence comes from Specibacter sp. NPDC078709, assembly GCF_040686795.1. Taxonomy (NCBI): domain Bacteria; kingdom Bacillati; phylum Actinomycetota; class Actinomycetes; order Micrococcales; family Micrococcaceae; genus Specibacter; species Specibacter sp. NPDC078709. The sequence continues at coordinate 10,521 of NZ_JBFBLU010000016.1, forward strand.
CGACCGCTCGCACCGAGGCTGCGAGCGCCTTCGCCGACGGAACCGTGTTTTGCGAGCCGTACCTGGAAACCGGGCACCACGTGGAGGTCCAGATCATGGCCGATGCGCACGGGACGGTGTGGGCCGTGGGGGAACGCGAATGCTCCATCCAGCGCCGCCACCAAAAAGTGGTGGAGGAGGCTCCGTCGCCGCTGGTGGAACGAACACCCGGCATGAGGGAGAAATTGTTCGAGGCCGCGGTTGCCGCCGCGAAGGCCGTTGACTATGTGGGTGCCGGAACCGTGGAGTTCCTGGCCGATGAGGCCGGGCGCTTTTACTTCTTGGAGATGAATACGCGCCTGCAGGTGGAACACCCCGTCACCGAATGCACCACGGGCCTTGACCTGGTGGCGCTGCAGCTCGAGGTGGCCGCGGGTGCGAAGCTGCCGGACACCAAGCCGGCCCCGGCGCCCGGTTCGGTGGGAGCGGCCGCCATTGAGGTGCGCCTTTACGCCGAGGACCCGGCCGCAGGCTGGGCGCCGCAGACCGGGACCGTGCAGCGCTTCGACGTGGACGGACTCGCGGCGGACTTCGCCCTTCCGGTCCGCGAGCGCGGGCTGCGGCTGGACTCCTCCATTGCGGCAGGCTCCTCCGTGTCCATCCATTACGACCCCATGCTGGCCAAGCTCATCGCCTGGGCACCCACCCGCACCGAGGCCGCCCGCACATTGGCCAAGGCTCTCGCCACGGCCCGCATCCACGGCGTCCGCACCAATCGCGACCTGCTGGTGAACATCCTGCGCCACCCGGCGTTCCTGGCAGGGGAGACGGACACGGCATTCCTCCCCACCCACGGGTTGGAAATCCTGGCGGCCCCGGTGGCCGGGCCGGAGGAGGAAAAGCTGGCCGCGCTCGCTGCTGCCCTGGCCGGTGCCGAGCGGCGGAGGGCACAAGCCCGCATGAACGGCGGCGTGCTGGGCGGGCTGCCCAGCGGCTGGCGGAACCTGCGCTCGCAGCCGGCCACCACCAGCCTCGCCGGTCCCGGCGGTGAACACCACCTCCGGTATGTCCTGGGTCGGGCGGGACTGGAGGCGGACGGCTTGGGGGGAACCGCCGTCGTCCATCTCAGCGCCGAGAAGGTGAGTTTGGAGGTGGACGGCCTGGTGCGTTCCTGGCAGGTGGCACACTACGAAACCGGCGCCGGCACCGTCATTGAAGTGGACGGCGGCGGCGGATCCGTCACCTTCACCGAGGTGGCGCGCTTCCCGGATCCCAGCCTGGCCGTGGCGGAGGGCTCGCTCACCGCGCCCATGCCCGGCGCCGTGGTCAGCGTGCACGTGCAGGCCGGCGACACTGTCACCGCGGGCCAGCCGCTGCTGGTGCTGGAGGCCATGAAGATGCTGCACACCATTGGGGCGCCCACCGATGGAACGGTGGCCGAACTGCCGGTCACGGTGGGGCAGAACGTGGACGTCGGCATGGTGCTCGCGGTGGTTGACGCTGGTGAAAGACGGGATTGACATGGCAGAGGAACTCACAGAGGAGAGAAGAATGAGCGGCATTCAATCAAGCATTGTTGAAACGGACGAACAGCAGGCGCTGCGCGAGGCGGTGCGCGACATTGTGGGCCGCTACGGTCCCGAATACGCCACGAAGCACGCGCGGGCCGGCGAGTCCATGACCGAGTTATGGCAGGAACTCGGTGAGGCCGGCTTCATGGGCGTGTCGGTGCCGCAGGAATACGGTGGCGGCGGGGCAGGCATCTACGAGCTCGCCGCGGTGCTGGAGGAATCTTCGGCCCTGGGCGCGTCCATGATCATGATGGTGGTCTCCCCGGCCATCTGCGGCACCATCATCGCCAGGTATGGCACGGAAGAACAGAAGCAGGCCTGGCTGCCCGGCTTTGCCGACGGCTCAACCGTCATGGCGTTCGGCATCACCGAACCCGACGCCGGCTCCAACTCGCACAACATCTCCACCGTGGCCCGCCGCGACGGCGACGACTGGGTGCTCAACGGCCGCAAGGTCTTCGTCACCGGCGTCAACAACGCCGACTACGTACTGATCGTCGCTCGAACCGTGGACGAGCGCAGCGGCCGCCTGCGCCCCGCCATGTTCGTGCTGCCGCGAGAGACCCCCGGCTTTGAATACCGGGAGGTGGAGATGGACATCATCGAGTCGGAGAAGCAGTACCTGCTGTTCCTGGACGACGTCCGCCTCCCCGCCAGTGCCTTGGTTGGCGGGGCCGACGCACCACTGGAAGCCCTGTTTGCCGGGCTCAATCCGGAACGCATCATGGCCTCGGCGCTCGCCGTGGGCACCGGTCGTTACGCCATCAACAAGGCTGTTGAGTACGTCAAGGAGCGTGCGGTGTGGGGCCAGCCCATCGGTGCGCACCAAGGCATCGCCCACCCGCTGGCCAAGGCCCACATCGAGGTGGAACTGAGTCGGCTCATGATGCTCCGCGCTGCCTCTCTCTACGACGCCGGGCTGGACTTGGCAGCCGGGGAGGCCGCCAACATGGCCAAGTATTCAGGTGCCGAGGCCAGCATCAACGCCCTCGACGTCGCCATTCAATCCATGGGCGGGAACGGGCTGAGCCGCGAGTATGGCCTGGCCCAGATGCTGGGGCTGGCCCGCATTGGCCGGGTTGCCCCCGTCAGCCGCGAGATGGTGTTGAACTTCATTGCCCAGCATTCGCTCGGCCTGCCGAAGAGCTACTGAGCAATGGCTGCCACCGAACTCGTCCACTACGCGGTGGACGCCGGCGTTGCCACCATCACCCTGGACTCGCCCGGCAACCGCAACGCGCTATCCCGGCAACTAGTGGGCGAGCTTGTGGACCGGCTGGAACAGGCTGCGCTCGCAGCCGCATCCGGGAGCGTCCGCGGGATTCTGCTCACTCACACCGGCAGCGTGTTCTGTGCGGGTGCGGACTTGAAGGAGGCCGGCACCCACGGTGTTGAGGAGGGCGCCCGGGACCTGGTGCGGATCCTGCGCACCATCCTGAGCGTGCCCGTTCCGGTCATAGCGTTAGTGCGCGGCGTGGCCCGGGCCGGCGGGCTGGGCATACTGGGCGCGTGCGACATTGTCGTGGCTGACTCGTCTGCTACGTTCGCCTTCTCCGAGGTGCGGATCGGGCTGGGCCCGGCCATCATTTCGCTGACCACCATGCCGCGGATGAACAGCCGCTCCGTGTCCCGCTACTACCTGACCGGGGAGACGTTCGACGCAGCGGAGGCGCAGGCCAACGGGCTCATCACAGCTTCCTCCAACGATGTGGACGCCGTGTTGGAACCCATTCTGGCCGGCATCCGGCTCGGCTCACCGCAGGGCCTTGCCGAAAGCAAGAAGCTGGCCGCCGCACCCATACTGGCAACGCTCGAGGCGGGCGCGGCCGAGATGGTCGCCCTGTCTTCGAAACTGTTCACTACCGAGGAGGTGAAGGAGGGCATGGCTGCGTTCCTAGAACGAAGAAGGCCCTCCTGGCACCTCCCCGCCCTCTAAACCCTCGCTCACATACGGGGCGTTTTCCACCGACCCTCGCTCACATACGGGTTGGTTTTCGCCAACCCTCGCTCACATCCACACCGCAGTCAGATTCACAACTCCTTCATAAGCAGCCGGCAGCGACGCCGGCACCACGAAAGGTTTACTATGACGCTGGAAATTCTTGAAGCCCCGGTCTTCTTGCAAGACAGGCTCGACCATTGGGCCAGACACAATCCGGATGAAATAGCAGTGACATTCGGAGACAGAAGTTTCACCTGGTCCCAATGGCAGCAGCGGATCCACCAACTCACCGACGCCCTGCACCGAGCCGGCATCACGCGCGGGGACCGGATCCTCACTTTCGAGCTGAACCACCTGGCCATTGTGGAGTTGACCTTCGGCGCGGCCGCACTGGGCGCCGGCACCGTGGTGGGCAACTTCCGCCTGGCACCGAACCAGCTCGCCTACATCCTCGAGGATTCCGCCCCCAAGATCGTCTTCTACGGCGCCGACCTTAAAGCAGTCGTGAAGGCAGCCGGCGCAGAAAGCCCGCTCCCGCGCACGGTGGAAATTGGCGGGGACCACGACGAATACGAACCGTTCCTCAACACAGGCCAAGCACAAGCCGCCGAGTCAGCGGCAGGAGGGGCCGCCGTCGTACGTGAAAAGCCGGACCCGGATGACACCGTTCTCGTCATGTATACCTCGGGCACCACGGGTCGGCCGAAGGGTGTGGAGCTGACCCACCGCAGTATCAACGTGCACAGCGAAGTGTCCAACAAGGGGTTCCAGATGGGGCCCGGCGACGTGAGCATGGTGGGCATGCCGATGTTCCATGTGGGCGGCTCGTGCTACTTTCAGGTTGGGATATACGCGGGCGCCAAGACCATTTACCTGCGCGATCCGGCCGGGCCGTCCATGATGAAAGCCATTGCCGACGGTGCCACGCACGCCTTCCTGGTGCCCGCCGTCATCCAAGCCGTGCTCGCGGCGGGACCTGCGGCCGCAGCCGCCGTGGCACCGCTGAAGAAGATTGCCTACGGCGCCTCGCCCATGCCGCTACCGCTGCTGGAGAAGACCCTCAACGCGTGGCCCAACACCGAGCTGGCGCACGTCTTTGGCATGACGGAGATGTCTGGGATCGGCACCATGCTCCAGGACTCCGACCACCGGCATCCACCGCGGCCAGAGGTGCTCCAATCCGTGGGGCGTGCGCTGCCAGGACTGGAAATTCGGATCGCGGACCCCGTCACCCATGAGGTGCTCCCCACCGGAACCAACGGCGAGATCCAGGTTCGCGGGGCGCAAAACATGAAGGGCTACCTGAACAAGGCGGAGGCCACGGCGGCGGCGTTCACGGCCGACGGTTTCCTGTGTTCGGGCGACATTGGGCACCTCGATGAGGACGGTTACCTGTTTATGGTGGACCGGCTCAAGGACATGATCATCTCCGGCGGCGAGAACATTTACAGCCCCGAGGTGGAGAACGTGCTCATGGCCGTTCCCGGCGTGGCGGAGGGGATCGTCATCGGCGTCCCGGACCCCAAATGGGTGGAGACGGTCAAGGCTGTCGTGGTCCGGGAGGAGGGCAGTACGGTGGAGGAAGCGGCCATCATCGCCTTCTGCCGCGAGCGACTGGCTCACTACCAGTGCCCCACCTCGGTGGATTTTGTGGCGGAACTGCCGCGCAATGCGACAGGGAAAATCTTGAAGCGCGAGCTGCGCGAACCGTATTGGAGGGGTCATGAGCGAAACATCTAAGGACTTGGGAAGCGCCGGCTTGGGAAGCACGACGGCGGACGGCGGCTTGGGTGCCACCGGCACCTCGGTGCCGTCCCCGGCTGGGGAGACGACCGGTCAGCGGGGCGCGGAGCCGGGATCGCTGGCGGGCAAGACGATCCTGATGTCGGGTGGTTCGCGCGGTATCGGCTTGGCCATCGCCGAGCGGGCGGCGCGAGACGGCGCCAATGTGGTGATCATTGCCAAGACCGACGCGCCGGATCCTCGACTTGAGGGCACCATCCACACCGCGGCCGCCGCGATCGAGGCTGCCGGCGGGAAGGTCCTTGCCGTGGTGGGTGACGTCCGCGACGACGAAACGATCGCCTCCGCCGTGGCCCAGGCTGTGGCCACCTTTGGCGGAATCGACATCGTGGTGAACAACGCGTCCGTCATCTCCTTGGACGGCACTTTGAAGGTGTCCCAGAAACGTTACGACCTGATGCAGGACGTCAACGTGCGCGGCACCTTCATGTTGTCTAAGGCTGCGCTGCCTCATCTGTTGGAGGCGGAGAATCCGCACATCCTCACGCTCAGCCCGCCGCTGAATTTCGGCCCCAAGTGGCTCGGTGCCAACCCGGCATACACCCTGGCGAAGTACGGCATGACGCTGAACGCGTTGGGGTTTGCGGCGGAGTTTGCGAAGCAGGGGGTGGCCTCCAATGCGCTGTGGCCGCGAACCACGATCGCCACGGCCGCGGTGGCGAACATCCTGGGCGGGGACGAGATGATCCGGCGCTCCCGCACCCCCGCCATCATGGCCGACGCAGCCCACGCCATCCTCACCACATCCAGTCGGGAGCTGACGGGCCAGGCCATCATCGACGAGGACCTGCTCCGGTCCCGCGGCATGCAGGACTTCAGCGGCTACGCCGTGGATCCGTCCGCGGAGCTGATGATCGACCTCTACGTGGACCCGTAGCTTCCAATCGCTCGCTCACATACGGGGGTGTTTCCCGGGACGTTCGCTCAGCAGCGGGGGAGTTGCGGCTGGCGCTCTCGCACTGCCCCTCGGGAAGTGCGAGAGCAGCGGCCGACCAAGCGGAACCGGCGGCTCCAATCCCAGTAGACCGCACCTCACAACCGACTGCCGAGCAATGGAATGTGCCCGACCGTACTTGATCAGCTTCTGGAAACGGCGCCATCGAATACCGGAATGTGGGGAGCAATCTCCGGATCATGTCGGAGTCGCTGGATGCATTCCTTCAGGCGGACTCATTGGCGCGACGCGACGCTGCGGATGAACTGGGCCAAGCCGGCCAAGGAATGGAATTGGGCTGAGGTGAGCGAGCGTTGGGCAATAATGCCCCGTATGTGAGCGAGCGTCGGGCAATAATGCCCCGTATGTGAGCGAGCGTTGGGGGTGGGAAGTTAGATGGCGGGGATGGCTTCTTCCACCACGACCGTCAGTGTACTGGCCAGCAGGGCGTGCACCTGCGGCCGCGTCAGCGTCTTGCGCAGCAGCCATTCGCGGGCGCCACTGCGGGCCAGCTGCGCATAGACACGGAACATGGCCCGGATTTGCTCGCGCCCGTCGCTTCGCCCGGACAGGCCGCACGCCTCAATCAACAGCTCAATGGAATCATTTTCGGCAGCGATCAGAATCTGTTCCAGGTCGGGATCGCGCCCGATGCTGCCGCCAAAACTCAGCCAGGTGGCCCCGGATTTCTCCAATGAATCCAGAAACCAGTCAACGGCCATACCGATCCGCTCCTGCAAGGTCCCCTCGGGCAGCGCCGCCACCGCCACTGCCGACACCGTGGAACTGACCTTGACCACCTCCAGGTACAGCTCGCGTTTGTTGCCGAAGTAGTGGTTGATCAGCCCGCGCGCCACCCCTGCGGCGGCCGCAATGTCGGTCGCGGACACCTCTTCGTATGCCCGCTCATTGAACAAGCGCTGGGCACATTTAAAGATCTGTTGGCGCCGTTCGTCAGGGTTGAGCCGCTGCCGGATGGGGGTTGGGTTGTCGGGTGTCACGGTGTTGAGTCTGTTTCTATGGGGTCAGGACTGAGCCAGGGGAGCCACTGCGGAATGCCGTCAGGCACCGTGAGAGGGAAGTTCGGCGGGCGTTTTTCCAGGAACGATTTCACGCCTTCCACCGTGTCGGCGTGGCCCGACAACCCGGCGATCAGCTGCGAATCCAAGGCATGGACCGGGATGGGGGAATCGAGCCCGCTGAGCCGGTTCAACATTTGCTTAATGACAGCGGTGGACACCTCCGAGGTGTTGGCGATGATGTCCTGTGCCAGCTCGTAGGCGGCCTCCAGCACGTTCTCGGGCTCGTGCACCGAGGTGACGAGTCCGGCGTCGAGCGCTTCCTGCGCACCAAAAAGCCTGCCGGTCAGCATCCAGTCGGCGGCCCTGGACGCGCCCACAAGACGCGGCAGGTACCAGACCGAGGCGCCCTCGGGGAAGATCCCGCGGCGGCTGAAGGGGAAGGAAATGCGGGAGTCGGTGGACGCCAGTCGGAAGTCACAGGAAAGCGTGATGGTCATGCCGCCGCCCACCGAGACCCCTCGCAGGGCCGCGATGACGGGCTTGTTCATGCCGAAGATGGTTTTGGAGCAGCGCCCGGCCGGCTCCTGCCAATCACTGGCGGCATCGGTCATGGTCATGTCGAAGCCGCCGCCGCTGAGATCCGCACCCACGGAGAAGTCCTTGCCAGCGCAGGTGAACACCACAACCTGGACGGCAGGATCGGCGTCGGCGGCCAGGAAAGCGTGCTCGAGCTCGTGCGCCATGGTGAGCGTGTAGCCGTTGCGGGCTTCGGGGCGATTGAGGGAAACCGTCGCGATGCGCTCGGCCACCGTGTAGCTGATGGCGGTGTACGGTGTGGAGATTTCAGCGGTCATGGTCATCGCTTTCAGGACTGGAAAGTAAAGACTTGCGTCAGCTATTGACACGGTGTCAATAGTCCTGCACTATTGGCGGTATGTCAACAACTCAGTTAACTTCGGCATGGATCGATGAAGATCTGCTCGACGTAAAGTCCCTGTTGCACGATTTTTTTGTCAAGGAGGTTGCCCCGCTCGAGAAGAAATTCAAGGAGCAGGGCTTCCCGGACAAGGAACTGTATGCCCGCGCCGGTGAACTTGGCCTGTGCGGCATGTCCATTCCGGAGGAGTATGGGGGCGGGGGCGGCACCTTTGCCAACCTGGCCCTGTTGCTGCAGGAGCAGACCAGTGCCGGGGCTGACAGCTTGGGCTTTGCCGTCAGCGAGGGCATCGTGGCCCACTACCTGCTGGCCTACGCCTCCGAGGAGCAAAAGCTGCGCTGGCTGCCCAAGCTGTGCAGCGGTGAATGGGTGGGCGCCATCGCCATGACCGAGCCCGGCACCGGATCCGACCTGCAAGCCATCACCACCCGTGCCGTGCGCGACGGCGACGACTACTTGGTCAGCGGTTCCAAAATCTTCATCTCCAACGGCCAGCTCGCCGAGCTGGTGGTCATCGCCGTCAAGACCGACACCGCCAAGGGCGCCAAGGGCATCTCGCTGCTCGTGGCGGAGATCGACGGCGGGATCCCCGGCTTCCAGCGCGGCCGCAACCTGGACAAGATTGGCCTGAAGGGCCAGGACACCTCGGAACTGTTCTTTGACAACATGCGCGTCCCCGCTGCAAACATCCTCGGCGGGGAGGAGGGTAAGGGCTTCTACCAGCTCATGAACCAGCTGCCGCAGGAACGGCTCATCACCGCCATCCTCGCCCAGGCCATGAGTGAGGCCGCCCTGGAGGCAACGCTGGAGTACACCAAGACCCGGGAAGCCTTCGGCAAGCCGCTGTTCGAACTGCAGAACACCCGCTTCGAACTGGCCGAGTGCGCCACGATCGCCCGGGTCAACCGGGTGTTCCTGGACGACTGCATCACCCGGCACGTCAACGGCGATCTCGATGCGGCAACAGCCTCCATGGCCAAATACTGGATCACCGACCGGACGGCGGAGGTCATCGACCGCTGCCAGCAGCTCTTCGGCGGCTACGGCTACATGATGGAGTACCCCATTGCCGGCATGTACGCCGACAACCGGGTGCTGCGCGTGCTGGCCGGGGCCAATGAGGTCATGAAGGAACTCATCGCCCGCTCGCTTTGAGCGCACCGCTGCACCAACTACAGGCCCCTCCACCAACTACAGACAGCTCTTAACCGTCCCGCCCGCACCGCTGCGGCCCGGGATGACAATGGAAGGAATCACGTGAGCGAACAAGCAATACCGGAAGCATTTGTCTATGACGCCATCCGCACCCCGCGCGGGCGCGGCAAGAAGGGGTCGCTGCACGGCACCAAGCCGATTGATCTGGTGGTGGGCCTGATCCAGGCCCTGCGCAAGCGCAACCCGGGCCTTGACGAAACGCTCATCGACGACTTGATCCTCGGCGTCGTCTCGCCGGTGGGCGACCAGGGCGCCGTGATCGCCCGTACCGCCGTCATCGCCGCCGGCCTTCCGGACACGGTGGGCGGCGTGCAGCTCAACCGCTTCTGCGCCTCGGGCCTGGAAGCCGTCAACGTCGCCGCCCAGAAGGTGCGCTCTGGCTGGGACCAGCTCATCATCGCCGGCGGCGTGGAGTCCATGTCGCGTGTGCCCATTGGGTCCGACGGCGGCGCCTGGGCCATGGACCCGGCCACCAACTATGATTCCTACTTTGTGCCGCAGGGCGTCGGTGCCGACCTCATCGCCACGATGGAGGGCTTCAGCCGCGTGGACGTCGACGCCTACGCTGTGCGCTCGCAGCGCCTCGCCGCACAGGCCTGGAAGGAGGGCCGCTTCGCCAAGTCCGTCATCCCTGTGAAGGATCAGAACGGGCTCGTCGTCCTGGACCATGACGAGCACATGCGCCCCGAATCCACGCCCGAGTCGCAGGCCGGGTTGCGTCCCGCCTTCGCCGTCATGGGCGAGGCTGGCGGCTTTGATGCCGTCGCGCTGCAAAAATTCCATGCCGTGGAAAAGATTGACCATGTCCACACCGCCGCCAACTCCTCGGGAATTGTCGACGGCGCCGCTCTGGTTTTGGTGGGCAGCGCCGCCGTGGGCGAACAGCTGGGACTGAAACCGCGAGCCAGGATCGTGGCCACGGCCACCTCGGGCGCCGACCCCACCATCATGCTCACCGGCCCCACCCCAGCCACCGAAAAGCTGCTCAAGACCGCGGGGCTGAGCGTTGCAGACATTGATCTCTTTGAAATCAACGAGGCCTTCGCCTCCGTGGTCCTGAAATACCAAAAGGACCTCGGTATTCCGGACGAAAAGCTCAACGTCAACGGCGGCGCCATCGCCATGGGCCACCCGCTCGGCGCCACCGGCGCCATGATCCTGGGCACCGTGCTGGACGAGCTGGAACGCACCGACAAGCGCAGGGCCGTAGTGACCCTGTGCATCGGCGGCGGCATGGGCGTGGCAACTTTGATCGAGAGGGTCTAGTAACGATGAGTGAGGCAACAGTGCAGGAAAGCAACAACACCATCCGCTGGGACCAGGACGGAGACGGCGTCGTCATCCTGACCATGGATGACCCGAACCAGTCGGCCAACACCATGAATAGCGATTACATTGCCTCCATGCAGGCCGTGGTGGAGCGTCTCGCGGCAGAGAAGGAGAGAATCTCCGGCGTCGTACTGACGTCTGCGAAGAAGACCTTCTTTGCCGGCGGTGACCTCAAGGACCTTGTCACCGCCACCCCGAAGGATGCGCAGCGGATCTTTGAGCTGGGCCAAAAGATCAAGGCCCAGCTGCGCACACTGGAAACGCTCGGCAAGCCCGTGGTCGCCGCCATCAACGGCGCGGCACTGGGCGGCGGGCTGGAAATTGCCCTCGCCACCCACCACCGGATCGCCGCCGACACCCGTGGCTCGGTCATCGGACTGCCCGAGGTCACCCTGGGCCTGCTGCCCGGAGGCGGCGGCATTGTCCGCACCGTGCGGCTGATGGGCATCGCCGACGCCACCATGAAGGTGCTGCTGCAGGGCCAAAAGTACAAGCCCCGCAAGGCCCTTGAAATGGGCCTGGTGCACGAGGTTGTGGACACAGTGGAGGAACTGCTCCCGGCCGCCAAAGCGTGGATCGCAGCGAACCCGGAGGCCATCCAGCCTTGGGATGTGCCCAAATACCGGATCCCCGGCGGCACCCCCAGCACCCCCGCATTGGCAGCAAACCTGCCGGCGTTCCCCGCGAATCTGCGCAAGCAGCTCAAGGGCGCCAACTACCCGGCCCCGCGCGCCATCCTGGCCGCCGCCGTCGAAAGCACCCAGGTCGACTTCGACACGGCGCTGGAGATTGAGTCGCGCTACTTCGTGGAACTCGTGACCGGCCCGGTCTCGACGAACATGATCAAGGCCTTCTTCTTCGACATGGGCCACATCAGCGCCGGAGGCAGCCGCCCGGCCGGGTTTGAGAAGTACACGGCCAAGAAGGTTGCCGTGCTCGGCGCCGGCATGATGGGCGCGGGCATCGCCTATGTGTGCGCCCGCGGTGGCATGGACGTGGTCCTGAAGGACGTCTCACTCGAGGCGGCCGAACACGGCAAGAGCTACTCCAAGGCACTGACCGACAAGGCTGTGGCGCGCGGGCAGCAAACGCAGGAGGCGGCAGACGCGCTGCTGGCCAAGATCACCCCCACCGCAGACGCGGCGGATGTGGCCGGCTCCGACCTGGTCATTGAGGCCGTCTTTGAAAACGTGGAGGTGAAGCAGGCGGCGTTCGCCGAAATCCAGGACCTCCTCGGCCCGGATGCCGTGCTCGGCTCCAACACCTCCACACTGCCCATCACCACCCTGGCCGAGGGCGTGCGGAGCCAGGAGAACTTCATCGGCCTGCACTTCTTCTCGCCCGTGGACAAGATGCCGTTGCTGGAAATCATCGCCGGAAAAAACACCTCCGATGCCACGCTGGCCAAGGCCTTCGACATCGCCCAGCAGATCCGCAAGACACCCATTGTTGTCAACGATTCCCGCGGCTTCTTCACCTCCCGCGTGATCGGCACGTTCATGAACGAGGCGATTGCCATGCTCGGCGAGGGCATTGCGGCCCCGTCCATCGAGCAGGCCGGGCTGCAGGCCGGCTATCCCGCGGCCCCGCTGCAGTTGGCGGACGAGCTGAGCCTGACCCTCATGTCCAAAATCCAGAAAGAGACCCAGGCCGGTCTGGAGGCTGAAAACGGCGTGCAAAAGTACCAGGACCACGCTGCCTACCCCATTGTGGACCGGATGATCGAGGCGTTCTCCCGCAAGGGCAAACTCGCTGGCGCCGGCTTCTACAACTACGCCGACGGCCACCGCACAGGGCTCTGGGAAGGCTTGAAGGAGAACTACGGCGGCACCGCGGAGATCCCGTTCGAGGACATGGTGGAGCGCATGCTCTTCGCCGAATCCCTCGAGACCGTCAAATGCTTGGACGAGGGCGTGCTGCGCAGTGTGGAGGATGCCAACATCGGTTCAATCATGGGGATCGGCTTCCCGGCGTGGACCGGCGGCGTGCTCCAGTACATCAACGGGTACGACGGCGGACCGGCAGCTTTCGTGGCCCGCTCCCGTGAGCTTGCGGCCAAGTATGGCGATCACTTCCTGCCGCCTGCCTCACTGGTGGCTAAGGTCGAGAAGGGCGAAACGTACTAAATGAGCGCTGTTACTGCGGCCGGGCCCGCCTTCACCCACGCTTGGACGGCATTCACTGTTGCGCAGGCACCCACCCCGGAGGTCGCCGTCGTACATTTGGTGGGGCCCAGCCGCGGCAACATGATGGGGCTGGCCTTTTGGGCCGAATTGCCTCAGGTGTTCGCGGCACTGGATGTTGATGACAGCGTGCGGTCTGTGGTGCTCGCCGGTGCCGGAAACCATTTCAGCACCGGTCTGGATGTGCAGGAGGTGTTGGGCGGCTGGCTGGACAGTTTCACCGCCGACTCCCCGGCACAAGCAGCACCGCGCACCGAATTCTTGGCCACGGTGGGACGGCTGCAGGCGGGCATCACCGCCGTGGCAGCGTGCCGCAAACCCGTCATTGCCGCCGTACAAGGCTGGTGTATTGGCGGCGGGGTGGACCTGATTGCAGCAGCCGATGTCCGGCTGGCCTCAGCGGATGCCAAGTTCAGTGTCCGGGAGGCACGGCTGGCGATCGTGGCCGACGTCGGAAGTCTCCAGCGCCTGCGCGGCATCATCGGTGAGGGCCAGCTGCGCGAACTGGCCCTGACCGGCAAGGACATTTCGGCGGCGCGGGCGCAGAAGATCGGCCTGGTCAATGACGTGTACCCCGACACCGAGCAGCTCATGGCGGCGGCGCTGGAAATGGCGGGGGAGATGGCCGCGAATTCTCCGCTAGCAGTGGCAGGCACCAAGTCCGTGCTCAACGAGGACCGGGAAGAGCAAGTGGCCCGCGGGCTGCGGCATGTAGCGCTATGGAACTCTGCGTTCCTCCACAGCGAGGACCTGTTGGAGGCCGTCGCGGCCATGCAGGATCGCCGCCCGGGCGTGTTTACCGGCAAATAGATGCCCACGAGTCAGTGGGAAATTCTGTACTAAAAGTCTGTACTAAAAGTCAGCGTCGATTTTTTACCAAGGAGCTTTTCATGTACCTCACCCAAGGACTGCACCGTTCGCTGCAGGCAACCCCGAACGCCACCGCCACGATCTACAAGGACCGGGTGCGAACCTTTACCGAGCATGCGGACCGGATCGCCCGCTTTGCCAGCGCCCTGCAATCGCTGGGGGTGCAAGCTGGGGACAGGGTCGCCATGCTGTCCATGAACTCGGACCGTTTCGCCGAATACCTGCTGGCGGTGCCGTGGGCCGGGGCTGCCGTGAATCCCGTGAATATCCGGTGGAGCCCGGCAGAGATCGCCTACTCCATGACGGATTCGGACACGCACGTGCTCCTCATTGATGACGCTTTTGTGCCCATGGCGCCGTTGCTGCGGGAGAAGGCGCCGGGCTTGACCACCCTGATCCACTGCGGTGACGGGCCTACCCCGGAGGGCATGCTCTCCTACGAGGAACTCGTGGCGGCCAGCGATCCGGTGGAAGACGTCTACCGCAGCGGCGACGACCTTGCCGGGGTCTATTACACCGGCGGCACCACAGGTTTTCCCAAGGGCGTCATGCTCAGCCACACCAACTTTGTCACCTCCGGGTTGGGTGCGGTGGCCACGGGCGAACTCCTTAAAGCAGGTGCCACATTGCTCCATGCCGCACCCATGTTCCATCTGGCCGACCTCGCCGCCTGGTCTGGAATGACCATTTTGGGCGGCACCCACGTCATGGTGCCCTTCTTCGAACCGACCAGCGTATTCAAAGCGATTCAGGAGCACAAACCCACCGACGTGCTGCTGGTTCCCACCATGATCCAGATCCTCGTGGACCACCCCGACGCCGGCAATTACGATCTGTCCTCCTTGGAACGCATACTCTACGGTGGGTCTTCCATCTCTGAAGGGGTCCTACACAGGACGCAGGAGCGCTTCCCAGGCGTGCGCCTGACCCAGGCCTATGGGCAGACCGAGGCGGCACCCATCGTTACCATGTTGCTACCGGATGACCACGTGGGCGATCGGATGCGATCCGGTGGCCGGGCAGCCCCGCATTCTCAGGTGGCCATCTTGGATATTGACGGCAAGGAAGTGCCAAGAGGTGACGTCGGCGAGGTTTGTGCCAAGGGTGCCCACATCATGCAGGGCTATTGGAACAACCCGGAGCAGAGCGCGCAGGCCTTGCGCGGCGGCTGGCTGCACACCGGCGATCTGGCCTATATGGACGCGGAGGGCTTTGTCTATGTGGTGGACAGGATCAAGGACATGATCATCACCGGCGGCGAGAACGTGTATTCGGCTGAGGTGGAGAACGCCCTGAGTAAGCACCCTGAGGTGGCGTCCTCGGCTGTCATCGGCGTTCCGGATGAGAAGTATGGCGAACGCGTGCACGCCGTCGTGGTTCTGGCAACTGGGAGCACAACCAGCGCCGAGGACCTGACCGCGCACTGCAAGGAACTCATTGCGAGCTACAAGGTGCCGCGCAGCTTCGAGTTCCTCGCTGCGCTGCCCATGTCCGGTGCGGGCAAAATTCTCAAGCGCGATCTGCGTGAGAGCTACGCCGCGGCGCAGGAACAGGGGTAGCCCATGACTGGTCCGTTGCAGGGTTTGAAGGTGGTGGAACTATCCGCCATGGGGCCGGCCCCGCATGCTGCCATGATGTTGGCGGACATGGGTGCTGCGGTGGTGCGGGTGGTTGGGCCCGCGCCTCCCGTTGGCGGGTACGACGTCGGCACTCACCTGCAGCGCGGCCGCACCACCGTCCGGGCGAACCTGAAGGACCCTGCGGATCTCGCCGGGGTACTTGCGCTGGTGGCAGAGGCTGATGTGTTTTTGGAGGGCTTCCGGCCCGGGGCCACCGAACGGCTGGGGCTGGGGCCTCGCGAATGCCTCGCTCTGAATCCGCGTCTGGTGTATGGGCGGATGACGGGTTGGGGGCAGAACGGTCCCATGGCTCAGCAGGCCGGGCACGACATCAACTACATTGCGCTGACCGGGGCCCTGCACGCTATGGGTCCGGCCGCAGCACCTGTGCCACCCCTGAATTTGGTGGGGGATTTTGGTGGCGGTTCCATGTTTGTGCTGACCGGAATCTTGGCAGCCCTGTGGGAACGCGAGCGTTCGGGATGCGGGCAGGTGGTGGATGCCGCCATGGTGGACGGCGTCAGCGTGCTCTCCCAGATCATCCTGGAATTACGCTCCGTGAACATGTGGAGCGATACCCGGGCCGCGAACCTGCTCGATGGTGCCGCCCCGTTCTACCGGACGTATGAATGCGCCGACGGCGGCCATGTTGCCGTCGGTGCCATCGAGCCGCAGTTTTACGCCCTTCTTCTGGAGGGGTTGGGCCTGTCCGCCGCAGGGCTGCCGGACCGGGACAATCCGCGCCAGTGGCCAGCTCTTGCGGATGTATTCTCTGCTGCCTTTGCGGTCCGGAGCCGGGATGAGTGGGCGCAAACCTTCGACGGCGTCGACGCTTGCGTGACGCCCGTGCTCACGTACGCAGAGGCTGCCGAGAACACCCATTTGAGCGCTCGCGGCACCTTCTCGGGTACGGGTCGGCAGATAGCTGCCGCGCCGGCGCCCCGCTTTTCTCGGACGGCGTCTGAGGCCAGAGAGCCCGTGGGCGATATTGATTTTGCAAGCATTCTGAGCTCTTGGAGGACATCGTGATCACCGTAACGGCCCCGGCACAGTTCCAGGCCTGGCAGGCCAAAGTCATGCCGCCTGTCGAGGAGATTCGTCCCGGCGTCTGGTCCATTCCAGTGCCCTTCATTGGTAACCCGATGCGCTACACACTGTCCTATCTGTTGGTGGGAAATGGGGAGGCTGCTCTGGTGGATCCGGGGTGGGACTCAGCTGAGGGGTGGGAGTCTCTCACTGCGGGGCTGGCTGCTGCGGGCGTCGCACCCCAACAGATTACGGCCATCGTTGTCACACACTTTCATCCGGACCATTTAGGTATGGCGGCACGCCTTCGGGAAGCATCGGGTGCCCCGGTGGCGTTGGGGGAGCACGAGCCGTTGCCTGCGCAGTGGCGTGGCGAACCGGCCCGCTTTGTCGTCGAAGACCGAGAACAGTTTGCAGCTTGGGGTGTGCCTGCCGAGTTCCTCGACGAGGTCAGTTTCCAAACTGAGACGTGGGCTCAGATGACCATGGTTGCGGAGCCGCAAATCCGGCTAGTCGACGGCGAGCTGCTACCGGTTGCAGGGATCACGGTGCGGGTGTTGTCAACGCCCGGGCACACACCCGGCCATATCTGCTTGGTGGATGAGGCGAACCAGCTCATTCTCACCGGGGACCACGTACTGCCACGCATCACCCCGCACGTTTCCTTGGAAGCTCAAGGACAGCTGAACCCGTTGGGTGACTATTTCAACTCATTGGAAATCATGGGTGCCGGCGCCGATATGGAAGTGCTGCCGGCTCATGAATACCGATTCTTGGGGCTGATGGACCGCGTGGCAGAGCTGACGGAGCACACTCTGGAACGCTCCCGGGAGGTCATCGCGGTGCTGGACTCCGGTGCTGCAGCAAACGTGTGGGAGGTGTCCAAGGAGTTGACCTGGTCGCGCGGCTTCGAGTCCCTGCGCGGGTTCACGCTGCGCCTGGCGCTCGCAGAAACAGCCAGTCATTTGGTGTATCTGCAGAAGCAAGGCCGGGAGGTGGGCATCGAAGTCAGCCGCGGCACCCCCACCCCGGCCCGCCCGTGACAGATCCCTGACGCCGCACCACCTTCCGGCGTGTTTTCCCTGACGCCGCACCACCTTCATTGCCGGGTGGCGGTGCCGACGCTGCCGGTTACGGGAGCGTTTGGCGCCAAGGGCCGGAAGGTGGTGCGGCGTCGGAAGGAAAGGGCCGGAAAGTGGTGCGGCGTCTAGAGGGGGTCGGGGTATGGGAGGGGGTCGATGAAGTCCCCGGAGTCGCGGCGGAAGCGGGCCAGGATGGCCGTCATAGTCCGCAGATCGGCGGCGGGGATGCCAGGTGATGCGAACACATCAGCATTCAGGACCGTGGTGGCTTCCTCCACCAGCACCCGTCCTGCCTCGGTCAGCACCACCAGGGTGGCACGTCCGTCGGTGGGGTGGGCCTCGCGGTGCACAAGCGCATCGCGCTCCAGCCGGTCAACAACGCTCGTCACGGACGTGGGATGCACCTGCAGGCGCGCGCTGGCACTGGCCATCGGCAGGGCGCCGTCGCGCGTGAAGGACAGCAACCGCAGCAGTTCCAGCCGGGCGTAGGACAATCCCAGCGGCTTTAAAACGGCGTCGACCCGGCTGTACATGAGTTGGTGGGCTCGCATGACCGAGGAGAACGCGGCCATGGCATCGGCGGCATCGGCCCAGCCGTGGGCAATCCACTGGCGTTTGGCCTCGGCAATGGGATCCATGGGCAGCGGGGTGGCCACGGCACGTCCTTTCTCAACGGGGATGGAAAGCAGCTGAAACAACAATTTACTTGGGATCCCTAGTAAATACTAGTACTACCTAGTATTCTTCCAATGAGACCGACAACACAAAGGCTGAAGGGGCAATCAATGAAGATCGCAGTTTTGATAAAACAGGTGCCTGACACGGCGGAGGAGCGCACGCTCGTACCGGCCACCGGATGGCTGGATCGCGATGCCGCGGACAACCTCGTCGACGAGATCAATGAGCGCGCCCTCGAGGTGGCCCTGCGTGTGAAGGACGCCGACAAATCCACCGAAATCGTTGTGCTCTCCATGGGGCCCGATGAAACCACCAAGGCCCTTCGCAAGGCACTGTCCATGGGTGCAGATTCCGGCATTCACGTGCTCGACGGCGGATTGGCCGGCTCGGATGCGGCCCGCACCGCCGCGGTGCTCGCCGCGGCGCTCCGCAGCACCAACGCCGACGTGATTGTGGCAGGCAATGAGTCAACGGACGGCCGCGGCGGCGTGGTTCCGGCCATGATCGCCGAACAGCTGGGACTGCCGCTGGTAGGCGGGCTCAACGCCGTCGAACTTGGCAATGGCACTGTCAGTGGCGAGCGCTCGGGGGACAGCGGATCGCTGCAGGTCACCGCGCAGTTGCCCGCAGTGGTTACCGTGACGGAGCGGACCGCCGAGGCGCGTTTCCCCAACTTCAAGGGCATCCTAACGGCCAAGCGCAAGCCCGTCACCACCCTCAGCGTCGCCGATCTTGACGTGGCAGCAACCCCGGCCCACGCCGTCGTGCTCTCCCATAGCGAGCGCCCCGCCCGCGAGGCTGGCCGCAAGATTGAAGACGATGGCACGGCCGGCACGCAGTTGGCCGGCTACCTCATTGAAAACCGCTTGGTCTAGGAAGGCAACACCATGGCAAATATTCTGACTCTCATTGAATTGACCCACGCAGGTGCGGTTGCCGCCTCCGCCAAGGGCCTGCTGGCAGCGGCCGCCTCCCTCGGCACGCCCGTGGCCGTTGTTGCCAGCGAAAAAGAGCTGAGCCCCGAAGCAATAGTGCAGCTGGGCCAGGCCGGCGCCGCCGTGATCCACCTCGGCGTCAGTGACCGGGCCGCTTCGGTGCTGACAGGACCGGCCGTGGAAGCCCTGGAAGCCGCCGTTGCTGCCTACGCACCGGCCGCCGTTCTGGTGTCCAACTCTGCGGATGGCCGCGAGGTTGCCGCCCGGCTTTCCGTCAGGGTCGGCGGTGCCATGCTCAACGACGCCGTCTCAGTGCGCAGCGACGGTGACCGCATCGTGGCCGGGCACTCCATTTTTGGCGGCGCCTATGACGTGGAATCGGCGGTGGAGGGCGGCCTGCCGATCATCACGGTTCGCCAGGGCGCCATCGATGGTGCTGCTCCTGAAGCCGGAGACGCAAGCCGCGGCGCCGTCGAAGTTGTCACATCAGCCCTGCCCGGCACGGTTCCCAGCGCACAGGTGAGCGCCGTCAATGACGCCCCGGCCACCGCCAGCCGCCCGGAACTGCGCACCGCCAAGACGGTAGTCTCCGGCGGACGCGGCCTGGGCTCCAAAGATAACTTTGTCCTGGTGGAGCAGTTGGCGGATGCGCTCGGGGCGGCCATCGGAGCCTCCCGTGCCGCCGTCGATGCCGGCTACGTTGACCAGCATGCGCAGGTGGGCCAGACAGGTGTGAGCGTCTCCCCGCAGCTGTACATTGCGCTGGGCATTTCCGGGGCCATCCAGCACCGCGCCGGGATGCAGACCGCCAAGACCATCGTGGCCATCAACAAGGACGGCGATTCGCCCATCTTTGAGGTAGCCGACTTCGGGATCGTGGGCGATGTATTCACCGTTGTACCGCAGCTGATTGAAGCCCTCGCCGCCCGCGAAGGCTAGCCGCCCCGGGAGTACCCCTGACCAGTGCCCCGGACTATTGCGGCGCCGCCACTGCTCCATAGAAGGGGCGGCGCCGCAGTGCGTGGCGGTCCATGACGGACAATGGATGGAAACGCACCCAAAACTGCTACAAATAAATGCTACAAATAGTAACTGTTGCAAAGCGGTGCCGACACCGCCCGGCTGCTTCCACTGGGAGCATGTGAAAGAGGATTCAAGACCATGTCGACCCCCAAGAATAAGCAGGCCGCCAGCGTCTCCGAGCGTTGGAAAACACTGGGCCTGTGGACAAAAATCGGCGTGTCCGCAGCCGGATTAATCATACTGTTCGCTATCGCCGTTTTGGCAGCCCGCTGGCTGACCGGCCTTGATGGCGTCAAGGACTTCATGGAGACCTACCCGGGCCACTCCGAATTGCCCGCCAGCGCACCCGTGGGGCTCCCGGCTTGGTTGGGATGGCAGCACTTCATCAACATGTTTTTGATTCTGCTCATCATCCGCTCAGGCTGGCAAGTTCGCACCACCAAACGCCCGGCCGCGCACTGGATCCGCAACAACAAGGGCGTCATCAAGACCAAGAACGCCCCCACAAAGATCAGCCTTGACCTCTGGTTCCACCTGAGCCTGGATGCCCTCTGGGTACTCAACGGCGTCATCTTCATCGTGGCCCTGTTCTTCACCGGCCAATGGATGCGCATCGTCCCCACCAGCTGGGATGTGTTCCCCAACGCCATCTCGGCCGGCCTGCAGTACCTCTCGCTCGACTGGCCCACCGACAACGGCTGGGTGAACTACAACGGCTTGCAGCTGCTGACCTACTTCATCACGGTCTTCATCGCGGCCCCGCTGGCCATCGCCACCGGCCTGCGTATGTCCGGCGCCTGGCCCAAGAACGCCACCACGCTGAACAAGATCTACCCCATCACCGCCGCCCGCGCACTGCACTTCCCGGTCATGCTCTACTTCGTTCTGTTCATCATTGTGCACGTCACCTTGGTCCTGGCCACCGGCGCCCTGCGCAACCTCAACCACATCTACACCTCCTCCGACGTGGTCAACTGGTGGGGCTTCGGCATCTTCGCCGGCTCCCTGGTGGTCATGGCCGGCGCCTGGTTCCTGGCCCAGCCCCTCTTCCTTCGCCCCGTCGCATCCCTGATGGGCAAGGTCACCAAATAAAGTACGACGCCGGACACCTCACCTCAGGTATCTGGTCCCACGGCGGCTCCACATCCTAGGGACCGCCAGCTAACCACCCATACCGCAAGGACGCGGTAGAAGGAGGCACCCCGTGAATGAGCAGACTGCCGAACAACAGGCCGTGGTGGAGATGGTGCGCGATTTCGCGGCCACTGCCATGGCTCCCCATACGGCCGCGTGGGACGAGGAAAAACACTTCCCCGTCGATGTGCTGGCCGAAGCCGGAGCTCTGGGTATGGGAGGCATCTATGTGGGGGAGGAGTATGGCGGATCCGGGCTGAGCCGGGTGGATGCCTTACTGATCTTTGAAGAGCTGGCCGCCGTGGACCCCACCATCGCCGCCTATATCTCCATCCACAACATGGTGGCCTGGATGATTGACGCCTTCGGTAATCAAGAACAGCGCGCCGCCTGGTTGCCGGGTATCACGGCCATGACCGAGCTGACCAGCTACTGCCTTTCTGAACCCGGCGTGGGCTCAGATGCAGCAGCCATCACTACCCGGGCCGTGCGCGACGGCGATCATTACATCCTCAACGGCACCAAACAGTTCATTTCCGGCGCCGGCTCCTCCGCCTGGTATTTGGTGATGGTCCGAACGGCCGACAAAGGCGCAAGGGGGATCACCGCCGTCGTGGTTCCGGCGGATGCTAAGGGCCTCAGTTTCGGTGCGAATGAGAAGAAAATGGGCTGGCGGGCCCAACCCACACGCCAAGTAGTTTTCCAGGATGTGCGCATCCCGGTCGGGAACCGGCTCGGCGAAGAAGGGGACGGTTTCGGCATCGCCATGAAGGGCCTCAACGGCGGGCGCGTAAACATCGGCGCCTGCTCACTGGGCGGCGGACGGGCCGCCTTGGAGCAGTCCATCGCGTACTTGAAAGAGCGTCAGGCATTCGGTGGCCCGCTCATTGAAAAGCAGCACCTGCTCTTTGAAATAGCGCAGATGGACACCGATCTGGAGCTCTCGCGGACCATGCTGGTCCGTGCCGCACAAGCGCTCGACGCCGGCGCCCCCGACACCGTGAAGCTGTGTGCCATGGCCAAACTCGTCGCCACTGACGCGGGATTTCAGGTGGCCAACCAGGCCCTGCAACTGCACGGCGGCTACGGCTATCTCAGCGAGTACGGACTGGAAAAACTGGTCCGGGACCTGCGCGTGCACCAAATTCTTGAAGGCAGCAATGAAATCATGCGTTTGATCATTGGCCGTCTGGCCGTGGAGCGCTGAACCGTGGAGGATACAAACATGGAGCACAACGACGTTCTCGTCGAGCGCACCGGCCAGCTGGGACACCTGATCCTGAACCGGCCAGCGGCTATGAACGCACTGAACCACGGGATGATCACCGCGGTGGCGGGCGCCCTGGATGAGTGGGAAAACGACCCTGCCGTCTCAACCGTTCTCATCTCCGGCGCGGGGGAGCGGGGATTATGCGCGGGCGGGGACATTGTCTCGATCTACCACGATGCCCGCAGCGGCGGTGATTCCAGCGAGACGTTCTGGCGCGATGAATACCATCTCAACGCCCGGATCAAGCGCTATCCCAAACCCATTGTCACGCTGATGGACGGGGTGGTTTTGGGCGGCGGCGTGGGGATTTCCGCACACGCCTCGCATCGGATCGTGACCGAACGCTCCCGGATCGGCATGCCGGAAACTGGCATTGGATTCGTCCCGGACGTGGGCGGCACCTGGCTGCTGGCACACGCTCCCGGGGAGTTGGGCGTCCACGCGGCACTGACCGGCGCCATGTTCAGCGGGGCCGACGCCATCGCCATGGGACTGGCCGGCCACTACGTCGATTCCGCCGTCCTGCCCACGCTGGTAGCCGAGCTGGCGCAGCGTGAGGCAAGTGCCGTCGTTGGACGTTATGGGCAGGTTCCGCCGGAATCCGCGTTGGCCCGGCAGAGGTGGTGGATTGATGAGGCGTATGCCCCGGACGACGCCGGGACCATCCTTGAGCGGTTGGCTTCCATGGGTGACCCCGCGGCTTCGGCGGCGGGGGAGACTATTGCGGGGAAGTCGCCCACGGCCGTGACAGTGACCTTGGCGGCGCTGCGGCGGGCGCGGCTGGCGGGCTCGCTGGAGGAGGCGCTGAATCAGGAATTCCGGGTCTCGCTGCGGGCGTTGCGCTGGCCTGATTTTGCCGAGGGTATCCGGGCGCAGTTGGTGGATAAGGATCGGAACCCAGCATGGCAGCCAGCAACGCTGTCCGAGGTTGGGAGCGCTGTGGTGGCAGGCGCGTTTGCCGATTTGGGGGCGCTGGAGTTGGGGCTGACGGCTCCGCACAAGAGTACGGCGGACAGCACTGCGTCTGAGAATACATCACCGGTAAACACTGCGAAAGGGATCTGACCATGAACCAGGGCAATGCGGGCCGCCAGGATGCTAGGGACGCTCGAGATACTGCAATTGCCTTCATAGGCCTCGGGCACATGGGCGGACCCATGGCCGCGAATCTGGTGTCGGCCGGATACTCCGTGACGGGCTTCGACGTGGTGCCGGCTGCGTTGGAAGCGGCCGCTGCGGCAGGTGTGGTGGTGGCCGAATCGTCGGCTGCGGCCGCGCTGGGAGCCGATGTCATCATCACGATGCTGCCAGCCGGAAAGCATGTTTTTGCCGCGTTTGAGGGCGATGGACCTGGCGGAGGTTTGCTGGCTGCAGCCAAGCCGGGGGCCTTGTTCTTGGAGTGTTCCACCATTTCGGTGGAGGATGCCCGCACGGCCCACGAGATGGTGGTTGCCGGTGGCCACCGCGGCTTGGATGCTCCCGTGTCCGGCGGAGTGATGGGCGCCGAAGCTGGGACTCTGACGTTCATGGTGGGTGGCTCCGAGGATGACTTTGTCGCGGCAGCTTCCATTTTTGAGGTGATGGGGCGGAGGATCGTGCACTGCGGCGGACCGGGCGCCGGACAGGCTGCCAAGGTCTGCAACAACATGATTCTGGGCGTCTCCATGATCGCCGTCAGCGAGGCCTTCGTCCTGGGTGAAAAACTGGGACTGACGCATCAGGCATTGTACGATGTGGCCGCCAACGCCTCAGGACAATGCTGGGCATTGACCACCAACTGTCCGGTGCCTGGACCCGTACCCACCAGCCCCGCCAACCGTGACTACGTTCCCGGATTCGCCGGAGCACTGATGGCCAAGGACCTGGGGCTGGCGGTCGAGGCGCTCAATGCCACCGGTGTCGATGCTGTGCTGGGCCGCTCTGCAGAGGAAATCTACCGCGAGTTTGCCCTCGATGGAGGTGCAGGGACGGACTTTTCCGGGATCATCAACAGCATCAGAGCAGCCTCAGACCACCCTGTAACCGACTAGAACTTTTCATCAACCTTGAACCGAACGGAACTTGTTTTTATGACACAGCCTTCCCTTATCCTGACCGAACAACGCGGCCGCGTGGGCCTGATTACGCTCAATCGCCCTGAAGCACTCAACGCCTTGAGCGACGCAATGGGTTGGGAGATCCTCGCAGCGGCGCAGGCTTTTGACGCCGATGCAGGAATCGGCGCCATCGTCATCACCGGGTCCTCACGTGCCTTCGCTGCCGGGGCAGACATCAAAGAGATGGCTGAGAAGACCTCCGTGGACATGTACCTAAGCAATTGGTTCTCAGCATGGGATGAGCTGGCCCGGGTTCGCACGCCCATCATCGCTGCTGTGGCGGGCCACGCATTGGGCGGTGGCTGTGAGCTGGCCATGATTGCAGATTTCATCATTGCCGCCGACAACGCGAAATTCGGCCAGCCCGAAATCAAGCTTGGGGTCATCCCCGGTATGGGCGGCTCGCAGCGACTGACTCGCGCCATCGGCAAGGCCAAGGCCATGGAAATGGTGCTCACCGGCCGGGTCATGGGCGCCGTGGAAGCCGAGCAGGCCGGACTCGTGGCCCGCGTAGTACCCGTAGCTTCACTGTTGGAGGACGCCCTGGCCACGGCTGAGACCATCGCCTCGATGTCCAAGCCCGTGGCCATGATAGCCAAGGAGGCGGTTAATGCAGCCTTCGAGACCACCCTGGCTGAGGGCGTGCGGCATGAGCGGCGCGGCATTTACTCGTGTTTCGCCACGGAAGACCAAAAAGAGGGCATGGCAGCTTTCACCGAGAAGCGTGCAGCCAACTTCAAGCATCAATAAGAACGAGCACCACTAGGAACCCTTCTGGTCCCTGGGCGCCGCTCGAGTGTTCACTTAAGGCACGCTTTTTGGGTTTTTCGGGGCCCAAACGTACATGATGTGAACACTCGAGCAGCGAATAAGCGAAAAGGAGCCTCGGGAGCCTCAGGAGCCTCTCGAGTTGGTGATTCGGCCAAAGGCATGTACTGTTGAGGACGCAACGCGGGGTGGAGCAGTTCGGTAGCTCGCCGGGCTCATAACCCGGAGGTCACAGGTTCAAATCCTGTCCCCGCAACAGATGAGGAAAACCCTCGACCACACGGTCGGGGGTTTTTCGTGTATGCCCAGTGGAAATCGGGGGTTAGCGGCCAGAATGTGTGTATGAAAAGTGGCTTTCGGCCAGTAATCATATGGGATGCAGGGCCCTGTACATGCTTTGAAAGCATGTATGGT
>NZ_JBFBLU010000017.1:0-24252 GCF_040686795.1 Specibacter sp. NPDC078709
AGCCCGGTTGATTTCCGCAGCCGACTTATTGTTGCCGTGCAGGCCCAGGTTTTCAGTGGTCGCCCGAACCAATTGGTTCGGGCCACGCCGCTATAGTCATGCTGGAAATATCAATCAATCTTAGGGAAGCACTACAACAGGTTGGAGCTGCGCACGCCCTTGTAGTCCATGTCTCCGGCAGCCTTCATGGTGGCCCGCAGTTCCTTGGGCAGGGAGAACAGGATGTCTTCCTTGGCGGTCACCACTTCTTCCACGGCACCGTACCCGTACTGGTTCAACAGGTGCAGCACATCCTGCACCAGGACCTCGGGAACGGACGCGCCACTGGACACGCCAATCGTAGCGGCACCAACAAACCAGGACTCATCAATTTCGGCGGCGAAGTCCACCCGATAAGAGGCCTTGGCGCCGTATTCCAGCGCGACCTCCACGAGACGGACTGAGTTCGATGAGTTGGCGGAGCCCACAATAATGACCAGATCTGCTTGCGGTGCGATCTCCTTGATGGCACCTTGGCGATTGGTGGTGGCGTAGCAGATGTCGTCGCTGGGCGGGTCCTGCAGTTTCGGGAACCGTTCGCGCAGAATTTCAACAATCTCCATGGCTTCATCCACGGAGAGCGTGGTCTGGGAAAGCCAAATCAGGTTCTCGGGGTCCGCGACCTGGACCGTGCGCGCCTCTTCCGGATTGTTCACGATCGTGGTGCTCTCGGGGGCTTCCCCGTACGTGCCTTCCACTTCCTCGTGACCTTCGTGCCCAATGAGCAGAATGTGCTTGTCTTCCTTGGAAAAACGCACGGCTTCCTTGTGGACTTTTGTCACGAGGGGGCAGGTGGCGTCAATGGTGCGCAGTCCCCTATCGGCAGCGGACTGGACCACAGCTGGTGAGACGCCGTGGGCGGAAAAGACCACCAATGCACCCTCGGGAACTTCTTCGTTTTCTTCCACAAAGATGACGCCCTTGGCTTCCAACGAGGTGACCACATGGACGTTGTGGACAATCTGCTTGCGCACATAGACGGGCGCACCGTGGTGCTCAAGAGCCTTTTCGACGGCGATCACGGCGCGGTCGACGCCGGCGCAGTAACCGCGCGGCGCTGCCAGAAGGACGCGCTTTTCTCCGGTGACCGGGGCGGCGGCAGCCACCTCTTCGGGCGGCCTGCGACGACGCGGAACGACGGGCATGGACAAGGAAACGGCAGTGGTGCTCATATCCACTATCCTACGTGGTGCGCCGCCGCTTAAGCATGAGAGCTGCACCACCGGCGGCCATCATCACCGCGGCGATGACAAACGTGACGGTGATTCCGCCTTGCCAGCTGGCCCGAGCCAGCGCCCCAAGTTGGATCCCGAATTGTTGCGCCACCTCCGGCCCCACAGCCATCCCGACCAACGCGCTCTCAACCCACCCCGAACCCAACAACCACAGCAGTGCCACGGCGGCAAGACCGGCACCACCGAGGATGAGCGTCAGTGCATGGCGGCGAGCCACAATCATTCCCAGAACCAGAAGGTCGACGGCGATGAACACCATCCAGCCTGACCAGCCTCCCAGCTTGGTCGTCAAGGGTAGCGCTTGAGCCACCTTGGGCTGGTCCACACTGATGACCACGTCTTTGGGCGTGGGCAAAGGAACACCAAGGTTCGCAGAGACGTTCGCGGCCACCAGTTCCACCAACGGGGCAATATCGAGCTTCAGATCACCCTGCACATTTTGATTCCCGGCAGCATTAAAGGTCAGCTCATGGCTTCGTTGCAGAGTCTTGGTCCACGCAGCCTCATAGCCGGGGTCGGTGTGCAGAGACCTCGCCGCCGAAGTAATGATGGCCCCAGCGAGCTCGTTCAGCTGCGGTGACAGGTCCAAGGACCCGGTGACATGATCGGCAGCCAGCGCGGATAGGCCCTCTTGAAATTCGCTGTTACTGCCTAGGGGTCCGGCGAGCTTGGTAAATCCGGGCCCGTCTACAACATTGCGTTGCAGCCAGAGAGAAGGCCCGGCAATCGCAGCGAGCAGCAGTGCCGCAATAACAAGAAGTGCCGAAACTGCAGTGCGCATGAAATGTCCCTCAACCACAAAAACTGCTCCCAATGATTCCTCATAGTAGTTCATGCCTGTGGATAGCCGCGTTCGCGTGTCGGTGCCTAAAGATAGAGTTGTTCTCAAGTAACAAACCAATAGCAAAACCAACAGCACTAACAAGCAGCACAACTAGACCAGGCTGACACCCAGGAGCAAAGGACGGCGAAACTTTCATGACGGAACCACCGGAGCGGAAGGTCCTAGCACCCACGGCGGCGGACACAACTCCAGATAACCCGTGGCCGTTGCAGCTGTTGAGCCAGAAGCTCAAGACCCACATTGAAAAAGCTCCTCCCGCATGGGTTGAGGCTCAGGTGATCGAGCTAAACAAGCGCGCCAATGTCAGCTACCTGACCTTGCGCGATATTGATGCAGAAGTGTCCCTGAGTGTTACGGTGTGGGGTTCTGTTTTGAGCCGGTTGGAGGCTCCGCTGGAACGCGGTTCCCGTGTGGTGGCCCAGCTCAAGCCTGATTTTTGGCTCAAGACAGGGCGGCTATCCATGCAGGGGCAGGACATTCGCCCCGTCGGGCTGGGTGACCTGCTCGCCCGGATCGAGAAGCTGCGCCAGGCGTTGGCCGCCGAAGGACTCTTTGACCCGCGGCGCAAGAAGCCGCTGCCCCTGCTCCCGCACCGGATCGGCCTCATCACGGGGCGCAATTCTGACGCTATGAAAGATGTTCTGCGCAATGCCGCACTACGCTGGCCCGCTGTAGAGTTTGAGGTCCGCGAGGTCGCTGTTCAGGGCGTCAACGCCGTCACCAGCGTCATCGGAGCCCTCGAAGAATTAGATGCCGACCCCCGTATCGATGTCATTGTCATCGCCCGCGGCGGCGGATCACTCGAGGACCTCCTGCCATTTAGCCATGAATCGCTAGTGCGCGCAGTGGCTGCGGCACTGACCCCCGTGGTCAGCGCCATTGGTCACGAGGCTGACAGGCCACTCCTGGACGAGGTGGCCGATCTCCGCGCTTCTACCCCGACAGATGCTGCCAAGCGCATTGTTCCTGACGTTGGCGAGGAACTGCGACGCGTGGACCAGGCCCGCACCCAGCTCAACCGCCGTATCAGGGAGATGCTGGACCGCGAAGCCGAACGGCTGGCCTATCTGCGTACCCGACCCGTTTTGGCTAACCCACAGTCCATGCTCACTGCCAAGCACGACGACGTCGCAGCCTTGGGCGGCCGGGCTCTGACCGCGGTACGCACCCAAGTGGGGCGGCATTCGGACCAGCTAGTGCATCTGCGCGCCCAAGTCCGCGCCCTGTCACCGCAGAAAACACTGGACCGTGGCTACGCCGTTGTCCAGCTGGACGACCGGAGCATTGTCAGGTCTTCCGAGCAGGTCAACGCCGGAACACTAGTGAAAATTCGTGTAGCGGTCGGCGATTTCACGGCCACCGCCACCAGCACCACCGCAAGCTCCACCACATCCACAGACACCTCCACAGACTCAAAGGAATCCGTATGAGCCCCGCAGCAGCCACAGTCCCCAACTCAGACATCGCAGATCTCAGCTACGAGCAGGCCCGCGAACAGCTCATGGGCGTTGTCAACCAGCTCGAAGCTGGCAGTTCCAGCCTCGAAGATTCCTTGGCTTTGTGGGAGCGCGGCGAAGCCTTGGCCAAACGCTGTGAAGAATGGCTCGAAGGCGCCAAAGCCCGCCTCAACGCAGCCCGCACCGAGGCCGAATAACACCCGCCCGGGGTGCTGCAGTGCACTGAAATACGGGGGCTACGAAATTCAGTGCACGGCAGCAACCAAGCGCGAGCGTCAGCGTTGGGCTTTAGGCGTTTTTTAGTCTGGCGCGTTCTGTAGCCAGATCGAAATCACCAGCTGGCCACTGCAAATTCAATCCCCCCAACGCCTTGATGAGAATCTCTTGGACGGCCATGCGGGCGTACCATTTCTTGTCGGCCGGGACCACGTACCACGGCGCGGTTTCCGTGCTCGTCTTCTCGAACACCTTTTGATAGGCATCCATATACGCCCCCCAATGGGAGCGTTCATCAAGATCCGTGGGACTGTACTTCCAATACTTCGTGGGATCCTGGAGTCGCGCAGTGAGCCGTTCCAGCTGTTCTTCGGGGCTCAGATTCAGCATGATCTTCACGATCGTGGTTCCTGACGCCGCCATTTCTTCTTCAAAATCATTGATGGCCTGGTAGCGCCGTTCCAATTCCGTCTCATCAGCCCAGCCGTGAACGCGGTGAATCAGCACGTCTTCGTAGTGGGACCGATCAAAGACCCCTAGCATCCCGGGTCCAGGAACAGCCGGCCGCACGCGCCACAGGAAATCGTGGGCCTTTTCTTCATCAGTCGGCGCCTTGAAGGTGGTGAGCTTTACCCCTTGCGGATCCACGGCGCCCACAACCCGGCCCACAATGCCGCCCTTACCTGCTGTATCCATAGCTTGCAGTATCAGCAGTGCGGATTTTTTCCCACCAAAGCGACTTTCGGCAAATAGCTGCTCTTGCAGTTGGGCTAAAACTGGCGCCCGCTCCGCCAAGGTGGCGGCGCCGTCGGCCTTTTTCCCGGTGTACCCGGGAGCGGCGTTGGTGGGCTGTTTCGCCAAAGAAAAGCCCTGTTTCACGCGCAGGATCTTGGACGGGTGATCAGTAAAACCAAGCGGCAGGGACACTGTGGGCCTTTCCTAGGGTTTGTACGTGCTCAGGAACTCGGCAATCCGCCCAATGGCTTCTTCAAGGTCCACAACATTGGGCAAAGTGACAAGGCGGAAATGGTCTGGCTGGAGCCAGTTGAACGCCCGGCCGTGGGAGATCAAGATCTTTTGTGACTCCAACAGCTCCAGAGCGAACTTCTCATCATTCTTGATGGGGTACATCTCCGGGTCAAGCTTGGGGAACAAATACAGCGCGCCCTTGGCCTGGTTGACCGAGACACCCGGAATGTCGTTGAGCATGCGGTAGGCCAGATCTCGCTGCTCAAGTAGCCTTCCGCCTGGCAGGATCAGGTCATTGATGCTTTGATGCCCGCCCAAAGCTGTCTGGATCGCGTGCTGCCCTGGCACGTTGGCACACAGGCGCATATTCGCTAGCAGGTTAATGCCCTCTAGATAATCCGCAGCGGCAGCCTTGGGCCCAGAGATGGCCAGCCACCCGGATCGGAAACCACAGATCCGGTAGGCCTTGGACAGCCCGCTAAACGTCATGCACAACACATCATCGCCTGTGAGGCTGGCTGTGTTGATGTGAATGGCGTCCCCGTAGAGGATCTTCTCGTAAATTTCGTCCGAGAACACCACCAGATTGTGTTTGCGTGCCAGATTGATCATGCCCGTCAGAATGTGGTCCGGGTACACAGCCCCCGTGGGGTTGTTGGGATTGATGATGACAAGGCCCTTGGTCTTGGGCGTAATTTTTGCCTCAAGATCATCCAGATCCGGCCACCACTCGTTGTCCTCATCGCACAGATAGTGGACGGGCCTGCCTCCGGCAAGGCTCACCGAGGCCGTCCACAAGGGGTAGTCCGGCGCGGGGATCAGCACTTCGTCGCCGTTGTTCAGCAGGGCCATCAGCGACAGCGTGATGAGTTCGCTGACCCCGTTTCCCAAGTACACGTCATCGACATGGATGTTCTGGATGCCGCGTGTTTGGTAGTACTGCACCACTGCGGTGCGGGCGGAGAAGATTCCGCGGGAATCCGAGTAACCCTGGGCGTGTGGGAGATGGCGGATCATGTCCACCAAAATCGCGTCGGGCGCTTCGAACCCAAACGGCGCGGGGTTGCCAATGTTCAGTTTGAGGATCCGGTGGCCTTCAGCCTCCATCTGCTGCGCTTTCTGCAGCAGGGGTCCACGGATGTCGTAGAGAACGTTGTGAAGCTTGGTGGACTGGGTGAATTCTGCCATTTATCCAATATGGCATACCCGGGCCCTGAATTTGAGCTGGAATCGGCGCAGTGTCCGGGCCAATGCCAATCAAGTGGCTTGATGACGGCCTTAGGAGCTGGCTTTGACTAGTCCCACCTGGATCAGCCATGCCGTGGCTACTTCGGACAAGTCGCCGAAATACCGGTCTTGGGCCAGCCGGTTGAGGTTAGCTAATTCCTCTGTTGAGAGTGCGCCACTGACCTTGTTGAGGATGTCCTGAACCTCGGCCGGAACCTTGTTCTTATCGATCAGCAGAACCACGTTTTGTGCCAGGAAAAGATGCTTGGTATCTGTCAGCGACACCAGTGCGTTGTCGGCTATTGCGGGCGCGGAGCTGTGGATGTCGGCAACCTGGATGTCATCGCGCAGGAGCGCCCACAGGAGGTCATCACGGCTGCCATCGAACAGCGGTTCCAAGGTCACATACTTCTTTGGCACGCAGTTATAGTCGCTGCCCAGCCCTGCCAGTCCCCTGCCTTTTTCCTGGAACCCAGCCGGTCCACCCAGCAACAGCTTGTCGCAGACTTTGGCTAGATCCTCGATGGACTTAAGTTGGTACTTTTCGGCCGTGGCAGCGGTTACCACCAGGTTGTCCACGTCTTGGGACTTAGCAGCATCCAGCACACTGATGCCTTCGGGAACCGCGTCTTTAAGGGCGCTGATGACCTCCGTTGGGGTCTCTGCCGTAGTACTGGGGGCCAAGGCGGTCAGTAGCTCGCGTGAATAGCCCGGAGCAATGTCCCCGTTTCCTGCTGCCAATCCGGAGAGCTGATCCTGTGGTGTCGCCGGCGTAGCTTCCACCACAGCCTTGATCCCGGCCGCCTTGAGCGCCGCCGCGTACACCTGCGCCACCAAGGCACCTTCCTTGGCGTTTACTCCAGAAGGAGACAAGGGAGCGGAAATAGTTAGCTCAGGCGCCTCCGCAGACAGCGAGTTGCTGGGGATCGTGACGATAGGTTCGGGAGTGCAGGCGACAAGAGTGCCCAGAACCATGTACGCGCTGAGTGCAGCGACTAACCTCTTGCGCACCTGAAACTCCCTGATTCCCTGGTATTAACTGCCGTGATGACAGTTTTTGTTGAGTACGGGTTACCCCAAATCCTCAACATACGTTACCCCGACACCACCCAAATTCGGCTGCTCGTGGATTTCACCGTGGGTTCCCCCATGTTCCAACTCAAACACCGTGATCTTGTTTGCGCCAGCCTTGAGCAGCGGTGCAGGAATATATAGCGTCACCTGCGGACCCACTTCCCAAAAGCGGCCCAGCAAGAAGCCGTTGACCCACACCATACCCTTGCCGAAGCCGGGCAGGGCGAGGTAGCTATCTGCCGGTTCGTCGATGTGCAGTTCACCATGGAAATAGCCGGGGCCCGCAGCAGCAGACTCCGCATCCGCTGTTGCCACAGCACCTGAAGTAGCGGAACTTTCCGGCTCACCGACATGATCCGGCGCCCCACCGAGCGAAAGCAACTCCGATAGTGGCCTGTCCAAGTTGATGGGCCGCTGCTCCCAGTGGAAGACGTAGCGCTGATTGATCAGGACGCCGTCTAGGATGCCTTTCCCTTGGCCAAAGAGCGGTCCGTAATTGATACGTCCTTGGTTCTCGACCAAAATTTCCAGTGCGGTCACACCACCACCAGTGGTCACCTTCAAACCATCCGCACCATTGGCGTCCGTCAGCACCCCCGCGAACCGCCCGTTAATCCAAAGGTAGGCTCGGTCGTGCAGCCCACGGACTTTAACGGTGGCTTCGCCTACGGGCAGTACGGCTTGAGCGCTGTAGTGGACTAGGCCGCGGTCGAGCCCAAGTTTTTCAAAGGATAGCGGTTTGACGCTCGGCACAGGCTCGATGGCGCGTACAAAATCGAGCAGTTCCGTCCCTCGGAAAAGGTCAAACTTGCTTGCAGGGACCACGGGCGCAGGCCGGTCCAGATGAGCTGGAACAGGCGTCAGCTCGCGTCCAGAAGCTCTAAAGAAAGCTTCACGCATGGCGTGGAACTTTTCGGTCAGGCGACCATCTTCGGCAATGGGTGCATCCGAGTCATAGCTAGTGACTGTGGGTTGGATGGCTCCATCGTGGTTCGCACCGGAACCTAGACCAAAGTTGGTGCCACCATGGGCCATGTACAGGCAGATTGACCCGCCAACGTCAAGGATCTTCTTTGCTTCGGCAGCGGCATCCTTGCCGGTGCGGGTGTGGTGGTCCTCTCCCCAGTGGTCAAACCAACCGTTCCAGAATTCAACATTAAAGAAGTGTTCACCCGGGCGCCGACGCTCCCAGACGACATCGGCTTCGTCGCCGCGGGAGCCGAGAGTTGCCGTTGCCCAGGTATCTGGCAGGGCACCGCCGTCAAGGAAGTAGTCTGTGCCGCCGTCGGCTGTAAAGAGAATCTCGGTGATCCCACGGTCAAGGAGCGCCTTGCGGTTCCAACGCAAATATTCCTGATCATCGCCGTAGCTGCCGTATTCATTTTCAATCTGGACCGCCACCACGGGTCCGCCGTTGCATGCCTGCAGAGGCGCAATGACAGGCAGTAAATGATCAAACCAGCCTTCCACCGCGCTGGTGAACAGCGGGTCCGAGGAGCGCAGCACCATCTCTGGATCGGAAATGGCCCAGGCAGGGAAGCCTCCGTTGTCCCATTCGGCGCAAATATAGGGCCCGGGACGAACAATAACATCCAGTCCAGCATCGCCAGCCATCGTGATGAACTTGGCTAGGTCCTTCCACCCGGTGAAGTCGGGGGCCACATCCGCAGAAGGCTGGTGGAAGTTCCAGGCCACGTAGGTGTCCAGAGTATTGACACCCATGGCAACCATGCGCTCTATCCGGTCTGGCCACTGCTCCGGGTGGATCCTGAAATAGTGCATGGCGCCTGCGATGATGCGGTGCGGGGATCCGTTCCTGAAAAGCTTGCGATCCGAGTAGCTAAGCGCCGGCGTTGGTGTCAGCACAGCCGACCCCTCCGGCGAGGGTGCGGTGCTGCCGCCGGCAGCACCTGGCGAGGTCACAAACGTAGACAACTAAACTCCTGGAACTAGGTCCGACGCAGAAACAGCAACGCAGTTATGGATAACAATCCTAGGCGCATGTTGCCGGAAGTAATAGCAGAACCCACCAATTGCATGCGAATTCGGGATATGTTACATGCTAACAACTAGACTGGCTTCCAAAATCGCTCCTCACGCTTCCGAAATCACCCCTCACGCTTCGCGCAGGCCGCAAGGCCCCTCCACCCCAAGGAACATCATGAGCACGCAGCAATATGAACGTGGTCCGGCAATGCGGGACGTCGCAGCTGCTGCGGGAGTGTCCGCACAGACCGTGTCCCGAGTTCTCAACGAGCACCCCAATGTGCAGGACGGCACACGCCGGCGAGTACTCGCGGTCATTGACGAGTTGGGCTACCGCCGCAATAACACGGCTCGCGCACTGGTAACTGGACGATCAAAGACCATTGGCGTGCTGACCCTAGCCACCAACAACTATGCACGCTCATCGTTGGCGCTGGGTGTTGAATTGGGTGCCCGCGAGGCTGGCTACACCGTAAATTCGGTAACCTCCAGCCTCAGCTCTCAGAGCGTCATCGATGCAGTAAGCAGGTTGGTGTACCAGGGTGTGGATGGCATCATCATCGCTGCACCGCTACAAGAAGCCGTGGAGCAGGTGGCAAAGATTACTGCCCGCATCCCCACCGTCAACACAGATGGCTCAGCCGGGTTGGGTGATCGCGCGGTGGGCGTGGACCAGGACATTGCCGCCATGGTGGCCACCAAACACCTCTTGGATCTGGGCCACAAAACCGTTTGGCATCTCGCTGGCCCGATTGAATGGTCCGATGCTTCCAGCCGCCTGAACAGCTGGCGACGTACCCTGCAGGAGGCTGGCCGCGAGGTCCCCCCGGAACTGCACGGAGATTGGAGCCCGGAATCGGGTTACCGCAACGGACTCATTCTGGGGCGGATGCCCGAGGTGACGGCCATCTTTGTGGCCAGTGATGAAATGGCTTTTGGGGTCATCCGGGCCCTCACTGAGCTGGGCCGGCGTATTCCTGAAGATGTCTCCGTGGTCGGCATCGATGACATTGATTTGGCTGCTTATTCCACCCCACCGTTGACTACTGTGCGGCAGTCCTTCGAGGACACCGGACGCCGTGCGGTACACCGGCTCGTCGCTCAAATCACCAATCCGAAAATTGCTACCACTGCGGACATCGTGGCACCCACCCTGGTTGTGCGGGCAAGCACCGCTCCCCCGCCCGCCGGCTGAACCTATTTTCTAAGGCCCGTCTTCTAGGCCCGTCGGCTAATCAAGCGACTGCGCCACCAGAAGTGGGATGCCAAAAATGGGGTCCTGGCTCAGGATCTGGACCTGGTCCAGCCCGTGCTGGGCCAAATGGGACCGGAAGGCTTCCTGCAACGCCGGAACGTTACTGCCCATGCCACTACCCAGCACCACCGGACCGGCAATCTTTAACTGACTGGCAACTTCTGCGGCCATCTTGGCCAAATCTGCGCCTGCACGGTCCACCAGAACCAACGACTGCTCATGGCCGCTGGCGGCTGCTGCGAAGATGACAGGGGATGCCGCAGCCCAGTAGCGCCGGGACGTTCCGTGGTGGAAATGGGCAATCAGTGACTGAGGCTCGGCCAGTCCGCAATAGTCAAGAAGTGAGGCCGTCAGCTCGTCAACGGGCTCCCCGGCGTCCATCCGCCGCAGGCTGTAACGCACGGCTTCGCGAGCCAGCCAGTAACCGCTGCCTTCGTCGCCCAGCAGATAGCCCCAGCCCCCGGCTCGAGCCTGTTCACCCGAATCGTTGATGCCCCAGGCCGCAGAACCCGTTCCGGCAATGACGGCCACCCCGGATGTTGCACCGGCAGCCGCCAGCAGCAATCGGGTGTCATGCACCACCTCGACCTGAGCCCCCGGGACGAAAGGTGCGATGAGGCTCCTCAGTGCGGAGGCGTCCTCCTCCGTATCAACGCCACCGGCACCGGCCAGAACATGCGTGGCACCATCCACTTCCAGCTCAGCGAACAACGCGGCCATGTTCGCAACGGCCGTTTCCGGGCTGACGTTTTGAACATTGGTGCTACCAACACTGGAATCGCTGGTCACCACGCCGTCACTCCAGACGATTCCACGCGTCTTCGAGCCGCCAATATCCAGGCCCACAAAACGTGAGCGGGCAGAGCGCGAGTTCAAGGTGTTTTTGTTCACACCCCTAGACTAATGCCATGTTTAACACACCCCTGATTGCGGCACCAATGGCTGGCGGAACCACGACGGCGGCACTCGCCTTGGCCGCCCAAGGTGCCGGCGCCTTTGCTTTCGCAGCCGGCGGCTATAAAACCGCTGAACAACTCGCCCGGCACATTGCACCCTTGCGCGCCACAGGCGGTAACTTTGGTGTGAACTTGTTTGTGCCGCGAACAACGCCGCTGGGAGCAGATGCGGCAGCCCGCTTGGCGGCTTACCGGGTCGAGTTGCTGGCCACGGCTGCCCGATATGGCGCAGAGGTACCTCTCGCTGCGCCGCCGCAGGAAGATCCGCGGGTGCAAGATTACTGGGACGAAAAAATTGCTCTCCTGCTCGCGGATCCGATTCCCATGGTGAGTTTTACCTTTGGTCTGGCTCCGGCCGAGGTGGTCTCCCGGCTACATCAGGCTGGGACGCGGGTAGTCGCCTCCGTGACGTCGGCCGCTGAAGCGGTGGCAGCGGTAGCCACCGGAGTAGACGCCTTGGTGGTTCAGCACACCAACGCAGGCGGGCACACCGCGGCGTTCTTAGCGGCTGGCGGCCCATCAGCCGAGAATACCCGGACCGGAACACACCTCACCCTTCCTCAATTGCTGTCCGAGGTTCGCTCTGCTGTGAGCGTGCCATTGGTTGGTGCCGGCGGTGTCAGTGGCCCCGCTGAAGCCAAAGCTGCCTTGGCCGCTGGAGCCACGGCTGTGGCCATCGGCACCGCGCTGATCCGCACGGAGGAGAGCGGCGCGCGGCCACTTCACAAGGACGCCCTGGCCGACCCCGGCTACACCCGTACGGCCATGACCCGTGCCTTTACCGGCAAGCCGGCCCGCGCCTTGGTCAACGGTTTTGTCCGGGATCACACTGCTACGGCTCCGGAGGCCTATCCCGAAGTACACTTCCTGACCGCCCCGCTCCGGGCCGCCGCGGCTGCAGCGCAGGACCCTCGGGCTTTGAATCTCTGGGCGGGAACCGGCTGGAAATCGGCTCAGGCCGTTCCAGTAGCCGCTGTGGTGAAAGAATTCCTGCGCGAACTCTAATCCGGCTACCGCGTCCAACCGCGTTCCACCCACACCGCACAGGCCCCGCCACCGCCACCGCATAGACAGCGCAATAGTTCGGAAATTTGCTAGTATAGCGAACTAACGGACGTTACAAACGAAAATGTCCCCGCTAAGCACGCATACCTTGGAGGATCCCATGGCATCACCAGCGAAGAACGTTCGGCGCGAGCAGACCCAGGCCGGCCACCACGCCGAGCCGCTGGACGCCGTCGACCGTCAGATCATCGACACTCTGGTGGCTGATGCGCGGATCACCAACCGCGATCTGGCCGACACTGTGGGAATTGCGCCGTCCACCGCCTTGATGCGTACCCGTGCCCTCATGGAACGCGGCGCCATCGAAGGTTTTGAAGCCAAACTGAATCTGGCCTCGATTGGCCGCGCTGTGCAGGCACTCATCGCGGTTCGGTTGCGCGCCCATGACCGGGAAGAAATTGACACGTTCACCGCCCGTGTTCCGCTGCTGCCCGAGGTCCTTTCCACCTTCCACACCTCCGGATCCGTGGACTACCTCCTGCACATTGCCGTCCGTGATACCGATGCGCTCCGCGACTGGGTGCTGGATAATCTGACCACCGATCCTGTGGTGGGGCACACCGAGACCACCCTGGTTTTCCAGCACATTCCAGGGCACACCGGTCCACTGGATTAGCCGCGGCACGCAAATGGCACCCACCTGACCCATAATGGGCAGGTGACCATCATTGACAACGCCGTGTACGTCAACGGCAAGCGCTTCGCCGATCCCATCAGCCTCGAGCAGACCTACGAGGTCATGGACGCCTGCGGCGGCATGGCCTGGATTGGCATGTTCCGCCCCGATGAGGCGGAGATGACGTCTCTTGCCGCCGAGTTTTCGCTGCATGAACTTGCCGTGGAAGACACCATCATGGCCCACCAGCGCCCCAAGCTGGAGAGGTACGACGACGTCCTCTTCACCGTGCTTCGGCCCGCCAGATACATCGATGAGAATGAATCAGTTGAGTTTGGCGAGCTGCATGTCTTCACCGGCAAGGACTTTGTGGTCACCATCCGCCACGCGGAAACCCCAGGCTTGTCCTCCACCCGCACCCGGCTCGAGGCCGATCCCGCGCTCTTGGCCATGGGCCCGGAAGCTGTTCTGTACGCGATCATGGACCAGGTGGTGGACGATTACCAGCCCGTGGTCAACGGTCTGGAAAACGACATCGACGAGATCGAGGACCAGCTATTTTCCGGCGATCCCACTGTTTCCCGGCGCATCTACCAGCTCTCCCGCGAGGTCATTCAGTTCCAGCGGGCCATCCACCCGTTGCGCGACATGCTTGATCGACTCAAGGGCGGCTTTGACAAGTACAACGTGGACGTTGAACTGCAACGCTACCTGCGTGACGTCGAAGACCATGTTGAGTCCGTTACGGCACGGGCGGATTCGTTCCGACAGCTGCTGCAAAACGCTCTGACGGTGGATGGCACGCTGACAGCCAACCGGCAGAACGAGGCGAACGCGGCAGAGAGCGAGCAGATGAAGAAGATCTCATCCTGGGCCGCCATCTTGTTCGCACCCTCATTTGTGGGCTCTATCTACGGCATGAACTTTGACAACATGCCGGAACTGCATTGGGCGTTTGGCTACCCCTTTGCCCTGGTTCTGATGTTCCTGGTGGGCTTCATCATGTACATCATCTTCAAAAAGAAGACGTGGCTGTAGCTACAGCTGCACTCACGTACGGGCGAGGGCGGCAATGTCCTCAAGGAAGTCGGCAGCGACGGCGTCACTGACAGTAGCTTTCGTCTCGGCAATCGTCTCCAGATAGTCGGCCGTCACCGGGCCCCGCACCTGCGGGTTTTTCTCGGATGAGTCTCCATCTGCGGAGGAGTCTGCACCTGCGGCAGCACCGGGCCCACCTGAGGAGGCACCGCCGTCGAACATGGCCTTTTCCAGAGCACGTTGGGAGGCGCTGCGAGCGGCGAACTCAATGTCCGCCGGAGAGAAGCCGGTGCTGGCAGCCACGAGCGCCGCTACATCAATAGTGGCCACCACATGAGCGGGGATGAAGCGGTTCCACATAGCGGTGCGGGCCTGCTCATCAGGCAGCCCGATCGGGATCACGTAATCGAAACGTCCGTGGCGCAGGAAGGCCGAATCCAGGGACCGGATGAAGTTCGTGGCGCACACCAGCAGGCGGCCAGGCTGGTCACGGAAGGCCGGAATGATCTTCAGGAGCTCGTTCGTGACCCCTTGCATGGGCGACGGCGGCTCCCCCGAACGCTGCGAGGCAATCTCTTCAACCTCATCAATAAACACCACAGCATGCTCCAGCTCGGCGATGTCCAAGAAGGTCTGACGCAGAGCCCCGGCCAAACCGCCTGGCTCGCCCGCCAGCCGGGACGGGAAGACCTCCACAAAGGGCCACTCCAGCCGTGAAGCTATCGCCTTGGCGAAGGTGGTTTTCCCTGTCCCAGGAGGACCAAAAAGCACCACGGCGCGGGGCGGCACCACCCCGAATTCCTCGGCCAGATCGGACTCCGCCAGCGGCAGTACCAGGCGCCGCTCAAGCAGTTCCTTTTCGGCAGTCATACCCGCCACCCGATCCCAGAGATCCCGCGGCAAGACCCGCCCGCCGAGCTCCTCTAGGGCACCGAGTTCGGCACGCTGGACGGGGATGTGCCGTTCAAAGTAACGCAGGTTCTTCTTGACCACAAAGCCCCGGTTGGTGAACGCCTCCACCCGGGTTTCAGTTTCCGGCATCAGGGCTGAGAGCTTGTTCAAGCCATGAGCGGCCATCCGATTTTCGACGGCGGCCAGCAGCAGCGTGCCGATGCCTCGGCCGCGGAAGGGCGGCAGCGTGGCCAGGAAGACAATCCACCCTTGATCGTGAGCGGCGCGGCCAACAGCCGCCCCCACAATCTGATCGCCTTGGACGGCCACCACCGCATGGTCTTTTTCGCAGGAGGCCAGCACTTCGGACAGATCGTAAACCGGCTGCACACCATTGTCGCGTAACGCCTGCCACAGCTGCAGAATGCCTTCAACATCTTGTGGATGGAAATCCCGGATGGCCCATGGGCTCATAAATCTGCCGCTCCTTTGCGTTGATCAGTCCCGCCATCTTGGCACTGTGAGCCATGTCATGGCAAAACCAGAAACAAAACCATCCACTACGTGCGCTGTACAGGTCGAACACTGACGCCGATTTATAGATTTATAGAAAGCTGGGCTCATGAGCATTGACGTTGCTACCGAGATCGACCTCCACAACGAACTTATTCTGGACGGCGAAACCGCCGCGGCTCTGTTCCTAGAAGCACGCACTGCCAATAGCTGGTCGGATGAAGAAATCAGCGACGAGACGCTGCAGGCTGTTTACGCCCTGACCAAAATGGGTCCGACCGCCATGAACATCCAGCCGCTGCGCATCTCCTGGGTCCGCTCGGAAGAGGCTCGCACTCGTTTGGTGGAGCACATGGGCGATGGCAACAAGGCCAAGACCCTCACCGCACCCATGGTGGCAGTGCTGAGCTACACGAATGACTGGCACGATCTGCTGCCCACCACGGCACCGCACATGGCCAAGATGATCCCCATGTTTGAGGGCAATGCTGACATGCGCAAGACCATGGCTGTGAATAACGCACACCTGCAGGCCGGCTACTTCATCCTCGCCGCCCGTTCAGCAGGACTTGCCGCCGGCCCCATGACAGGCTTTGATGCAGCAGGCATGGATGCCGAGTTCAACACAGGTACTCCGTACAACTCGTTCATGGTGGTCAACCTGGGCAAGCCCAACGGCGTCGTTGACCGCGAACGTCTGCAGCGCCTCGAATTTGAGCTAGCCACCGTAACGTTGTAATAATCCATTTCAGCCTTATGGGCTGTTGTGGGATAAATTCTCACCCAGCGCGTCGCCCCTAGTTTTTCATGAGGGACGGCGCGCTTTTTACTGCCCCAGGTCCCTGCCCGAGCCCCTTCGGCGGCATCGGTCCCTATCGCGGCATCGGCCCCTCCAGTACTGTCTGCTCGTCCCGGGCAGTTGTCCCAACTCCAGCGGCGGCGCTCACCATTGAAGGGGGTACATCACCGCACAAGCGGCGTAGGCGGGGCTAGACTGGCGCCATGAACGCACATGCTCCCGCCCCTGTTACAGTCACTGTCACCGGCGCCGCTGGCCAGATCGGTTATGCGTTGCTTTTCCGGATTGCGTCGGGGGCCATGCTGGGCCCCGACGTACCGGTGAAACTGAATCTGCTAGAAATCCCGCAGGCTGCCAAAGCCGCTGAAGGGACAGTCTTAGAACTGATGGACTGCGCGTTCCCGCTCGTGGCAGCTTTGGAGGTTTTCGATGATCCAATCAAGGCGTTCGACGGCGCCAACATCGCCATGCTGGTGGGCGCCCGTCCGCGTGGGCCGGGTATGGAGCGCGCCGATCTTCTGAGCGCCAATGGCGGCATCTTCTCGGTCCAGGGCCGGGCATTGAATGCTGGTGCGGCACCCGATCTCAAAGCCGTGGTGGTGGGCAACCCCGCCAATACCAACGCCCTAATTGCGGCGTCGCACGCACCCGACATCCCGGCGTCGCGCTTCACAGCACTGACCCGACTGGATCACGATAGGGCCGTGGCGCAGCTGGCTGCCAAGACAGGATACCCGGTTTCGCACATCAAGAACGTGGCCATCTGGGGCAACCATTCGGCTACCCAATACCCCGATATCAGCCACGCCACGGCAGGCGGAGTGCCCGCCAGCTCGTTAGTGGCGGAATCTTGGGTCGCCGAGGAGTTCATCCCACGGGTAGCCAGGCGCGGAGCCGAGATCATCTCCGTGCGCGGCGGATCATCGGCCGCATCGGCCGCCAACGCTGCCATCGAACACATGCGTTTGTGGGTCCATGGCACCCCCGAAGGCGATTGGACCAGTATGGCGGTCCCCTCCGATGGCTCCTACGGCGTGCCCGAAGGACTCGTCAGTTCATTCCCGGTCACCACGGCAGACGGCAGTTACAGCATTGTGCAGGGTCTGGACATCAGCGAGTTTTCCCGCGCCCGGATTGACGCCTCCGTGGCGGAGCTTCAGTCCGAACGGGACGCCGTAGCCGAACTCGGATTACTCTGAGCTAGCTACTTCGGTGCTACTTCTTCCGTCCTTTAGCAAAGTAGGCAAGCGGTCCGGCGAAGTTAATGAACGACGCCGCCACCCACCCCGCTTTTGATCCATTGACCTGCGCTGGGCTTCTCCGTGCGATGTCTCGCAACGCGGCTGCCTGCAACGTCATCTGGAGAGCCCCGGCGGCAACAAT
Organism: Specibacter sp. NPDC078709; assembly: GCF_040686795.1. Lineage (NCBI taxonomy): Bacteria > Bacillati > Actinomycetota > Actinomycetes > Micrococcales > Micrococcaceae > Specibacter > Specibacter sp. NPDC078709. The sequence goes on from NZ_JBFBLU010000017.1 coordinate 17,564, forward strand.
CATGCACCGCCGCACTTGGCTCAATTCTTTCCATTGCGTCTTCATGACCTGATCCTTAATCCTTTGTAGTTTTCTATGGCCTCGCGCGTGTTCAAAGACTCGTATGTTCAAAGACCCAAGGCAGCGTCTTAGTGATGAGCCTGTGTCGCGCGCCGGGGGCTGCTGCTAGACCATCCGCGGCTGGGTAGGCTTCGTCACCGGCCCAGAGCACTCCGTCTGGGCGGATTCCCGTTTCGGATACCAGAAGGTGACTGTTGTAACGTGTGGCGGCGCCTACTCTGGCGCCTGCCAACGCATCCGCTACGGAGGCAACGCCGTCGAGGTTGTGCAAAGTGACCCAGGTGGGAGCCACCAGCGTCATTTCTCCCCGGGCATGCTGGTCAAGTGCCTGGGCAGGCGTGAGCCAGGCGTAACGGTCGTGTTCATCCGGGTTGAGCACAATTTTCCCAGGCGCTGCCTGAGCCACCATGAACCAGGTGCGGAACCGTCGCGGGATGGCCTGCATGGGCGTCCACTGCGAGACCCAGATCAGCTCCTCTGGTGTGAGTTGCTGTCCGGTCTCTTCTTCCAGCTCACGCAGCCCGGCCACCCGGGCCGCGGCAAGCTCATCCAACACTCTGCCAAAGCCGTCGACGCGGTCTGCGGGGTCAACCTTCCCGCCAGGGAACACCCACGCACCCCCAAAGGAGCGACTGTTGGTGGGCCGCTCCAGCATCAACGTCTCCAGGCCTGAGCCGCCGTCACGCAGAATGACTACGGTGCAAGCATCTTCCAACGGTGCAAGCGGTGCAACTGTCTCCATGCAGACAGCCTATCCATTGCCGCAGTCAATGCATGCGCGTAGCCTGCAAATTATGAGTGCAGCTCATCATGACGTGTCTGGACAGCCACGGTTGCAGGGCGCCGTCATTGATTGTCTCGCTGTCCCGATGCCGCACTTGAGGATTTCCCAGGCATCACGAAAGGGGCTGGATCATGTCGATGAATGAGCTGGCTGTTGAGGTCACGGGCCTGCAGAAACGATTTGGCAAGACCCCCGCCTTGGCTGGCTTGGACTTACTCGTGGAGCAGGGCAGCGTTGCTGGATTTCTTGGGCCCAACGGCTCTGGAAAGTCGACCACCATCCGCATCCTGCTGGGACTCTTGAAGTCCGACGGCGGCAGCGTGACTTTGCTGGGCGGCGATCCTTGGCGTGACGCCGTCGAACTTCATCGACGCATTGCCTATGTGCCCGGAGAGGTGAGCCTGTGGCCCAACCTCACAGGCGGGCAGATCATCGACATCCTGTCCCGCCTCCGTGGTGGTGTCGACAACACCAAGCGCGATAGTTTGCTGGCGCGCTTTGAGCTCGATCCCACGAAGAAGGCACGCAGCTATTCAAAGGGAAACCGGCAAAAGGTTGCCCTTGTGGCGGCTCTGAGCTCTCATGCCGAGCTGTTGGTTTTGGATGAACCCACCTCCGGCCTCGACCCATTGATGGAGCAGGTCTTCACCGCATGTATTCAGGAGGTCAAGGCGGAGGGTCGCAGCGTGCTGCTGTCCAGCCATATCTTCGCCGAAGTGGAGAAACTTTGCGACACCGTCACGATCATCAGGGATGGCAAAACCGTTGAGTCTGGACGGCTGGACGCGTTGCGTCACCTCCACCGGACCACGGTCTCGGTGGTGTTAGACCAAGATGCGTCGGTGTTGGCCGCGGTGGCGGGCGTGAACGATCTCGTGGTTACTGGCACCCACGCAACTTTCACCGTGAGTGAAGATGATTTAGGTACGGTGTTGTTGGCGCTGTCGAACTATTCGCCGCATAGTCTACTTTCCAGCCCACCCTCGTTGGAGGACTTGTTTTTGCGCCACTACGATGGCACGACTGCACGGACTTCGAGATCACGATGAGCAGCGCGAGCACTCCACGCGCGGTTGCACAGGTCCTGCCGCGGTCAAGGGCCACAACCGGATTTTGGCTCTGTGCCCGGTTCATCCTTCGCCGCAATTGGCTCCGGTTGGGCATCTGGGCCGCGGTCTTGGCGCTGATGATTCCCGTTGTCTACGATTCCCAGCAGCAGGCTTTTCCCACCCAGGCTGCACGCAATGCCTATGCTCAAGTGGCCAATACTCCAGCGGTGGCAGCGTTGACGGGGTTACCATACGCTGCCGGATCTTTGGGCGGCATACTCGTGATCAAGATTTGGATGACCTTGGCGGTGGCACTGGGCTTCGCTTCCATCTTTCTGGTCACCCGCAACGGCCGGGCAGATGAGGAGATTGGCCGTACCGAACTCTTGAAATCCTCGGCTATCGGCCGTCACGCCTACAGCACGGCAAACTACGCGGTGGCAGGTGGCCTCAGCCTCCTGACGGGAATGCTGGTCTCTTTGTTGTGCCTATTTGTGACGCTGCCAGCGGCCGGCTCCTTCGTCATGGGCGCGTCCATTGCTGGCACGGGGCTGGCCTTCGTGGGCGTTGCGGCAATCTGCGGGCAACTGAGCTCCACGAGTAGGGGCGCCAATTCGCTGGGAGTGGGATTACTGGCCGTGTTTTACTTCATCCGCGCCGGGGCAGATTTACAGTCCAGCGGGGTTGATCCGAGCACCCCGACGCCCAGTGCCCTTAATGGCAGCACCTTGAATCTCGGCGCCGGGAATCTCGGAGCCGGGAATCCCAACATCTTGAGCTGGTTCTCACCCATTGCTTGGGCGCAAAATATGAGGCCCTATGGGCAAGATACGTGGTGGCCGCTGCTGGCTCTGGTACTGCTGGCAGTGGGCTGCTGCGTGCTCGCGCTACGTCTTGAAAGCATCCGGGATTTGGGTAGCGGTCTACTCCCTGATCGTCATGGACCGTCCCGCGCGTCAGGATTTTTGCTTGAGCCTGTGGGGCTCGTGTTGCGGCTGCAGCGCAGCGGTCTGGTGGGCTGGTTTGTTGGCGCCATGGTTGCTGGAGTGTTCTTCGGCGGTGTTGCCCGGGCTATGACAGACGCACTTGATCCCACCAACCCCTTGGCCCGGTCCTTTGTGGGCACTTCCGACAGTTTGCTCGACGGTGTTCTGAGTATCTTTGTGCTCTTCAACGGTTTGCTCGCCGGAGCCTTTGCGGTGCAGTGCCTCTCTGCTACTCGAGGCGAAGAGGCCAGCGGGCGCCTCGATGCTCAACTGGCCGGAGCGCTCTCGCGCTACAAGTGGTTGGGCGCACAGATACTGGTGGCTGCGATTGGTTCCGCTCTCATGTTGCTGATCGGCGGATATCTGACAGGTGTTTCCTCGCAAGGCGCGGCCACGGGCAGTCAGCTGGCGGGCGCATCGCTCCTCTACTGGCCGGCCGTGCTGCTGATGATGGGCGTGATGCTTTTCCTGACGGGGTTTGCGCCCCGATGGACCATCAGTATCAGCTGGGCCGTATACGGCGCCTCGGTGCTAGCGGCCATGTTCGGGAATCTGTTCTCACTGTCAGAAGCCACCATCAGGGCTACCCCCTTCGGTGCGGTCCCCCGTTTACCTGCAGACACGTTCATGCTGCTACCGCTCGTAATCCTTGCACTCTTGGCCGTAGCACTGGCGACACTGGGCATCGTGCAGTTTCGACGCCGCGATCTGAGCCCCGATTTTTGAGTCACCAGCAGAAGCCGAAGTTCCAGTCAGTAGCCCGGCTTGCTGACTTTCTCGTAGGCCTGCAAGGTAGCGGTGGCCTTAGCAAGGAAATCATCCACCTGATCTTGGTCGTAGCCGTTGCGAAACTTGGTGACGGCGAAACGCTGTTGGACCACCTCTGCAGCGAGGATTGTGCCCGGACGGCCGGACTCCCATTGAGCGAGGGCGTTATGCAGACTATCGAGAAAATCGTCCACCTCTGCCAGCTCGTAGCCGGCCCGGAACTTTGTCAGGGAAAACTTGACGTTATTTGCTTCCGAGCTGTGCATGTTTCTCCTCTGTAATTTTGCGTACATTCTTGATCTGTTATTGCGCCGCCAGCAATGCCGCCTTGGCCAGCGGGCCGCCCGTGATGGCACCCAAATCCCCGTCTTCGACAAAGACCGCCACGGCAATGTCACCCTGAGCGGCAATGACCCACGAATGGGTGCGTGGCGGGGTATCTGTGCCAAACTCGGCCGTTCCCGTCTTTCCAATCGCTTCGGCACCAGGCAGATCTGCAAGGGTAGACAAGTAGCCATCAGTCACTACCGCCCGCATCATGGTGCGCAGGTCACCGGCTTCTTTCGCGGTCAGGGCAGCACCTTCGGCGGGTTTCGCTTTGCCGTCATGGCCGTCCACAAGAACGGGAACAACCACTGCACCCTTGACCATGGAGGACATCATGGTCGCCATTGCCAGCGGCGAGGTTTGCACTTTTCCCTGTCCGATCAACGACGCTGCATGCTCAGTTCCCTTGGAATCACGCGGCACAGCGCCCATATAGGCGTCCAAGCCCAGATCATTGACCATGCCGATCCCCAAAGCGCCAGCTGCGTCAGCCAGGTTCTCCTGCGAGAGTTTTTCAAACTGTGAGACAAAAGCGGTATTGCAGGAATGTGCGACGGCGGTTGTCAAGGACACCTCACCCGTCACCTCGGGCGCATAGCCGGGTGCATTGAGGAACTTCTTGCCGTCGGCAGTGAACTCCGGAGTACAGCTCACTGTTGATTCCGGGCCCATGCCCATGCGCAGCAATCCCAGCGACGTAGCCATCTTGAAGGTCGAACCCGGAGCGTACTGTCCCAAGAACGCCGTGTTGTAACCGTTGCTGTCAGGGCCATTCGCAGCGGCCAAAATTGCCCCGGTGGAGGGGCGCATAATAACAATTGCACTTGGCGTTCTTACACTGTCCAGCGCCGCTTCTGCTGCACTTTGAACGCTGGGGACCAAGGTAGTTTTCACGTCTTTGCCCTTGATGGGGTCGACAGAGAAGAGGGTCCTCGGTGGTGCGGTGGGCTCAATGGGTGAGGCCCCGGCGTCGTCCGTGGTAGTTGCAGTAGGAGCGGCACTAGTTGCGGAATTAGTTGCGGCAGCGGGAACTGCGCTGACGATGACCCCAGCGGTACCGGAGAGTTGCGCGTCAAAAGCCGCTTGCAGGCCACCGGTACCGACCATCTGGCCAGCAACAATCTTGCCCTCCGACTTTTCGATGTCCTCCGCTGTGGCCTCATGCACCGTCCCAAGAATCGCTGAAGCAAAGGTTCGAGACGGCGCCAACGGCATGGTGTCCGGCACAACGAGGATTCCGGGGACTGATTTGAGTTTGTCCTGGTCCAACGCCTTGAAGGCATCCTCACGCAAGGTGATGGCGTCAACGAAGGCTACAGGGCCGTAGGCTTTGACCTTCGCTGCGTAGACTGCGGCGTCAATGTCCAGGACCGCCGCCAACGCCTTAGCGGAAGCGGCGGCTTCTGCCTCGTTTAGGCCGTCCTTGTTGATCCCGACAATGTGTACTGGTCTGTCTTTCACGATGGCTTCACCGTCGGCAGAGAGAATTCCCGCCCGTTCACTCTCCTTGGTGCTGATCTGGAAACGCTCCCCGGTTTTGAGATCCGGTTGAACCATTTCTGTTGACCAGGTGATGACCCAGCCGCTTCCGTCGCGCTTCATATCGGCACCGGTGGAGTACGTCCAAGTTTTTTCAACCTCGGGCAGTTTCCAGGTGTAGTCCAGTGATACGCGGGCGGTGTCTTCGCTGACTTCCACCCCGCTGACTGCGACCGTCGGCCACACCGGATCAATGCCTTTGGCAAGCTCGGTCAGCTCGTTTTGTACGTCTGATGCGGGCTTGTCGAAACTCAAATCGCCCACGGTGTGGGCTGTCAGTGCCTTAGCTAGGGCATCGGCCGTGGAGCTACCGTCGTCAGGTGCGGAACAGGCATTTCCGCCAACAACGAGTCCAAGGACTAGCAACAAACCGGTGATACGACGAAACATGAGCTCCCTGACGTAGTTTGAGATTCAGCCTACCGCTCTGCCGTGCTGGGTTTGGCGGTCACTGGCCTGGATATGAATGAATACTGCGGTGTCGACCGTCCTCTGGAGTAGACGTTGGTCTCTCTGGACGAATGGCGGTTGTCCAGCCGGGTAGTCCTGCGCCAAACGACTGGCTGTATGGCTAGTTTGTCGGTTTTTTGGTGGTTTTGCTGATGAGTTTTTTGAGCCATTTCGGGTATTCGGGCCTGTCTGGTTCGGTGTTCAGTGGTGGCCGGTACTTGCCACTGGGCGTGATCCAGCCGATCCGTCCGTCTTTGGTGAGTTGTGGTGTCCAGCCACGGAGCTGGATCCCGGCCCGTTCTGGTTCATCAATACACCGCCGACGGCCACGGCGGTTCTTATCGTCCTTGAAGTGCCTCATCAGATGATGGCGTTTACACGCCGGGCGCAAATTCGCCATGGTGGATGGTCCGCCGAATTCAAAAGCCCTCAAATGATCCAACTCCGTATCCATCACCGGATTAGGACAATTCGGTACATAACAACACCCAGCCAAAGCCTGCAACACCGCCCGTTCCGCCGCCCGCAACCTATACCGTTGCGGCTCCAACGGTAACGCTTCCCCCGTAATCGGATCAGTCAATACCCGCAAGAACGAAGACCCATTATTCAACAACTTCCGAGCGATCTCTGCGCCCGTATGGTGATTTGGGACAGGGTTTAGGAGAATCTGTTTCATGTCTAATCGTCGTAAGTTCAGTCCGGAGTTCAAGGCCGAGGCTGTTG
>NZ_JBFBLU010000018.1:0-18687 GCF_040686795.1 Specibacter sp. NPDC078709
GGCATTTTTGCTGTCTCACAGCAGTGGCGACGTTTGACGTAAATGCCACAGTTCAAACCCTGGCATTTACGTCAAACGGCGGCATTTCCCGATGCGGCACTAGGCATTTCCCGATGCCGCAGCACTAGGCACGCGCACCGGGGCTGAACGCTAGGCGCGGCGCTTCTTGATTTCCGCTACGGCCTGCGGCAACACCTGGAACAGGTCCCCCACAATGCCGAAATCGGCAATCTCGAAGATCGGCGACTCGGAATCCTTATTCACGGCCACAATCAACTTCGAGGTCTGCATGCCGGCCTTCTGCTGAATGGCACCGGAAATACCCACCGAGATGTACAGCTGTGGGGAGACCTTCTTGCCGGTCTGGCCCACCTGCGAAGCGTGGGAGATCCAGCCCGCATCAGTGGCTGCACGCGAAGCACCAACAGCGGCACCGAGAACGTCAGCGAGTTCCTCAATCGGGGTGAAGTCGCCATCAACACCGCGGCCACCGGCCACAATGATGCGGGCATCTTCCAGCTCGGGACGTCCTGATGCTGCCCGCGGCGTGCGGGAAACCACGCGGGCACCCAAGCTTGCCGGAGCAAAGGCCACGTCCAGGGTTTCAACCACGGGGGTAGCCGCTTCAGCAGCAGGGACCGCCTCAACACTATGAGCCTTGACGCTGATGACGGCGACAGCTGTAGTAGCCCGCGCCTCAACAGTCCAGGACCCCGCAAGGACGGATTTGTGCGCAACCAAGGTGCCGCCGTCGTACGTCACGGAGACGGCGTCGGTGATCACCCCAGCGTTCAAGGTGACGCCAGCGCGGGCCGCAATTTCCTTCCCGGCGGCACTATTATCCACCAGTACGGCGCTGGCGGACACGGCTGCCGCTGCCTGGGCGAGGAGGTCGGCCTTGGGGGCAACGAGGAACTGGCCCAGCTCGGCCTGCTCCGAATGCAGCACGCGCGAGACGCCCTGGGCACCCAACTCGGCCAACACTTCAGCGCTCACGGGACCGGCCACAACGGCCACGGGCTCGCCTGCGCCGCGGGCCAGGGTCAGCAGCTGGTTGACGGTGGTGGAAAGCTTGCCCGGAGCATCCAGCTGATCAATGTAAACAACAATTGCACTCATGAAATGGGTTCCTTAGATCAGTTTCGCAGCGGCCAGGAAGTCAACAAGCTGGATGCCGGCGTCGCCGGAATCGGTGATGATGGTGCCGGCGATGCGGGCGGGGCGTTCGGCTGCCGCGGTGACCTTGGTCAAGGAACCGGCATGTCCGACGGCGTCCGCTGAGACACCCAAATCCGCCAGGGACACGGTGGTCACCTTCTTCTTCTTCGCGGCCAGAATGCCCTTGAAGTTGGGGTAGCGGGGATCGTTGGCCTGATCGGTTACCGAAACCAGAGCAGGCAAAGTGGCCTGAATTTCCTCGGAGAACTCGTCACCGTCGCGGCGGGCCGTGAGCGTGTTGCCGGCAACATCCAAGGCTGAGGCGAACGTGATCTGCGGAAGTCCGAGCCGTGCAGAAAGCTGCGCGGGAACAATGGAGGTTTCCCCGTCGGTGGACGCCATGCCGGTGATGACCAGGTCAACGGCCCCGAGGGACTTGATGGCTGCGGCCAAGACTAGCGAGGTCGCTGAGGCATCGGAGCCTGCGAGCGCTTCGTCGCAGACATGCAGGCCTTGGGTTGCGCCGATCTGCAGTGATTTCTTCACTGCCACGGCGGCCGATGCCGGTCCCACGGTGAGTGCGGTGACGGTGTTGCCACCCTTGGCTCCGCCGCGTGCGTCGCTCAGCGCAAGGGCTGCTTCCAAGGCGTATTCGTCAAGCTCGGAAAGGATGCTTTCGCTGCGATCGAGTTCGTGTGCATCTCCGGAGAGCTGTCGGTCAAACTGCGCATCTGGCACATATTTAACCAGTACGACAATGTTCAGTGCTGAATTTTCCACTGCTGTCCTTTGTGTCATGGACGGATGGTGTGCCCAGCCCCGTGCCGGGGCAGGTGCGGCCGCTTCGCCCTTGGCCTACCTCCACAGCTTAGTTCGTGGTGGCTCAGGGGCGGAATTTTCGACGTCGAAACTTTACTCCCAGCGAACATGGGCTCCGCCTGCGGGTGGATACTGGCGCCGATTGTTTCCGTCCGCGGCCCGATGCTGGCCGCCACCACTTCCGGGCACAGTGGAAGTATGACCTCAACAATCTTGAGCGCACGCTCCCTTTCCAAACGTTTCGGTGCAGGTATCGCCCTGAACAACGTGGACGTAGACATTGCTGCCGGCGAATCCGTGGCCATCATGGGCGCCTCCGGTTCCGGTAAAACCACGCTGCTGCACACCCTGGCCGGCATCACCGCGCCCGACTCCGGAACCGTTCACTATGCCGGCACAGCAGTCACTGCTCTGAATGAAACTCAGCGCTCCAAGCTGCGCCGCGAGGCGTTTGGCTTCGTCTTCCAATCCGGCCTGCTGATCCCGGAACTGACGGCCATTGAAAACGTTGCCCTAGCCCTGATGCTCAACGGAGTGTCTAGGCGCGACGCCGAGCCCCAGGCCGCCGGCTGGCTAGCCCACTTGGGCCTGGCTGGCATGGAGGGCCGACGGATCGGTGAGCTCTCCGGCGGCCAGGCGCAGCGGGTAGCCATCGCCCGCGCACAGGTCACCGGCGCCGGCATCGTCTTCGCCGACGAACCCACCGGCGCCCTGGACTCGCACACCTCCGCCGAGGTTATGGGCGCGCTCCTCGGTGCCACTTCCGGGCGCGGGCGCACGCTGGTCCTGGTCACCCATGACCCCTCCGTTGCGGCCCTGTGCTCGCGCACATTGTTCATGCACGACGGCGTCCTCTCCCTTGCGCCGTCGGCTCCCCCGGCGCCCATTCAACTCATACCCGGTGCGAGCGGGCAATATGCCGTACAGTCCCCCGGCATGGCGGCGCACCCGTCCGCGCATCAGCCCCCGGCGCATCAGCCCCTCGCAAGCCCGCCTGCCACAGGCCAGTTCGTCACGGGCCAGAACTGGACGGAACAGCCGTGAACAAGTTCAAATCCATGGTGTCCATCCTCTGGATGCTGTCCCGCCCCACCCCCGGCAGCAAGGCGGTGGTGGCTCTGCCCGTGGTGGCGTTTGCCCTGGTCACTGCGCTGTCGCTCATAGTGCTGGCCGGTGCCATGAGCTTTTTCACCACACCTGCCATCGATACAAACCCCGATCTGGCCGGTACCTATCAGATGCTGGCCGGAGTGGCTCTGGCCCTGATGGTCCTGCCCCTGCTGACCTTGGGCGGATCGGCAGCACGCCTATCGGCACGCCGCCGTGATGAGCGGCTGTCCACGCTGCGACTGCTGGGCGGCACCCCGGCGCTCGTGGGCGCCATGACAGTAGTGGAATCCACCGTTGTGGCCGCCGTGGGCATTTGCGCTGGCGTGCTGCTCTACGCTGCGGCACTGCCAGCGGTTGCCCTGATCCCGTTCCAGGGGAAGGCCTTGGGTTTGTCGGCGCTGTGGCTCAACCCCCTGCTGGTGCTGGCCACAGCTGCCGCCCTCATGATCCTTGCAGCCATCAGTGCCACGATCGGTTTGCGCCAAGTGGTGCTCTCCCCGTTGGGGGTGCGCACCAGGGCCAAGGCACCAACAGTGCACTGGGTAAGATTCGCGCTCGGGGCGGGGGCCGCCGTCGTACTTTATGTCCTGATGGCCAATCTAACGGCCAGCGGATCCCTGGCTATCATGATCATCATCCTGTGCGGCAGCTTCGCCGGCGGGATGGCCCTGTTGAACCTAGTAGGGCCGTTTGTGCTGAAATGGCTGGCCGGGCGGGGGCTGCGCAGGGCGCAAACGCCGGCTCGGCTGTTGGCCGCCCGGACCATTCTGGAATCACCCAAGGCTGCCTGGCGGCAGGTCAGCTCGCTGTCGATGACCAGCTTCATTGCCGTCATTGCCGGGACCGGACTGGCGCTGCTGAATGCCACAGCGCCTGATGGAGGCAACGCAGCGGACATCAACCTCGCCGCCGATATGCGCACCGGAGTGCTGATCACGGTGGTTGCCTCGTTCCTGTTGGTGGCTTCCAGTGCCGGTGTGAATCAGGCCGCCGCCATCTTGGACCGGAGCGGGTTGTACGTCAGCCTGGACAGGCTCGGCATGCCTCGTTCCGTCATGGAGGCCGCCCGCCGGCGCGCCGTGATGTCGCCGGTGCGCATTGTGACGATTGGCTCGGGGGCCGTGGCTGCCATTTTGCTGTTCCCACTGACGGGGGCCGCCATGATTTTTGCGCCGCTGTCATTATTGGTCATTGTCGGCGTGCTGGCAGGTGGCATTGCCTTGGTGTGGCTGGGGCTTGCGGCATCCAAACCTGTTCTGGACTCCGTGCTTGCACACTAGGTCTACAGTAGGAGCCGAAACTCACACTGGAGCTGCGTGCCGTTAAGTGCTAACGGTGCGCTACTCACCGAGTAGCGCACCGTTGCCGCGTAAGCCTACGCAGCTCCAAACTAACGAGAGCCGCGGCCGGCCGCAAAACCGTTTACTTCATGGTGTCCAGGGTGACATCAATGCTCTGGGCCTTGCCGTCGCGGGTGAAGTCGACCTTTACAGTGGCTCCGCCCGGCTGCTCGCGGACAGCCGCCGTCAGATCCGAAGGATCAGAGATGGTGCGGTTGCCCAGCTGGGTGATGACGTCGCCCTTCTTCAGTCCGGCCTTGGCTGCCGCACTGCCGGACGTTACATCAGCCACGGTGGCACCGGAGGAGAAGGAACTACTTGATCCGGATGCGGACGTGCCACTCACCGTGACACCCAGCTGGCCGTGGCTGGCCGAACCGGTCTTGATGATGTCCTGGGCCACGCGCTTGGCGTGATCCATGGGGATGGAAAAGCCCACGCCGATGTTGCCGCTCTGGCTACTGGAACTGGAGGAACTGCCGGTTGAGGCAATGGCCACGTTGACGCCGATGATCTGGCCTTCAGCGTTGACCAGCGCACCACCGGAGTTACCGGGGTTGATGGCGGCATCGGTCTGGATGACGTTCAGGTTCACGGTTCCCGTGGCAGCCGTGTTGCTCGTCCCGCCACCTGGAGGCGAGAACTGGAAACCGTTGCCACCGTTATCCGGGTCCTCTGAGGAGTCACTCGGGGTTTCCGGAACTGCGGAGGAGGCCACCTGGATGGTGCGGTTCAGCGTGGAAACGATGCCCTCGGTAACCGTGGCATTCAGGCCCAGCGGGGAGCCGATGGCAATGACGGTGTCACCAACGTTGATCTTGCTGGATTCTCCCAGAGTGGCCGGAACCAGGTTGGGCGCATCAATCTTGATCACGGCGAGGTCCGAGAGCGGGTCCGTGCCCACAATGGTGGCGTCGTATACCTTGTTATCGCTCGTCTGCACCTGGATGGCGGCGTGCGCGGCAGCACCGTCCAAGGTAACCACGTGGGTATTGGTCAGAATGTGGCCCTCGGTGTCCACAATGATGCCCGAGCCCGTGCCACCGGAGCTACCGCTCGTGGCCGAAATGGTCACCACTGACGGCATCGCCTTGGCCGCCGCAGCCGTTACCTGGTTGACGGAGTTGGTGTTATTGACTACCAACGGTGCGCTCTGCGAGGTAGCGCTCACCGACGAGTTGTCGCCTTGCTGATTGAGCAGGAACAGAGACCCGCCACCCACCAGCCCGCCGACCAGTGCGGCAGCCAGAACACCGGTGGTGAACATGCCCATGCCCACCTTTTTGCCGTCCCTGTTCTTACGCTGCGGTGCCACGGTCTGGCCATGAGGCTGGCTCTGGGGATACATGTTCGACGCCGGGTAGCCCGGTCCTGCGTATCCCTCACCAAAGTTTGGTGTGCCCGAGCTGTGGCTCGCCGCGCTCTGGTTACTGTCCGGATTGGTATTACCGAAGCTGCTGGCGCCATAAGCACCTCCACCAAATCCGGTGGGGATCGGCTCAGTGGGGTTCTGGGATCCAGTGCTGTGCGATCCCGCGTTGTGGGTCGGCGGTGCAGGAATCCGCTCGGTGGGATTGGAATTGGCGGGAGGCTGTGACGCGCCATAGCGGGAGCTTGCTTGCGGGGCGTCATAAGGGTTGGCAGCGGGAGCCGCCGGGGCACCATATCCACTAGGCCGTGCGGCCGGAGGTGCCGGTGCGCCGGCAGGAGGAGTATTCGGGGAAGATGCCTGAGACGCATAACGTGGTGCGGCCGGCGGCACGGGAGCTGCATATCCGTGCTGCGCGAAACCTTCTGGGGCCTTGGTTGGCTGCGCAGGCTGGGCCTGCGCTGGCTGGGCTGGCTGGGCTGGTTCTGCCTGCTGGGGCTGGGCGGCTTCAGACTGTTCAGGCTGTTCTGACCGATCATTGTTGCTGGTGGTGTGGTCACCGTTGTTCTCAGACATCAGCTTTCCCTTCATTGAAATTCTGTGTGACGAATCCTTGCTTGAGTTTCATCATGGCCTCCGCGGCTGGAGCCTTGACGAACGTTCGCTGGAAGGTAGCTGTGAAGGTTCATCAAGTTCCATTATCTCCCACGTCTGGCGGCAGCCGCATTATCCGGACAGCGAAATACCTGCCCGAAAAACCCGGCCCAATCAAATCCGCGCCATAGTATCGTTTGGAGTACTAGGCCCGATTCCCAGAGTGGTCCCGTAGTGGTCCCACACCAAAGGTGAGCGATGTTTGCACGGTTGAAGGTATTTCCCCCAGTTCTGGCAGTCCTGGCGCTGATGGCACTCCTGCTGTTCCCGGCCGGTGCTGCCCAAGCTGAACCGCCGGTGAGCATTCCCGGCGGCACCTATATTGTGGACAACGCCAATGTGCTGGGCAGTCAAAAGGCAGAGGTTCAAAGCGCGATCACGAAATTGAGCAGGGACCATGGCATCACGCTCTTCGTGGTCTATGTCGACTCCTTTGATGGCCAGGCCCAGCAGGCGTGGGCCCAAACTGTCGCCACCGAAAAGAACATGGGCCGGTTGGATACGTTGTTGGCCGTTGCTGTTCAAACAAAGCAGTATGCATTCGTTGGCGGCACCGACACGTTCCTGACGGAAGCCCAAGGCTCCACCATCCAATCAAGCGCCATCAAGCCCCAGCTCTCTGCCGGAAATTGGGCGCAGGCCGCTATCGATGCAGCCGCGGCACTCGGTGATGCTGCTGGCGGTGGCAAGGGCAACGTGCCCGACCCCACCGGCGGGTTCGTAGCGCTGGGAGTCGGTGGCGTCGTTGTCGTTGGGGGTGCGGGAACTGCACTGTACCTTCGCAACAAGCACAAGAAATCTGTTGCAGAGGCTACCGCCAAGGGCTTTAGCCCCGATGGAAAGCCGCTGGATCCCAATGCGGGCATGACCATCCCGGAGCTGCGCGCCAAGGCTGGCTCGCTGTTGATTGCTGCCGATGATGCAATCAAGACCAGCGAGCATGAAATTGGTTTCGCACAGGCGTCGTACGGCGACGAGGCCGTCAAGCAATTCCAGGGCGCTTTGGATAGCGCTAAGGCGCACCTCTCCGAATCCTTCAAACTCCAGCAGCAACTTGACGACGAAATTCCCGACACCATTGCAGAGCAGCGGTCCTGGCTCGGTGAAATCATCAAGCGCAGCGAAGACGCCAATGCGGCTCTGGACGCCGAAAAGGCAGCCTTCGACGAGTTGCGCGAACTGGAACGGACCGCTCCGCAGGTTCTGGCCAGCATCCGGTCGCAAGCTGCCGAAGCCCGGACATCGGTGGCGGCGGCCGAGCAGAAACTGGCCGGTTTGACGGCCCAGTACTCGGACGCGGCACTGGCCCCTGTGCGTGACAACGTTGCCGAGGCCAAGGAACGCCTTGATTTTGTGGACACCGCGGCCACTGAGGCAGACACGAAATTGACGGCCTCAGATACTGCTGGAGCGGCCGTCGCCGTCAAGGCTGCTGAAGAAAGTCTGCTGCAGTCCACGGTTCTGCTGGACGCGATTGAAAAAACCGAAGCAAGCATCCGCGACGCTGCAGTCACCTTACAGACAGCACTTCCGGCAGCTCTTGCTGATTTGCAGCAGGCCAAATCAATGGTGGCCTCCCCCGAATTTGCCCGCTACGCCCCTACTGTTCAGGCTGCGGAAGCAACGTTGAACGAGGTGCGCATGGACTCTGCCGGCGGCAAGCCCGATCCGGTGGCCCTGCTGACTGCAGTGCAGGATGCCCACACTCAGCTCGATGAGCTATTGACCGGCATCCGAGATCAGCAGCAGCAGGCGCTGCGGGCTCAGGCCGCACTGCAGCAGGCGTTTGCGGGGGCACAGGCCACCATTGCCACGGCCAAGGACTTCATCGCAGCCCGCCGCGGCGGCGTTGGTTCTGCCGCTAGGACCCGGCTCTCCGAAGCTGAACGTAACTTCGACTATGCCTTGAGTATCTCCGACTCGGATCCCACCAACGCACTGACCTACGCTCAACAGGCGCAGGCGTTGGCCAAACAAGCCATCCAGTACGCCCAGAACGACGTCGACAGCTTCGGCGGCGGAGGGGGTTACGGCGGCGGTGGTCGCAGTTCCATGGGTGGTGGCATGGGTGGCGCCATCCTCGGCGGCATCATTGGCGGGCTCCTCTCCGGAGGCGGAGGCGGCGGCTTCGGTGGCGGTGGAGGATTCGGCGGAGGCGGCGGGGGTGGCTTCGGCGGCGGAGGCGGCGGGGGTGGTGGCGGCTTTGGCGGAGGAGGCGGCAACTTCTAGTGCGAGAGGTGCCCATAGGGTGCCAGTCAACTCCCGGTCCGCCCGTTACAGGCAGCCCCACGGCGCACGCCCTCGGGAGGCAGCCAAGGAGGCTCCAGCGTCGTACGTCATGGCATTGCACCGGACAGGCACCTAGGACAAGAATGGAAACGGGTCCCCTAGACTCGGATGACAAGGACCGTTCCGGCAGCACAGGTGAGATTTTGTTCAACATAACCAGCAAAAATAAGGGGAAAAAAATGGCAAAGCAGTCAATTTTCGGCCGGATCGCACAGTTGGCCAAGGCCAATATCAATGCGCTGTTGGACCAAGCCGAGGACCCGCAGAAGATGCTTGATCAGATGGTGCGCGATTACAAGGCCAACATCCAAGAGGCCGAAGGCGCTGTGGCCCAGACCATCGGTAACCTGCGCATGCTCGAGGACGACTACAACGAGGATGTGAAGAACGCTCAGGATTGGGGTTCCAAGGCCCTCGCCGCGAGCCGCAAAGCCGATGAATTCCGTGCCGGTGGCAACGACGCCGATGCACAGAAGTTCGACAATCTGGCCAAGGTGGCCCTGCAGCGTCAGATGACCTCGGAAAGCGAGGCCCGCTCCGCTGAGCCGAACATCGCAGCTCAGAACGAGGTGGTTGACAAGCTCAAGACCGGCCTGCAGCAGATGAATGGCAAGCTCACCGAGCTCGGCAATAAGCGCAATGAGCTGATCGCACGCTCCAAGACGGCCGCCGCGCAGACCCAGGTGCACGATGCGCTCAAGAGCATTGACATCATGGATCCCACCAGCGAGGTCAGCCGCTTCGAAGAGAAGATCCGCCGCGAAGAAGCTAAGGTGCGTGGCCAGAATGAGCTCGCCGCCTCCAGCTTGGATGCCCAGTTCAACTCCCTCGAGGATTTGGGCGAGCAGACCGAGATTGAGGCACGCCTTGCAGCTCTGAAGGCTGGTGGCTCACCAGCACCGGCGGCCATTACCGCTTCGGATCGCGTTGACGAGGCAGATTTCGACAAGCTGTAAACCGCTGGCTGTTACGGCAGCCTCGGCTACTTCGGCAGCTGAGCTACTTCGACAGCTGAGCCGTAGTCAGTAAAGGGAAAAGCCAAAGGGGCCGTCATCGCTACTAGATGGCGGCCCCCTTTACTGTGCCGATTTACTGCCGAATTGCTGGTGGTGCTGAGGCTGGCGCTGCTGCCGCTGACGCCGGTGCTTACATCTGCGTAAACGCTGCCACGGCCGGATCGGCACCGATGCGGTGACCGTTTTCCAGTGCTGAGATGCGCTGCAGATCGGTGTCGCTGAGCTGAATTTTGGCGGCTGCGAGGTTCTCGCGCATGCGCTCGGGCGTGACGGTCTTGGGGATCACAATGTTGCCCGTGCCGAGATGCCAGGCCAGAACCACCTGCGCGGGAGTTGCGTCGTAGTTGGCCGCCAACTCGGCGATGACCTGATTGTCCAGGTCTTGGCCCTGCCCGAGGGGACTGTACGCTTGCACCGCAATCCCGTGACTGCGGCTCTTCGCCGCCAACTCGCTCTGCTGGAGGGAGGGGTGGAGTTCGATCTGGTTCACGGCAGGAACCACTGTGGAATTAGCCAATAGCTCATCCAGATGCGGCGCCAGGAAGTTGGACACGCCAATGGCACGGATCAGCCCCTCGGCGTAGAGGGATTCCATTTCCTTCCACGCCTGAGTGAACAGACCCTGCGACGGGACGGGCCAGTGGATCAAGTACAAATCAATCCAGTCCAGGCCCAGTGCTTTGCGGCTCGCTTCAAAGGCGGCGCGGGTATTGCCCTGCTCGCCGTTACGCAGTTTGGTCGTGATGAACAATTCCTCGCGGGCCAGCCCGGATTCAGCAAGGGCAGCTCCGACGCCGGCCTCGTTGCGGTACGCCGCGGCCGTATCGATGTGGCGGTAGCCCGTGGCCAGCGCCTGGGTCACAGATATACGGGTTTCTTCTGGCGGGATCTGGAAGACGCCAAACCCGAGTTGCGGGATACTCACTCCGTTGTTCAACGTCAGTTCAGGAACCGCTACTGCCGGTGTATTCGAATCAGTCACGAGGATTCATTCCTTTCATTGTGTCCGTCGTCATGGACGGTTTCCTCCAGCCTAGGCGTGAACGCGTTCGCTACGTAGCGTTTTCACGCGCTCAGGGTGTTCGAAGCGATCCTAGGATCAGCAGTCCTACCTTCACACTAGGTTCGCCTACTGTGCCGGGGCAGAATGGGAACCATGGGTCAAAGTATTGCATTCGGCAGCTTCCTCTCCGCCATGCGTGCCCGCTTGGCACCGGATCCGGAAGCTGCACTCACTCATCGGCGGGTTCCTGGGTTACGCCGGGAAGAAGTGGCGCAGCGTGCTGGGGTCTCCACTGATTACTACACCAGGCTGGAGCAGGGACGTAACATTCACCCTTCCAGGTCGGTGCTGGCATCGGTGGCCCGCGCCCTGCAACTCAACGATTCCGAATCTGCCCATATGTACGACCTGCTCGAAAACTGTGGCGGGCAGGCAAGCAGTCCACCTGAGGTTCAGCGGGTGAGGGCTTCCCTGCGCCAGCTGTTGGACGCGGTGGGCGAGGTACCCGCCGTCGTTCTTGGTAGGCGCACCGATGTCCTGGCCAGCAACCGCATGGCCCGGCTGCTCTTTGCCGACTTCCCAACCATGTCCCGCGAACAACGCAATTACACGCGCTGGATCATGCTTGACCCTGGCGCTCGAGTCTTGTTCCGGGACTGGCATGGCGCTGCATCGGATGCGGTGGCTGCGTTGCGTGCCGATATTGGCAGGCATCCCGGCGACCCCGCAGCCACGGCACTGGTGGGTGAACTCGCCGTTAATAGCGAGGAATTCCGGCAGTGGTGGGCGCGGCACACGGTGGCACAGCGTGCCTCCGGAACTTTGGAGCTGCACCATGGCGTGGTGGGCGATCTTTCGCTGGACTTTGAACACCTGCTTCTTCCCGATGACACCGATCAAAGTCTGCGCATCTACACGGCCAAGAACGGCTCCCCCTCGCAGGACGCCCTCAAACTACTTTCGTCTTGGGCTGGCAGCCCCGACTCTGCCAGCCATCAAATTTCCACCTCATCCGAAGGAACCACATGACCATGTTGTACACCCAATTGGGCCGCAGCGGACTGTCCGTTTCCACACTCTGCCTGGGAACCATGAATTTTGGCCCGCACACCGATGAGGCCGACGCTTTCAAGATCATGGATCAGGCCCACGAGGCCGGGCTGAACTTCTTTGACACGGCCAACGGTTACGGCGGCAATGACCGCCGCGGCTGGACCGAGGAGATCATTGGCCGTTGGATTGCCCAGGGCGGAGGCCGGCGCGAGCGGACCGTACTGGCCACCAAGGTCTACGCCAACATGACTGACTGGCCCAATGATTCGAAGTTGTCGGCACTGAACATTCGCCGCTCTCTGGATGCTTCCCTGAAGCGCCTGCAGACCGACTACATCGATCTCTACCAGTTCCACCACGTGGACAGGAATACCCCGTGGGATGAAATCTGGCAGGCCATCGACGTCGCCGTCCAGCAGGGCAAGATCTTGTACGCCGGCAGTTCCAACTTTGCCGGCTGGCACATTGCCGCAGCTCAGGAGGCCGCCGCGCGCCGCCCTGTCACCGGGCTGGTCAGTGAGCAGTCCATCTACAGCTTGTTGGAGCGCAGCGTGGAACGCGAAGTCATTCCCGCCGCCGAACACTACGG
Organism: Specibacter sp. NPDC078709; assembly: GCF_040686795.1. Lineage (NCBI taxonomy): Bacteria > Bacillati > Actinomycetota > Actinomycetes > Micrococcales > Micrococcaceae > Specibacter > Specibacter sp. NPDC078709. The sequence goes on from NZ_JBFBLU010000018.1 coordinate 12,401, forward strand.
ATTGGGTCTGCTCCCCTGGTCGCCGCTGCATGGCGGGCTGCTCGGTGGCGTGCTGCAAAAGCAGAACGACGGCGTCCGCAGGCTTGAGGGCCGCGCCGCCGAGGCGTTGGCCACGCATCATGACGCCATTGCCGCCTTTGAATCCTTCGCCGCGGATTTGGGCCACGCCCCGGGCGATGTGGCTTTGGCTTGGCTCATGCATCAACCGGCTGTGACGGCACCCATTATTGGACCGCGCACCGCAGCCCAGCTCGAGGCAGGACTGCGCGCTGTGAACCTTTCGTTGGACACCGAAGCGCTGGCCACGCTCGATAAGATCTTCCCGGGTCCCAAGACTGCCCCGGAAGACTACGCCTGGTGAGCGGCTTCAACGACGGCGTCAACGAGGGGCTGCACCTCGGTGCCGGCGGACACGGGGCCCGAGCCGATTCCCCCGCTGGAGCTCCGAGCCTCGGTGGTGTTGACGGACGCTGGCGGCTCCCAGCACGGCGGGTCTTGTTCATTGGCGGAACCGGCACCATCAGCACGGCGTCAGTGGCTCGGGCTGTTGCCCTGGGGCACAACGTGACGGTGCTGAACCGCGCGGCGAGTTCCGTGCGGGCGGTTCCAGCCGGCGTCGAACAGCTTGTGGCTGATGTCCGGGATAGCGCCTCCGTTGCCGCTGCCTTGGGCACGCGAACCTTTGACGTTGTGGCGGACATCCTCACGTTTACCCCGGTCCATGCCCGGGCGGCCGTGGAACTTTTCCGTGGCCGCACGGAGCAATACTTGTTTATCAGCACGGCTTCGGCGTACCAGAAGCCGCCAGCCCGTCTGCCCATCACGGAGTCCACTCCCCTGCGGAATCCGTTCTGGCAGTATTCGCGGGACAAGATCGCCTGCGAGGACTTCTTCATGGCCGCTTACCGGGACCACGGATTCCCGGTCACCATTGTGCGCCCCTCCCACACGTACGATCACACCCGGCTGCCGCTGCTCTTCGGCTGGACCGATGTGCACCGCATGCGGGCCGGGCTCCCCGTGGTGGTGCACGGCGACGGAACCTCGTTGTGGACGCTGACGCACACCAATGATTTCGCCGTGGGATTTGTGGGGCTGTTCGGGCTCCCTGTGGCGGGTGAGGCCTTCACCATCACTTCCGACGACGTGCTGCCGTGGGATGCCGTGTACCGCAGCGTTGCCGCGGCGGCCGGCGTGCCGGACCCCCTGCTGGTGCATGTGGCGAGCGAGAAAATCGCCGCCCTGGCTCCTGATTTGGGGCCCGGCCTGCTGGGCGATAAAGCTCACTCGGTCATCTTCGACACCACCCGGGTTAAGTCGCTAGTGCCAGCGTTTGGCACCACTATCCGTTTTGCGGATGCGGCCCACGCGATTCTGGCCTGGCATGTTGATCACCCGGAAGCACGCGTGGTGAATGCCGAGCACATGGCACTCTCGGATCGCTTGGCCGCTTTATAGGCAATCACGATGGTGTTTGTGGCGTTTGCGGTGTAATTTACCCCCCTATTCCGCATATGAGGTTATAGACTGCGAATATGACACTTATTCGCGTTTCAGAGGCGGCCCGTTTTCTGGGCGTGAGCGACGATACCGTCCGGCGGTGGCTGGATAACGGCACCCTGACCGGCCACAAGGACAAGCAGGGCAAACTTGTGGTGGACGGGCTTGAGCTGGCTGAGCTGGCCAAGTCCCAATCGATGCTCCCGATGGACCCCACCGGCGTGGGCAGTTCGGCGCGGAACCGCTTCGTTGGGCTCGTTACCAACATCACCATGGATAAGGTCATGGCCCAGGTGGAGCTTCAATGCGGCCCCTTCCGCGTGGTGTCCCTGATGAGCAGTGAAGCGGTACGGGACCTAAAACTTGAACCCGGCTCCGTGGCAACCGCCGTGGTCAAATCAACCAACGTCATCATTGAAGTACCGGGCGGTGGAAAACACTCGTGAAACTCCCCTTCAAAAGACTCTCAGCGGTGGCCGCGGCCGCAGTTCTGACCGTATCGCTGGCATCATGCGCTGCCGCCAGTGACACCTCCGCCTCTCCGACAGCCGGAACGTCAGCGGCTGCCCCTGAACTGTCGGGCACCTTGACCGTGTTCGCGGCCGCATCGCTGAAGACCACCTTTACGGATCTGGCCGCCGCCTTCGAGGCTGCTCATCCGAAGGTCAAAGTGTCACTGAGTTTTGATGGCTCTTCTACGCTGGTCACGCAGATCACCCAGGGTGCCCCGGCGGATGTGTTTGCCTCCGCTGATACCAAGAACATGACCAAGCTCAGCGATGCCAAGATGGCAGCCGGGGAACCCGTTGACTTTGCCACGAACGTATTGACATTGGTAGTTCCGCCGACAAACCCAGCCAACATTGCCAGCTTTGCCGATGCCGCCAAGCCCGGCACCAAATTGGTGATCTGCGCCGCTCAGGTCCCGTGCGGTGCCGCTGCACTCTCCGATGCAACATCAGCGGGCCTGACCCTGGCACCTGTCAGCGAAGAACTGAACGTCACCAGCGTGCTTGGCAAGGTCATCTCGGGCGAGGCAGACGCCGGACTGGTCTATGTGACCGACGCAAAATCCGCAGGGAAGAAGGTCAAGGAAATTCCTCTCAAACTCGCGACTCCCACAGTCAACGACTATCCCATTGTTGCCGTGGAAGGTTCAAAGCAGCAGGAACTTGCCAAAGCATTCATCGCGTTGGTGATTGCTCCGGAAGGACAGCAGGTGCTCCAGGATGCAGGTTTTGGCACCCCGTAATAGCCCTCGCCGAGCCGGGGAGCCGTGGCAGTTCCAGGCGGTTCCCCAGTGGGTTTACCTGCTCGCGGCAGTGGGTGCGTTGTTCATTCTGCTGCCCCTTGTCGGCATGGTCGCCCAGGTGGACTGGGCTCAGTTCATCCCCCTGATTAGCTCGGAATCCTCCGTAGCTGCGCTAGGTCTCAGCCTGAAAACTGCCGCCGCCAGCACGGTCTTGTGCATCATTTTTGGCGTCCCCTTGGCCCTAGTTCTGGCCCGGGCACGCTTTCGCGGCCAGGGTGTTTTGCGTGCGCTGATCCTGCTGCCGCTGGTGGTGCCGCCGGTGGTGGGCGGCTTGGCCTTGCTCTTTACTTTTGGTCGCGTTGGTTTGATTGGCCAGACGTTGAGTACTTTCGGCATCGACATTGCCTTTTCGACAACAGCCGTGGTCATGGCTCAGGCGTTTGTGGCATTGCCGTTTCTGGTGCTCAGCCTTGAAGGTTCATTGCGGACCGCCGGGCAAAAGTACGAGGCCGTGGCCGCCACTCTTGGCGCCCGGCCTTCAACCGTTCTGCGCAGAATTACACTACCGCTGGTGCTGCCGGGTTTGGTCTCAGGAGCGGTGTTGGCGTTCGCGCGAAGCTTGGGCGAATTTGGTGCCACACTCACCTTCGCCGGTAGCCTTCAAGGCGTCACCCGCACACTGCCCCTGGAGATTTACCTGCAGCGCGAGACGGACCCCGACGCTGCCGTTGCCCTCTCCTTTCTGCTGATCGCCGTGGCCCTGATAGTGGTGATCCTGGCGTACCGCACGCCCCGTTCGCCCATCCGGGCAGCTGTTCGCGGAACCAGTACCGATCCCGTTCCTGCTCAGGAAGTGCTGCGATGACACTGGAGCTGAGTATTGCCATCGGGGCCCGTAATCTTGAGCTGAGCTTGAGCGTTGGCCCCACCGAAACCGTCGCGCTCATGGGGGCCAACGGCGCTGGGAAGTCCTCCGTCATGCAAGCCCTGTCCGGGCTGGTGAAGCCCGATTCCGGTGACGCCACCTTGGGCGGGCGGACACTGTTCCGCTTGGGTTCTGCCAGTACTGGCGCTCCGGGTAGTACTGGCGCGCCAGGCAGTACTGGCACGTCTGGCAGTACTGGCACGTCGTGGCTGCCGCCGCATGAGCGCGGTATTGGCACACTAGCCCAGGAACCCCTTCTATTTCCGCACCTGAGCGTCTTGGACAATGTGGCGTTTGGGCCGCGAAGCCGAGGCGCCATGAAGGCTGCTGCCGCGAAAACTGCCTGGCACTGGCTGCGTGAAGTGGACGCTGCAGATTTAGCCGGACGCAAACCCTCTCAGCTCTCCGGCGGGCAGGCACAACGCGTGGCACTAGCCCGGGCACTGGCCACCGATCCTGAACTGCTTCTGCTCGATGAGCCCATGGCGGCGCTGGATGTTAACACCACCCCGTTTCTGCGCAGCCTGCTCAAACGGGTTTTGGTCGGCAGGCGCGCCATCATCGTCACCCACGACGTCCTCGACGCGCTCATGCTCGCAGACCGGATCATCGTCATGGAGCGCGGGCGGATCGTAGAATCAGGCCCCACCGCCGCGGTGCTGGCCCACCCGCGCAGCTCCTTCGCGGCCTCCTTGGCCGGGCTCAATGTCCTTACCGGTTCCCTGTCCGGTCCCACTCTTTTAACGTCCGACGGCGTCTTGGTCACCGGACGTCCGGCCGGCGGCACAGGTTCAGATTCAACACGTATTCCTTCCCAAGCACTTCCGGCAAACCTAGTACCTCCGGCAGCGGGTGGGCCAGAGGGCCTGGCCGCGTTCCCGCCGTCTTCCGTGTCAGTATTCTTGGCACCGCCGGTAGGAAGCCCACGCAACTGCTTCAAGGTGAAGGTCAGTGAACTCGAGCCTCAGGGCGGGCATATCCGGGTCCGGGCGTCAGGACTCGCCGCCGATGTCTCCGCCGCCGCCATCGCTGAATTGGGGCTGGAGCCGGGAGCCGAGGTGTTCTTCGTGGTCAAGGCCGCCGAAGTGGTCCTGTACCCGGCCTGAACCGAGTTCCAGACTCTCCACTCATTCGAAACTGCAGCTGATGCGGTCAAAACACGGGCAAAGTCAAGTAGTCGTAGCAACGCGGGGGTTTATGCCGCTGTTTGCAGCAATTGGTTCAGCCGGTTGGCTGGGGTATCAAGGTTGAGGGTGGGCCGGGGGCGGCGGTTGAGCTTCGCTGCTATCCGGCGGAGATCCTCCGGGCTATGGACGGAGAGGTCAGAGCCTTTCTCGAGCCAGAACCTCAGGAGCCGGTTGGTATTCTCGTTCGTGCCACGCTGCCATGGCGAGTGTGGATCACAGAAATAGAGAGTGGTATTGAGCCCGGTTTGGATCTTGGCGTAGTTGGCCAGTTCGGTGCCGCGGTCCCAGGTGATCGAGCGTCGCAGGTGCTCCGGGAGGTCGCCCATTTCGCGGATCATTGCGGCGGCAACGGTCTCAGCAGTGTGGTCGTTGGGGAGGTGGAGCAGGATCGTGAACCTTGTTGAGCGCTCCACGAGGGTGCCGATCGCGGTCCCGTCGCAGCCGATCACGAGGCCCCCTTCCCAGTGCCCTGGGACGGCTCTGTCTTCGACCTCGGCCGGGCGTTCACTGATCTTGAACGCCTCTTTATACGGGCTGTTCTTCGTCCTGTCGGCTGTGTGGGGAACGCGCTGCTTCCGCTTCAAGCTGAGCTTCTCCGCCAGGTCTGCCCGCAGGGCCCCGCGGGTTTGAACGTACAAGGCCTGGTAGATCGTTTCGTGGCTCACCTGCATAGTCTCGTCGCCGCCGAAGTAAAGCGCCAACATCGAAGAGATCAGTCTCGGACTCCACCCATCATCCATCCAGACCTCGATCAGCCGGCACAGTGCATCGTTCTCAAGGAGTTTCAGGGACTTGGGGCGGCGCCGACCCTGGTGAGCCTTTGTATGGGCAACAGAGGCGTAATACACTCCGTCGTCACTGGTGTTTCGGTTCACCTCCCGCCACACCACGGACTTGTCACGACCGACCAGTTCTCCGATACGGGCGTAGCTCATTCCGCTTCGCAGTCCCATCTGGATCATCCCTCGCTCCGCTAGGTTCAGCGCCCGGCCAGGGCTCTCTTGTGAAGGTGCCGGATCTGCAAGACCACCAACGGGCCCCATGCTCAAAGCCATCATTTGACCAGACTGCGCCCACCACACCCTTCCTGTTTGATGCACGGCACCGACACGCCGGGCTGCAGCAACAATCGACATCCCGCCACACACTAGATCAACGAACTCAGTGCGGGCACTCGGGGGAAACAACTTGACCATGAAACGCTCCATCTATCAGAGCGTTGCAACCACCGTATGACTTTGCCACGATTTTGGTCGCATCAGCTGCAGTTTCGAATTCGGGATCCGGGATTCGGGATTCGGGATCCGCATCATCCGCAGTCCCGATTTCGGGTTAGCGGCCAGAATGTGTGTATGGCCCGGGCGTGTCATCGGCTTCTTCCGCCCCATCCTTGTTGGATTCCGTTTCCGTCTTCGGGGCTGAA
>NZ_JBFBLU010000019.1:0-11269 GCF_040686795.1 Specibacter sp. NPDC078709
TAAGCAAACGCCCTAAAGCCATGGTAGCTACGGGTTAACGCTAGAAGGGCGGTTGGTGTTGCTGTAGAACCTCTACAGCAACACCAACCGCCCTTCATGCAGCAACTCAACTACCGTAAAGTAGCGCGAGTATTAGCCCAGGGTCAGTCCTAGTTAGATCAGGACTAGCCTTCGCCGCCAGCGTTACCGGTGGTGCCGGCATTGACGTTGAGCAGATCGTACTTGGCGATCGCCTGACGGGGTGCGTCGGCGTCGACCTTGCCGTCCTTGGCCAACATCTGCAAGGTGCGAACAACCACTGAGTGGCTGTCGATCTTGAAGAAGCGGCGGGCCGCGGCGCGGGTATCGGAGAACCCGAATCCATCGGCGCCCAAGGTGGCGAAGTCGTTGGGCAGGAACTGACGAACCTGATCCGGCACAGCCTTCATGTAATCGGTCACGGCAATGACCGGACCGTGTGCGTCTGCCATCTTGGCGGTGATGTACGGGACACGAGGCTCATTTTCCGGGTGCAGGAACGCGTCCTCTTCGGCGGCAACTGCGTCGCGGCGCAGCTCGTTCCATGAGGTGACGGACCAAACATCGGCGGCCACACCCCACTCGTCAGCGAGGATCTGCGCAGCTTCCAAAGCCCACGGCACAGAGACACCAGAAGCCAGCAACTGCGTGCGCGGTCCCTCGTGCTCGCTCTTCTTGAGCAGGTAGAGGCCCTTGACGATGCCTTCGACGTCCATGTTCTCCGGAGCCTTGGGTTGCACAATCGGCTCGTTGTAGACAGTGATGTAGTACATGACGTTAGGATCCGTAGAATCCGGCCCGTACATGCGCTCCAGACCTGACTTGATAATGGCGCCAATTTCGTAACCGTACGCGGGGTCATAGGTGACCACGGCAGGGTTGGTGGAGGCCAGGAGCGGGGAGTGACCGTCAGCGTGCTGCAGGCCCTCACCGGTCAAGGTTGTGCGGCCGGCCGTGGCGCCAATGATGAAGCCACGGGTCATCTGGTCACCGGCGGCCCAGAAGCTGTCGCCGGTGCGCTGGAAACCGAACATGGAGTAGAACACGTAGATCGGGATCAACGGTTCGCCATGGGTTGCGTAGGCGGTTCCGGCTGCGGTGAACGCAGCTACGGAACCGGCCTCGTTGATGCCTGCGTGCACAATTTGTCCGGAGATGGACTCCTTGTAGGCCAGCACCAGATCGCGGTCCACGGACAAGTAGTTCTGACCGTTGGGGTTGTAGATCTTCGCGGTCGGGAAGAAGGCGTCAATACCGAAGGTACGTGCCTCATCCGGGATGATCGGGACAATGCGCTGCCCGATTTCCTTGTCTCGCATCAAATCCTTGAGCAAACGCACAAACGCCATGGTGGTAGCTGCCTGCTGCTTGCCGGAACCGCGGTTAGCGACCTCGTAGGTCTTCTCGCCCGGCAGGGTCAGCTCGGTGTGTTTGCTGCGACGCTGCGGAACAGAGCCGCCCAATTCGCGACGGCGATCCATCATGTACTGGATCTCCGGTGTGTCCATACCCGGGTGGTAGTACGGCGGACGGTACGGATCGGCTTCCAAAACCTCATCAGAGATGGGCAGGCGCAGGTGCGTCCGGAAGTCCTTCAAGTCCTGCAAGGTCAGCTTCTTCATCTGGTGCGTAGAGTTACGCGCCTCGAAGTGTGTGCCCAGGCCATAGCCCTTGACCGTGTGGGCCAAGATGACTGTCGGCTTGCCCTTGAAGTCCATGGCTGCCTTATAGGCGGCGTAAACCTTGTGGTAATCGTGGCCACCGCGCTTGAGGTTCCAGACCTGATCGTCGCTCAGGTGAGCGGCGAGTTCCTTGGTCTGCGGCGTCTGGCCGAAGAAGTGCTCGCGCACAAATCCGCCGGACTCGGCCTTGTAAGTCTGGTAATCGCCGTCGCGCGTGGTGTTCATGACGTCCACGAGTGAACCGTCGGTGTCACGCTCGAGCAGGTCATCCCACTCGCGGCCCCAGAGGACCTTGATGACGTTCCAGCCGGCACCGCGGAAGAACGCTTCGAGTTCCTGAACGATCTTGCCGTTACCACGCACCGGACCGTCGAGGCGCTGCAGGTTGCAGTTGATCACGAAGGTCAGGTTGTCCAGCTTGTCGTTGGCGGCAAGCTGGAGCAGGCCGCGTGATTCGGGCTCGTCCATTTCGCCATCGCCCAAGAAGGCCCAGACGTGCTGGTCGGAGGTGTCCTTGATGCCGCGGTTGTGCAGGTAGCGGTTGGACTGCGCCTGGTAGATGGCGTTCATGGGGCCAATGCCCATGGAAACCGTGGGGAATTCCCAGAACTCCGGCATGAGGCGCGGGTGCGGGTAGGAGGACAGGGCGTGCCCTTCCTTGGACTTTTCCTGACGGAATCCGTCCAAGTCCTCCTCGCTGAGGCGACCTTCTAGGAACGCGCGTGCGTACATGCCGGGGGAGGCGTGGCCCTGGAAGAAGACCTGGTCACCGCCGCCAGCATGGTCCTTGCCGCGGAAGAAGTGGTTGAAGCCCACTTCGTACAGGGTTGCCGCACCGGCATAGGTGGAGATATGTCCACCGACGCCAATGTCAGGATGCTGTGCACGGTGCACCAAGATCGCGGCATTCCAGCGCAGCCATGCGCGGTATTTACGCTCGATCTCTTCGTTGCCGGGGAACTCAGGTTCCTGATCGACTGGGATGGTGTTCACGTAGTCGGTGGTCGTGACCATAGGCACGCCGACGCTCTGCGCGCCGGCCCGCTGCAGCAGGCTACGCATGATGAACTGGGCACGTTCAGTGCCCCGTTCCTGAATCAACGTATCCAGGGACTCAAGCCATTCGGCTGTCTCTTCCGGATCGCGATCAGGCAGCTGGTTTGTCAACCCGCTGAGGATATGGGAGCTTTCGTCTCCTGCAGCCACGTCCAACCTCTCTTAAAAGCAGTGTGGGGCGCCCAAAGCTGTGGCCATGGGCGTGTTCTAACACTGTAGACCGGAGGAAGCGCTTGTGCGTAGCTGTGGCTCTTGCATGAAGTTGCTTCGGCGCACTTGCCTGTGTCGTCGGTGCGCCCAATGTGGGGAACCGTGAACAAACCCTGAACAAAGTAGGTAAGGTAAATCACAACATTCCCCAAGGGGGGTGAGTTCGGTAGCCGCCAGCAACACGTTAAGTGGAGGCAAGGTGGGCTCACCCCCTAGACTGGGGTTCAATGACCAACAATCCAGCGCGCAAGCGTTGACCGCAGGAGGAAATAACGTGAGTGAGGCCGACGCCGGCACTGTTGCCAAGGTGGCAGGCAGTTTAGGGTTCAAGGATGGCGATCTCATCCAGGAGCTCGGATACGACGACGACGTTGATTTTGACCTACGTGACAGCATTGAGACCCTCATTGGGTCGGAAATGTTTGATGAGCAGGATCATGACGTCGTAGATTCAGTCATCTTCTGGTGGCGAGAGGACGACGGCGATCTCGTGGACGCCCTTGTCGACTCGTTGACCACCTTGGATGAAGGCGGGGTGGTGTGGATTCTGACACCGAAGCAAGGCCGCGATGGTTACGTCCCGCCGTCGGACATTCAGGAAGCTGCCCCCACCGCTGGCCTCCATGTCACCACCACCGCTGGCGTGTCCACGGACTGGGCGGCAACGCGGCTTGCTCCGCGCAAACGCCAGTAGGTCCGTGTCACTGTCACGAGGCGAGTTCAGACAGGATTCTCCATGATGGACGACGGCGTCGGGCACCTAGGAGTGAAGCTCGGGGACATTGCCCCTGAGTTTTGTTTACCCAACCAGTTTGGGGAGCCAGTTTCGCTGGCTGGGTTGCGTGGCGCCGCTGTCATGGTGGTGTTCTATCCCTTTGCGTTCTCCGGTATTTGCACAGGGGAATTAGCTGCGTTGCAGGAAAGCCTGGGCGACTTTGATGACGCCGGAGTGCGCCTGCTGGCCGTCTCGATCGACACGAAATACACACTTCGGGCCTACGCGGCAGCGCAGGGCTACACCTTTGACCTGCTGGCTGATTTTTGGCCGCACGGCAAGGTGGCGCAGGAGTACGGCGTGTTTGATGCTGCTCGAGGCATGGCGGGGAGAAGCAGTTTTTTGGTCACCGCCGACGGAATTATCGCCGATATATTCAGCACTTCCACGGGAGAAGCCCGTCCTTTGGCTCGGTATCGAGCGTCCCTGGAACGGTTGTAACGATGGATAGTGTGCGCCCGGGCATTGGCCAAACTGGGTTTGTGCAGGAGTCGGTGGACGGTAGAGCGCGCGAGAGTAACGCGACCCCGTTGAGCCGTGCTGATATGAGCGCCTTGGACGGTGTTGCCGCAATGCTGAGTAACAAACCGTTCGCTCTGCTCACCGGTGCCGGCATCAGCACCGATTCCGGTATTCCTGACTATCGCGGGCCGGCCGCGCCGCCCCGAAATCCACTGACGTACCAAGAGTTTATGGGGGATCCCCAGCTCCGACGCCGGTATTGGGCCAGGAACCACGTGGGCTGGGCGAAAATGCGCTCAGCCACCCCCAACACCGGGCATCTTGCCGCTGCAGCGCTGGAACGCGCTGGGCTGCTAAGCGGCATTGTGACCCAAAATGTGGACCGGCTTCACGAAGCTGCCGGGGCCGAAAACGTGGTGGACCTCCACGGTCGCTTCGATCAGGTGCTGTGCACCGATTGTGGCACAAGCTATTCACGGTCTTTTCTGGCCATCATTCTCAAGGAGCTCAACCCCGGATTTTTGGATGCCGTCGAAGCTGCGGGTGGGGTTTCTGCGGCGCCAGATGCGGACGCCGATCTGGCCAGTGAGCAGCTCATTGCAGAGTTCAACGTAGCCAAATGCCCACTATGTGGTGGGCTGCTCAAACCGGACTTTGTCTTCTTCGGTGAAAATGTTCCCAAGGATAGAGTGGCGCGGGCCTTCAGCATGGTCGATGCCGCAGAGGCGTTAGTGGTTGCCGGTTCTTCCCTGACGGTCCTCTCGGGCCTGCGATTCGCCAAGAAAGCTGCCAAGGATGGCAAACCCGTCATCATCATCAACAGGGGTGAAACCCGTGGGGATTCGCTGGCAACAGTAAAGCTGGAGCTTGGCGTAGGGGAGACTATGAGCCATCTCACACGGCTACTGGGGGCTCGATTGGCGTAAACGGTAAAACGTCGTGTAAAGTAGTTTCTCGTTGGTCAGGCCAACAAGCGCAAAGCTTGAAAGTCTGAACGGTGAATGGGTCTTTAGCTCAGCTGGTAGAGCGCCACGTTTACACCGTGGATGTCATCGGTTCGATCCCGGTAGGACCCACCAAGGAAATGCCCGTTATTCCCTGCCAATCTGGCAAGGTATAGCGGGCATTTTGTTGTCTGCATCGATCCTTGGTTAGCGGCCAAAATGTGTGTACAGTCCGGGCGTGTCAGTGGGTTCCACGATCGCCATCTTCGAGTCGCCATGTCTGGCCCCGAAAATGCGATTAAACGGGCCATATCTGGGGACTCGAGTGCGGCCAAGGTCATGCAGCCACAGAATAGATTCCGAGTGGATGCTATCCCTTAGCGCGAACACGTTCGATGAGATCCACGATAGCGTCAGCGACGATGCGCGGTTGTTCCTGGTGCACGATGTGACCGCTGTCGGTGTCGCCGATAATCACGGTATCCGGTAGGAGCGCGGCAACTGCTGCCCGCGACTTGACTAAAACTGCGTCGAGTTTGTACCCAAAGTCAGCAGGCACCTCAGGCGGTTGTCCGCCGGCCGCGACGGACTCCTCGACGAGCGGCCCCCATGGGTGGTCTGCAGAGATGACGGTAAGCGGCATGGGCTGCATCGGCGGAGCTTGCCGAACCTGATCGAAGCTAGCCTGGATATCGAATCGTTCGATATCAGGGTACTCCACGAGCATCTCGCTGGTGTCACCATTGATAAGCGCAAGTTGAATCGCCCAGTCCTCAGGGCTGTACGCATCCTGCATCTCGATCGAGGTGGCGTCCACGAGCACGAGCCCGAGCACCTGATCGGGGTGGGTTGAGGCATATAGGCGCGCTACGAGTCCACCGATCGAGTGCGCGACGAGCACGAACTGCTCGCTTTCTCCCGCTGCGGCGAGGAGCGCATGCAGGTCATCGACGGCCGCGCGGGCGTTCGTCGGCATTGGTGCGGGGTCGCTTCGGCTGAAGCTTTCTCCGACAGGAGTTCCTGGACGGTCGAAGGCGCACACCCGAGTGTGCTGCTGGACATCTTCGAACACGGCTGGCCCATCGACACCGTCGGCGACCTCCATCCAGTCCTGAGCGGACGCTCTTTGCCCCGAGACCAGCACGACAGTTGGGGACCCCGTTCCCCGGCATTCGAGATACATTTGCCGACCATTACCGACATTGAAGAGGCCCGCCACCTCTGTACTTGGGTTGGCCGGCTCGGGAGACGTCGGCGCGTCAGCTTGGGGCGGCGCACATGAACTCAGCAAGGCAGAACTCAACAGGCCAGCGAGGCACGCCGCGTAAAGTTTGTGGAGGTATCGTCGCTGCATCGACATGGCAAGTCCCGTTCGTCGGGGAGCAACCGCCTCACCATGTTCAGTAAATGTCATCCGTGACAGCGGAAGCCTCCAATGTAGAGACCACTACCTCGTCATCGTACGCTCATGGACGAAAATTTACAGCCCACCGCGACGAGACTCAACAGACCCAGCACGAGACTCATCTAAAAAGTCCGGGAACTCTCACGCTTGCCTCACGAAGAAATATCCGCGTGAAATTTCGGGGTACCTGGCAGAGTGAGCAAGGAACTTGGGATGGCCACGCGCCGCGATATGACGAACAAGTGGCAATCGATGTTGCTGCCGTGATTACGCGGGTCCGGCATGGTTCCGCACGCCAAATTGGCGCGAGATCCGTACCGGACAACAATCAGGCGCAGTTCTTTTTGGGTGCGGGGGTTGTCGTGGACAGTCGCCCCCGGTGTACCGTGCGCGACTGGTAATAGCTACCCCCATCAGGGGTGTCCGCAATGGCAGCGAATGACCACAACGCACCCCTGCCCGACACCTCGACGAGCCCGACACCTTGACGAGCCCCTCACCTTGAGGAGGTCAGGTGCACCCACCAGGCGACGAGCACGCCAACCCCACCCCAGGAAAACTGCATGACCTGCTCGACGTGCGATCACGCACGCCGTTGCACGGTGAATCTTGAAGCTCGCCTCCAACTCACGCACAGGCACACCGTCTGCGTAACCGGAGGGCAGTTCAGCACAATTCGAGGCACTCAAAAGGGATTGAGAAGCACCTACGGAGGCCCACCAAAGAAGAACCCCGCCATTCAACACCGTCACGGTGAAGAACAGCGGGGTTCCTTGCCTTGGCAGACACTAGGATTGTCTGGACCACACGCTTAATAGGGGAGTGCATGCAGGACATCTCGTTCACCGCAATCGACTTTGAAACCGCCAACAACTTCCGGGCCTCCGCTTGTGCCGTCGGCATGACAAAGGTGCGCGCCGGCGTCGTGGTTGAACAGGTTTCCTGGCTCATGAAGCCGCTGCCTGGCTACGACGACTTCCACCCTGTTAACGTTGGCATCCACGGCATCACCGCAGCCCAAGTGCGCAACATGCCCGACTGGCGCCGCATCCACGGACCGATGATGGACTTCATCGGCAGTGATGCGCTGGTTGGCCACAATGTCAGCTTTGAGAAATCCGTGATTTCCAAGGCGAACGAGGCGTGCGGGCTCCCGGCCCCGGCAGCGGACTTTCATTGCACCCTGCAGTTGGCCAGGACGCACCTTGAGCTGGGCCACTACACGTTGTCTGACGTGGTCGGTGCCCTGGAACTTCCCGCCTTCAACCACCACGACGCCGGAGACGACGCGCGTGCCAGCGCGCTCATCGCGATTGAACTCGCCAAACGCAATGGCGCATCGAACCTTGCCGCCCTATGGCCTGCCACAGCGAAATCAACCCTGCCCAACTATTATTCAGCGGGCTACACACGCAAGCTGGCGGACCTGCCGCAGGCCAACATGCAGGCCAACCCCTATGGGCCGCTTTATGGGCAGACCATTGTTTTTAGTGGTGACCTGGTGGCCATGCCACGTGCGGAGGCCCAGAACGCTGCCGCAGCCAAGGGCGCAACCATCGCCAACGGCACCACGAAGAAGGTCACCCTGGTGGTCAGCGCCGACGGAGCTGCTGTTGCCCGTCCCAGCGCCAAGATCAAGAGGGCGCAGGAGCTTGCGGCTGCCGGCCAGGAAATCATGGTCATCAATGAAGTGCAGTTCCTGCGCCTCATGGCATTCAAATAACACGGAGCGCCATGTGTAGGCGGAGCAACGCGTCTGGGCGGCGTACGGAGTGCCGGAGGTGAGCCTGTGCGCGAGTGACAAGCCTGTGCGCGCGGCGTGCCAGCGCTGGGCGTTGCCAAAGCTGACATTCACGGCGTAAATGTGGCGCTCCCGCTTGGGGCCGCCGTCGCACTTGGCGTGCACAAGATGGACAGTCACAAAAGGACGGCGTTTGCGGAAACGGCGGGTGTTAGCCCGGAGCCCGCCGTTTTCGCGAACGCCGTCCTTTCGTCGTCTGAGACAGGCTGGCACCGTCTGAGGCGAGAGGCTGCCAGAATGTCACACCCACTCCATAGCGTCCTTCCCATGATTGAACTTGCGGAACAAGTGTTGGTGGAAACCACGAGTGAGGGGGCCTGTGACGGTGCGGCGCAATGGCAGGGTGTGGACGGTGGATGCCGAACCCCTGCGCTGGTATGAACGCACGCCATGGTGGAACCAAGTACAGCGGATGCCCGAGGGGCAGGGGCGTGTGGATGTGCAGGTTTGGCGGGTGCAGGCGCGATGGGGGCGCAATCAGCGCAACGAACTTGTCACCATGGACCTTGAACGTGACCATCATGGTGGGACGTGGCGCATGGGGGATGGTTAACGTGAAAGGTTCCCCGCCACAGCTATTGGGGGACGCTGTGGTGGGGAACCAGTACTAAAAATATAACGCTTGTTTCGATGGGATGCAAACTGACACGCAGAATTTCCAGATCGTTTCTGATCGGAGTTTGCGACGGCGTTAACCGCCATCGAGTGGACTAAACGCGCTGAGTTGAAAACGCAGATGATGCGATGAAAATCGCGAATTTGTCGCGTCTTCTGCAGCCTCGAACAGGTTCAGCGCATCATCTGCTGTTTCCAAGCAGAAGCCACTGACACGCCCGGACGGTACACACATTTTGACTGCTAACCCGGATCTCGAATTTTGGCCGCTAGCCCCTGTACTCGAGTCCCCAGATATGGCCCGTTTAATCGCATTCTCGGGGCCAGATATGGCGACTCGAAGATGGCGATCGTGGAAGCCACTGACACGCCCGGACGGTACGCACATTTTGGCTGCTAACCCACTAACCCCTGAGAATGCAGAGTTAACGTGGAGGACCTTCCACTGTGGCTATTGGGGGACGCCACAGTGGAAGGTCTGCAAACGAATATACCGGCATGCCGGAAAAAACACAAGAGTGGACGTTCTACCTCTTTGCCTGAACAGTATGATGAAAACTGTCCACTTCAATGTACTGTAAGTGAGCGGTAGAGCACCGCTCCGGGCTCTCCCGGGAACCTTCAGCGTCGAGGATAACTACGTGAGCGAAATTCAGGCCATACCCAGCAGGAACAGTGAAGTGCGAGGCCATGGATCTCCTGCCCCTGCCGTGACCCGCGCTTCCGCAGTGCTTGACGCCTTGGCACAGTCGGTCACGGGCCGGTTGACGCTCAGTGATCTTGCCCGCGAGCTGGGCATCCCCAAATCCTCCACATCCAACTTGTTGCAGGCGCTTGAGGATGCCGAGCTCATCACCCGCGTTGGTTCCGACTACGCCCTGGGTGTGAAATTGGTGGAGCTCGGGGCCGCCTACCTGAGCCGCCGCGACGAGGTCAGGGAGTTTTACCGCTTTTGCGAAGCCGCCCCCCTGCTCAAGGGCGAGACGGTACGTATTGCCATGCTCGACGGTGAGAATGTCATTTACTTGGCCCGTTATGAAGGACATCCTGCCGTGCGGCTGACCTCAAACATTGGGGACAAAATGCCCGTCTCCTTGTGCGCGGTGGGGAAGGCGCTGATTGCCAAGCTGCATGACCATGACCTGGACAGGCTTTACCCCGACGAGTCTGCGCTGCCTGTTCTGACACCCAAGTCACTGCGGACCGGTGCAGAGCTCAAGGCTGAGATCGCAGCCATCCGTGCCCAGGGTTATGCCTTTGAGGATGAGGAGTCCACCTTGGGTGTGGTGAGCCTTGGCGTGGCCGTTCCTACCCGTGGCTCGCACGGCCCCAGTCTTGGCGTATCAGTGACGGCGTTGCAGGCCACGTTCTCCGATGTGCAGCGCTCGGCCATGGTCCAGGAGCTCGTGGAGCTGTCCAAGATGTTGGGCAATCCCATGGGCTAGTGAGCCACATAACATTTTCCTCTTGGCCTACCGTTCAACATGTTGTACGCTGTTCAACATAGTGATCGACCTTAGGGTCGTTGTCGCCTGCCTGAACCAATGGTGGTTCGGTAAGTTTCAAGGGAGATTCAGTGACTACACAACCGCTACGCCCAGCACACGACGCCGCCTCGACAGTCGACGAGAAGGTGGATCCGGACCAGCTCCGCCGGGCCACCCTCGCCAGCTCCGTTGGTTCGGCGCTCGAGTACTATGATTTCTACATTTACGGCCTTGCCTCGGCCCTGATCTTCGGCCCCCTCTTCTTCGCTCCACTGGGCGACACCGGCGCCTTGATTGCATCCTTCGCCACCTACGGCGTCGGCTTTGCGGCGCGACCCTTCGGCGGCCTGGTATTCGGCTACATCGGCGACCGCTTCGGCCGCAAGCAGGTACTCTTGCTGACCATCGCCCTCATGGGTGGCGCATCCTTCGCCATCGGCCTGCTACCCACCTATGAGCAGGCAGGCATGGTGGGGGCCGTGCTGTTGGTGCTCATGCGCATCCTGCAGGGCCTGGGCGCCGGTGCTGAACAGGCTGGCGCCACCACGCTCATCTCCGAAGTTGCTCCGCGCAAACGCCGCGGCTTCTTCGCCGCCCTGCCGTTCGTCGGCATCCAGGTCGGTACACTGCTGGGTGCGGGAACCTTTGCGCTCCTTGGCATGGCCAACCCCGAAGTGCTTGAAGGCTGGCTGTGGCGTGTGCCGTTCCTGGCCAGCATCCTGCGCCCGTATGGTGATTTGGGACAGGGTTTAGGAGAATCTGTTTCATGTCTAATCGTCGTAAGTTCAGTCCGGAGTTCAAGGCCGAGGCTGTT
>NZ_JBFBLU010000020.1:0-1790 GCF_040686795.1 Specibacter sp. NPDC078709
GTTGTTGTTTGAGAACTCAATAGTGTGCCAAGTTTTATTGATACCAATTTATTTATATTGAATTGGTTATTTGGTTGTGTGTTGCCGCCCCTGTGGTGATGCATGATCGTTTAGCTGGTTTCGAATTTAGTGCATGCATTCGTCATCTTTTTCCGGTGTGAGTGTGTGTGTCTGTTTATTTAGTTATTAACGGAGAGTTTGATCCTGGCTCAGGATGAACGCTGGCGGCGTGCTTAACACATGCAAGTCGAACGATGAACCCGCTTGCGGGGGATTAGTGGCGAACGGGTGAGTAACACGTGAGTAACCTGCCCTTAACTCTGGGATAAGCCTTGGAAACGGGGTCTAATACTGGATATTGACTTTACCTCGCATGGGGTTTTGTTGAAAGATTTATTGGTTTTGGATGGACTCGCGGCCTATCAGCTTGTTGGTGAGGTAATGGCTCACCAAGGCGACGACGGGTAGCCGGCCTGAGAGGGTGACCGGCCACACTGGGACTGAGACACGGCCCAGACTCCTACGGGAGGCAGCAGTGGGGAATATTGCACAATGGGCGAAAGCCTGATGCAGCGACGCCGCGTGAGGGATGACGGCCTTCGGGTTGTAAACCTCTTTCAGTAGGGAACAAGGCCAGCATTTTTGTTGGTTGAGGGTACTTGCAGAAGAAGCGCCGGCTAACTACGTGCCAGCAGCCGCGGTAATACGTAGGGCGCAAGCGTTATCCGGAATTATTGGGCGTAAAGAGCTCGTAGGCGGTTTGTCGCGTCTGCCGTGAAAGTCCGGGGCTCAACTCCGGATCTGCGGTGGGTACGGGCAGACTAGAGTGATGTAGGGGAGACTGGAATTCCTGGTGTAGCGGTGAAATGCGCAGATATCAGGAGGAACACCGATGGCGAAGGCAGGTCTCTGGGCATTAACTGACGCTGAGGAGCGAAAGCATGGGGAGCGAACAGGATTAGATACCCTGGTAGTCCATGCCGTAAACGTTGGGCACTAGGTGTGGGGGACATTCCACGTTTTCCGCGCCGTAGCTAACGCATTAAGTGCCCCGCCTGGGGAGTACGGCCGCAAGGCTAAAACTCAAAGGAATTGACGGGGGCCCGCACAAGCGGCGGAGCATGCGGATTAATTCGATGCAACGCGAAGAACCTTACCAAGGCTTGACATGAACTGGAAATACCTGGAAACAGGTGCCCCGCTTGCGGTCGGTTTACAGGTGGTGCATGGTTGTCGTCAGCTCGTGTCGTGAGATGTTGGGTTAAGTCCCGCAACGAGCGCAACCCTCGTTCTATGTTGCCAGCACGTTATGGTGGGGACTCATAGGAGACTGCCGGGGTCAACTCGGAGGAAGGTGAGGACGACGTCAAATCATCATGCCCCTTATGTCTTGGGCTTCACGCATGCTACAATGGCCGGTACAATGGGTTGCGATACTGTGAGGTGGAGCTAATCCCAAAAAGCCGGTCTCAGTTCGGATTGGGGTCTGCAACTCGACCCCATGAAGTCGGAGTCGCTAGTAATCGCAGATCAGCAACGCTGCGGTGAATACGTTCCCGGGCCTTGTACACACCGCCCGTCAAGTCACGAAAGTTGGTAACACCCGAAGCCGGTGGCCTAACCCCCTTGTGGGGAGGGAGCTGTCGAAGGTGGGACTGGCGATTGGGACTAAGTCGTAACAAGGTAGCCGTACCGGAAGGTGCGGCTGGATCACCTCCTTTCTAAGGAGCACCAAACGCCACGAGATGGCCCGCATGGGTTGTGTTGGTGGTGTGAGGAGTAAAGACCTA
>NZ_JBFBLU010000020.1:1887-4520 GCF_040686795.1 Specibacter sp. NPDC078709
TCTGCGAGAACGTTTGTTTCTCGGTGGGTTGCTCAAGGGTGGAATATCAATAAAATAGTCTTTTGATCGGCGACTGGCTTCCTGGTTCAAGTACAGCACCCTTTGGGGTGCGGGGAACGAACCGTACGGGTTGTTAGTGGTGATGGTTATTATGCGTTTGGCACACTGTTGGGTCCTGGAACAACAACGTCCACCTTTGGGTGGTGGTGTTGATTTCCTGGTTTCCCGCACATGACCTTTCTCTTCGCTGTGTGGCGCATGCTTTTGTGTGTGTCTGGTGGGGGGTGTTGGTGTGTGGTGGGGTTGTTGTTTGAGAACTACATAGTGAACGCGAGCATCTTTTATAAGAAAGCAATTTCTTTGAGAAAATGAATGAACCTGGATCTGATGCTGCATCCTTTGGGGTGTGGTTGATGTTTTCATGGTTCTCTCGATAATCAAGATAGATAAAAATCATGATGCAGGGCCCTTTTGGGGTGTTGTGTTGTGTTTGACCCGCTTGTGTGTGGTCAAGTTTTTAAGGGCACACGGTGGATGCCTTGGCATTAGGAGCCGAAGAAGGACGTAGGAATCTGCGATAAGCCTCGGGGAGTTGATAACCAAACTTTGATCCGAGGGTGTCCGAATGGGGGAACCCCGCCACCGGTTGCAAGACCAGGTGGTGACCCGCATCTGAATATATAGGATGTGTGGAGGGAACGTGGGGAAGTGAAACATCTCAGTACCCACAGGAAGAGAAAACAATAGTGATTCCGTTAGTAGTGGCGAGCGAACGCGGATCAGGCTAAACCGTGTCATGTGTGATAGCCGGCGGGCGTTGCATGGTGCGGGGTTGTGGGACTTACCGATCTAGTTCTGCCGGACTAGGAAGGGGAATGGTGCATGTATAGGTGAACGGTTTTGAATGGCCGACCGTAGAGGGTGAGAGTCCCGTAACTGAAATGCAGTGCACTCCCTGGTGAGTATCCCAAGTAGCACGGGGCCCGAGAAATCCCGTGTGAATCTGTCAGGACCACCTGATAAGCCTAAATACTACCTAATGACCGATAGCGGACAAGTACCGTGAGGGAAAGGTGAAAAGTACCCCGGGAGGGGAGTGAAATAGTACCTGAAACCGTGTGCTTACAATCCGTCAGAGCCACCGAGCCCCTTTTGGGGGTTGTTGTTGTGGTGATGGCGTGCCTTTTGAAGAATGAGCCTGCGAGTTAGTGTTACGTCGCGAGGTTAACCCGTGTGGGGAAGCCGTAGCGAAAGCGAGTCTGAATAGGGCGAGTTTAGTGGCGTGATCTAGACCCGAAGCGAAGTGATCTACCCATGGCCAGGTTGAAGCGCGTGTAAGAGCGCGTGGAGGACCGAACCCACTTCAGTTGAAAATGGAGGGGATGAGCTGTGGGTAGGGGTGAAAGGCCAATCAAACTTCGTGATAGCTGGTTCTCCCCGAAATGCATTTAGGTGCAGCGTTGCGTGTTTCTTACTGGAGGTAGAGCTACTGGATGGCTAATGGGCCCTACAAGGTTACTGACGTCAGCCAAACTCCGAATGCCGGTAAGTCAGAGCGTAGCAGTGAGACTGTGGGGGATAAGCTTCATAGTCGAGAGGGAAACAGCCCAGACCACCAACTAAGGCCCCTAAGCGTGTGCTAAGTGGGAAAGGATGTGGGATTGCTTAGACAACCAGGAGGTTGGCTTAGAAGCAGCCATCCTTAAAAGAGTGCGTAATAGCTCACTGGTCAAGTGATTCCGCGCCGACAATGTAGCGGGGCTCAAGTACACCGCCGAAGTTGTGGATTTCAAACATTGCCCTAACGAGACTTGTTCTTGTTCAGGGGTTTGGAGTGGTAGGGGAGCGTCGTGTAGGCATTGAAGTCGCAGTGTGAACTAGCGGTGGAGCCTACACGAGTGAGAATGCAGGCATGAGTAGCGAAAGACGGGTGAGAAACCCGTCCGCCGAATGATCAAGGGTTCCAGGGTCAAGCTAATCTGCCCTGGGTAAGTCGGGACCTAAGGCGAGGCCGACAGGCGTAGTCGATGGACAACGGGTTGATATTCCCGTACCGGTGAAGAACCGCCAATATTGAACCAATGATACTAACCATCCCTTTCCACCATTGAGTGTCCTTCGGGACCAGGGTGTGTGGGGAGCGTGGGACCTGACTTGGGGAGGTAAACGTATTAACAGGTGTGACGCAGGAAGGTAGCCGAGCCGGGCGATGGTAGTCCCGGTCTAAGGATGTAGGAAACACGATAGGCAAATCCGTTGTGTTGTCTTTGATGACGATTCTGAGATCTGATGGGACCCCCGTTTGGGGGAATTCGGTGATCCTATGCTGCCTAGAAAAGCATCGACGTGAGGTTCTAACTGCCCGTACCCCAAACCGACACAGGTGATCAGGTAGAGAATACTAAGGCGATCGAGAGAATTATGGTTAAGGAACTCGGCAAAATGCCCCCGTAACTTCGGGAGAAGGGGGGCCTGCCTCGTGAAGGACACTAGCTGTCCGTGAGCGGGTGTGGGCCGCAGAGACCAGGGGGAAGCGACTGTTTACTAAAAACACAGGTCCGTGCGAAGTCGCAAGACGATGTATACGGACTGACTCCTGCCCGGTGCTGGAAGGTTAAGAGGACCGGTTAGCT
>NZ_JBFBLU010000021.1:0-1291 GCF_040686795.1 Specibacter sp. NPDC078709
TGCGCCCGTCAAGTTTTTGAGACAGCTTGATTGGTTTTTCTTCTTAAGCTGCTGCTTGATTGGTTTGATTCTGGTACTCGGCCAGGGCCCGTGCCGGTGGCAGGCCTTGGTTGTTACTGTGGGGGCGGCGCCTGTTGTACCAGGACTCGATGTATTCCATGACCGCGGTCCTGGCGGCCAAATGGTTGGGGAAATCGTGGTGGTGGTACATCTCTGTCTTGAGGTGCGAAAAGAAATTTTCGGCCACGGAATTATCCCAACACACCCCCGTCTCACCCATGGACTGGGTGATGTTGTTCCCCGCGCACCACTGCTGGAAAGCGCCGGAAGTGTATTGCGAGCCCCGGTCCGAATGAAATATGGCCCCGTCCGGGTGAAGGCGGCCGTGGTCCCGGGCCATGGTGAGCGCATCAATGACCAGCCCGGTGCGCATGTGCGATGCCATCGACCAACCAACGACCATCCGGGTCGCCAAATCAATCGCAGTGGCCAGATACAGCCACCCAGACCCAGTTTTCAGGTAGGTGATGTCCCCGACGAGCTTCGTTCCCGGCACCGTGGCAGTGAAGTCCCGCCTGCCGTGCGTATCGAGCATGTGGTTCTTGATGTGCCCGGTTCTGGCTGTTGGATCCACAGCCGTGGTCTTCTTCCACGCCCGCATCCGCACCGCACGGATGCCTTGTTTGTTCATGATCGCCCCGACCGTTCCAGCCGCGACTAGCACGCCCTCATGGCCCAGAATCGTGGTGATCTGGTCCCTCCCGGCCATGCCCTTCTCACGCTCGTAGACCCGGCACACGTCCCGGGTGAGCTGGGCGTTCCGGACCTGGGTCGGGGTGGGTTCCGCCGGTTTGGTCCAGCGGTAGTACGAGGACCGGGGCACCTTCAATCGCTGGCACATCCAACCGATCGGATAGTTGGCCTTCTCCTGCCAAATAAACGTGTAGAAATCGTCTATCGTTGCTTCGCGGCGAAGAAGGCACTGACTTTTCCCAGGAACTCGATCTCCCGTTTCAATTCGGCATTCTCAGCCTGCAACGCCTTGTATTTCGCCCATTCCACCGGCCCCGGCTTATCCGTGACAGCTTCGGGATTTTCTTCCTTCCACGCCCTCACCCAGTTCCCCAAAGTGCCATCGCTGACACCAATCTCCTTCGCGACCTGCACGATCGGCCGGCCCGAGGAAATCAACAACTCAACAGCCTCGGCCTTGAACTCCGGACTGAACTTACGACGATTAGACATGAAACAGATTCTCCTAAACCCTGTCCCAAATCACCATACGGGCGCA
>NZ_JBFBLU010000022.1:0-1285 GCF_040686795.1 Specibacter sp. NPDC078709
GGGTTAGCGGCCAGAATGTGTGTATGGCCCGGGCGTGTCATCGGCTTCTTCCGCCCCATCCTTGTTGGATTCCGTTTCCGTCTTCGGGGCTGAAGGCTGTGTCGTAGAGGGCTGGCCCGATGGGCTCTTCGATGGTTTTGGTCTGTTTTCTTTGGGGCTGCCAGTGGCTGGGTTTCACGAACGTCCAGGGGTCTTTCGGGGACTCGCTGTGGAGGTAGAGGTACCAGTCAACGGCTCGTTTGGCGTGGTGGTCTGTGAGACCACGGTGATCGCGTAGAAGGTGCTTGAGGCCGGCATTGATTCCGCCTTCCAAGGGGCTGGTGGTGCGGTCGATCTTGTGCTCGTTAGCGGCGGCGGTGAGCCAGGTGAACAGGTGCCCATTTTTCAATACCGTGGCCAGTGTTCCGCGGGCCCGACGCAGGCGTAGATGTGTAAACCACCATTGCTGGTTCGTGCCGATATGGGAGGGCCTCTCGCCGTTCTTCTTCGCGTAGGTTCGGGTCTTCAAGAAGGACTCCCAGCGTGCTTCCCAGGAAGCGAATTCCCCGGCCCAGACAGCGGCTTGGTCAAGGTCTTGGATCGGTGTCAGGGCCTTGGCTAATGCCAGTAATTCCTTGCCGGCATCGAGGTTTGGGCGCATCGTGAGGTGTGTTCGAATGTTCTGCTGGATATGAAAAAGACACCGTTGCACCTTCGTCTCTGGCCAGTGCTCGCGCAGCGCACTTTCCAGGCCTTTATGCCCGTCAACGATGGCGACCGCAGGCGCCGGGATTTGTTGCAGCAGGGCAGACCAGGACGCATGTTTTTCTCTGTCGCACCACTGCCAGGCGATGACGTGGTTGCCGGTGTAGGCGACCAGCACGCACCAGTCGTTGAAGTACGTTCCGTCGAGCATGATCTGGGGGTGTATTTCACCGCTCAGGACGGCTGTAGGGGACACGTCCCAGCACCATGCACTCTGACGCCTAAAGGTGCGTGCGGAGCCTGCATGGGCTTCCTGACGGTCCTTGCCGGTGATCCAGGACAGGAACGCTGTGAACTCTGCTTTCTTGCTGACATCGACACGTGACTGGGTGCTGGAAGCACCACAGGACTTGCACCGCCACCTAGTTCTTCCCGCGCTGGTCTTGCCATTCTTTACGAGCTTCTTGGTACATACACCACACCTGGGGTGATTCTTGGGAACTGTCACCATACATGCTTTCAAAGCATGTACAGGGCCCTGCATCCCATATGATTACTGGCCGAAAGCCACTTTTCATACACACATTCTGGCCGCTAACCC
>NZ_JBFBLU010000023.1:0-1049 GCF_040686795.1 Specibacter sp. NPDC078709
GGTGTTGCTGGGGCCAGCACCACCGTCCCCATGACGGCGTTCGGGGAGGAACTGTTCGCCGTTGCGGTCAACCCTCCAGCGGTGGACCCGGAAAGTGGGCCGTTGGCGTCGGAGAACAGCCAGCTCATGTGCCCAGCCCCTGTCCCAGCGCCAGTTTGGCGCACCGTCTGTCCGGCAGGAACCGTCCAAGACGTCGTGGCTCCGGTCTTGTCAGCCCAGTACTGAACTGCCCAAGATCCACTGATCACCGAGGAAATCAGAGGAGTCACATGTGCTGCACGGCTGACGGTCTCGGACTGCATCGCAAAGGACGCGGCGGTAACCGTTGCGTTCCTGTATGCACTGATCGCCAATGTGCCGCGACCATAAGCCGCCGTCCTGACCGTGACCGTTGAACCTGCATCAGCAGCGACTGCCACCTTTGTGAGGAAGATTCCCCGCATCGAGGTAGTCGCCGATTCGGCAGAAACACTCCAACCAGCCGGTTCAGTAATGCCAACCGTTCCGGAGTTCGTTGAGAACGCAGCGACCAGAACATCACCGGCCTGAACACTTGCCGGCAAAACAACCGAGTGACTCATCACCGACCCGGAGTTATTGCTGGCAGCCGAGGCAACAAACTGCACCGGCGAAGTGGCAGGCGGACCAGGATCTTCCGTCACCGTCACTGGCAACGTAAAGTCACCCGTAGCACCAACGTTGTCCGTCACCGTCAACACCACAGCAAACGTGCCAGCCTCCGCAAACGTCTGCGACACCGTGACACCACTGAGAGCCGGGTTCCCGGGAATAGTCCACGCGTAATCAGCAATCGTCCCGTCCGAATCCGCCGAAGTGGACCCGTCCAAGATGCATGTCAGGAACGTACAATCCGCTGTAAACGCCGCCGTCGGAGCAACATTCCCCGGAGGAGCCGCCGTGACAGTAACCTCATGCGTAACAGCACCAGTAGCGCCATCATCATCGGTCACCGTCAACGTCACCTGGTAGGTATCCGCTGCAGCGAAGGTGCGGTTGAAGGTGGCTGAGGTGCCACTTCCACCATCACT
>NZ_JBFBLU010000024.1:0-1046 GCF_040686795.1 Specibacter sp. NPDC078709
AGCGAAGCTGAGAATTTAAGCCCCAGTAAACGGCGGTGGTAACTATAACCATCCTAAGGTAGCGAAATTCCTTGTCGGGTAAGTTCCGACCTGCACGAATGGAGTAACGACTTCCCCGCTGTCTCAACCATAAACTCGGCGAAATTGCAGTACGAGTAAAGATGCTCGTTACGCGCAGCAGGACGGAAAGACCCCGAGACCTTTACTATAGTTTGGTATTGGTGTTCGGAGTGGCTTGTGTAGGATAGGTGGGAGACTGTGAAGCTACAACGCTAGTTGTGGTGGAGTCATCGTTGAAATACCACTCTGGTCACTTTGGACATCTAACTTCGGCCCGTAATCCGGGTCAGGGACAGTGCCTGATGGGTAGTTTAACTGGGGCGGTTGCCTCCTAAAAAGTAACGGAGGCGCCCAAAGGTTCCCTCAGCCTGGTTGGCAATCAGGTTTCGAGTGTAAGTGCACAAGGGAGCTTGACTGTGAGAGGGACACCTCGAGCAGGGACGAAAGTCGGGACTAGTGATCCGGCGGCACATTGTGGAATGGCCGTCGCTCAACGGATAAAAGGTACCTCGGGGATAACAGGCTGATCTTGCCCAAGAGTCCATATCGACGGCATGGTTTGGCACCTCGATGTCGGCTCGTCGCATCCTGGGGCTGGAGTAGGTCCCAAGGGTTGGGCTGTTCGCCCATTAAAGCGGTACGCGAGCTGGGTTTAGAACGTCGTGAGACAGTTCGGTCCCTATCCGCTGCGCGCGCAGGAAATTTGAGAAGGTCTGTCCTTAGTACGAGAGGACCGGGACGGACGAACCTCTGGTGTGTCAGTTGTACTGCCAAGTGCATCGCTGATTAGCTACGTTCGGATGGGATAACCGCTGAAAGCATCTAAGCGGGAAGCCCGCTTCAAGATGAGATTTCCATACACGTAAGTGTGAGAGGCTCCCAGCAGACCACTGGGTTGATAGGCCGGATGTGGAAGCGAGGACTAAAGACTCGTGAAGCTGACCGGTACTAATAAGCCGATAACTTACACCACACACACTCTTATA